>NZ_JAFUSK010000031.1 GCF_017471675.1 Pseudobutyrivibrio sp.
TATATTTACAAGGTAATATTTTTTAATAATTATAAAGATAGTTGCATTATTAAAGGTAGCAATTGCCGTGGACCGTTCTCACACGAAAAAGATAAAAAACGTTTCTATGCGAGTAAAGGATAGAGATCTTGTAATATCTATTGAAGCAAATAGCTCCCTTGCCTTGGAAAAGGGATTGTTCAAGAAAAATGCAGATTATTTTGAGGATATATTTTCAATAAAACCTGTTCTTAAGGAAAATGGCATACTTTAGGAGGGAATATGAAAAATAAAATAAATCTTTCAGATGCAAAATATTATGACAATAGAGAGCTTAGCTGGCTTAAGTTTGAGCTTAGAGTTTTAAATGAAGCAATGGTAAAGGAGCTGCCTATACTTGACAGGGTAAAGTTTGTAAGCATCACATCATCTAACCTGGATGAGTTTTTTATGGTAAGAGTTGCATCTCTAAAGGATATGGAGCATGCAGGCTACACAAAGCCTGATATTGCCGGCATGACACCTACTGAGCAGCTTATTGCAATCAACGAAAAGACCAGAGAGCTTGTGGATTTACAGTACAATATTTTTGGCAAACATCTAAATCCTATTCTTAAAGAAAATGGAATTATTATTTATGACAAATACGAGGATTTAAATGAAGAACAGTTAAAATATATTGATTCATTTTTTATGAGTCAGGTATATCCTGTTCTCACTCCTATGGCTTTTGATGCATCAAGACCATTTCCTTTAATTAGAAACAAGTCTCTAAATATTGCCGCCTTAATCGAAAAGAAAAAGGGCAGCACATTAGGAGATAGAAGCAATGATGATGTGGAATTTGCCACAGTTCAGGTGCCATCTGTTCTTCCCAGATTTGTATCCTTGCCATCTAATGAAAAGCAGCAGGATTGCTTCATTCTTTTAGAGCAGATAATAGAAAGAAATATGGATAAGCTATTCCTAAACTACAATGTGGTTGCAGCTTCTCCTTATCGTATTATGCGTAATGCTGATTTTTCTATAGATGAAGAAGGGGCAGAGGATTTGCTCCTTGAAATAGAAAAGCAGATTAAGTCTCGTCAGTGGGGAGAAGTAATCAGATTAGAGGTAGAAGGAACGATAAATAAAAAGCTTCTTACCATTCTTAAGAAAAACCTTGGTGTAAATGAGATAGACATTTACAAGATTAAGGGTCCTATTGATTTAACCTTCCTTATGAAATTATATGGAATTGAGGGCCACGCTAATCTTAAGCAGCCTATATTTAAGCCGCAGGAAAATCCAAGACTTCGTCCAGGAGAAAAGATTTTTGATGAAATAAAAAAGGGTGATATTTTGTTACATCATCCTTATGAAACCTTTGACCCTGTTGTTGATTTTATTGCGCAAGCTGCATTTGACCCACAGGTGCTTGCTATTAAGCAGACTTTGTATAGAGTCAGTGGTAATTCACCTATTATTGCAAGTCTTGCTCATGCTGCAGAAAACGGAAAGCAGGTAACTGTACTTGTAGAACTTAAGGCCAGATTTGATGAGGAAAACAATATTATCTGGGCAAAGAAGCTTGAAAAGGCAGGTGTGCATGTAATATATGGTCTTGTAGGGTTAAAGACTCATTGTAAGATAGCCCTTGTTGTACGCCGTGAAGAGGATGGAATCAGAAGATACGTGCATCTTGGAACTGGAAATTACAATGATTCCACAGCAAAGCTATATACAGATTGTGGTATGTTCACCTGTAATGAAACATACGGAGAGGATGCAACAGCTGTATTTAATATGCTATCAGGATATTCAGAGCCAGCCAGCTGGAACAAGCTTGTTGTGGCACCGCTTTGGTTAAGGAATACATTTGTAAGCTTAATCAATAGAGAAATCAGCCATGCCAAGGAGGGAAAAGAAGCAATTATTGTAGCTAAGATGAATTCCCTTTGCGATAAAGAAATTATCGAAAAGCTTTATGAAGCAAGCAATGCTGGTGTTAAGATTAGATTAATTATAAGAGGTATATGCTGTTTAAAGACGGGTATAGCCGGGGTTAGCGAGAACATTCAGGTTACATCTATTGTTGGAACATACCTTGAGCATGCCAGAATATTTTATTTTTATAACAATGGTGCAGAGGATATATATATGGGCTCTGCTGACTGGATGCCACGTAATTTAGACAGACGTGTGGAAATAATTTTCCCTGTGGAAGATGATTTGTTAAAGGCAAAAGTGAAACATATTCTTGATGTACAGCTTAGCGATACACTAAAAGCCTATGAGATGACAGATGACTCTACTTATGTTAGAATAAAGCCGCCTCGTGGAAAAAAGCCTGTAGGTGCACAGGATACTTTTTGCAGGGAGGCAAAAAAACATAGTGAGCCAGATATAGATTTCTTTAAAAAGAGGACTTTTGTTCCTATTCTGGCTAATGAGGTTATTGATGAGTAGGAAATTATTAGCCGTAGATATGGACGGCACACTTTTTAACGATGACAAAACTATTTCAAAGGAGAATCTTGCTGCAATCAGTGAGCTTTTAGATGCAGGGCATGTATTTGCCTTTAATACTGGCAGACCTAATCATGCCCTTAGAGAAATTCTTTCAGTGTATGATGAATTTAAAAGAGATGATGTTTATATTCTTGGACATCAGGGTATCATTGGTACCAGATTTGATAGCGATGAAGCTTTGTTTGGTGATTATTTAAATAACGATGATGCAAGAGAGGTAATTTCAGAGGTATTACTTAAAGGCTTTACTTGTGTCACTTTTGATGCTGAGCATATTTACACATTTAATGATAACTGGTTTATAGAAAGCTACAAGAAGCTTTCAGGAGAACAGCTAGTTTATTTAGATAGTGTTGATGATCTTAAGGGCAAAAATATCACAAAGCTTATTGCTATAGACTATGATCATCCGGAAAACCTTCAAGCATTTAAGGATGAACACGAAAAAGTTTATGGTAATCGTTTCGAAAGCTTTTTCTCACACTATGCTTTCCTAGAGTATATTAAAAAGGGCACTGGAAAAGGCGATGGTGTTAAAAAGCTTGCAAAGCTTAAAGGCATTTCCATGGATGATGTTATAACCGTGGGAGATGAGAGAAATGATATCAGTATGATAGAAGCGGCAGGTATTGGTGTAGCTGTGGCTAATGCCAGAGAAGAATTAAAGTCTGTTGCGGATTTTGTCACAGAAAATGACAATAACCATGGAGCAATAGCAGAAGTAATACATAAATTTGTTATTAAATAACATAAAACTGTTGACGTTAGTTTTGTTTTGTGTTAAATTATCACTGTTGTGAAAACAAAGTAGAGTATCCACTCTCACCTTAGCACTTATTAGTGACTCGGGTTTATACTTCACACAAACCTTGTTTGTGATGATTTATGGTGGATATTCTGTATCCACTATTTTTTTTATTATTTGGAGGTAGTACCATTAGCGAATTAATGATTAATGAACAGATTCGCGATAAAGAAGTTCGTGTAATCGGTTCAGATGGGGAACAGCTTGGCATTATGTCAGCAAGAGAGGCACAGAAGCTTGCCGATGATGAAGGTTTAGATTTAGTTAAGATTTCACCTAAGGCAAATCCACCAGTGTGCAAGATTGTAGATTACGGTAAATACCGCTATGAGCAGGCACGTAGGGAAAAGGAAGCCAAGAAAAAGCAGCATGTTGTTGAGGTAAAGGAAATACGTATGTCTCCAAACATTGATGCTAATGATATGAACACAAAGGTAAATGCAGCTAAGAAGTTCATTTCAAAGGGTGACAAGGTTAAGGTTACACTTCGTTTCCGTGGACGTGAGATGGCTCACATGCAGTCTTCTAAGCATATCTTAGATGATTTTGCTGAAGCCCTTGCAGATGTTGCAGTAGTGGAAAAGGCACCAAAGATTGAAGGCCGTAGTATGAGCCTGGTGCTTACAGAAAAGAAATCGTAATACAGGAGGAATTTATCATGCCAAAGATGAAGACAAGAAGAGCAGCTGCAAAGCGCTTTAAGGTAACAGGAACAGGAAAGCTTAAGAGAAACAAGGCATACAAGAGCCATATCTTAACCAAGAAGACTACAAAGAGAAAGAGAAATCTTCGTCAGTCAGCTATCGTTGATTCAACAAACGTAAAGAACATGAAGAAAGTACTTCCATACATCTAATATGTTGTTAGTACAGTAATTGATTTTGGTTAGGAGGAATTTAAAATGGCAAGAATTAAAGGCGGATTAAACGCTAGAAAGAAGCACAATAGAACATTAAAGTTAGCAAAGGGTTACAGAGGCGCTAGAAGCAAGCAGTATCGTGTTGCAAAGCAGTCAGTTATGCGTGCTCTTACATCAGCTTACGCTGGTAGAAAGCAGAGAAAGAGACAGTTCAGACAGCTTTGGATCGCTCGTATCAATGCTGCAGCTCGTATCAATGGACTTTCATACTCTAAGTTCATGTACGGTCTTAAGCTTGCAGGTGTTGAGATGAACAGAAAGATGCTTGCTGAGATGGCAGTTAACGATGCTGAAGGTTTTGCTAAGCTTGTAGAGCTTGCAAAGTCTAAGGTTGCAGCTTAATCTTAACATGATGAAAATGCTCTTATCAGATTATGTCTGATAAGAGTTTTTTTATACCCTAATTAATACATAGTTCCAAAAATTTGGGTAATTCTTGATTATTTTTGGCAATTATTTAGTTTAATTCGACTTTTAATATAGGTTGATATCTGTTAATCTATTTACTGAAAAAGTTTTAAGGAGGAATAAAACTATGGCTATATTAGTTACAGGTGGTGCTGGTTTTATCGGCAGCCATACATGTGTGGAGCTTCAGCAGGCAGGTTATGATGTAGTTGTATATGATAATCTTAGCAATGCTTCAGAGAAATCTTTAGAGAGAGTAGAAGCTATCACAGGAAAGCCAGTAAAGTTCTATAAAGGAGATATCCTTGATAGAGATAGATTAAATGAGGTATTTGAGAAGGAACAGCTTGATTCTTGTATCCATTTTGCTGGTCTTAAGGCAGTTGGTGAGTCAGTTGTTAAGCCTTGGGAATACTACGAGAATAATATTGCAGGTACACTTACACTTGTAGATGTTATGCGTAAGCACAACTGCAAGAATATCATTTTCTCTTCATCAGCTACAGTATATGGTGACCCAGCTGAGATACCTATTACAGAGAATTGCCCTAAGGGACAGTGCACAAACCCTTATGGTTGGACAAAGTCTATGCTTGAGCAGATACTTTCTGATATGCAAAAGGCTGACAATGAATGGAACGTAGTTTTACTTCGTTACTTCAACCCAATTGGTGCTCATCCATCAGGAACAATGGGAGAGAATCCTAACGGTATTCCAAATAACCTTATGCCTTATATTACACAGGTTGCAGTTGGAAAGCTTCCTGAGCTTGGTGTATTTGGTAACGATTATGATACTCAAGATGGTACAGGTGTACGTGATTATATCCACGTTGTAGATCTTGCTAAGGGACATGTAAAGGCTCTTAAGAAGATTGAGGAGAATGCAGGTCTTAAGATTTACAATCTTGGTACAGGTGTAGGTTATTCTGTACTTGATATTGTAAAGAACTTTGAGGAAGCTAACGGTATTAAGATTCCATATTCTATCAAGCCACGTCGTGCTGGCGATATTGCTACATGCTATTCAGATGCTACAAAGGCTAAGGAAGAGCTTGGCTGGGAAGCTGAGTATGGCATTAAGGAAATGTGCGCTGACTCATGGAGATGGCAGAAGAACAACCCAAATGGTTACGAAGACTAAAATGCCTTCCCCCTAAGTAGGGGGAAGGTGCCCCTTCGGGGCGGATGAGGGTATGAATAAAAGGCTTTTTGCATCATAAAAAGTGATATTAGTTATCCTGAAAAATTTCTTTTAAAATTTTTCAAAAAACCTGTTGACTTATCCTTCAATCCATAGTAATATAAACAGCGTCGCAAGCGACAGAAACAATTTGGTTCCTTGGTCAAGCGGTTAAGACGTCGCCCTCTCACGGCGAAAACAGCGGTTCGATTCCGCTAGGAACTGCGAAAAAAGCACTCGAGTTTATCGAGTGCTTTTTTATTGCTTTTGTTACAAATTAGTCAAATTAAATTTTCTTGTATATTCATTGTCTCTAGCTTTCCCTGTTTTTGAAGTTATCACAGCTCTATAAACATCAGCGGCAAAAATATCATGACTATCAATAATTTCTGTTGGAGCAGTTATCAATGGCGCTTTTCCTTTTTCTTTAATCGCTCCCAGATATTCAGCTCCTTTTTTGCTAAAACCAAGCATTCTAAGATATGAAATATATCCTTGCGATTTTGAATTCTCAAAATCCTTTTGAGCAATATTCAATAAAATATGACATAGAACCCGGCTGATTCTAGAGTAGGCAATATTCTTTGTCTTTAGCAAATCACAGAACTGAGAAAAATTAACATAATCTTTTAGGTTGTTTCTAATCCTGTCAGCTAAATCTAAAGTACAGTCTAAATATTTTTCATAATCATTTTCGCTAAGTAATTTGTAATGGAGTAACTGTGATATATCATCGCAATTAAAATGCGTGTTATTTTCATAAATAGCCTTAGCAATGTCTGGTACAGCACAAATCATATCCGTTTCATTTAAATGAGCTCTAATAGCAGAAGCGGAGCTTAAATCACCTGATAATGCTGTTTCGTTATAATCATTTCCCTGACGCTTGATTATGGCAATATCCATAGGAAGATTGTATTCTTTTATATAACGGCAGTATTCAAGTCCAAGAATGTTATTTGGGCTATTAATTATATCAGCAGGGATATATGCTTCTAAGGCTTTAGAACGGGCCAGGGCATAGCTTAATCCTGCTCCAAGGGAAATCTTTATATCTTCATCAAGTTTGCCGCTATTTTCTAATTCAACAAGCTTTGTAGCACAGCCTTTAAATAGATCAACATCATCACATTCTGCGCCAAATAAAACAGTATCAACCACACCAGTTGAAGCTAACAGCTCTACACCTGCTGCTGCAAATTCTCTTGCAGATGCCGTGGCAAAGATAGTAGGGATTTCAAGAACAATATCTACACCACATTTAAGTGCGGCTTCAGCTCTGGTGTATTTGTCAAAGCAAGCTAATTCACCTCTTTGAGTGAAATTTCCTGACATGGCAACAACTACAGCGTCGGCTTTAAGTATGTTTTTGGCATAGTCTATCTGAAGCTTATGGCCATTATGAAAAGGGTTGTATTCGCATACAATTCCAACTACCAATTTTTGTTCCTCCGAAAAAACTTTTATATGAGTATTATACAATAAATTTATGTTGAGAAGACATTTTTAAGTGTTATAATATTAGAGTTGTATTAAATTTATATTAAAGAAAGAAAAATATAGATAAGAAAGGAATATTCTATTATGAAGATTTTAGTTATTAACTGTGGTAGCTCATCTCTTAAGTATCAGGTTATTGATTCTGATAGTGAGCAGGTACTCTGCAAGGGCCTTTGCGAGAGAATTGGTATCGATGGACGTATCGTATATCAGAAGGCTGGTCTCGACAAAGAAACTACAGAGATTCCAATGCCTACACACAAAGAGGCTGTTGCAGCTGTTATTAACGCTATTACAAACGACAAGACAGGCGCAATTGCATCATTAGAGGAAATCGATGCAGTAGGACACAGAGTCGTACACGGTGGTGAGAAGTTTGCTGAGTCTGCACTTATCACAGATGAGATGATTAAGGTTGTAGAAGAGTGCAATGATCTTGCTCCACTTCATAACCCAGCTAACATCATTGGTATTAATGCTTGCCGTGAGCTTATGCCTGGTAAGCCACAGGTTGGTGTATTTGATACAGCATTCCATCAGACAATGCCTAAGGAAGCTTATATGTATGCAGTTCCTTACAAGTACTATGAGAAGTACGGTGTTCGTCGTTACGGTTTCCACGGAACAAGCCACAGCTATGTTTCTAAGAGAGTATGCGAGTTCGCTAATGCAGATATTAACAATTCAAAGATTATCGTTTGCCACATTGGTAACGGAGCTAGCTGCTGTGCAGTACTTAACGGTAAGTCAGTAGATACTTCAATGGGTCTTTCTCCACTTGAGGGTCTTGTAATGGGTACACGTTCAGGTGATATTGATCCTTCTGCCGTTGAGTATATGGCTAAGAAGGAAGGCCTTGATTTTGCAGGTGTTATGAACGTCCTTAATAAGGAATCAGGTGCACTTGGCGTTTCTGGTCTTTCATCTGATTTCCGTGACCTTCTTGCAGCTTCTGCTGAGGGTAATGAGAGAGCTAAGCTTGCTATGGATATGATTGCATACCGTATTGCTAAGTATGTTGGTGCATACGCAGCTGCTATGAACGGTGTTGACATGATTTGCTTTACAGCAGGACTTGGAGAGAACAATGCAGGTCTTCGTCAGGCTGTATGCGATCACCTTGGATTTATGGGTGTTGAGCTTGATAGCACACGTAACGAAGGACCAAGCGAGGATAAGCTTATTTCTGCTGATTCTTCAAAGGTTAAGGTATTCGTTATCCCTACAAACGAAGAGGTAATGATTGCTAGAGATACAGCTGCAATCGTTTCTGGAAAATAAATCACATTAATTGTGTGTAAATTTTGAAAAAAGGTTTGACAACGAATATAAAGCTTAGTATAATTGACCAAGTGTGGATAGGAGATATTTATGAAGATTTCTATTAAGGATATTACTTCATTACCTGATCAGAGTAAGAAGTTCACTGGATCAATTGATATATGTGATTTTTCTTATCTTGGCAGTGATTTTTCTATCAATCACATAGAGCCATTTGATGTAGTTTTATCTATGATTGGTTCAGGTAAGCTTCACATCACATTTGATACTAAATGTTCTATCTTAGGTCATTGTGATAGATGCTTAGGGGATGTTACATTTGAAGTTCCTGTTTCAGTTGATGAGACTGTTGAGGTTTCTGAGGGGCAGGTTGTTACAGATGATGATATCGGACCATATTCCTTCGTAGATGGCGAAGAAATAAATATAGATGAACTCATTTTAAACGAGATCTTAGTGAATTTCCCGGCAAAGATATTGTGCCAGGATGACTGCAAGGGTATTTGCCCAGTTTGCGGTAAGAATCGTAACATCGAGCCTTGTGGTTGTGATGATACAGTTTTAGATCCTAGAATGGCACAATTTTTAGATGTCTTTAATAGCTTTAAGGAGGTGAAATAGCATGTCTATTTGTCCAAAGAACAAATCTTCTAAGGGAAGAAGAGATAAAAGAAGAGCAAACTGGAAAATGAGCAATCCTACTCTTGTTAAGTGCAGCAAGTGCGGCGAGCTTATGGTTCCACATAGAGTTTGCAAGAACTGTGGTTCATATAACAAAAAAGAAATCATCGCAGTTGATTAATTTTAAAGCCTCTCGGTACTTGCCGAGAGGTTTTTTATTTGAAATATTTTCATATATCATATATACTTTTATAAGTTGCATGGAAAGGATTTCTTATGAGCGAATTAACAATTGTAGCCCTTGATGCTATGGGCGGTGATAATGCACCATCAGAGATGGTTAAAGGTGCCGTAGATGCGGTAAATCTTAACAAAGATATTAAGGTTATTTTAGTAGGTCAAGAGGATGTTGTTAAGGCAGAGCTTGCCAAGCACACATACCCTAATGACCAGATAGAAATAAAGAACGCCACAGAGGTAATTGAGACAGCGGAGCATCCTGTTGCTGCTATTAAGCGTAAGAAGGATTCTTCTATGGTAGTAGGGCTGCATTTGGTTAAGGATGGCGTGGCTGATGCTTTTGTATCTGCTGGTAATTCTGGCGCACTTTTGGCAGGCGGCCTTGGCATAGTTGGCCGTATTAGAGGCATTGAACGTGCACCATTTGGTACACTTTTCCCTGTTAAGACAGGTGTTGCATTCTTAGCAGATTCTGGTGCTAATGTAGATTGTAGAGCAAGTCACTTGGTACAGTTTGCTAGAATGGGAAGCATTTACATGGAAAAGGTAGTAGGAATCAAGAATCCTCGTGTTGCCATTGTAAATGTTGGTGCAGAGGAAGAAAAGGGTAACGCCCTTGTTAAGGAGACTATGCCTTTACTAAAGGAATGCCCTGATATTAATTTTATTGGCAGCATTGAAGCAAGAAATATTCCAAACGGTGATGCAGATGTTATCATTTGCGATGGATTTGTTGGTAATGTTATTTTGAAGCTATACGAAGGCTTAGCAGCTACACTTGTATCAGTTATTAAGAAGGGGCTTATGAGCACTCTTAAATCAAAAATTGGTGCAGCCCTTGCTCTTCCAGCTCTTAAGAATACACTTAAGGCGTTTGATGCCAGTGAATACGGTGGAGCACCACTTCTTGGTCTTAAAGGACTTGTAGTTAAGACTCACGGTAGTGCCAAGGCTGGAGAGGTTAAGAACACTATTTTCCAGTGTGTAACCTTTAAGGAGCAGAAAATTAACGAGCTTATTAGAGATAACATTGTTATAGAAACAAAAAAGGAGGATTAAAACATGGAATTCGATTTATTAAAAGAGATTATTGCTGAGGTATTAAATGTAGACGCTGCTGAAATCACAGCTGACACTACTTTTGTAGATGACCTTGGGGCAGATTCACTTGATGTTTTCCAGATTATCATGGGTGTTGAGGAAAAGCTTAACATCGAAGTTGATACTGATGCTGCCGAAAAGCTTTCAACTGTTGGTGATGCAGTTGAGCTTATCAAGAAGACTGTTGCAGGTAATTAATTGAATTGCTGAAAGCATCCAGCTTTTCACTGGGTGCTTTCTTAAACTCAGGAGGTAAGATATTGAATAACGATTTAAAGGAATTTCAAAAGATTATCGGATATGAGTTTAGAGACGAAAGCTTACTAAAGCAGGCCCTTACTCACAGCTCTTACGCTAACGAGCATCACATGCCAAAGCTTAGTGATAATGAGAGATTAGAGTTTTTAGGGGATGCAGTACTTGAAATAGTATCTAGTGAGTTTTTGTATCTAAATTATACTGATTTAAATGAGGGTAAGCTTTCTAGGCTTAGAGCCAGCATTGTCTGTGAGCCTACACTTGCTTTCATCTGTAAGGAGATTAATCTTGGTGATTACGTACTCCTTTCTAAAGGCGAGGATATGACTGGAGGCAGAGAGAGAAAATCTATTCTTTCAGATGCCTTTGAAGCCACCATCGGCGCTATTTTCTTAGATGGAGGTATGGAGCCTGCATCTAAATATATTCATAGGTTTGTATTAAATGATATTGAACATAAGCAGCTGTTCCATGATAGTAAGACCAGATTGCAGGAGGTTGTCCAGGCAAATTACAAAGAGCCTCTTACATATAACCTGCTTTCAGAATCAGGTCCAGATCACGCTAAGGAATTTAAGGTAGAGGCCGTTGTAGGCTCTAAAATCCTTGGTACAGGAATTGGCCGCACCAAAAAAGCCGCAGAACAAGAAGCTGCCTACGAAGGCCTTCTTCGTTTACACAAAGAGGAATCGATTAATATAATTTAGTTCAATATTGTTGTGCAAATATTAATCAGGGAATATTGGTTTATGAAAAATTTAAATGAGCCTGAATAGATACGTACAAATAGCTTGTAGCAGACAATGATTTATCCTCTGAAAGGAACATCCAGTGACTGTAAGAGGATTAATTATTGTCTGCGTAACAAGCGAGAGTAAGACTATTTTTCAGGCGGACTATAGGAGTGAATAATGTATCTAAAGAGTATTGAAATATATGGATTTAAGTCTTTTGCCCATAAGATGAAGTTTGAATTTCATAATGGAATTACAGGCATCGTAGGTCCTAACGGTTCAGGTAAGAGTAATGTTGCCGATGCTGTTAGATGGGTTCTTGGTGAACAATCAGCCAAGCAGCTTCGTGGTTCTTCCATGCAGGATATCATCTTTGCAGGAACAGAAGCAAGAAAGCCCCTTTCTTATGCTTATGTAGCTCTTACCATGGATAATTCAGACCATGTGCTACCAGTTGAATATGAAGAGGTAACTATAGCACGTCGTGTGTATCGTTCCGGCGAAAGTGAATATCTGTTAAATGGTACACCTTGTAGATTAAAGGATGTATCGGAGCTTTTCTATGATACTGGTGTAGGTAAAGAGGGCTATTCTATTATCGGACAGGGTCAGATTGAAAAGATTTTATCTGGTAAGCCAGAGGATAGACGTGAGCTTTTTGATGAAGCTGTAGGTATCGTTAAATATAAAAAGCGTAAGGCTGCATCTGTTAAGAAGCTTGAAAGTGAAAGAGAAAATCTCGTTCGTGTAAATGATATTTTATCTGAGCAGGAGCGTAGAATCGGACCTTTGGAAAAGCAGTCTGAGGATGCTAAGAAGTATTTAAAGTATAAGGAAGAATTAAAGCGTATCGATGTTAATTCTTTCATGCTTGAGGTAGATAGATTAACAGCTGCTCTTAATGAGGTAGAAAAGAATACTGCACTTGCTAAGGAGAACATGGAAGAAAGCAAGGCTTCCCAGGAGGAAATCCGTACTAAGTATGATTCCTTAGAGCAACAGATTGCTGATTTGGATGAGCAGATTGAAACTTTAAAAAAGAATCAGTCTGATTCAACCTTATTAAAGGGGAAGCTGGAAAATGAAATCCTTCTTTTAGAGGAGCAGATTCGCTCTGCTAATGCTACAGATGAAAGCTTAGCAGCACGTGTAGCTGAGATAGAGTCAGAGAAGGCATCAAAGGAATCACAGCTTGCTGATTTCAAGAAAGAAAAGGAAGAGCTTGATAAGACATTAGAAGAGGCTGTAGAACGTCTTACAGCAGTTAAGAATAACTACAGCGAATTACAGACAGCAATCAATTCAAATAATGAAAAGATTGAAGCTGATAACAAGGCTATTATGGAGCTTCTTAACAATAGAGCTTCCATCAAGTCTAAAGAGCAGCGTCTTGAGACAATGCTTGAACAAACCAATATCCGTAAGGCTAAGCTTAACCAAAGGCTTCTGGAACGTAAAACTAGAGAAGAAGATTTGGATGTGGCAGTTTCTCTTGCTGAGGAAGAATTTAAGCAGGCTCAGGATTTATTACTTAGCTTACAGGAAAAGGATAAGGAATTTTCAGCTAAGGCTGTTGAATGGAAGAATAAAGGCAAAGAAAATACTGAAAAGCTTCAAGCTAAGAAGGACGAATTTGCCAGAGTACAGACAAGACTTGAGTCTGTAAAGAATATTGCAGAGCGCTATGAAGGCTACGGTAATTCAACCCGTAAAATCATGGAGCAAAAGGGCAAGATAGAAGGTATCGAGGGTGTTGTTTCTGATCTTATCCATGTGGAAAAGAAATATGAACTGGCTATCGAGACTGCACTTGGCGGTAACATACAAAACATTGTTACTGCAGATGAAGCCAGTGCTAAAAAGCTTATTTCTTTCCTTAAGGAAAATAAGCTTGGTCGTGCCACATTCCTTCCACTTACATCTGTTGATGGAAGAGGCAATTTCAAAAAGACAGAGGTTCTTAAGGAAAAGGGTGTCCTTGGACTTGCATCAGAGCTTGTAAGTTGTGATAGCAAGTTTGATGGTGTTGTGGCTTACTTGCTTGGAAGAGTGGTTGTAACAGACCATATTGATTCTGCTATCGCCCTTGCTAAGAAGAACAATTACAGCATTCACATTGTTACAGTAGACGGTGAATATTTGGCTCCAGGTGGTTCTATGACTGGTGGTCATTTCAAGAATAAGTCAAATCTTCTAGGTCGAAATAGAGAAATCGAAGAGCTTGAAACTAAGCTTGATGCTCTCTATAAGGAGATGGAGGAGCTTAAAAACAGAGCTGGTGAAATTGAAACAGCTGCAGCCTTACTTGAATCAGATAAAGAGGAAAATACTACTAAGTTAAACGAGGCAGCTATTGCCCTTAATACTGCAAAGCTTGGTCTTGATAGAGCAAACGAGCAGAAGAAGGAAAGTCTTACAGCTTACGAAGGTCTTTCAAGAGAAAGTGAAGAGTTAGAATCACAGCTTACAGAGATTGCTTCTGGTAAGAAAGAAATCGAATTCGAAAAGCAGGAATCAGAGAACAAGGAAGCTGAGCTTAAGGCTGAGATTCAAAAGCTTTCTGATGAGGTTGATGAAAAGACCTATATGGAAACTTCTGTAAACAGAACTATGTCTGAGGTTCAGATTGAAGAGGCCAATGCAAGACAGAAGGTTGAATTCGTTCAGCAGAACTTAGACCGTGTGCTTTCTGAAATTGAAAAATGTGATAGTGATATTGCATCAATCAAAGAAAATGCTAAGTCCACAAAAGAGGAGACTGAAAGCAAGAAGCAGAGAATCGAGGAGATTAAGGCTACAATTGCTGCATCTGATGATTCTTTTGGACAGCTTGAAGAAGATATCAAAGAAGCTACAGCTAAAAGAGAAGAGCTTAACAGCTCTCACAAGAATTTCTTCGAGCAAAGACAGGAGATTTCTGATAGAATCTCTGAGCTTGATAAGGAAATATATCGTCTTGAGTCACAGCATGAGAAGATTGCTGATGCTATTTCAGCTCAGAATAATTACATGTGGAATGAGTACGAGCTTACATATCATTCAGCAGAAGAGCTAAAGGATCCTGAGTACAATGATTTAGATCAAATGAAAAAGGATGCTAACAAAATCAAGAATGCAATCCGTTCAATGGGTAATGTTAATGTTAATGCCATTGAAGAATTTAAGGAGCTTTCTGAAAGATACAACTTCCTTAAGGGTCAGCATGATGATTTAGTTGAGGCTGAGGCTTCGCTTATCAGAATTATCGATGAGCTTGATGAAGGTATGCGTAAGCAGTTCACAGAAGGCTTTAAGGATATTCAGCGTGAATTTGATAAGGCGTTTAAGGAGCTTTTTGGCGGTGGTCACGGCTCACTTGCTCTTGTTGATGAGGAAGATATTCTTGAAACAGGTATTATTATTAATGCCCAGCCACCAGGAAAGAAGCTTATTAATATGATGCAGATGTCCGGTGGTGAGAAATCACTTACTGCAATTGCATTACTGTTTGCAATCCAAAATCTTAAGCCATCACCATTCTGTCTATTAGACGAGATTGAGGCGGCTCTTGATGATGCGAACGTAGATAGATTTGCTGGCTACTTGCACAAGCTTACAAAGAATACACAGTTTATTGTTATTACTCATAGACGTGGTACCATGAATGCAGCTGATAGATTATTTGGTATCACAATGCAGGAGAAGGGTGTATCAGCCCTTGTATCTGTAAATCTTATTGAGGCACAGTTGGATGATTAATCATCTGGAGGCAATATGGCAGAAAAGATTAGTTTCTGGCAGCGTCTTATAAAGGGGCTGACCAAGACAAGAGATAATTTTATTAAATCCATGGATTATATTTTTAATGGATTTACCAATATCGATGAGGATTTTTATGAGGAATTGGAAGAAGTTCTTATTATGGGAGATATTGGTGTTAGAACAACAGAAACAATACTTGATGATTTAAGGGATGCTGTTAAGAAGGAGCATATCAAGGAACCATCTGAATGTAAGGAATTCCTTATTAACGAAATTAAGGAACAGATGTCTTTAGGTGATGCAGCCTTTGAGTTTGAAAACAAAACGTCTGTTGTTCTTGTAATTGGTGTTAATGGCGTTGGCAAAACTACCACTATAGGAAAGCTTGCGGGAAAGCTTAAGGCAAATGGCAAGAAGGTTATGGTGGCAGGGGCTGATACCTTTAGAGCGGCAGCTTCTGATCAGCTTAAGGAATGGGCAAATAGGGCTTCAGTAGATTTTGTTGGAGGTCCAGAGGGCTCTGACCCTGCTGCTGTAGTATATGATGCTGTTCATGCTGCAAAGGCAAGAGGTGTTGATGTTTTGCTTGTTGATACAGCAGGACGTCTTCACAATAAAAAGAATCTTATGAACGAGCTTTCTAAGATAAATAATACAATTACAAAAGAATTCCCAGAGGCATACAGAGAGACACTTATCGTTTTAGACGGTACTACAGGTCAAAATGCTCTAGTTCAAGCTAAAGAATTTTCTGATGTAACAGATATTTCTGGTATAGTTTTAACAAAATTAGATGGAACTGCAAAAGGAGGTATTGCAATTGCAATACAATCTGAGTTAAAATTGCCAGTAAAATATATAGGTGTTGGAGAAACAATCGACGACTTAGAGAAATTCAACGCAGATGAATTTGTAGACGCTTTATTCTACGCTGAAGGCTAAGACTAGAAGAAAGGGAGACTAAAAATGCTTACATTGGACAAATTCGAAGAGGCTTCAAAGATCGTCACAGAGGTGACACATGAGACAAAGCTGGTTTACAGCGATTATTTTAGTGAAAAGTGCGGTAATATGGTTTACCTTAAGCCGGAGAATATGCAGCTTACTGGCGCATATAAGCTTAGGGGTGCCTATTATAAAATCAGCACACTTTCTGATGAAGAAAGAGCTAAAGGGCTTATTACAGCATCAGCTGGTAACCATGCCCAGGGTGTTGCATACGCAGCCAGCAAATACGGAGTTAAGGCTACTATTGTAATGCCAACTACAACACCGCTCATTAAGGTTAATCGTACCAAGAGCTATGGTGCTGATGTGGTTTTGTATGGAGATGTTTACGACGAGGCTTGTGAATATGCTTACAAATTAGCAGATGAGCATGGATATACATTCATTCATCCATTTGACGATTTGGCAGTTGCCACAGGTCAGGGCACAATCGCAATGGAAATCTTTAAGGAGCTTCCACTTGTTGAGTATATTTTAGTTCCTATTGGAGGCGGTGGTCTTGCTACAGGTGTTTCTACACTTGCCAAGCTACTTAATCCAAAGATAAAGGTTATTGGTGTTGAGCCAAGTGGTGCCGCATCCCTTAAGGCTTCATTTGATAAGGGAGAGGTTACTACGCTTAAGACTGTTAATACTATTGCTGATGGTACTGCAGTTAAGACACCAGGAAGCAATATTTTCCCTTACTTACAGGAGAATATTGATGAGATTATCACTGTTGATGATGATGAACTTATCGTTGCATTCCTTGATATGGTAGAAAATCACAAGATGGTTGTTGAGAACTCAGGACTTCTTACAGTTGCTGCTCTTAACCATTTAGGATTTAAGGATAAGCGGGTTGTATCCGTTCTTTCAGGTGGTAACATGGATGTTATTACCATGTCATCTGTAGTACAGCAGGGACTTATTTTCAGAGACAGAATATTTACAGTTTCTGTTCTTCTTCCTGATAAGCCAGGCATGCTTGCTAAGGTTTCACAGGTTATTGCTGATAATCAGGGTAATGTAGTTAAGCTTGAGCATAATCAGTTTGTTACAACCAATCGTTCTGCTGCTGTTGAGCTTCGTATTACTCTTGAGGCCTTTGGCACAGAACATAAGGAACAAATTTTCAGGGCTTTAGACAAAGAAGGTTATCGCCCTAAAATAGTAAGAACTTCATTATAATAGCCTTCCCCTATTGGGGTTGCTAGGCTCCAGTGGAGCCTGCTTAGCAACGACCGAGCCGGGAGGCGAGACAAGGTGCCCCGAAGGGGCGGATGAGGGGAAGGTGTCAAGCAAAAATGCTTGACACCTCTTTTTTATTATAGTATATTATATGAGGTCACAAAAGGAGCGCAATGGAAGATAAGATTAAATCAGGTTATCTATATGATTTCTACGGTGAGTTGCTTACAGAGCATCAGCGTAGTGTATACGAAATGAGCATTAACGAGGATTTATCCTTGTCTGAGATAGCTGATACACTTTCTATTTCCAGACAGGCGGTTCACGACATACTCAAAAGGTGCGATAAGCTTTTATCAGATTATGAGAACAGGCTTCACCTTGTTGAGAAATTTATGAATATCAGGGCGGATGTACTTCGCATCAATGAATTAACAGCAGGCAGCGCTGATGCCGCCACTTTATCAGAGATTGCAGATATATCCAAATTAATACTAGAGGAATTATAATTTATGGCATTTGATTCTCTTTCAGAGAAGCTTCAAGGGGTTTTTAAGAATCTTAGAAGCAAGGGCAGGCTTTCAGAGGCTGATGTTAAGGCAGCACTTAAGGAAGTCAAGATGGCCTTACTTGAAGCTGATGTTAATTTCAAAGTTGTAAAACAGTTTATTAGCACTGTTACAGATAGGGCCATTGGTTCAGATGTTATGAATGGTCTCAATCCTGGACAGATGGTTATTAAGATTGTTAACGAAGAGCTTGTTAATCTTATGGGCTCTGAGGTTACAGATATTACCTACGGCACAGGTGGCGAGATTACCACTATTATGATGGTAGGTCTTCAGGGTGCCGGTAAAACTACCACCACTGCTAAGCTTGCCGGTAAGGTTAAAAAGCGTGGTAAGAAACCACTTTTAGTTGCTTGCGATATTTATCGTCCTGCCGCTATAGAGCAGTTGCAGATTAACGGTAAGAAGCAAGAGGTTGAGGTTTTCTCCTTAGGCGATAAGGAAAAGCCAGTTAAGATAGCTAAGGAAGCTATGGATTATGCTAAGAAGAACGGCTTTGATGTAGTTATTTTCGATACAGCTGGTCGTCTTCATATAGATGAGGATATGATGGATGAGCTTGCATCTATCAAGAAGAACATCAATATCCTTAATACCATCCTGGTAGTTGATGCCATGACAGGTCAGGATGCTGTTAATGTTTCATCTACATTTGATGAAAAGATTGGCATTGATGGTGTTATCGTTACTAAGCTTGATGGTGACACCAGAGGCGGTGCAGCTCTTTCTATTAAGGCTGTTACAGGTAAGCCTATTCTTTATGCCGGTATGGGTGAGAAGCTTTCTGATTTAGAGCAGTTTCATCCAGACAGAATGGCAAGCCGAATCCTTGGAATGGGAGATGTACTTTCTCTTATTGAAAAGGCTGAGGCAGAGATTGATAAGGATGCAGCTATTCAGTTATCTAAGAAGGTAAAGAAGGCTTCATTTGATTTCAATGATTATCTTACATCTATGGAGCAGATGAAAAAGCTTGGTGGCTTATCATCAATCCTTGGTATGATGCCAGGTATTAATTCTAGCCAGATGGCTCAGATTGAAGGCGCTGTAGATGATAAGAAGCTTGCGCATATTGAGGCAATCATACTTTCGATGACACCAGCCGAGCGCGAGAATCCTAAATTACTAAATCCTAGCAGAAAGCACAGAATTGCTGCTGGAGCTGGTTTAGATATAGCAGAGGTAAACCGCTTTGTTAAACAGTTCGAGCAATCGAAGAAGATGATGAAGCAGATGCCAAATATGATGGGTAAAGGCAGACGTGGTATGCGTTTCCCATTTTAACAAGACCATTTAAAGTATTATTTATTAGGAGGAAATTAAAATGGCAGTAAAGATTAGATTAAAGAGAATGGGTCAGAAGAAGAGACCAATCTACAGAATCGTAGTAGCAGATGCAAGAGCACCTCGTGATGGTAGAAACATCGATGAGATCGGTACATACGATCCAAACCAGGAGCCAGCAACAGTTACAGTTGATGCTGAGGCAGCTAAGAAGTGGATCTCAAATGGTGCAAAGCCAACAGAGACAGTTGCAAGACTTTTCAAGCAGGCAGGCGTTCAATAAGATAACTCGAAAGGAAAAGGATAATAGTGATGAAAGAATTAGTTGAAGTAATTGCGAAGTCACTTGTAGACAATCCTGATGAAGTTGTAGTATCTGAGAAGGAAGACGCTAAGTCTATTGTTGTAGAGCTTCGTGTTGCACCATCTGATATGGGTAAGGTTATTGGAAAGCAGGGCAGAATTGCCAAGGCTATCCGTGCTGTTGTTAAAGCTGCAGCTTCAAAGATTGACAAGAAAGTTATTGTTGATATAATTGATGTAGATTAAAGACAAAGGAGTCTGATTTTTATCAGGCTCCTTTTTTCTTTATTTTTAAAGGTTTTTAAGCATAATTAAATATAGATTGTTTTTTTAACAGTACAATACACCACTGCTTTAAAGTGATAGGTGTTTAAATGAATAAAACGCCTTATAAAATCGCCATTTTATTTATAAAATGATTAAATACTAATCAAAAAAGTATAAATATGCAAAAGTTGAATGTTGAGAAAATTTTTACTATAATAGTCGTACTTTATACGATATATGGGGGTTTTGTATAAGGGATGTCTGTCAGGGGTGCACAGTTGTTTTTAAGGGAGAAATTTTAATGCAAGCATTAGATAATCTTAATGAATTAAGATTCATTTCTAGATGTTCTACATTATTCCGTTAGTTTCTTTTCTTAATACTGGTTTTTACAGGAGAAGCATTTTTTGTGAATAATGATGCTTTTTAATGTTGTGTTTTATTTAAAGGGGTTTGCATTCTCGGGTAGAGATGTAGATAAATATAATTCAGGAGGATTACTTATGAAGAAGAAAAGAGTAGTTTCCCTTGTTCTTGCAGCTGCTATGGCTCTTTCAATGGCAGGCTGTGGTTCAAAGGGCGACGACAGCGCTTCAAAGGGTGGAGATTCAAAAGGCTCAGATACTCCACTTGTTATTGCTTGGGACGCAATGAGCCAGAAGTTCAGCCCATTTTTTGCTGAGTCTGTTCCAGATAGTTATATCGAGGAGAAGCTTGTTAATATTACATTAACAAGAACTACAAGAGCAGGTCAGTACATTCTTGATGGTATTGATGGATACAAAGAGGAGTACAATGGTACAGAGTACACCTATTACACACCATCAAAGATTGACATTACAGAGAACGAAGATGGTACAGTTGATTATAATATCACACTTAGAGATGACATTAAATTCTCTGATGGAGAGCCAATGACAATTGATGATGTTATCTTCAATATGTATGTTTGCAGTGATCCTACATATGATGGCCCTTCAGCTTTTGCTTCACTTCCTATTAAAGGAATGGAAGATTATAGAAATGGCGTTTCTACACTTTCTAGCTTAATTGCTGCAGCTGGTAAGGATAATACAGATTTTACTTATTGGACAGAAGAGCAGCAGAAGGCTTTCTGGGATGCATGTGCTAAGGAAGGTGCTGCATTTACACAGTCTATCGTTGATTATATGGTAGAAAATGGTGTTGCAGAAGGTGATGTTAAGGCAGCAGCAGCTGGTTGGGGATTTGATCTTGCTGATGGTGCTACAACAGAGGACTTCTTCATGGCAATCGGTGAGCAGTACGGATGGAACTTCTCATCAATGGATAAGGAAGCTGCTAGCGTAACAATCGCTGACACATTCCCAGCAGACGTTCTTGCAATGTCTACAACAGGTATTGAGACTGGTGAGTCTGCGGACCACATTGCTGGTATCGTTAAGACTGGCGATTACTCAATGACACTTACACTTACTGAGTTCTCTGCTCCAGCTATTGAGAGACTTGCTCTTCCAATCGCTCCAATGCACTACTATGGTGATAAAGCTCAGTACGATTTTGATAACAACAAGTTTGGTTTCCCTAAGAATGACCTTTCAATGGTTAGAGAGAAGACAACTAAGCCACTTGGTGCTGGTCCTTTCACATTTAAGGAATACTCAAACAAGGTTGCTTACTTAGAGGCAAATGAGAACTTCTACCTTGGTGCCCCTGGCGTATCTGAGATTCAGTTTAAGGAGACACAGGAAGCTGATAAGGTACCTGCTATTGTTCAGGGTACAGCTGATATTGCTGAACCTTCATTCTCTAAGGCAACATCAGAGCAGATTTCTTCTGAAAACTCTGAGAATGATTTAGTTGGTGATACAATCACAACTCAGCTTACAGATTATCTTGGTTATGGTTACATTGGTATGTGCTCACTTAACGTAAAGGTTGGTAACGATCCTTCAAGCGAGCAGTCAAAGGATTTACGTAAGGCTATCGCAACAGTTATCGCAGCATACCGTGATGTAGTTATTGATTCTTACTATGGAGAGGCAGCAGAGGTTATTAACTACCCAATTTCAAACTCTTCATGGGCAGCTCCTCAGAAGTCTGATGCAGATTATGAAATCGCATTCTCTAAGGATGTTGATGGAAATGAAATCTATACAGAGGGCATGAGTGATGATGAGAAGTATGAGGCAGCTCTTCAGGCAGCACTTGGCTACTTCGAGGCAGCAGGCTTTACAGTAGAAGATGGCAAGCTTACAGCTGCTCCAGCTGGTGCTAAGCTTTCTTATGAAGCTATGATTCCAGGCGGAGGTTCTGGTGACCACCCATCATTTGGTATCCTTACAGCAGCTTCATAAGCTTTTGCTAAGATTGGTTTTGAGCTTACAATCAACGATCTTTCAGATTCATCAGTACTTTGGGATACACTTTCAGCTCAGAAGGCTGAAATCTGGTGCGCAGCTTGGGGTGCTACAGCAGATCCTGATATGTATCAGGTATACCACAGTGAAGGTGGTAGCGCTTACCAGTATGCTATTTATTCTGAAGAGCTTGATAAGCTTATTGAGGATGCTAGAGCATCAGCAGATCAGGCTTACAGAAAGGCTACTTACAAGGAGTGTCTTGACTTTATCGTAGATTACGCTGTTGAGATTCCTATTTATCAGAGACAGAACTGTGTAACATACTCAACACAGCGTGTTAACACAGATACAATAGTAAAGGATGCAACACCTTTCTATGATATCTTTGATGATCTTACAAATCTTCAGATGAGATAATTATCAATACTAGATATTGATTAAGTTGCTTCTTGGGGCTTAGGCCCCAAGAAGACATTTTTATGATAAAGGTATTTTATGATGGGATGGGGTTTTGAGAAATTTGAATGCACTAAATGTGCTTTATTTGTCCTATCATAAAATACCTTTATTGGGGTCTAAAAATAAAGAAAGGAATTACAATAATGAAAAAATTTGTAATCAAAAGACTATTATTATCGATAGTAATATTGTTTTTTGTTTCTATGATTATCTATTGCATTATGCGTGCAATGCCTACTTCATTCGTAGAACAGAAAGCAATGCAGCTATCACAGAAACCTGGTGCAAAGAGCTATCAGGAATGGATTGATCAGCTCAATGCTGCATATGGCTTGGACGTTGGCATCGTCCCTGGCTACTTTAAATGGTTGGCTAAGGCTATCCGATTTGACTTTGGAGATAGCTGGTACTTTAACATGCCGGTACTTGAGAAATTTTCAAGTGTTATTTGGTATTCATTTGCCTTAGGTTTAGCTTCATTTATTCTTGAAATTGTTATCGCTATTCCTCTTGGTGTTATTGCTGCAAGAAAGCAGTATAGTGCAGTAGATTATTCTGTAGTCGTATTTGCACTTATCGGTATTTCATTACCTAGCTTCTTCTTTGCTACAATTTTGAAATACATTTTCTCAGTTAAGCTTGGTATTTTTGATTTATATGGTATTGTAGGTCGTGATTTTATGAACCTGTCTACTGCTGGTAAGATTTTTGATATGGCATACCACATGGTACTTCCTGTAATTACTCTTACTATTGTATCAGTAGGTTATTTAATGCGTTACACTCGTACTAACATGCTTGAGGTTCTTAGTGCCGATTATATCCGTACTGCTAGAGCTAAGGGTCTTTCAGAAAAGAGAGTAGTTAATTATCACGCATTTAGAAATATTTTGATTCCAATCGTTACATTACTTGGTTCATCACTTCCAGGACTATTTGGTGGTGCTCTTATTACAGAAACATTGTTCCAGATTCCAGGAATTGGATATACTTCATATCAGTGTATTATCCAGGGTGATATTCCATTTGTAATGTTCTATATGCTGTTCTTTGCAGTATTAATTCTTTTAGGAAACCTTATTGCAGATATTCTTTATGCTGTAGTAGATCCTAGAGTTAGAGTAAATTAAAAGGAGAGATATCGTGGCAGACGTAAGAAATATTGAAAATGAAGAAGAGCTTGCTTTAGATGATGCTAACCGTGTCCAGGTACTTTCTCCTGGAATGATGGTAGCAAAGCGTTTCTTTAGAAATAAGCTTGCTATTGCAGGTCTTGTAATTATTGTTTGTATGTTTTTATTCGCTTTCTTAGGCGGAGTTATTATTCCATATTCTCAGAGTCAGGTATTCTATACTACTGAGGAAATGAAGAAGGACTATGCTGGTGCAACTCTTATCACTGATTACCAGGTTTTTGCAGCTGATGGCGTAGAGCTTCCTTCAGATATTGGGGCAAAGCTTATCCTTGCTCTAACAAAAAAGCAGGATATTGTTGAGACAAGAGATGGTTCGCAGTTTTCACTTACCCCTCTTGATGAAAACTCATTTGAGATTAAAAAAATGGGTGGAGC
Source organism: Pseudobutyrivibrio sp. (assembly GCF_017471675.1). Taxonomy (GTDB): domain Bacteria; phylum Bacillota; class Clostridia; order Lachnospirales; family Lachnospiraceae; genus Pseudobutyrivibrio. The sequence goes on from NZ_JAFUSK010000031.1 coordinate 24,255, forward strand.
TGAAACACTTGCTGTTGCTGCAAAGCTTCAGGTAACACCTGTTGATTCATCTAAAAAGCTTTCAGGTACATTTAATGTAAATCTTATAAAGGCACTTGCAACAGATGAGACAATGTTTGCAGCTGATGATGAGAGATTCACAGTTGACGAGAAGGGCAATGGTGCTATTGTTACAGCTGCTGATGGTAGCGAGGTTGCATATATCAGTGGATATAGCATGAATGCAGTTGAAAGTGGTGTTACACTTTCAGTTGATTTTAGAGAGGCTATTGTAGAAGCTATTAACAGTGGTTCATCTGAGTTTACATTTGCAGGTGAAGATGGAGAAGAAGAATATCAGGTTTCTAACAAGAACGGTCAGTATGTTATTACTAAATATAAGTCTACTAGCGTTATTAACCAGTTCGAGTCTCCTTCTGCAAAGCATTTAGTTGGTACAGATGGAAATGGTATGGACTTACTTGCAAGACTTATGTATGGTGGTCGTATTTCCCTTCTTATCGGTTTTGTAGTAGTAGCTATAGAGCTTTTACTTGGTATTATCGTTGGCGGTACAGCAGGTTTCTTTGGTGGCTGGGTAGATAACCTTCTTATGAGATTTGTAGATGTTATTTACTGTATTCCAACAATGCCACTTTACCTTATTATTGGTTCAATCATGGATTTCTACAAGATAGACGCCGGTATTCGTATTTTCTATCTATGTATTATCATGGGTGTTATCGGTTGGGTTAGCTTGGCTCGTATAGTACGTGGTCAGATTTTATCTCTTCGCGAGCAGGAATTTATGACAGCTTGTGAGGCTTGCGGAATTAGCATTAGAAGAAGAATCTTTAAGCACTTGATTCCTAATGTTATTCCACAGCTTGTAGTATTTGCATCTATGGGTGTAGGTGAGGTTATCCTTGCAGAGTCTACACTTTCATATTTAGGACTTGGTGTTAAGTATCCAGCAGCTTCATGGGGAAATATCATCAATGCTGTTACTGATTCATACGTTATGACAAACTACTGGTTCGTATGGATTCCAGCTGGATTCTTAATCCTTCTTACAGTACTTGCATTTAACTTTATCGGAGACGGACTTCGTGACGCCTTTGATCCAAAGATGAAGAGATAGAGGTGTGAAATGGCAAAAAAGAATGTAAATTATATTAGTGCCAAGGAATCTCGTAGAATTGCGAAGGAAAACCGCAAGATTACAAAGGAGTTCGAGGCAAAGAGAAATAGAAAGCATATTCCGGAAGAGGAATATGTAACTCAGATGAAAAATCCTGATAACTGTGTAGAGTTTGATGATGTTCATACATACTTCTTCACAGATATCGGAACAGTTAAGGCTGTTGACGGTGTTTCATTCAACGTACCACAGGGTAAGACTGTAGGTATCGTTGGTGAATCTGGCTGTGGTAAGTCAGTTACTTCACTTTCTATGCTTCAGCTTGTTCAGCGTCCACAGGGACAGACAGTTTCTGGTGAAATCAGATTTAATGATGGTAACAGAGTTGTTAATGTTGTTAATGCTCCAGATTCAGTTATGCGTGACATGCGTGGCGAGAAGATGTCAATGATCTTCCAGGAACCAATGACTGCCCTTAACCCTGTATTTAGAATCGGTGCTCAGATTGATGAGGTTATCAAGCTTCACCGTCCAGAAATGAGCGACGAGGATATCAAGGCACGTACAATTGAAATGCTTGGTATGGTTGGTATTGCTAATAAGGAAGGCGTTTACAGCATGTATCCACATGAGCTTTCAGGTGGTATGAGACAGCGTGTATGTATCGCTATGGCCTTAGCTTGCGAGCCAAAGCTTATCGTAGCTGATGAGCCTACAACAGCTCTTGATGTTACTATCCAGGCACAGATTCTTGACCTTCTTCGTGACCTTAAGGACAGAATCAACAGCTCAATCATGCTTATCACACACGACCTTGGTGTTGTTGCTGAGATGGCTGATTATGTAGTTGTTATGTATGCTGGCCGTGTAGTAGAAAAAGGTACAGCCCAGGAAATCTTCAAGGACCCTAGACATCCATATACAATCGGTCTTATGAAGTCTAAGCCTGTAGTTGGACAGAAGGTTGATGAGCTTTACTCAATTCCTGGTTCTGTTCCAAACCCAGTAAATATGCCAAATTATTGTTATTTTAAAGATAGATGTGATATGTGTATGGAATGCTGTAATGGTGAGTTCCCTGAGGAATACTACGTTTCTGATACACATATGGTAAGATGCTACAGATGTAAAGAGGAGGGTGAAAGACATGAGTAACGAGAAAGATTATATTCTAGAAGTCAATCACCTTAAGAAATATTTCCCTATTAAGGGTGGCTTCTTCGGTGGTGTAACTGGAGAGGTTAAGGCTGTTGATGATGTCTCTTTCAAAATCGAAAGAGGCACAACAATGGGTCTTGTAGGTGAGTCAGGTTGTGGTAAATCTACAACAGGACGTACAATTCTTCGTCTTATTGAAAAGACAGAGGGTGATGTAATATTTAACGGAAAGGAAGTATACGATTATTCTAAGAAGGAGCTTAGAGACCTTCGTACAAAGATGCAAATCGTATTCCAGGATCCATATTCATCACTTTCACCACGTCTTCCAATTGGTGAAATCATTGGAGAGGCTGTTAGAGAGCATGGCTTAGTTCCAAAGGAAGAGTACGACGAGTACATTTCTAAGGTAATGGCAGAGTGTGGTCTTCAGGAGCACCACAAGGATAGATATCCTCATGAGTTCTCAGGCGGTCAGCGACAGCGTGTATGTATTGCTCGTGCACTTGCTCTTAATCCTGATTTCATTGTTTGCGATGAGCCAGTATCTGCTCTTGACGTTTCTATTCAGGCACAGATTATTAACCTTCTTCGCAAGCTTCAGAAGGATAGAGGACTTACTTATTTATTTATTTCACATGATCTTTCAGTAGTAGAGCATATTTCTGATACTGTTGGTGTTATGTACCTTGGCGGTCTTGTTGAGACAGGTAAGACAGAGGATATTTTCGCAAATCCTCTTCATCCATATACAAAGGCATTGTTCTCAGCTATTCCAATGCCAGACCCTGATTTCAAGAAGGACAGAGTTCCTCTTGAGGGTGATATCCCATCACCAGCCAACCCACCTAAGGGATGTAAGTTCCACACAAGATGCTCTGAGTGTATGGGTATCTGTAAGGAAGTTGCTCCAGAGCCAAAGGATATGGGCAATGGACATGTAGTAAGATGTCACCTGTATGATGATAAATAAAATGGATAATTAATATGAAAGATAAATTTGATTTTTTAAGAAAAATATTTTCTTGTGAAAACTCAGATTTACTTCTTAAGGCTTACAAGTCTCTCAGCAATGAGGGACTTGAAGTGTATATAGAAGTAAATGAAGGAGAATTCATTGTAGCAAGTGAAAATACAATATCTGATGCAACTACTTTGTATGTGCCTGCCGCTGACTGGGCATTTTCAAAAGATGTTTTGACAAAAGAGGGACTTTCAGAGTATATTACTGAGTATGTCATACCTTCTCACATTCAGGCTGAGATTGACAAGACAGAAGAGATACTTTTAAAGAAAAGAAAAACAGTATATATAGAAACACTGATTGTTTTTGTTCTCTTTGTCATTTACATTATTTTTACAATGGTTACCCATTAGAAGGAGTTTATATTTGGAAGATTTATATCAGGTTGGAGCAATTACACAGACACATGGTATCAAGGGTGAAGTGAAGGTTTTCCCTTTGACAGATGATATTGGCAGATTTAAAAACATGAAGAATCTGCTTTTGGATGGAGGCAGGGATGGCTACATTAATCTAGAGGTAGAAAATGTACGTCAACAGAAGAATCTTGTTATTCTTAAATTCAAGGGTATTGATAATATCAATGATATTGAAAAGTACAAGGGACATGGCCTTTTTGTTACTAAGGAAAACCGTGTTGAACTTAAAGAAGACGAATATTTTATAGCAGATTTGATTGGAGTATCAGTTTATCTTGATACAGATGAAAATACTGTATTTGGTGAAATCACTGATGTTTTGCAGACAGGTGCAAATGATGTGTATGAAATAACCATGTCAAACAATAAGACAGTTCTTGTTCCTGCTATTAAGGATTGCATTAAATCTGTAGATATGGAAAGCAAAAAAATGATTATTCATCTTTTGGATGGATTGTTAGGAGAATAGATTATGAAGTTTTATATACTAACATTATTCCCTGAGATGATTGAAGGTGTACTTAATACTAGTATCCTTGGAAGGGCAAAGAATGCAGGCTGCATTTCTTTCGAGGCCATTAATATTAGGGATTACACATTAGATAAGCATAAAAAGGTAGATGATTATCCTTACGGTGGGGGAGCTGGTATGGTTATGCAGGCGCAGCCTATATATGATGCTTATCAGGCTGTTTGCAAAAAAGCAGGACATCACGTTAAGTGTATTTATCTTACACCTCAGGGACAGCTTTTTACTCAGCCAGCAGCAAAAAAGCTTGCATTAGAAGAAGATATTTGCCTGCTTTGTGGCCATTACGAAGGTATTGATGAGCGAGTTTTAGAGGAAATCGTTGATGAGTATTATTCTATTGGCGATTATGTGCTTACTGGTGGGGAGCTTCCATCTCTTGTTATGATTGATGCTATATCAAGAATGGTTCCAGGAGTTCTTACTAATTCAGATTCAGGTGAGGATGAATCACTCGAAAACAATCTACTTGAATATCCTCAGTATTCAAGGCCTGAAACCTGGAATGGACGACAGGTTCCACCAATCCTTTTATCAGGTGATCATGCCAAGGTAGATGCGTGGCGTCATGAGCAATCAATCATTCGCACTAAGGAAAGAAGACCTGATTTATATGCTAAATTTCTTGAAAATGATTGTTGAAATTAGCAGTTAATCATGATATTATTAATGAGTTGCTAAAGAAGAGATGGTCCGCTGTTATTCAATAGGGAATATCAAGAACGTCGCCAGTTTAGGAGGATTTAAAATGAACGCAAACGAGATTATCAGAAACATTGAAGCAGCTGAGCTTAAGAGCGAAGTTACAGAGTTCGCAGTAGGCGACACAGTTAAGGTTTACGGCCGTATCGTTGAGGGTAACCGTACACGTACTCAGGTATTTGAGGGTACAGTTATTAAGAGACAGGGCGGCAGCAACCGTGAGACATTCACAGTTCGTAAGTCATCTAACGGTGTTGGTGTAGAGAAGACTTGGCCACTTCACAGCCCTAACGTTGAGAAGATCGAAGTAGTTAGAAAGGGTAAAGTTCGTAGAGCTAAACTCTTCTACCTCAGAGAGCTCACAGGTAAGAAGGCTAAGGTTAAAGAGAGAATCTAATCTCGAAAGTTCGAACAGTCGCAGGTTTTGCGACTGTTCTTTATTTTTATAGCGAAATGCGGTATATTTATACTAAAGATTAAAAAGGAACTAAGTATGTTTACATCAAATAATAGATTTTTTAGTAGTTTATTCAACCGTAGAACAAGCAGTCTTGATTTTAACAGGCGTCGTAGAAAAATCAATTTCGACAGAGTTCGATATGTTCTTATATTTGCTCTTGAAATTGCAGTCGTCATTGCAATAGCATATGGAGTAGTACTTGCTTTCGGAAAACAAGTAGAATGTTCCAATGCATCTATGGAACCCACGTATGAAACATCCGATATATTACTTGTAAACACTATTGCTTATAAGTTTTCGTCACCAAAAACTGGTGATGTAATAGCTTTTAAGCCTAAATCTAATGTTAATGCAAGCTATAGTGTTAAAAGAGTTATCGCTGTTCCAGGGGATACAATCTATATAAACAACGGACGTATTTATCTTAACGACGAATTATATAAAGAAAATCTTGAGGTTGAGCGGATCGAAAATCCTGGTATTGCTGCATCTCCAATTACACTTTTGGATGACCAATATTTTGTGCTAGGTGACAATCGTAATTCTTCAGAGGATTCAAGATACGAAAGCGTGGGCTTTGTTTCAAGTGAGGATATTTTAGGCAAGATTTGGCTTGATTATCCTTTTAAATAAAATTTAAAGAGGTGTGTATGGAATTTCAATGGTATCCAGGGCATATGACAAAGGCTAAGCGTCAGATGCAGGAAGATATTAAGCTTATAGATTTAGTAATAGAGGTTATTGATGCAAGATGTCCAATATCTAGCACTAACCCGGATATTAACGGGCTTGCAAATGGCAAGCTTAGATTAGTACTTCTTAACAAATCAGATTTATCTGATAAGGCTACTAATCAAAAATGGATTGATTACTATAAATCTAAGGGCTTTTATGCAGTAGAGCTAGATTCTAGAGATAGAAAGAATATGAAGGGAGTGCAGGCTACACTTGATGAGGTTTGCGCTGCCAAGTTTGAAAGAGATAGAAAGCGAGGCATTAAAAACAGGCCAGTTAGAGCAATGGTGGTAGGTATTCCAAATGTTGGTAAATCTACATTTATCAATTCCTTCGCCGGCAAATCTGTAGCAAAGACAGGAAATAAACCTGGTGTTACTAAGGGAAAACAATGGATTAAGCTTAACAAATCTGTGGAGCTACTTGATACTCCTGGAATCCTTTGGCCTAAGTTTGAGGATAAAGCAGTAGGTCTTCATCTTGCCTTTATTGGCTCAATTAATGATGCCATTATAGAAACTAGAGAGCTTGCTTTAGAGCTTGCTGATTTCCTGTTAAAAGAATATCCTGGCGTAATAAAGGCCAGATATGATGTAGATGAAGATAAGGTAAATCATGAAATAATATCAGGCATAGCAGAAAAAAGAAACTTTGTTAAGAAGGGTTCTGAACTTGATTTTGACAAAGCATGTACATGTTTGATAGATGAATTTAGAAGCGGAAGTCTTGGAAAAATATCACTGGAGAGGCCATAATCATGAATGTAATCGACTTTAACGAGGAAGAAGAACAGATTAAAAAGGATATTGAAAGAGCTAGACAAAATATGAATGAGGTTGAGGATTTATCTGATTTTGACGATAAGAAAAAGGATAAAAAACAATCAGCTTCTAAGAAGTCTAAAGAAACTGAAGAGGATGAACCAATTACAAAGGAATCACTTGGCAAAGAAGTTCTTAGCGTGATTATCAATGTGCTTATTTGTTTTGCAGTAGTATTTCTTATTACTCATTTTATAGGTCAGCGCACAGTTGTTAGCGGGTCATCTATGGAAGATACTTTATCAGATGGGGACAATCTTATCGTTGATAAGATTAGCTACAGGTTCCATGATCCTGAGCGTTTTGATGTGGTAGTGTTCCCTTATCAGTATGAAGAAGATACTTATTATATCAAGCGAATTATCGGCCTTCCAGGAGAGGTTGTTCGAATTGATACTGATGGTGTTATTTATGTTAATGATGAGCCTTTAGCTGAAACCTATGGAACAGAAACTATTCTTAATTCAGGTCTTGCCGCTAATGAGATTTTGCTTGGGCCAGATGAATATTTTGTTTTAGGTGATAACAGAAACAATAGTACTGATTCCCGCTTTGAGCAGGTAGGCAATATTGATGGTGATGATATTGTAGGTAAGGCGTGGGTTAGAGTTTATCCTTTTAACGAGTTTGGATTAGTGGACAACATAGAATAAGATGAGCGAAAAAAAGATTTCAGAGATTCAAAAAGAATATAAAGAAGCTTCAATAGATGAGCTTGATGAGTTTATTCAGGAATATATTTCTGATGGCAGACCTGGGGTATCTAAAATAATCGGCGTTGCCCAAAAGCGTATGGAAAAGCTTAGGATAGAAAGAGAGCGTATCGAAAAGCTTAAGGAATATGAAAAGCAATATTGGGATAAATACGATTACATCGGTGGTATAGATGAAGTAGGGCGAGGCCCACTGGCAGGACCTGTTGTTACCGCATGCGTGGTGCTTCCAAAGGATTGCAGTATTTTATACATTAACGATTCAAAAAAGCTTTCTGCTGCAAAACGAGATGAACTGTATGAAGTGATTATGAAGGAAGCTGTAGCAGTTGGAATTGGTGTGGTTTCAGAAGAACGTATTGATGAGATTAACATCCTTCAGGCTACATACGAGGCAATGAGACAGGCTATTTCAGAATGTCAGGTTCAGCCTCAGATATTACTTAACGATGCTGTTACAATTCCGGGTGTTTCAATCAATCAGGTGCCTATAATAAAAGGCGACGCTAAGTCTATTTCCATTGGTGCAGCCAGCATTATTGCCAAGGTTACCAGGGATAGAATGATGGTTGAATATGACAGTATTTATCCTCAGTATCATTTTGCATCTAACAAAGGCTATGGCAGTGCTGAACATATAGCTGCACTTAAGGAATTTGGACCATGTCCAATTCATAGACGTTCATTTATTGGTAATTTTACATAAAGTTGGTGAACTATGAACATTAACACAGGACTGAATCCCTATAACTCAAATTATGTGAGTCAGGCTGCTGATAGGACTAAGATGAGTCAGAGTCAGTCGCTGACAGGTAGTATTACAGATTCCCTTAAGGAAGGTGAGGTCTTTGAGGGCTCTGTTAATTCTATCGAAAATGGCAAGGTTACTATTGGGCTTGCCAACGGTCAGACTATGACTGCTCGTCTTGATTCGGGAGTCAGCATTACCCCAGGGCAGTCTGTGTTTTTTGAAGTAAAAAGCAATGATGGTAATCTAGTACAAATTCGTCCTGTTTCTCTAACTGGTCTAGAGGCTAATCCTACACTTTTAAAAGCTCTTGATATGGCTAACCTTGTTGCTACTGAGCGCACAATTAATATGGTTAATTCCATGATGCAAAATTCTATGTCAATCAGTCCAGAGCATCTTACTGCTATGAACAGGGCTATGATTAATAACCCTGGGGTGGATATTGCCACCCTTGTTACTATGACTAAAGCAGGAATGGAGCTTAACCCTGACAATGTTAATATGTTTCAAAATTATGTTAGTGATAGGGCTGTGCTTTCAAATAATTTTGATGCTATTTCAGAGAACTTATTTGAACTTATTACATCAGAGGAATTAAGTACATCTGATGTAATAAGCATAAATAATAATATCAGTAAGATTTATGTGACTGATGTGGCGCCTATGGCTTCTAGTGCACCAGATGCTGCTTTAAATGGTGAAGTTGTAACTGCTGAAGGCGTTACACAAGCTGTGGCTGAACCTACGGCTGAAAATTTGGCAAATGGTCAAAAGATGGGGGCAGAGGCTGTTATTATAGATGAGGTTTCGGAGAATCCGATTGGTAATTTAAAGGATGGTATTGTAGTAGATAAGAATGTAGTTAATCCTGGTGAGGTAGCTACAGAAAATGTGGAGGTGGCAACTGATGGCACTACAGCTAATGCTGCTAGTAGTGAAAAGGCTGCTTCAACAAATAACACCACTGAACAGGTAAATGCAAATCAAATAAATAATTTTGCCAGTGATAAGCAGATTAGTTCATTTAATACAATCCTTAATAATTTGCCGGATTTTCCAAAGGATAATACATTAATTTTTGCAGAAAACGGTACACTTAAGGCTGATGCTGATATAAATGCTTTGTTTAGAGAAATAACTGATTATCTGAATAATCATCCTGATATACCAAAGGAGACACTAAATGATATTGTAAAGAATCCTTTGTATAAAGGGCTCCTTAAAAATATTATTTCAAACAGCTTTGCCATGGAACCAAAGGATGTTACAAAGCCAGGGGAAATTTCAAAGCTTTACGAAAGAGTCCTAAAGCAAACAGAAAGCTTAGAGAGGCTTATTTCCAGCTTTAATAATAAGGCAGCTGAATCTATAAAGAATCAAACTGCCGAAATAAAGCAAAACATCAATTTTATGAATTCTGCCAACGAAATATATAATTTTGTGCAGATTCCTCTTAAGATGTATAATCAAAATACTGATAGTATGCTTTATGTTAAGCAAAATAAAAAAAGCTCCTACGAGGCAGGTGAGGAGATTACAGCCTTTCTCCATTTTGATATGGAATATTTAGGCTCCACTGATGTATTTATAAGCCTTAAGGAAGCAAATGTAGGCTGTAAATGGACACTTGCTAGCGAAGATTCTATGAAGCTGATTGAGGATAATCTTGATTTGCTTACTGAGCGACTTGCTAAAAAGGGCTTTAATGTTACATCAGAGGTTAATTGCGGTGAGCCAAAAGCCAGTAATGGATTTGAGCTTTTTGGTATGTCATCAGCTGAAACAAATGATAAATCAGATGGACTTGTTCACAGATATAGCTTTGATATGAGGGCATAGCTTATGGCAGAAGAAAAGGTAATTGATAAAAATAAAACTGCTGTTGCTCTTTCTTATGAGGCTGGGGATTCGGCACCAAGAATCTTAGCATCAGGTAAGGGCTATGTTGCCGAGCAAATAATTGAGGAAGCTAAGAAGGCGGATGTACCATTTTATGAAGATAATGAGTTGGCACAGACTCTTAGTAAGCTTAATATTGGAGATGCTATTCCGCCGGAGCTTTATGAAGTAGTTGCCGAAATCCTGGTATTTGTTAACGATATGGAAAAGATTAAGGCAAAGCTTGTATAGAATAGAGGTTTATTTGAATTATAGAAAACAAGGAAATGATTTTGAGAAACTAGCAGCAGATTTTCTAAAATCCAAGGGAATGACTATACTAAAACTCAATTTTTATTGTAAAATGGGTGAGGTAGATATCATTGCTAAGGATAAGGAATATCTTGTCTTTGTAGAAGTTAAGTATCGCAAATCTAGTGCCAAGGGTTCTGGCTTTGAGGCAGTTGGCTTTAACAAAATGAGAAAGATTTGCAGAGTGGCTGACTATTATATGTATAGCAATCATTATGGTGGTGCCACTAGTGTTAGGTTTGATGTAGTTGTAATAGAGGAAGGACATTTAAAGCATCTAAAGAATGCTTTTGAATATATACCGGTATGTTAAATTCTAGTCATAAAATAGCACAGGTTATGGAAGAAAGCCCAGCTGAAAGAGCAGGTCTTTTACCTGGAGATATAATTACAAAAATAAATAATGTTACGCTTGTTGATATTTTTGATTATCATTATTATTCGGATGATGCAAATATCACAGTTGAGCTTTTGCATGAGGATGGAAGTACATCTTCGGTACTTGTTGAAAAGGAAGAAGGAGAGGATTTAGGAGTTATTTTTTGCAATGGTCTTATGGACGATTACAAATCCTGCTCCAATAAATGTGCCTTTTGCTTCATAGATCAAATGCCTCCTGGAATGCGTGAGACATTGTATTTTAAGGATGATGATACAAGACTTTCATTCTTGCAGGGTAATTATGTAACCCTTACCAATATGAAGATGGCAGATTTAGATAGAATCATTGCCTACAAGCTTGGTCCTATTAATATTTCTGTCCATGCCACTAACCCTGAGCTTAGAGTAAAGCTTCTTCACAACAGGTTTGCCGGGGATATTTTGGATAAAATCCGTAAATTATATGAAGCAGAAATCCCTATGAATGCACAGGTTGTTGCATGTCCTGGCCTTAATGATGGACCTGAGCTTGATAGAACAATATCTGATTTGCTTCAGTTTGCACCTGTAATGAGCTCTATGTCAGTTGTTCCTGTTGGTGTCACTAAGTTCCGTGATGGGCTATTCCCTCTTCGCACCTACACCAAAGAAGAAGCAGGAGCAGTTATAGACCAAATCGAACATTGGCAAAATGTAGCCATGGAAAAGTTTGGCAATCACTTTGTACAGGCATCTGACGAATGGTATATTTTAGCTGATAGACCACTGCCAGAGGCTGACAGATATGATGGATTTATTCAGCTTGAAAATGGAGTAGGAATGCTTAGGCTCTTACACGAAGAAGTGCTTGATGCCTTAGAGGATGTAAAAAAGCCTTTATTTATGAAAAGGCGACATGTTACTATTGCAACAGGAAAGCTAGCGGCTCCATTTATGAAGCAATTAGCAGAAATCATCACTGCTAAGTTTAATAAGGTTACAGTTGATGTGGTTGCAATTACAAACGAATTTTTCGGTGAAGAAATCACAGTCTCTGGACTTATTACAGGACAGGACTTAATCAAGCAGTTAAAAGGCAGAGAATTAGGAGAAAATTTGCTTCTATCCTGCACTATGCTTCGAAGCGGTGAGGAAGTATTCTTAGATGATATTACCCTTACAGAGCTTGAGAATGCTTTACAAGTTAAAACACGTATAGTACAATCAGACGGTCGTGACTTCGTAAACGCGATAATCGGACGATAAAATTTACGCTGTGTTCAAAATCTCACGTTAACAATGATTCCGAATTCTTACGTCGACTGATGTCTCCTTCAGAATTGAAATACATTGTTAACTAGATTTTGTTCTACAGTTTATAGATGAGTAATCAGTAGTTCACAAGCTATTATGATTCTCAAGAGAAGCGTTCTGCTGAACGGAGAATTATAATGCTTGTGAACGTAACTGATTACGGACTAGGAAAGAAAGAGGTAAGATATGGCAAGACCAGTGGTGGCGATAGTTGGTCGCCCTAATGTTGGAAAATCTACGCTTTTTAATGCACTTGCTGGAGAGCGTATTTCAATTGTAAAGGACACTCCAGGTGTCACAAGAGATAGAATTTATGCAGATATTTCATGGCTTAATTATGATTTTACCATGATTGATACAGGCGGTATTGAACCAGATTCAAAGGACATCATTTTGTCACAGATGAGGGAACAGGCTCAGATAGCTATTGATACTGCTGATGTTATTATTTTCCTTGTAGATGTTAAGCAGGGATTACAGGATAGCGATTCAAAGGTTGCAGATATGCTTAGACGCAGCCATAAGCCTGTTGTTCTTGTAGTTAATAAGGTAGATAGCTTTGAAAGAGATATGGCTGATGTCTACGAGTTTTATAATCTTGGTATTGGTGATCCAATTGCTGTTTCTGCAAGCTCAAGACTAGGTTTTGGTGATATGCTTGATGTTGTATGTAGCTATTTCCCTGAGCCAACAGGCGAAGAGGAAGAGGATGATACTCCACGTATCGCTGTAATTGGTAAGCCTAATGTAGGTAAATCTTCACTTATCAATAAGCTTTGTGGTGAGGAACGTGTTATTGTATCTGACATTGCAGGTACAACACGAGATGCAGTTGATACTAAGGTTCGTTATAACCACAAGGACTATATCTTTATTGATACAGCAGGACTTCGTCGCAAGAGCAAAATCAAAGAGGACTTGGAGCGATATTCTATAGTACGTGCTGTTGCATCTGTAGAAAAGGCTGATGTAGTTATTATTATGATTGATGCTACAGAAGGTGTTACAGAGCAGGATGCAAAGATTGCCGGTATTGCTCATGAGCGTGGAAAGGGTATAATTATTTGTGTAAACAAATGGGATGCCATTGAGAAGAACGATAAGACTATGAAAGAGCATGAGACTAAGATTCGCCAGATTCTTTCATTTATGCCTTATGCATCTATACTGTTTATTTCTGTTAAGAGCGGACAGCGTCTTGGCAAGATTTACGAGACAATAGATGCTGTAATTGAGAACAACTCTATGCGTGTTGCTACAGGTGTTCTTAATGAAATCGTTTCAGAGGCAGTTGCACTTCAACAGCCACCTACTGACAAGGGTAAGCGACTTAAGATATTCTATACTACACAGGTTGCGGTTAAGCCACCTACATTTGTAATCTTTGTTAACGAAAAGTACTTAATGCATTTTTCATACGTTCGTTATCTTGAAAATAGAATTAGAGATGCCTTTGGATTTGAAGGTACATCTTTAAAATTTATAATTAGAGAAAGAAAGGAAAACGAATAATGGCTATCGTGGGGAGAATTTTAGCATTATTAATTGGTTATTGTTTTGGAATGGTTTTGATGGGATATCTCATCGGAAAATCAAAAAATATTGATTTAACAAAGGTTGGCTCTGGTAATCTTGGCTCTACCAACACCATGAGAAACCTGGGCGTTTCAGCAGGTCTTATTACACTTGCATGGGATTGCCTAAAGTGTGTTGTGGCTGTATTTTTTATTTGGCTTACATTTGGAAGATTCGTAGAAAATGTAAATATCTATATGGTATACGCAGGACTTGGCTGTGTGCTGGGTCACGATTTCCCTTGTTATTTACATTTTAAGGGGGGTAAAGGTGTAGCATCTACACTTGGCTTTATTATTGCCCTTTTTCCAATGGGAATTCCAATTCCTGCAGTAGTATTTATAGGTCTTGTGGCTTTAACAAGATATGTTTCACTTGGTTCTATTATTGGAGAGCTTTCATTTGCAATCGAAATAATCGTTGCAGCATGTCTTGGACTTTTATCTGAAAAGTACCAAGGTGGACAGCTTAAAGAAGTTGTAATTATTTGCTGTATCGTATCGGCTCTTTCAATTGCACTTCATCATGCAAACATCGGACGCTTACTTAACGGCACCGAGAATAAGTTTTCATTCCACCCAGAAACAAGAGCGTAAAGTAACGGGCAGCTGGTAGGTAACAATCTCTATATTACTAAAGGAGCCAATCTCGCGACGTAGTAATATAGAGATTGTTGCCGTAACCAGCGTAATCTTTATAAAGACTAGAGGTAATTTATGGCAAGAATAAGTGTACTTGGTGCAGGTAGCTGGGGCATTGCCCTGGCTGTTATGCTTAATAAGAATGGTCATGAGGTAAAGGTATGGTCACATCGTCAGTCACAGGTGGATCAGATGAACGATACCCATACCAGTGATAAAATAAAGGGCGTAAAGCTTCCTGAGTCTATGGAGTTTACTGCCGACATTGAATCTGCTGCAAAATCGGCAGATGTTGTTTTGTTTTCAGTACCTTCAAAGGCTACTAGAGAAACAGCTGAAAAGATAAAAGGATTTGTCAATTCAAATCAGATTTTTATTACTGTAACAAAGGGTATAGAAGAAGATACACTTTTTACTCAAACAGAGATTTTAGAGGATGTGCTTGGAGCTGATAAGAAGATTTGTGTTCTTTCTGGCCCAAGTCATGCAGAAGAGGTGGTAGTTTTTAAGCCAACTTTAGTTGTGGCAGGCTCTACAGATAGACAGACAGCACTATTTGTTCAGAACCTTTTTATGAACAAATATTTCAGAGTATATTCATCACCTGATGTTAAGGGAATTGAGGTTGGTGCAGCACTTAAGAATGTAATAGCACTTGCTGCTGGTATGTCAGATGGTCTTGGTTTTGGAGATAATGCTAAAGCCGCGCTTATTACCCGTGGTATCAAAGAGATTTCTGAACTTGCAGTTGCTATGGGTGGCCAGGCAGAGACATTATCAGGTCTTACAGGTGTAGGCGACCTTATTGTTACCTGCTCATCTATGCATTCACGTAACAGAATGGCAGGCTTTTATATAGGACAGGGCATGTCCAAAGATGAAGCTATGGAAAAGGTAGCAATGGTAGTAGAGGGTGTTTATTCTGCTAAGGCGGCTAAAAAGCTTGCTGATAAATATAATATTGAAATGCCGATTGTAGAAATTGTTAATGCAGTATTATTTGATGGCATGGATGTTAAGGCTGCGGGCTATGAGCTTATGACACGTTCAAAAAAGGATGAAACCAGCGAACTGGAATGGTAAATATGTCTGAATTGTGAAACTTTATTTTGTGGTTTGTGAACCTATTGACTACTAGATAATGTGGTGGTAGTATAAATCTATCAACACAATATCTAGTAGTTTTTTATTTACGGGAAACAAGATATTGACAGAATATTATATACAAATGCAATTATTTTTAGATAAAACCCGGAGGTTATGATGGAAAGATTTGTTGTTAAAAAGGATGGGGCATTAGAGCCTTTTAACGTACAAAAGGTTGTAGATGCCGTTGGCAAATCAGCTACTCGTGTGCTGGTTAAATTTACACCTGAGCAGGAGCAGTTTATTTGTCAATTTGTTGAGGAAAGAGTGGAGGAGCTTGGCCTTGAGAAAATTGAGATTGCGCAAATGCATAACATTGTTGAGGGTGCTTTGGAACGTGTTAATCCTATGGTGGCAAAGTCTTACAGGGATTACCGTAACTATAAGCAGGATTTTGTACAGATGCTTGATGATGTTTATAAGAAGTCTCAAAACATCATGTACATCGGTGATAAGGAGAATTCAAATACAGATTCTGCGCTTGTCTCTACAAAGCGTTCGTTGATTTTTAATGAGCTTAACCGTGAGCTTTATAAAAAGTTTTTCCTTACTACAGAAGAGATTCAGGCAATTAGAGACGGATATATCTACATTCATGATATGAACGCAAGACGTGATACCATGAACTGCTGCCTTTTCGACGTTAAGTCAGTTCTTGAGGGTGGCTTTGAGATGGGTAACATCTTCTACAATGAGCCTAAGAGTCTTGACGTAGCATTTGATGTTATTGGTGACATTGTCCTTTCGGCTGCAAGCCAGCAGTACGGTGGCTTTACTATCCCTCAGGCTGATCAGATTCTTGAGAAGTATGCTCAGAAATCTTACGACAAATATATAGAAAAATACTTATCACTTGGTATTGATGAAGATAAAGCCAAGGAAGTATCTATGGCAGAGGTTCAGCGTGAAATGGAGCAAGGCTTCCAGGGATGGGAGTACAAGTTTAACACTGTTGCATCCAGCCGTGGTGACTATCCATTTATTACAGTTACAATTGGTCTTGGTACATCTGTATTTGCAAAGATGGCTTCTAAGGCATGCCTTAAGGTTCGTTCTATCGGACAGGGTAAGCCAGGCTTTAAGAAGCCAGTGCTTTTCCCTAAGGTTGTTTTCCTTTATGATGAGAATCTTCACGGCCCTGGAAAGGAGCTTGAGGATGTTTTCGAAGCTGGTATTGATTGCTCTAGAAAAACTATGTATCCGGATTGGCTTTCTCTTACAGGAGAGGGATATATTGCCAGCATGTACAAAAAATACGGTAAGGTTATTTCTCCAATGGGATGTCGTGCCTTTCTTTCACCATGGTATGAAAGAGGTGGCATGAAGCCAGCAGATGAAAATGATGAGCCAGTATTCATCGGTAGATTTAACATTGGTGCAGTTTCACTTCATCTTCCTATGATTCTTGCTAAGTCTCGTCAGGAATCAAGGGATTTCTATGAGGTGCTTGATTACTACTTAGAGATGATTAGAAAGCTTCACATTCGTACATATGCTTATCTTGGAGAGATGCGTGCATCTACAAATCCTTTAGCATATTGCGAGGGTGGATTCTACGGTGGACATTTAGGCTTCCACGATAAGATTAAGCCACTTTTAAAGGCTGCTACAGCATCCTTTGGAATTACAGCATTTAATGAGCTTCAGGAGCTTTATAATGGCAAATCCCTTGTTGAGGATGGAGAATTTGCAATAGAGGTTCTTAAGCATATCAACGAAAAGGTTAATCAGTTTAAGGAAGAGGATGGCAATCTTTACGCTATCTACGGTACACCAGCTGAGAACCTTTGTGGCTTACAGATTAAGCAGTTCAGAAATAAATATGGCCTTATTGAGAATGTTTCAGATAGACCTTATGTATCTAACTCATTCCATTGCCATGTTACAGAGGATATTACACCAATCCAGAAACAGGATTTAGAGGGACGCTTCTGGGAACTTTCAAACGGTGGTAAGATTCAGTATGTTCGTTATCCAATCAACTACAACCGTGAGGCTGTTAAGACTTTAGTTCGTCGTGCCATGGATAAGGGCTTCTATGAGGGCGTTAACCTTTCCCTTTCATATTGCGATGATTGTGGACATGAGGAGCTTGAGATGGATGTTTGCCCAGTATGCGGCAGCAAGAACCTTACTAAGATTGACCGCATGAATGGATATTTATCTTATTCACGTGTAAAGGGCGACACCCGACTTAACGAAGCCAAGATGGCAGAAATAGCCGATCGTAAATCCATGTAGCGTGGCTAGCCGGAAGGCTGTGCATTTTGTATGATAGGTTTTCGCAGAATGTATTAGAATTATTTAAGACTATTAATGAGCAGTTCATTATGCGCTAGAGGGTTTTCTCAACGTGAGTAAATTGTAGCTAACAAGCTATTATTATTCTCAAGCGGAGCGTGTTGCTGAGCGGAGAATACATAATGCTTGTGAGCGTAACAGTTTACGGGGAGGCACTGCGGACTTGGAGATTATATGAATTATCATAATATTACAAAAGACGACATGCTCAATGGTGATGGCTTGCGCGTAGTACTTTGGGTATCAGGCTGTGATCATCATTGTAAGGAATGTCAGAATCCTCAGACATGGGATTCTGAAAGCGGCATCAAATTCGACGAGGCTGCGAAAGAAGAATTGTACGAGTCTTTATCTCGCGACTATATATCAGGTATAACTTTTAGTGGTGGTGACCCACTGTTTCCTGGCAATAGACAGGAAGTGACGGAGCTTGCCCGGGAGATTAGGGAGAGGTTTCCCGGGAAGACCGTCTGGCTCTACACAGGCTTTACTTTTGAGCAGGTAAAAGAACTGGAAATTATAAATTATTTGGATGTTCTGGTTGACGGAGAATTTGAAATTGATAAGATAGATTTACAGGCAAAATGGAGAGGCAGCATTAATCAGCGTGTTATTGATGTACCTCAGACACTTAAGTTAGGGCAGATTGTCCTTGCCTGCGATTAAAGATAGGGAGAATTAAATAATGGAAATTAATATTAAGCGTTTAACAGACTCTGCTAAGCTTCCAGACAGAGGCTCAGCACTTGCGGCAGGCTATGATTTGTTTGCAGATGTTACAGAGGATGTTACTATAGAGCCTCATGAGACCAAGATGATTGGTACAGGGCTTGCAATGGAGATACCAGTTGGGTACTTCGGTGGCATTTTTGCAAGAAGCGGTCTTTCTGCAAAGGAAGGACTTAGACCTGCCAACTGTGTAGGTGTTGTAGATTCAGACTACAGGGGAGAGATAAAGGTAGCACTCCACAACGATGGAGAGGTTGCAAGGGTTGTGACATCGGCTGAGAAGATTGCTCAGCTTGTGGTAGTTCCATTTTTATCAGTTAGCTTTAACGAGGTAGATAAGCTTACTGATACAGACCGCGGCGAGGGCGGATTTGGTTCTACTGGAAAACACTAAAGCATTTTTTTGGCGCCTGGATATCCCAGACGCCTTTAGCTGTTTTATTAATAATTTGAAAGAGAGTAAGTTTTATGGCAAAAAAGGTTACTTATGATGAAAGTAGCATATCTGTTTTAGAGGGACTTGAGGCCGTTAGAAAACGACCAGGTATGTACATCGGTTCCACATCTAGAAAGGGCTTGAATCATCTTATCTATGAAATAGTAGATAACTCTGTAGATGAGCATTTAGCTGGCGAGTGTGACACAATATATGTCACTCTTGAAAAGGACGGTAGCTGTACTGTAGAGGATAACGGTAGAGGTATTCCAGTTGGCTTACATGCTAAGGGGGTTCCTGCTGCACGTCTTGTTTTTAGTACACTGCACGCTGGAGGTAAGTTTGACGACAGCGTTTACAAGACCAGTGGTGGTCTTCACGGTGTAGGTTCATCTGTTGTTAATGCACTTAGCACATATATGACAGTTGATATTTCACGTGAAGGATATGTTCATCACGATAGATATGAAAGAGGTGTTCCAGTTGAGAAGCTTGTAGATGGACTTCTTCCTAAGATTTCTAAGACTACGAAGCATGGTACAAAGATTAATTTCTTACCAGATCCAGAAATCTTTGAAAAGACATATTTTAAAGAGGATGATATTAAAAGCCGTCTTCATGAGACAGCTTATCTTAATCCGGGGCTTACAATTCACTATGCAGATTTAAGAGGGGAAGAGCCAGATTATGCCACTTTCCACGAGCCAGATGGAATAAAGGGCTTTGTTAAGGAAATTAACAAGACAGCAGAGGCTCTTCATGATGTTATTTATTTTAAGGGAAGTGCTGATGGTATTGAGCTTGAGGTTGCATTCCAGTATTGCAACGAATTTAAGGAGAATATCCTAGGCTTCTGTAACAACATTTACAACTCTGAGGGTGGCACACATATCACTGGATTTAAGACAGTTCTTACTACTGTGATTAATAACTATGCAAGAGAGCTAGGAATCCTTAAGGACAAGGATGCTAACTTTACCGGCGCAGATGTAAGAAACGGCATTACTGCAATTGTTTCAATAAAGCATCCAGACCCTAGATTTGAAGGTCAGACTAAGACTAAGCTTGATAACCCTGATGCATCTAAGGCTACACAAAAGGTTTGTCAGGATGAATTTACCCTTTACTTCGATAGAAACCTTGAGACACTTAAGGCTATTATTTCCTGTGCAGAAAAGTCTGCCAAGATTCGTAAATCAGAAGAGAAGGCAAAGACTAATATGCTTACAAAGCAAAAGTTCTCTTTTGACCAAAATGGTAAGCTTGCCAACTGCGAATCAAGGGATGCCAGCAAGTGCGAAATATTCATCGTAGAGGGAGATTCCGCTGGTGGCTCTGCCAAGATGGCTAGGAATCGTATGTATCAAGCAATTATGCCAATCCGTGGTAAGATTCTTAACGTAGAAAAGGCTTCAATGGACAAGGTTCTTGCAAACGCTGAAATCAAGACACTTATTAATGCCTTTGGCTGTGGGTTCTCAGAGGGATATGGCAACGATTTTGATATTACAAAGCTTCGCTATGACAAGATTGTTATCATGGCCGATGCGGATGTGGATGGTGCTCACATCTGTACATTGCTTTTAACATTCTTCTATAGATTCATGCCTGAGCTTATTAAGGAAGGACATGTTTATATTGCTATGCCACCTCTTTATAAAGCTATTCCTGCAAAGGGGGAAGAGGAATATCTATATGATGATGTTGCCCTTGAAAAGTATCGTAAGAAGATGAATGGTAAAACATTTACACTTCAAAGATACAAAGGTCTTGGTGAAATGGATAAGGATCAGCTTTGGGAAACAACCCTTGATCCAGAAAGAAGAAAGCTTAAATTAGTTGAAATCGAGGATGCCCTTATGGCATCGGAGGTAACAGAGCTTCTTATGGGTAGTGATGTTGCACCTCGTAAAGACTTTATTTATAAGCATGCAAAGGAGGCTGAAATAGATGCCTAGTGAAATTATAAGAACAGAATATTCTGAGATAATGCAGAAATCCTTCATAGATTATTCTATGTCAGTTATCCTTGCTCGTGCAGTACCTGATGTTAGAGATGGTCTTAAGCCGGTACAGCGTCGTACACTTTACGATATGTATGAGTTAAAGGTTGATTATAATAAGCCATACAAGAAGAGTGCTCGTATCGTGGGTGATACCATGGGTAAATATCATCCACATGGTGATAGCTCTATTTACGAAGCACTTGTAGTTATGAGCCAGGATTTTAAGAAGAGCCTTCCTCTTGTGGATGGTCATGGTAACTTTGGTTCAATCGAAGGTGATGGAGCCGCTGCTATGCGTTACACCGAGGCTCGTCTTGCAAAGGTGGCCCAGGAGGTTTACCTTGGAGACCTTGATAAGAATGTTGTTGATTTCGTCCCAAACTATGACGAAACAGAAAAGGAGCCAGAAGTACTTCCTGTTCGTGTTCCAAATATCTTAATTAACGGATCTGATGGTATTGCTGTAGGTATGGTTACATCTATCCCTCAGCACAACTTTGGAGAGGTTATTGATGGCGTTATAGCCTACATGAAGGATCCTGATATTAACACAGCTCAGATGCTTAAGATTATCCCTGGTCCTGATTTTCCAACTGGAGGAATCATTACAAATAAGGATGATTTACAGGAGATTTATTCTACTGGCGTTGGTAAAATCAAAATTCGTGGTAAGGCAGAAATTGAAAAGATTAAAGGTGGTAAGGAGCAGATTGTTATTACAGAGATTCCTTACACTATGATAGGTGCTAATATCGGTAAGTTCTTAAATGACGTTTACTCACTTGTTGAGACAAAGAAGACAAACGATATTACAGATATTTCCAACCAGTCATCTAAGGATGGTATGCGTATTATCATCGAGCTTAGAAAGGGTGCTGATGCCCAGAATGTACTTAATCTTTTATATAAAAAGACAAGATTAGAGGATACCTTTGGTGTCAACATGCTTGCTGTTGCTGATGGTAAACCAGAGACACTTGGCATTGTTCCAATCATTAGACATCACGTTAATTTCCAGTACGAGCTTTGCACTAGAAAGTACACACATCTTCTTGGCAAGGAGCGTGAAAAGAAGGAGATTCAGGAAGGCTTAATTAAGGCTTGTGATGTTATTGACTTGATTATCGAAATCCTACGTGGTTCTAAGGATGTTAAGCAGGCTAAGGCTTGCCTTGTTGATGGTATCACAGAGGGAATCAAATTTAAATCAGAGCAGTCTAGAAAGGATGCTGCACTTCTTAAATTTACAGAGCGTCAGGCACAGGCAATCCTTGATATGCGTCTTCACAGATTAATCGGCCTAGAGATTGAAGCTCTTAGAGGTGATTATGCTGAAACAATGCAGCGTATTTCTAATTATACTAAGATACTTGAAAGCCGAGCTGAAATGGCAAAGGTTATTATCAAGGATCTTCAGGCAATCAAAAAGGAATATGCCACAGAAAGACGTACTGTTATTGATAATGTGGAAGAGGCTGTGGTTGAAGAAAAGCCTATTGAGGTTATTGATGTAGCAGTTCTCATTGATAGATTTGCTTACGCAAGGGTTGTGGATATGCCTACCTTCGAGCGTAACAAAGAGGCTGCAGAGGCAGAATCCAAGAAGATTGTACTATGTAAAAATACTGATAAGCTGTGCCTGTTTACCGGAAGCGGTGACATGCATACAATTAAGGTTCTTAGCCTTCCATTTGGTAAATTTAGAGATAAGGGACAGCCTATTGATACGGCAGAAAAGGGCTCAAAGCTTGACCTTACAAAGGAAAATCTGATTTTTGCCGATTCAATGGAACATATTATTAGTAAAAAGCTTTTATTTGGAACTAAGACAGCCATGATTAAGGTGGTAGATGGTACTGAGTTTGATGTTTCACGAAAGCTTATTGCTGCAACTAAGCTTGCTGACAAGGATGAAGTAATCTGCGTTAAGGTACTTAATCCAGGAAGCTCTGTAGTTATGCAATCTAAGAAGGATATGTTCCTTAGAATAGAAGGAGACACTATTCCTGAAAAGAAAAAGACTGCTGTAGGCGTTAGAGGTATGAAGCTTGCCAAGGGTGACGAGCTTACAGACATTTATGTTCTTGCAGATGGTGAGAATATCGACGTAAAGGTTAAGGACAAAACAGTTTCTATAGGCAGACTTCACGTGGCATCAAGAGATACAAAGGGCGTTAAGAAATGATAAAGAATGTTTATTTTGATTTAGATGGTACTTTGGTTGATTCAGCTCCTGGAATTATCGAGGGGCTGAAGATTGCACTTACAAAATATGGATATGATATTCCTGATTTTGCAACACTTCGTAAATGCGTAGGACCTCCGTTTACATATTCATTTCCTAATATTTTGCATATTAGGGATGAAGACTTTCATGATGCTGTTGCAACCTACAGAAAGTTTTATGATGATGAAAATGGAATGTTTAATGCAAAAGTTTATGCAGGCATAGAAGAAATCCTTGCAGATTTAGTTAAGCGAGGCTACTGTCTTTTCGTTTGCACTTCTAAGCCTGAGCCTACTGCAAGAAAGCTGCTTAAAAAGCTTGGGATTGACCATTATTTTACTGATATTTGTGGGGCCACACTTGATGCAAAGATTGATACTAAGACACAGGTTATTGAGCTTTGCTTTAGGAGGGCACCATGGCACAAGCGTGAGGAGACAGTTCTTGTAGGTGATACTAAATATGATGCCCAAGGTGCAAAGCAATCTGGAATTGATTGTATAGGCATCACTTGGGGCTTTGGTTCTAGATGGGATTTAGAGGATGCAGGTGCATCTGTTATCTTAGATTATCCAGGCGAGGTATTAGATTACATTGAAGCAAATTAAAACTAATCGTATCATTCAAATATTCTATCCTATACTTGTATATTTTATTGTCTATCAATTGGGCGTGGCCCTTTTGATAGATATTATAGGTGATAAATACGGGAAGCTTACATGTCTGCTGATAGCAGGCATTGTTTGCATTATACCCATGTATATCATATTTCAATCTGTGCCAAAGCTTATACCGGATAAAATAACTGATAGGAATCAGATTATAAAGTATGTGCTCTGGGTTATAGGTGTATGCCTTGCTGGGATTGTTTTAAATGTAATACTTACACAGTTTGGTATTGCAGAATCATCAGAAGGCTTTGAAAGAGCACAGAATACTTTATCAGATGGTAGCTTATTAATAAAAATACTATGTAACTGCCTTGTAATTCCTATACTAGAGGAACTTTTGCTTCGAGGAATTGTAACAGGTCAGCTATATCTTATGTATGGCCTTATTCCATCTGTTTTTATTTCTTCGATTTTTTTTGGAATTCTACACAATAATATAGTACAATTTATATATGCTTTAGTAGTGGGGATTTTACTTGGTCTAATGTACGTTAAAACCAAACGTTTATCTCTTTGTATAATTACCCATTGCCTTATTAATTTTATCGTAATAATTTTTAGCTAGAATAAAGCAAATAGGAGGATACTATGGCTCAAAACATACAAGAAATCAAAGAATCAAAGGCAGGGCTTGCTGCTAATATCATCGGAGCAATTGCATTTTTGGCACTTGGTATTTGTCTAGTGACACTTGATGTAAGCTTTATAGCTCGGATTATTTACTCATTTTCTATCCTTGCCATTGGCATTTTGTTTATATGCTTTGGTATGTATTACATGATTAAATACTTCTTTAATCACGAATATGTTAGGATTACAAGCTATGGATTTACCATGGGTGTTATTCTTGTAATTATTGGCGCTACATTTATTATCAACGCAGGCACTGTTTCTGCATTTATCGATGCATTGGTTTGCCTTATAGGTATTGTTTTTGGAGCTGTTATGCTTCAGCAATCTTTCGCACTGTTTCATATACAAAGAGGCTCATGGTTTATAAGCCTTCTTCTTGGGATAGCAACCATAGCTGCAAGCATTTATATTCTTCTTACTCCATTAAAGATATTTGATGGCGCTATTTTGTCAAGCATTTATCTTATTGTAGTAGGCGGATTTTCTCTGTTTTCACTGCTTTTAATGGTAATAGGTCTTAATGATCACAAGAAGGATTCAGACAGGATATTTAAGCGTAATATGGAAGAATCACCAATTGCTTCTAAGCAAAGGGTGGATGAATCTATTTTTGAGGATGAACCATCTTTTGATGTTAAGGAAGATACAGGCACTCAGCCAAAGGAAGGTAGCGACGACTTATTTGAGGAATAGTTTGTATGGCTAACATAGTAGATTACTTAAAATGGAGAGGGGATGTTCCTTTTGAAATATCCCCATTTAATGAGGTGGATGCACTGGTTCTTTGTGAGCTGGTGTATTCACCTTTTGATGGTTTAGTACCAGGTCCTGGCCATAAAGAAAAGATTTCAATTGAAGATTTATGCGATAAATTTTTTATGAAATTTACAGAGGATGAACTTTTAAGTAGAGCTGCTCTTACTAGATTAGCTCCTTTTATGTTAAAGGACTTAGCACATTCTAAAAGATTTGGTGGAATGAAAATTGCTGGATTTATGAACGAGGTTGATAATGAAAATCAAAGTCAATTTTCTGTCTGCACATTTTATGTTCCTGATGGCACTATATTTGTTGCATTTAAAGGTACCGACGATTCCTTGGTAGGGTGGAAGGAAGACTTTAATATGTGTTTTTCACCAGGAACCGGAGGCCAGCTGAAGGCTGTTAATTATTTAAATAACAGTCTGGCTAGAACTATGAAGCAAATTAGAATTGGTGGACATTCTAAGGGGGGTAATTTCGCTGTATATGGAAGTGCTTTTTGTAAATCTCATATAAAAGACAGCATAATTGACATCTATAATTTTGATGGTCCAGGTTTTATTCCTGAGCTTCTCAAAACAAAGGAATATAAACAGATAGTAAAAAGAATTCATAAATTTATACCTGAGGAATCCATTATAGGGCTTCTTATGTATACAAAATCAAAGACAATGGTTGTGGCAAGTAGCGCAAAGGGCATCAATCAACATGACCCAATGTCATGGCAAGTAGGTAGGACTTGTTTTGAATATAAGGACAAGGTTGCAGCCTCATCGGAAGTGATTGATGAAATTATTACAAAATGGTCCCTGCAATTTGATTATGAAACAAGAGCTGCGTTTGTGGATGTATTTTTTGCCTCTTTACAATCATCAGGTGCAACCAAAATGTCTGAAATTACTTCTAGTAAGGTAAGGTCAGTGGCTTCCCTTACAAAAGAGATTCAATCCCTTGACCCTGAAAATCAGGCGTTGGTTATTGATGTTTTTGTAAAACTGCTTACTTCTGGCGGTGATAGTCTTAAGAATACACTGCTTTCTAAGCTATCGAAAATTCCAATAATGAGAAAAAAAGAGAAATAAAGAGAAAACGAGAGTATTTGATAGGATTCTATAGAAATAGCTGCAAGATTTTTACTTGCAACTATTCCCGTAGAATCCTATTATACATCATGTAGTTAGCACTCGATGATAACGAGTGCTAATAAATAAAATTGATAATATAATTATAGGAGGTAATATAAAATGAAATTAGTTCCATTATCTGACAGAGTTGTTTTAAAGCAATGCGAAGCAGAGGAGACTACAAAGTCTGGTATTATTCTTGCATCAGCTGCTCAGGAAAAGCCACAGGAGGCACTTGTAGTTGCAGTTGGTCCAGGTGGGGTTGTTGATGGTAAAGAAATTACTATGCAGGTTAAAGAAGGACAGAAGGTTATTTATTCTAAATACGCTGGTACAGAGGTTAAGCTTGAGGGCGAGGAATATATCATCGTTCGCCAGAATGATATCTTGGCAGTTGTAGAATAAAATATTGTTTTCGCTTACAACATTTAACCCTAAAATTTATAGAAGAGAGGTAGATTAAAATGGCAAAAGAAATTAAGTATGGCGCAGAAGCTAGACAGGCTCTTGAAGCTGGTGTAGATAAATTAGCAAATACAGTTAGAGTAACAATCGGACCTAAGGGACGTAACGTAGTTCTTGCAAAGTCTTACGGTGCTCCACTTATCACAAACGATGGTGTTACTATTGCAAAGGATGTTGAGCTTGAGGACGCATTTGAGAACATGGGTGCTCAGCTTGTTAAGGAAGTAGCTACAAAGACAAATGATGTTGCAGGTGATGGTACTACAACAGCTACAGTACTTGCTCAGGCTATGGTTAAGGAAGGTATGAAGAACCTTGCTGCAGGTGCTAACCCAATCGTTCTTAGAAAGGGTATGAAGAAGGCTGTAGAGTGTGCTACAGAAGCAATCGTTGGCATGTCTAAGGCTGTAGATGGCAAAGAACAGATTGCAAGAGTTGCTGCTATTTCTGCTGGTGATGACGAAGTAGGTCAGATGGTTGCTGACGCTATGGAGAAGGTTTCTAACGATGGTGTTATCACAATCGAGGAATCTAAGACAATGGCTACAGAGCTTGACCTTGTTGAAGGTATGCAGTTTGACAGAGGTTATATTTCAGCTTACATGTGCACAGACATGGATAAGATGGAAGCTAACCTTGATGATCCATATATTCTTATTACAGACAAGAAGATTTCTAACATCCAGGAGCTTCTTCCAGTATTAGAGCAGATTGTTCAGTCTGGTGCTAGACTTCTTATTATCGCTGAGGATATTGAGGGTGAGGCTCTTACAACACTTATCCTTAATAAGCTTCGTGGTACATTTAACGTAGTTGCAGTTAAGGCTCCAGGTTATGGTGACAGACGTAAGGAAATGCTTCAGGATATCGCAATCCTTACAGGTGGTCAGGTAATCTCTGAAGAGGTTGGTCTTGAGCTTAAGGATACTACACTTGAGCAGCTCGGCCGTGCTAAGAGTGTTAAGGTTAACAAGGAAAACACAGTTATCGTCGATGGTATGGGTGATAAGGCAGCTATCGAGGCTCGTGTTTCACAGATTCGTGGTCAGATTGAGGAGACAACATCTGAGTTTGATAAAGAAAAGCTTCAGGAAAGACTTGCTAAGCTTGCAGGTGGTGTTGCAGTTATCCGCGTAGGTGCTGCTACAGAAACAGAAATGAAGGAAGCTAAGCTTCGTATGGAAGATGCTTTAAATGCTACTCGTGCAGCTGTTGAAGAAGGTATTATCGCAGGTGGCGGAAGCGCTTACATCCATGTTCAGAAGAAGGTTGCTGAGCTTGCAGATAAGCTTTCTGGTGATGAGAAGACAGGTGCTAATGTAATCGTTAAGGCTCTTGAGGCTCCACTTTTCTACATCGCTGCAAATGCTGGTCTCGAAGGCTCAGTTATCATTAACAAGGTTCGTGAATCTGATGATAGCATTGGATTTGATGCATACAACGAAGAGTATGTTGAGATGGTTAAGTCTGGTATTGTAGATCCTGTAAAGGTTACACGTACAGCACTTCAGAACGCTGCATCTGTTGCATCTACACTTCTTACAACAGAGTCAGTTGTTGCTGATATCAAAGACCCTGCTGCTGACGCCGCTGCTGCCGCTGCTGCCGGTGCAGGCATGGGTGGTATGTACTAAAATAGAGGATAAGGTGAATATATTAAATACTTTCACTGAATGTTCAGTGGAAGTATTTTTTTTTAGAAATATTATTCATCTAAAACAATAAATTTAGTAATTAAAAATTTGCGTTAAAAATTTTTATCAAATATATGAGAAATTAATTAAAAAAATATTGCGCTTAGTGAGGGAAATGTGTAAAATTACTCAACAAAGGAGGTGAAGTGAAATGAAAAAGGAATACAAAAAACCAGAAATGCATTGCATTTTATCTTGGGGTCGTCATGGTTTAATTGTTTCACAACATGAATGTGAAAATAGTGATGCCGTAAAGAACCAAGAGAAGGCAGCTTAGCTGTACTAATTTTTTACTTAGCGCGAATTTAATTCGCGCTATATTTGTGCTGGAGGATATGTATATGAATGAATATATAAAAAAGCCCTATTATGTGGATTTATCAGTAACACCTTTTTGTAATTTAAAATGTCCTTTTTGTTCTGCTGGTGCGGCAGGAAGAATGAATGATAGCAAAAAAGCGCCATTTACGCTTAGTAAACTTGAGGATATTTTTAATCAATTAGATGAGAATGATGTTATGCGAGTTAGTTTAGAAGGTGGAGAACCTTTTACTAGATCAGATATTATAGATGTATTAAATTTAGCAGATAAACACAATTTTTGGTATATGATTAATACAAACGCTACATTGATAACAGAGGAATTGGCAAAGAAGATTTCAAAAACTAATGTTGATAAGCTTTGTATTAGCATAGATGGACCAGAAAAAATACATGATTTATCTAGAGGAAGTGTGGGAAGTTTTAATAAAATGAAAGAAGCTGTGGGATATTTAAATAAATATAATGTTTCTATGGATGGCATCATAACTTTAACTAATATAAATATAGACTATTTATTTGAGACACTAGAATTAATAAAAAATATGGGTATTAGTAATGTGGCAATAATGCTATTGGCATCTGTGGGGAAAGCATTTTGCAATAAGCATAGCGTGGAAGTTAATTACAATGACTGGAAAAAAGTTTATTTAAAGTTAACTGATTTAAAGAAAGAGGATAAATTACCTGTTAATGTTAATATTGTTCCAACAGGAGAAGCAACTCATCCATGGATGCTTTATTTACCATTACATGAAGAACACAGAGAAGATGATTTAAAATTGTTGTTAAGTCCAAGTGCTATTAGTACAATTAATAATAATAGATTTGCATGTACTGCGGGAACAGACAATTTTGCTATTGATGGATATGGTAATGTATATGGATGTAGTCTTATGTATACTGAAAAAGACTTAATAGCAGGTAATGTATATGAAAATTCGATTACAGATATATGGAATAATTCTTCGATATTTAAAAAATTAAGAGAAATAGAAATCGATGATGTAAAAGGGGATTGTGCTGAATGCGAATTTCTTAGTGTTTGTCGTGGCGGTTGTCGAGTTTGTTCTTATGCAGTTAGTAAGGACTTATATTCCTCAGATGTTCGATGCCCAAAATGTGAAAGGAGCTTATAATGGTAAATAAATTAAATCTAGACGAATCATGTAAACCGGTATTTATTAGAAATGACGGTGATCAGTTTATTATATCATCAGGATTAGGGTTGAACTCCACAAGTGAGATTGGTGCTAGAATTATGTTGGGCATAAATAACGGTCTCAGCATATTAGAAATAAAGAATGAATTATTGGAGACATATGATGTTGAAGAAAAGGATTTATGTTTGGACATGATTGATTTTCTAATATCCCTTAACGAATTACAAATTATTTCAGATAGCAAAGCGAAATTTTATATTAATGAGTTGAGGTTGGTGTAATGGATTTTGATTTAATAAAAAAAATTAATACAATAGCTATTCCTGGGATTCTTTCGACATTATTAAATACAATTTTTACCCTTGCTGATGAAGCAATAGTAGGACGATTGGATGTTGATGGATACACAGCAGTTTCTATTTCTGCAAATTTAATATATCAAATTATCGGAAACATTGGTGTAATATCTATTGTATTTGCGATAATGTTTGCAAAGAGTATAGGCTCTAAAGATGAGAAAAAATGTAATGAAATATATAATTCATTAATTACTATATCAAGTATAATAGGAGTTATTATTGTTTTAATGTCTTGCCTCATAGGAAAAACACTTTTAAGACAGATTTATGGAATTTCTGGCTCTATACTTAATGAAGCACATTTATATCTTTGTATTGCTTCTTTTACAGTTGGATTAAATCTTATTTGTTTTATTATGTCTTCTTTTTTTAAGAATATTTTTAAACCTCGCATTACTCTTTTGGCAACTGGGCTATCTCTTCCTATAAATTTTTTTGTTGATTACATTTTAGTTTTCGGAAAATTTGGATTTCCTAAAATGCGTGTGGCTGGAGCTGCTATTGGAACGGTAGTTGGTGTTCTTGTTGAACTTTCAATTTTTATTATTTATTTTGTTAAAGAAAACAAAATTAAGTTTAAATTCTGTATTTCATTAGATGTGTTTAGCAATGCTATAAAGATGTTTATTCCTTTACTAGGACAAGATATAATTGAAAACACACTGTTTATAATAATTGTTGGAGCAATTATTACAAGATATAGTACGGCTTTATTTGCATCATATTCTGTGATTGTAGCTATAATTACGAGCATAAATATAATTATATATGCATACGCGGGCGCCACTATGACTATAGTGGGGCAATCTTTTTCGGATAAAGATAAAAGAAAAAAATGCCTTATTATACCTCTGTATACTTCTATATTGATATTAATAATATATTTACCACTATTGATATGCTCGTTTTTATTTCCAAATCAAATTTGCGGATTGATAACTAATCAAAGTTTGATTATTAACACTGCTGTATCGATTTTATCTTTTGCTTTTATAATGAATTTACTTAATATTCCGTGTCAGGTATATAAGTATGCATTGCAATCAATGGGAAAAGAAAGATACACTTTCGTTTCTACAGGAGTATCATCGGTTATTTCATGTTTATGCTTATATATATTTGTGGATTATTTTAAACTAGAATTATATGGCGTTTTTTGTGCTTATGGCATATTGTATGTAATACTTAATATATTATTTATTAAAAAATATATTTATGCTCTTCGGCAATGATTGTATTTCTTTTAGTTATTAATTGTGTTAAAATATCACTTGCGTTTAAATTAGTAGTTGAGGTGAATTATGAGCAAAGTAGCAATACTTACAGATAGTAACAGTGGCATTACACAGGCAGAAGCCAAGGAGCTTGGTGTTTATGTTATTCCAATGCCATTTTATATTAATGAACAGTTATATTATGAGGATATTGATTTAACACAGGAACAATTTTACGAGAAGCTGACACAGGGTGGAGAAATCACTACTTCAATGCCAATCACAGGTAATCTTATAGATTTATGGGATAAGCTTTTAGAGGACTACGATCAGGTTGTATACATTCCTATGTCTTCAGGTCTTTCTTCATCTTGTGCTACAGCTAAGATGCTTGCTGAGGATTATGATGGTAGAGTTGTAGTTGTTGACAATCAGCGTATTTCTGTTACTCAGAAGCTTTCTGCACTTGAGGCTAAGAAGCTTGCTGATATGGGCAAATCAGCTCAGGAGATTTGCGACGCTTTAATGGAAATTAAGGCAGCTTCTACAATCTATATTACAGTAGATACTCTTGAATATCTTAAGAAGGGCGGACGTCTTACTCCTGCAGTTGCAGCTATTGGCTCTTTACTTAAGATTAAGCCAGTGCTTTCTATTTACGGAGAGAAGCTTGATAAGTTTGCAATGGCCCGCACTATGAAGCAGGCTAAATCTATTATGATAGATGCATTAAAGAAGGATATGAAAAATGTTCTTCATACAGATAACTTGGATGATGTGATTATTTCTATTGCACACACTAATAATCTGGAGGCTGCTGAGAAGTTTAAAGAAGAGCTTTTAGCAGAGTTCCCAGGTAAAGAAATTTGGATTGATCCGTTATCACTTTCAGTTTCATGTCATATTGGACCAGGCGCTTTAGCTTGTACAGTGACTAAGAAATTGATTGATATAAATTAAATATTGTTTTAGGAGGATTGTTATGGTTAAAGCAGTTGTAGGCGCCAATTGGGGCGATGAAGGCAAAGGTAAGATTACTGACATGATGGCAGCTGATGCAGACATCATCGTACGTTTTCAGGGTGGTGCTAATGCAGGACACACTATCGTAAACAATTATGGTAAGTTTGCACTTCACACATTACCTTCAGGAGTTTTTTATAATCATACAACAAGTATTATTGGAAACGGTGTTGCACTTAACATCCCTGTTCTCATTAAGGAAATCAAGTCTATAGAGGAGAAAGGGGTTCCAGCTCCACATATACTTGTGTCAGATAGAGCTCAGATTGTTATGCCATATCATATCCTTTTTGACCAGTATGAAGAAGAGAGATTAGGTAAGGCTTCATTCGGTTCAACAAAGAGCGGTATTGCACCATTTTATTCTGATAAGTACGCTAAAATCGGTTATCAGGTTCAGGAGCTTTTTGATGAAGATTTACTTAAGGAAAAGGTAGTTCGTACATGTGACCAGAAGAACGTTCTTTTAGAGCATCTTTATCACAAGCCACTTCTTACACCAGAGGAATTACTTAATACTCTTCATGAATACCGTGATATGATTGCTCCTTATGTATGTGATACATCAGCATACTTATGGAATGCAATCAAAGAGAACAAGACTATTCTTTTAGAGGGACAGCTTGGTACTCTTAAGGATCCTGATCATGGTATCTATCCTATGGTTACATCATCATCAACACTTGCACCTTATGGATGTATCGGTGCTGGCATTCCTGCACAGGAGCTTAAGCAGGTTGTTACTGTATGTAAGGCATATTCATCTGCTGTTGGTGCTGGCGCATTTGTTTCAGAAATCTTTGGAGATGAGGCTGATGAACTTAGACGTCGCGGTGGTGACGGTGGAGAGTTTGGCGCCACAACAGGTCGTCCTCGTCGTATGGGATGGTTCGATTGCGTTGCTTCTAAGTACGGGTGTAGAATGCAGGGTACAACAGATGTTGCATTTACAGTAGTTGATGTTCTTGGATACCTTGATGAAATTCCTGTATGTGTTGGCTATGAAATTGATGGAGAGGTTACTACAGACTTCCCTGTTACATCTAAGCTTGAAAAGGCTAAGCCAGTACTTAAGACACTTCCAGGTTGGAAGAGTGATATTAGAGGTATCAAGAAATACGAAGATTTACCAGAAAACTGTAGAAAGTACATTGAGTTTATTGAGAAGGAAATTGGATTCCCAATTACAATGGTTTCTAACGGTCCTGGAAGAGAAGACATTATTTATAGATAAACAGATTAAAGCCGTCGTTTGACGGCTTTTTTGTTGCAAATTTTTCATATTTGATGAAAAAAATGTGAAAATAAAAATTTAGCGTAGGAAAAGGGATATAATATCTACATGTATTACTAGAATGTCAATTTATTTAAAGGAGGGTGTTATGTGGTCAATTGGTGAAATTAAAGCAAGAGGTAAGGCGGCATTTAAGGCAAACTATTGGAACTCTGTTATAGTTGCATTTATACTATCAATATTAACAGCAGGTTCTTCAGTTGCAACAAGAAATCAGACAGGTTCTGAGGATGTGCAAGAAAGCTTACTTGCAGCTGATCCGATGGTATTGCAAATTATAGCAGGCGGATTATTTGCCATCATGATTGTATCTTTATTGCTTAGAATTTTTATTTTTAATCCACTTCAGGTTGGAGGTTATCAATTTTTTAAAAAGAATGTGACAGAAGGGCATGCAACTCTTGGTACAATAGGTGAGGGCTTCAGTGGATATGGACATACTTTTATTACATTGTTACTTAGAGATATATTTTTAGCTTTATGGTGCTGTTTATTTGTGATTCCGGGATTAATAAAGAGCTATTCATATAGAATGGTTCCATATATTATAAAAGATAATCCAGAGCTTTCTGCTACAGAGGTTATTACAAAATCTAGAAAGATGATGGATGGACATAAATGGCGTGCATTCTTGCTTGATTTGTCATTTATCGGATGGCTGCTTCTTTCTTTAGTCACACTTGGCATTGTGGGATTATTATGGACTAATCCTTATATGCAAAATACTAATGCTGCATTATATCAGGAATTATCTAAGAATAATTAGTGTTAAAAATTATGGACATAATTAAAAAAGACCTTAGTCATAAAAGATTGAGGTCTTTTTTATAATTAGAGTTATTAATTTAGGAATTAAATTTTTATATTTCTGATTAGGAAAGTAAGGCTGTATTTAAGGAGAAAGTGATGAAAGCTTTTATTTTAAAATATTACAAATTGTTAATTCTATTGATAGCTATTGGATTGTTAGCTGTTTTTTTACTAATCACCTTTAACCACAAATCTCCAGCAAAAATGATTAAGGACTCTCAATCCAGCCATGAATCTGCCAAAATTCTTGATGAAGCAAGTGAAATTGAGGATGAAGGGGAATATGTAATCAAAATGGATAAAAACGAAGTATATAGCTTTCAGATGACAGACAATAAGGATATAATTCTTAATTTTGAGAGGAAAGCTGATAAGTGGATTTATTCTGATGATACATCTATTGAACTGAATCAAGAGAGAGTTGATAAAATATTAAATTACCTTACTGATGTAAGATTTTTGAATGTTATTGCTTTAGGGGATGATAAGGAAAGTGACAGCTATGGGCTAAATCAGGATTCTCCTGTTTATGTAATAAAAGATGCTAACGATTATTCTACTTATATATCCCTTGGCACTGTTGATGAAAAAACAGGGCAGGTATATTTTGCTTTAAATTATGATTTTTCCAATATATATGTTAATAGTGGAAAGCTGGCTGGCCTGCATTATTATTCTATTACAGATTTGGTTCAATAAATCAAATTTAGGTTAAAGAAAAATCTTAATTAAAGATATTATTTACTTTGTTTACAATAAAATCAAACTGTGCTATCATAGTTCAGGTATTAATTTTACTGTAACTCAGGTTTTGGACACTCCGACCTTTACCTTAGTTACGGCATATATATTAATTAGGAGGTAGTAAAATGATTACAAAAGAAAAGAAACAGGCTATTATCAATGAGTACGCTAGAACAGCTGGTGACACAGGTTCTCCAGAGGTTCAGATTGCTGTTCTTTCAGCACGTATCGCTGAGCTTACAGAGCATCTTAAGGCTAACCCAGGTGATCATCATTCACGTCGTGGTATGATGAAGATGGTTGGTAAGAGAAGAAACCTTCTTGCATACCTTAAGAACACAGATATCGAGAGATATCGTTCAATCATTGAGCGTCTTGGCTTAAGAAAGTAATCTATAGGAGCGGAGTACTATTACTCCGCTCATTTTCTTATGAAATCGGTTTATAGCAAAATCCGAAGCCACTGAATTAGGAGCGATGATATGGAAGTTTGTTATCCGCGCTTCGTTTTCAGTAGTTTCGGGTTGATGCTTAAATAATATAATTGAAGGAGAAAACCATGAAGACTTTTACAATGGATTTAGCTGGTAGAACACTTCGTGTTGATATCGGCAGAGTTGCTGCACAGGCTAATGGCGCAGCATTTATTCAGTATGGTGAAACAACAGTATTATCTACTGCTACAGCATCTGATAAGCCTCGCGATGGTATCGATTTCTTCCCACTTTCAGTTGAGTTCGAAGAGAAGACATACGCTGTTGGTAAAATCCCAGGGGGCTTTAATAAGAGAGAGGGAAAGGCATCAGAGAATTCTATCCTTACAGCACGTGTTATTGATAGACCAATGAGACCTTTATTCCCAAAGGATTATCGTAACGATGTTACACTTAACAATATGGTTATGTCTGTAGATCCACAGTGCAGACCTGAGCTTGTTGCAATGCTTGGTGCTGCAATTTCTACATGTATTTCTGATATTCCTTTCGATGGCCCATGTGCTATGACACAGATGGGTATGATTAATGGTGAATTTATTGTTAACCCTTCACAGGAGCAGTGGGATAAGGGCGACCTTAAGCTTACAGTAGCTTCTACTAGAGAAAAGGTTATCATGATTGAGGCTGGTGCCAACATCATCCCTGAGGACAAGATGATTGAGGCTATTTACAAGTGCCACGATGTTAACCAGACAATCATCGCATTTATCGATGAAATGGTTAAGGAATGTGGTAAGCCAAAGCATGAATATACATCATGCGCTATTCCTGAGGAGCTCTTTGCTAAGATGAAAGAGATTGTTACTCCTGAGGAAATGGAAGGCGCTGTATTCACAGATGAAAAGCAGGTTCGTGAGGAGAATATCCGTAACATTACAGCTCGTCTTGAAGAGGCATTTGCAGATAACGAGGAATGGCTTGCAGTTTTAGGCGAAGCTATTTATCAGTATGAAAAGAAGACAGTACGTAAGATGATTCTTAAGGATCACAAGCGTCCAGATGGTCGTGAAATCACTCAGATTCGTCCACTTGCTGCTGAGGTTGATATTGTACCACGTGTACATGGTTCATCTATGTTCACTCGTGGACAAACACAGATTTGCGATGTTGTAACTCTTGCACCTTTATCAGAGGCTCAGAAGATTGATGGACTTGATCCATTTGTTACTGAGAAGAGATATATGCATCACTATAACTTCCCTGCATATTCTGTAGGTGAGACAAAGCCATCACGAGGACCAGGACGTCGTGAAATTGGACACGGAGCACTTGCTGAGCGTGCACTTTTACCTGTACTTCCTAGTGCAGAGGAGTTCCCATACGCTATTCGTGCCGTATCTGAGACATTTGAGTCTAACGGTTCTACATCAATGGCTTCAACATGCGCATCATGTATGTCACTTATGGCTGCTGGTGTTCCAATTAAGGCTATGGTTGCTGGTATTTCTTGTGGTCTTGTTACAGGAGATACAGATGATGATTTCGTACTTCTTACAGATATCCAGGGTCTTGAAGATTTCTTCGGAGATATGGATTTCAAGGTTACAGGTACTAAAGAAGGTATCACAGCAATTCAGATGGATATTAAGATTCACGGTCTTACTCGTCCAATCGTTGAGGGCGCAATCGCAAGATGTCGTGAAGCTAGATTCTTTATCATGGATAACTGCATGAGCAAGGCTATTGCTGAGCCACGTGCACAGGTTGGTGAATATGCACCTAAGATTATCCAGCTTTCAATTGATCCAGAGAAGATTGGTGATGTTGTTGGTCAGCGTGGTAAGACAATCAATGAAATCATTGCTAGATGTGATGTTAAGATTGACATCACTGATGAGGGCAATGTTTCTATCTGCGGTACAGATGCTGCTAAGATGGATGAAGCTAAGCGTATGATTGAAATCATTACAACTGACTTCGAGCAGGGCCAGATTCTTACAGGTAAAGTTGTAAGCATTAAGGAGTTCGGTGCATTTATCGAGTTTGCCCCTGGTAAAGAGGGAATGGTTCACATTTCAAAGATTGCTAAGGAAAGAATTGATAGAGTAGAAGATGTACTTACACTTGGCGATACTGTTAAGGTTGTATGCCTTGGCAAGGACAAGATGGGACGTATCAGTTTCTCTATTAAGGATGTACAGTAAAATTATTTGATTTATTTTGCGCCTGGCATTTTATGTCAGGCGCATTTTTTAAGGGAAAGCTATGTTACTTAACGTATCACATATATACAAATCATTTGGTGAAGAAAACATTATAAGGGATGCTACATTTACTGTAGATGAAGGCTCTAAGGTTGCTATAGTAGGCAATAACGGTACCGGCAAATCAACTTTATTAAAGGTAATCATTGGAGAGCTTACTCCTGATGAGGGTGAGGTAACTCTTAAAAAGGATGCTACCTTTGGATATTTAGCCCAGTATCAGGAGGACCATTATGGCACTAACATCTTGGATACCGTTTTAAATGCCAGGGAAGATTTACTTTCTATGGAAAAAAGGCTTTCAGAAATGGAAGCTAAAATGAGCAATATCCCAACTGATGAAATGGCTGCATTTATGGATAATTATCACAAAATACAGCATCAGTTTGACTTGCAAGGGGGATATACCTTCCGCTCAGAAGCTATTGGTATCCTAAAGGGATTAGGCTTTGAGGGAGATGATTTAAACAAGAGTATGAACGAGCTTTCAGGTGGTCAAAAGACACGTGTAAGCCTTGGTAGATTACTTGCTTCATCACCTGATTTATTACTTCTTGATGAGCCTATTAACCACCTTGATTTAAATTCTATTGTTTGGCTTGAAGGTTATCTTGCTTCGTATAAAGGGTCAGTTGTTATTGTTGCGCATGATAGATATTTCCTTGATAAGATTGTTGATCATGTGGTTGATTTATCTTACGGCAAAACTGCTGTATACACAGGAAACTATTCTTCTTATGCTGAGCAAAAGGCTTTGTTTCAGCTTACCTACGAAAGATCCTATGAAAAACAGCAAAAGGAAATCGAGCATCAAAAGGCAGTAATAGAAAAGCTACAATCATTTAACAGGGAAAAATCCATAAAAAGAGCGGAAAGTAGAAAGAAACTTCTTGAAAAAATGGATATAATGGATGCTCCCGATAAGGATTCAGATGGAATGCGCTTAACCCTTGAGATAGAAAAAGAAAGCGGTAAGGATGTTTTAGAATTTTCTCATGTAACTAAATCATATGATGATAAAAATATCTTTACTGATTTATCATTTGAGGTTCATAAAGGGGATAGGATTGCGATCCTTGGAGATAATGGTACAGGTAAGACTACAATTCTTAAATGTATTAACGGCTTAACACCTTTTGAATCAGGAGAAATCAAATTTGGTGCTAATGTTACTGTTGGATATTATGACCAGGAACAGCAGGGGCTAACTGAATCTAATACCATATTTGATGAATTACATGATGCATATCCTTTCCTTACTGAAACAAAGGTAAGAAATACTCTGGCTGCATTTATGTTTACTGAAGATGATGTTTTTAAAAGAATCAGCGAATTATCAGGTGGCGAGCGAGGTCGTGTTTCCTTGGCTAAGCTTATGCTTTCCAAGTCCAATTTCCTGATTCTTGATGAGCCAACGAATCATCTTGATATGGATTCAAAGGAAAAGCTAGAGGATGCTTTAAATGAATATGATGGTACTCTTTTATATGTAAGTCACGATAGATATTTTGTTAATAGAACAGCTAATATTATTTTAGAGCTTTCAGATGGTGGCTTCACAAAATATCTTGGTAATTATGATGACTACATTGTAAAAAAAGAGCAGTTATACGGCCCTGGCAATTCTACTTTAGATTCAAGTAGTGATTCAGAGGAATCTGCAGCAAAGCTTGACTACAAGGAACAAAAGAGAATTGAAGCTCAAAAGCGCAAGCTTCAAAACGAGATTAATAAAATAGAAGATGAAATCGAAAAGCTTGAATCAGAAAAGGCTAAGCTGGAAGAAGAGTTTGTAAAGCCTGAAAACATGACTAATTCTGCCAAGCTAAATGAGCTTTCTGCAAAGCAGGCAGATATTGATGGAAAGCTTGAAAATCTATATGAAAAATGGGAAGAGTTAAATATGAACTAGTCAGCCCTATTGTTAAAATCTTGACATAGTTTTATCTGAATTTTATAATTATATTACAGTTCACTGAGGAGGCGTTAGATTTGGATAAACAGATATCACAGGCGGTTATCAGAAGACTACCTAGATATTATAGATATTTGGGTGAGCTTTTGGACGACGGTGTTGAAAGAATTTCATCTAATGATTTAAGCAAACGTATGCATGTAACTGCATCACAGATTAGACAGGACCTTAACAACTTTGGTGGCTTTGGTCAGCAGGGTTATGGATATAATGTGGCATATTTGCATGATGAGATAGGCAATATATTAGGTGTTAATGATACGCATAATGTTATAGTTATTGGAGCAGGTAATTTAGGTCAGGCTATAGCAGGATACGTTAAG
Organism: Pseudobutyrivibrio sp.; assembly: GCF_017471675.1. Classification (GTDB taxonomy): domain Bacteria; phylum Bacillota; class Clostridia; order Lachnospirales; family Lachnospiraceae; genus Pseudobutyrivibrio. Next base: position 64,888 of record NZ_JAFUSK010000031.1, read on the forward strand.
TTTGAACGTGTAGGCTTTAAGATAATTGGTCTTTTTGATGTAAACCCTGAGCTTAAGGGCAAAATGGTAAGGGATTTACCTGTACAGATGCTTGATGAATTACCTGAATTTATTAAAAATAACAATGTAGAGATAGCAGCTCTTACATTACCTAAGCAAAACGCTAAGAGTACAGCTTTAAAGCTTGTTTCTTTAGGTGTTCATGCTATCTGGAATTTTGCTCATGTTGATTTAGATGATATACCTGATGTAGTAATCGAGAACGTACATCTTTCTGATAGTTTAATGCAACTTTCTTACAATATTACACAGCATAAAAAGTAGGTGATTTTATGTCTGAAAAGGATTTTTCTAATGCTTTAGCTAATATAAAGATTCCAATTCTTATATTGGATCAAAAGTGGCATAGGCTTTTTGCTTTGGGCGGTAAGCCAGAGTCTGTAAAAGAGCTTGAATCTAAGGAAAACGACTTGATTAAGCGTGAGGCAGAGCTTAAGCAGGAACTTAAGGATTTAAAGAAGGTTAAGGAAAATCTCATGGCATCGGTGATGTCTAATATGGAAGGCACATCGGATTTGGTTTCCAAAAAGCTGGATGATGATAAAAGATTGCTTGAGGAATGCAAAGAACGTATTGCAAGTAACGAGGACGAGCTTCTAGATATACCTAATCAAATAGATGAAGTAAATCATGAGCTTATGCTTGCCACTATGGATTATTGCTATGATAAGCTCCGCACTAATTCCAATGAAGCTGAGGAAATAACCGAGTGGATAAAGGATGTTAGGGTTAAGCTTAAGAAAAATGTTATAAGAAAGCATAATAGAGAGATTAATAATAAAGAAATATATTCCTATATGCATGATGTTTTTGGCATGGAGGTGCTTAATCTTTTTGATATGCAAAATGGTCAGTTTTATATTGGTAGCATTGATGATAAAGAGGCTCCAGCTAAGGAAAAGGCTGACGATAAGGATAAGGATTTGTCCAATGTGGAATTAGAAGACATAGATTTGGATGCTGTTGCAAAAGAAACAAAGGCTGACGAGGAAGCTTCTAAAGAAATTGTAGAGGAATCTGTTGAAGAATCAGCGTCAGAAGAATCCTAGAATCCCAAAATTCACGAAATTTTTAAAGACTAAACACTATTATGTTTAGTCTTTTTTATTTAGGTATGTTATCATATTATAGTAATATTTATGTATAGAAAGGAGTTTTTATGGAAGACGGGTCGAATCCCTATTTGTTAATTGTTTTTATTATTATTGCATTAATTGAATTTGCGCTACTTATTATTTTTTACCGCAAATCCAAGCAGGAAAATGTAACAGAAGAAGATGTTATTTCACTGGTGAATGAAGGTCATGAGGATGGCAATATCCTAGCCTCTGAGGCTGCTATGATTCAAAATATCTTTGAGTTTTCTGATACGGATGCAAAAGATATTATGACCCATAGAAAGAGTATTGTTGCTATAAATGGCGATTGCACCTTAAGAGAAGCTATTAGCTTTATTAATGAAAATAACATGAGTCGATATCCTGTATATATTGATGAGCTGGATAATATCATTGGTATATTGCACATTAAGGATATTTTAATGTACTACGATAAGGATATTGATAATTTAAAAGTGAAGGATTTGAAGGAACTTTTATCTGTAGCTGAATTTGTTCCAGAGACACATGGAATCAACACATTATTTGCCAAAATGCAATCTAAAAAAAGGCACATGGTGATTGTTGTTGATGAATACGGCCAGGTATCAGGATTACTTTCTTTAGAGGACATCCTTGAAGAAATAGTTGGTAATATTGAGGATGAACATGATGAAGAAGAGGCTTCTATAGAGGTTAAAACAGAAGATTCATACCTTATGGATGGCTCTACCACTTTAGAAGAAGTGGAAGAAATGCTTGGAACCAAGTTTTCTAATGATTATGAAACCTTAAATGGCTATTTGGTTTCCTTGTATGGTAAGATTCCAGAGGATGGTAAATCCTTTACATTAGAGGATGAAAACTATGTTTTTTATATTAAAAACGTGACAGATAAGGTAATTGACGGAGTTTACGTTAGAAAGAAAAGGCACGTTGAATAAAAAACTGTTATTTGATATAATTTTTTAGATTCACAATAGAAAAGAGGTATTAATTTTATGTCAGGACATTCAAAATTTGCTAATATTAAGCACAAAAAGGAAAAGAATGATGCTGCAAAGGGTAAGATTTTTACAATAATTGGTCGTGAAATCGCTGTCGCAGTAAAAGAGGGCGGCCCAGACCCTAACAATAATTCTAAGCTTCGCGATGTAATCGCAAAGGCTAAGTCTAATAACGTACCTAATGCTACAATCGAAAATGGTATTAAGAAGGCAGCTGGTAACATTGATGCTGTTAACTATGAGAACGTTACTTACGAAGGCTATGGCCCAAATGGTACAGCTATTATTGTAGATTGCCTTACAGATAACAGAAATCGTACAGCAGCTAATGTAAGGAATGCATTTACTAAGGGTGGCGGAAGCATTGGCACACCTGGTTGTGTATCATTTATGTTTGATAACAAGGGGCAGATTATCATTTCTAAAGAAGATTGCTCTATGGAAGCTGACGATTTAATGATGATAGCTCTTGATGCAGGAGCTGAGGATTTCTCAGAGGAAGAGGATTGCTTCGAAATTTATACAGCACCAGATGATTTTTCTGCTGTAAGAGAGGCTCTTGAGGCTGAGAACATTCCTATGGCTGATGCTGAGGTTACAATGATTCCTCAGACTTATGTTGAACTTACTGACGAGCAGGATCTTTACAAAATCAATAAGATTTTAGATCTTCTTGATGAAGATGATGACGTGCAGAATGTTTATCATAACTGGAATGAATAAATAAAATAAGAGGGGTTGAGTACTGATGAATAAGATACTTTTTGCGGCAAGCGAATGTGTACCATTTGTTAAAACTGGCGGATTGGCAGACGTTTGCGGAGCTTTACCAAAGGAGTTTTCCAAGGAATACTTCGATGTTAGAGTTGTTTTACCATACTATACATTTATACCTGAGAAATACAAAAAGGATTTTAAATTTTTAACTAGCTTCCATATGAATATGGGACCATTAGTTGGTACTAAATACGTAGGTGTTTTTGAATACGAGCTTGATGGTGTTACATTTTACTTTATAGATAATCACGATTATTTTGATTGCTTTTATCCATATTCAGAGGATAGATGGGATCTTGAAAAGTTCATCTTTTTCGATAAGGCTGTACTTTCAATGCTTCCACTCATTGGTTTTCAACCAAATCTTATTCACTGCCATGATTGGCAGACTGGTTTTATCCCAGTATATCTTAAGAATGATTTCCAAGGAGATCAGTTCTTCTGGGGGATGAAGTCGGTTATGACTATTCATAATCTTAAGTTCCAGGGTATGTGGGATACTAAGACAGTAGCTGGTATTTCAGGTTTATCTATGAATCTTTTCACACCAGATAAGCTTGAATACAAAAAATGCGGTAATATGCTTAAGGGCGGACTTGTATATGCAGATTACATAACAACAGTTTCTTCTACATATTGCGAAGAGATTCAAATGCCATATTACGGCGAAGGCTTAGATGGCTTGCTTCGTGCACGTCACTATGATATGCAGGGCATTGTTAACGGCATAGATAACGATTTATACAATCCAGCTACAGATGAAAAAATCTATAAGAATTTTGATATCAAGACCTTTAGAAAAAATAAAAAAATTAACAAGACTAAAATTCAAGCTGATTTGGGCTTAGAAGTAGATTCTAAGAAATATATGATAGGTTTGATTTCACGTCTTACAGACCAAAAGGGTCTTGATTTGATTAACTACTGTATTGAAGGAATCGTTGACGATTTCACACAGCTTGTAGTTATTGGTACTGGCGAATCTAAATATGAGAATATGTTTAGACACTACGCTTGGAAGTACCCTGAGAAGATTTCTGCAAATATTTGCTATGATGACAATCTGGCTCATAAATTATATGCTGCTGCAGATGCATTTTTGATGCCATCCAGATTCGAGCCATGTGGCTTGACACAGCTGATATCATTTAGATATGGAACAGTTCCAATTGTAAGAGAAACAGGTGGGCTTTCTGATACAGTTGAAGCATATAATGAATATATGAAGACAGGAGATGGTTTCTCATTTGCTAATTATAATGGTGATGAGTTGCTTAATACTGTTAACTATAGTAAATATATTTATTTTGAGAAAAAAGCTCAGTGGAACAAGATGATTGAGCGTGGTATGAGCAAGAACTATTCATGGTCTGTTCAAAAAGAAAAATACGAAAATATTTATAACTATTTAATTGGTTGATAAATATATATTAGCAAAAGAGAATAGTTTAACTATTCTCTTTTGAATGTAGAGGTTATATTTTGGCACAAAAAGGGACGAATAATTCTAAAAGAAAATCAAATAGCAAAAAATCCCAAAACACAACAAGGAATACTACTAAAAGAAAAAATACTAGAGTTAAGGCTGAAGAATTAGAATTTGAGGATCCATTTTTTGAAGATTCTTCAAAGGAAATTATCCTTTGGGGTTCCTTAGTACTGTGTATTTTACTTTGCATAAGCAATTTTGGAATTGGCGGAATGGTTGGAAATGCAGTATCCAACTTTCTGTTTGGTGTTTTTGGTGTAATTCAATTTGTATTGCCATTCATGGTGGCATTTTCTGCATTTTTCATTATTTCTAACTATGGCAATAAGGTTGCAGTGGCTAAGGTTGTAGCAGGCACTGTACTATTAATATTTATTAGTGTTTTTGTTGAGCTTATTTTTAATGGACAAAGTATTCTTAATCCTTTAGAAGCTTTTTACTTTGCTAAGGAGCATCATTATGGCGGCGGCTTAATTGGCGGTGCTATTGTGTTTGCTGTTTTTGATAGCTTTGGGCTTCTTGGGGCATATCTTATTGATATTATCATAATGATTGTATGTGTAATTATTATTTTAGAGCGTTTCGCTTTTGATAAGGTTCAGCAATCTTCCAGATATCATGCAGATAGAGCAGCAGCTAAAAGAAGAGCCAGAAGAGAACGACAGCTTTTAGAAAGAGAAGCTAATCAAACCAGATTCAATGATAATCGTCAGGCTATTATAAATAAAATAAATGATGATATTGCTTTAGAACAGCAACAGATGAATCAAACTGAAGGTAACAGAAGAGACAGAAAGCATACAGGAATCACCAGCAACACAACACTTATGCCTGATTACTCGGATATTACTGCGGGCGGAGATGTTAATGAAATCAAATTTAACCTTGCTGAGGGTGAGTCTGATGTTGAGGTTACAAAAACAAAACGCCATAAGCTAAAGGCGTTTGACAGAAAATCAAGAAGTACTCATTCATTTAAGAATCTTGATTCAGATATTGATAATAACGAAAATATAGCAGTGGTGTCACAACAGGCTGTAGCTACTCCTATTATTGCAGAGCCTGAGCCTATAGTTTATCAGGCACCTGTTATTAATACACCACCAGAGCCTCCTGTTCAGGAGCCGGTAAAAGAGCCTGTAGAAGAGGCTGTAGTAAATGAAGCACCAGTAAGAAGAGCTAAGGCTTCTTCATCTACTAAAGAAGAGATTGAAAATTCATCAGAGTCACTTCGTACTTCTATTGAGGCCGACAAAAAGAAAACTAATAAGCCATATAAATATCCACCACTTACTCTGTTAAATGACGCTAAAAAGGGTAGCGGGGATTCTAAGGAATATTTACAGGAGATGGCTGGCAAGCTTCAGCGTACTCTTGGTAACTTTGGCGTTCAGGCTAACGTTACAGAGGTTACCCTTGGCCCATCAGTTACAAGATATGAGCTTGAAATCGCAGAAGGCACCAGGGTATCTAAGGTAGTTAACTTATCAGATGATATTAAGCTGAACATGGCAGTTACTGACGTTAGAATAGAAGCTCCAATTCCAGGTAAATCTGCAATTGGTATAGAGGTTCCTAACAAAGTAAAATCTATGGTTGGCTTTAAAGAGCTGGTTGCTTCAAAAGAGTTTAAGAATGCTAAATCTAAAATATCCTTTTGCGTTGGTAAGGATATTTCAGGTTCAGTTATTGTTGGAAACATTGAAAAGATGCCTCACCTTCTTATTGCAGGTGCTACAGGTTCAGGTAAATCAGTTTGTATTAACACCATTATCATGAGTATTCTGTATCATGCTAAGCCTGATGAGGTTAAAATGATAATGGTTGACCCTAAGATGGTTGAGCTTTCAGTATACAATGGTATTCCACACCTTCTTCTTCCAGTTATTACTGATGCCAAGAAGGCTGCTGGTGCTCTTCATTGGGCTGTAAAGGAAATGACGGATAGATATGAGCTTTTGGCTGCTGCAGGGGTACGTAATATCGAAGGCTTTAATGAAAAGGTAGAAAGCGATGCCCTGCCTGATTCTATTCCAGAAGAAAAAAGGGTTAGAATGTCTCAGCTTGTTATTATACTTGACGAGGTTGCTGACCTTATGATGGTTGCAGCTGCTGACGTTGAGGATTCCATTGTTAGACTTGCGCAGCTTGCCCGTGCTGCAGGTATTCATTTGATTATTGCAACACAAAAGCCTACTGTAAATGTAATTACAGGTCTTATTAAGGCTAATGTTCCTTCTCGTATAGCATTTTCTGTTTCATCAGGAAATGATTCGCGAGTTATCCTTGATATGAATGGTGCAGAGGATTTGCTTGGTAATGGTGATATGTTATATGCTCCACAAAATCTTTCTAAGCCTATTCGTGTTCAAGGTGCTTTTGTTAGTGATGAAGAGGTTAGTGCAGTTGTTGATTTCTTGAAAAATAACAACGATTCAGCAGAATATAATTCTGATATAGAAACTCAAATTCAAAACTCTGAGGCAGGCAGTGGTTCAGTGTCTATATCTGGGGAACCGGATAATTCCAGAGACCAACTATTTAATGAAGCCGGACGCCTTGTTATAGAAAACCAAAAGGGTTCCATTGGATATTTACAAAGGAACTTTAGGATTGGATTTAACAGAGCAGCTAGAATCATGGATCAGCTGGCAGAGGCTGGGGTAGTTGGCCCTGAAATGGGTACTAAGCCTAGAGAAATTCGCATGTCCATTTCAGAGTTTGAAGAACTAATAAATGCACAATAAAAGGGAGTCATGCAAATGAAGACAGACATTCAAATCGCACAGGAAGCAAAAATGGCTAATATCAAGGATGTAGCGGCATTACTTGATATTACAGAGGATGATTTAGAGTTATACGGAAAGTATAAAGCTAAATTATCCGATGAATTGCTTGCAAAATTAGAGGGTAAAAAGGATGGTAAGCTTGTTCTTGTTACAGCAATCAATCCTACACCTGCCGGTGAAGGTAAAACTACTACATCTGTAGGACTTGGCCAGGCAATGGGTGTTCTTGGTAAAAAGGCTTGTCTTGCTTTAAGAGAACCATCTTTAGGACCTTGCTTCGGTATAAAGGGCGGAGCGGCAGGTGGCGGTTACGCACAGGTTGTTCCAATGGAGGATTTGAACCTTCACTTTACAGGTGATTTTCATGCTATTACATCTGCAAACAATCTTCTTGCAGCTATGCTTGACAATCATATTCAGCAGGGTAATTTACTTGGTATCGACCCTAGACAAATCGTTTGGAAGAGATGCCTTGATATGAATGATAGAGTCCTTAGAAATATCGTAGTTGGTCTTGGCGCAAAGGCTGATGGTATGGTAAGAGAGGATCATTTCGTTATTACAGTTGCCTCTGAGATAATGGCGATTTTATGTCTTGCCAATGATATGCATGACTTAAAGGATAGATTAAGCAAGATTATTGTTGCTTATACTTTTGATGGAAAGCCTGTTACTGCTGGTGATTTGCAGGCTACAGGTGCTATGGCGGCACTTCTTAAGGATGCTCTTAAGCCTAACCTTATTCAGACATTAGAGCATACACCTGCTATTGTACATGGTGGACCATTTGCAAATATTGCCCATGGCTGTAACTCAGTTCGTGCAACAAAGGCATCTATGAAGCTTGCTGATATTACAATTACAGAGGCTGGCTTTGGAGCTGACCTTGGCGCTGAGAAATTCTTTGATATTAAATGTAGAATGGCAGGACTTAAGCCTGATGCAGTAGTTTTAGTAGCTACAATTAGAGCGCTTAAGTATAATGGTGGTGTACCTAAGACTGACCTTACTGCAGAAAACCTTGATGCATTAAAGAAGGGTATTGTTAATCTTGAAAAGCATATAGAAAACCTTCAGAAATATAATGTACCTGTAGTTGTTACACTTAATTCATTTATTACAGATACTGATGCAGAGACAAACTTTGTTAAAGAATTTTGCGAATCTAGAGGATGTGAATTTGCTCTTTCTGAAGTTTGGGAAAAGGGCGGTCAAGGTGGCGTAGAGCTTGCTAAGAAGGTTCTTGACGTACTTGAAAATAAAGAGAGCAACTTCAAACCATTATATGAAGATGACCTTTCATTAAAGGATAAGATTTCTAAGGTGGCAACAGAGATTTATGGAGCCAAGGATGTATCTTATTCACCAGCGGCTGAAAGAGAGCTAAAGCGTATTACAGATCTTGGCATGGGCAACTTCCCTGCATGTATGGCAAAGACTCAGTATTCTTTATCTGATGATGCAACTAAGCTCGGAAGACCAGAGGGATTTACATTAAATGTTAGAGAAGTATATGCTTCTGCAGGTGCAGGCTTTGTTGTTGCTGTAACAGGCAGCATTATGACTATGCCGGGTTTACCAAAGCAGCCTGCTGCAAATAATATAGATGTAACTGATGATGGAGTTATTACAGGATTATTCTAAAATATGAATTGTAAAAAATGTGGAGCTGAAATTGAAAATGGATTAATGTACTGCCCAAAATGCGGGGAGTCTATTCAGCTTGTGCCTGATTACAATGTTTTAGAAGAAGAACTTTTATCAAAAGTTGTAGAAGATAAAAACAAAAATAAAGATGACAAGTTTGCTACTGGAGTATATAAGCCGATTGAAAAGGTTGAAAATAATGTTTCAGTAGAAGCACCTAAAACCAGTTCAACAGAATATGAGCCTAAGGTTTTCACTAAAAAGATTCGTACCCTGCTATTTATAGCTATAATCATTGTTGCAATCATAGGAGCATTAATGATTATTCCTTATGTGGGTAGTCACTCCTACGACAATATTATGAATATGGCTGTGGATGCAGAAAACAACGCTCAGTATGCTAAGGCCTTAGGCTATTATGAAGAAGCCTATACAATAGATGACAGCTCATATGAGGTTATTTATGGACTGGGAAGAATGTATTACAGGGTAAAGGATTACGAAAAGGCAGTCTCATTTTTGGAGCAGGCTCTTATAATTGATCCGGATAATAAAAAAATATATACATATCTTCTTAATTCACTTAGCGCTTTAGATGACACTGCTAGAATTTATGAACTGGCTCAGGGTGCTACAAATGATGAAATTAAAGAGCTCATTAGTGCATATATTATGATGCCACCATCATTTAGTTATGAGGCTGGCACGTATGATAAGGATTTCTTATTACAGCTTTCTACCAATGGTGATTACCAAATATTTTATACAGTAAACGGTAAGAATCCAACTACATCAGGCAAGCTTTATTCAAAGCCTATACCAATAACAGAAGGAACCACTGTTGTTAAAGCTGTTGTGCAAAATGAAGCGGGAGAATATTCAGATGTTGCTATAGCAGAGTATACAGTTGCTTACAAAAAGCTGGCCCTTCCTGTTGTAACACCAACTGATGGTGTATACAATGAAAAGGTTATGATATCAATAGATGTGCCAGAGGGGTGTAAGGCATTTTACACCTGGGATGGTACAAGCCCTACAAAAAACGGAATACAATATATTGACCCATTCCCAATTTTGGAGGGTACAAGCGTATTATCTGTAGTTATTGTTGATGAGGATGGTAATGTTAGTCCTACATATCATGGCAACTATATTTACCAACCATGGATTTAACAAATATTTCACATTTAATACTCTATTTAAACATAATTAATTAGTACAATAGCATCATCTCAATAAGAGATACATTTTTCATAACATTATTCTCCCTTTAAAAGACACGTCACCGCAGGCGTGTCTTTTTTGTATTTATAGCGGTTGTTTAAATTGCATAAATGGGCTAAAATAGATTACATGAATGTAAGAATTCTATGTGTTGGCAAAATTAAAGAAAAGTTTTATAGGGATGCAATTTTAGAGTATTCAAAAAGGCTATCTAAATATTGTTCTCTCGAGATAGTTGAAGTAAACGATGAAAAAACTTCGGAAAATTCAACTGAAAATGAGATTAATATTATTAAGGATAAAGAGGGAGAAAGAATCTTAAAGCATATCAAGGACAGAGATTATACTATTGCTTTAGCAATTCAAGGAAAGCAGCAGGATTCAGTTGCTTTTTCTAAATATATAGAGAATCTTGGGATTACAGGTAACAGCTCCATTTGCTTTATTATCGGAGGCTCCTTAGGGTTATCAGATGCTGTTATGAAGCGCTGTAATGATTCTATTTCTTTTTCCAAAATGACTTTTCCGCATCAGCTTATGAGGGTAATTCTATTAGAGCAGATATATAGAGCTATGCGAATAATGAATAACGAGCCATATCACAAATAGTATTAAAAGGGGTGTATATCTAATGAGAATGTATGATTTAATCGAAAAAAAGAAAATGGGGGAGGCTCTAACAACAGAGGAAATCTACCATATCGTAAATGGCTACACACATGATGAGATTCCTGATTATCAGATGTCTGCACTTTTGATGGCCATATACTTTAAGGGGATGGATGTTAGAGAGCGTTATGATTTAACAATGGCAATGAGAGATTCAGGGGATATTCTTGATCTTTCATCAATAGATGGTGTTAAGATTGATAAGCATTCAACAGGTGGTGTAGGAGACAAGGTTACACTTGTACTTGGACCTATCATTGCTTCAATTGGCGTTCCTGTTGCTAAGATGTCTGGTAGAGGACTTGGACACACAGGTGGAACTATTGATAAGCTTGAGGCTTTCCCAGGGTTCAATGGAGCTCTTTCAGAGGAACAGTTTATTAGCCAGGTTAATAATATTAAAATTGCAGTAACTGGTCAGTCGAAGAATCTTGCACCAGCTGACAAGAAGCTATACGCTTTGCGTGATGTTACAGCTACTGTTGATGAGATTTCTCTTATTACTGGTTCAATCATGTCAAAGAAGCTTGCTGCAGGTACAGATGCCATCGTTCTTGATGTTACAGTTGGTGACGGTGCTTTCATGAAGACTAAAGAATCAGCATTAGAGCTTGCTAAATCAATGGTAGATATTGGAAAGCGTGCTAATAAGAAGATTGCTGCTGTTCTTACTAATATGGATGAGCCACTTGGTTTTGCAGTTGGTAACAACCTAGAGGTTATAGAAGCCATCAATGCATTAAAGGGCAACGGTCCTGAGGATTTGATGGAAGTTGTTTATGAGCTTGGTTCCCAGATGATAGTTTTCTCTGAAATTGAAACAGACAAGAAAAAAGCAAGAGCTCTCATGGAAGAAGCTGTTGCAAATGGCAAAGCTTTTGAAAAGTTCTTGGAATTTATTGAAATGCAAGGTGGCGATGCATCTTATGCCAGAGATATAAACAAATTTGCACCTGCTAAATATGTTATACCTGTTGAAGCTGAATGTGATGGATATGTTCATGCACTTAAGGCTGAGACATTTGGTCTTGCATCAATGTCACTTGGAGGTGGCCGTGAGACCTTTGAGGATGTTATTGATATGTCTGTTGGTATTATCCTTAATAAAAAGGTTGGAGACCAGGTTAAGAAGGGCGAAGCTATCGCTTACGTACATGCAAATGACGAAGCCAAGGCTAAGCATGCTATCGAAATGATTAAGAGTGCTACTGAGGTTTCTAGCGAAAAATGCGACCACATGAAGTTAATTATTGACATTGTAGAATAAAATGAGTGATTTTTCTTTAAATATTAATATTCCTGCAGAGCATACAGGCAATATATTTGGACAGTTTGATAAAAACATAAAAGCTATCGAAAAAGGGATGAACATATCATTTATTCCTAGAGAGGATTCCATCAAGGTGGTGGGAGACAAGGAACATGTTAAACATGGAATAAGTGTTGTGGATGAGTTATTATCCCTATCGAAAAAAGGCAATATTATTACTACACAGGATGTTAATTATATTATGTCTATAGAACAAGAAAAGATTGAAAACCATGATGTATCAGAGGCTAGGGGCGAGATAATCTGCCATACAACTACAGGTAAGCCTGTAGCCCCTAAAACACTTGGACAAAAGAAATATGTAGATGCAATCACTAACAACATGATTGTATTTGGCGTTGGGCCAGCTGGAACAGGTAAGACTTATCTTGCCATGGCTAAGGCAATCACTGCATTTAAAAACGAAGAGGTATCAAGAATCATTCTTACACGTCCTGCCATAGAAGCGGGAGAAAAGCTTGGTTTCTTACCAGGAGATTTGCAGAGCAAAGTAGATCCATATCTTAGACCATTATATGATGCTTTGTATCAGATTATGGGAGCGGAGGCATTCCAAAGGAACATGGAAAAGGGCCTTATAGAAGTGGCGCCTCTTGCGTATATGAGAGGTCGCACCCTTGATAATGCATTTATCATATTAGACGAGGCTCAAAATACCACTCCAGCTCAGATGAAAATGTTTCTTACCAGAATTGGTTTTGGTTCTAAGGCTGTTATTACAGGTGATAAAACCCAAAAGGATTTACCTTCTGGAGTTAAATCTGGCCTTGATGATGCAATGAGTGTACTTAAAAATATTGATGATATTAAAATCTGCAATCTAGATTCAAAGGATGTTGTAAGACATCCTTTGGTTCAGAAGATTGTTAACGCCTACGAGATTCATGACAAAAAACTTGAAAGCAAAAAAAGGACAAAATAATGAGACAAACAGATAGATTTTCATCAATAAGATCCATTTATGCTATTTTGATTGCGTTAATTTTTATAGCTGCAAACACCTTATTGTGTTCACTGGCTTCTGTATTGATTGATAAATTTTTTTGTATTATTGGAATCAACATATGTTTTTTCTGCTTATTTTTGTTACTTATAATTCGCAGAAGGTTAGAAAATAAGCTACCGGAATTCAATTATATTTCCTATAGCAAGATTGCAATTGTAGTATTAATTGATTGGGCTATTACAATTGCATGTAGTGTTTTTGCTCCGGATTTTTTTGCACCATTAATTGTTTTGCCTATTGTTGCAAGTGCGGTTTTTGATGACAGTCTTTCAAATGTTTTTAGTCTTTATTTGGTAATCATCACATCTCTTTGTTATGATTACAGTATTTATATGGTTTTATGCTATATTACAATGATTCTGTTTGGCAATTTGCTAACAGGCTTCTTTAGAAGAACGGAGAATATCCAGAAGCTATATGCTTTAATTATGCTATTTGCTATTAATACAATGGTTTCTGTGATTTTCTATTATTTTAACTATATAGAATTAAACTTATCTATACTTGTATATGGAATTGTCAGTGGACTTTTGGCATGCCTTATAACTATCTGTACCCTTCCAGCTTTAGGTTTAATGGTTGAAAAGGAACAGGTTATTGTATACGATGCTTTTTTAGACCCGGATTTTTCCCTTTGCAATGAGATACGTAAATTTTCTTATATTGAATATCAGCACGCCAAAAGAATATCTGCCTTATCCAGAAAATGTGCTAAGGCAATTAATGCCAACGAAGGTCTGGCGGCATGTGGCGCATTTTATTATCGCTTGGGTAAGATAGAAGGTGAACCTATGATTGACAATGCTATTCGCATTGCTAACAACCATTGCTTTCCAAATGATGTAATCCAAATTATATCTGAGTACGGGGGCATTGTTTCACTTCCTAGCACAAAGGAATCTGCTATAGTTCACATGGTTGATTCTGTTGTTACAAAGGTGGAGCTTTTTGATTCAGATTCTATGAGCAGTTCATGGAATCAGAACATGGTAATATATCAGACTATTAATGAATTATCGCAAAAGGGCTTTTATGATAATTCAGGTCTTACTATGAATCAGTTTTTGGTTATAAGAGAAATATTAGCAAACGAGGATATTTTAGCATGACAATTTATTTTGAAAGTGAGTGCGAAGCAGATTTTAATTTCGACCATGAGAAAATCGCTAAGGATGTAATAAATACAGCCATAGATCACATGAATTTTCCATTTGAAGCAGAGGTTAGTGTTACCCTCACAGATGATGAAGGCATCCAGACAATTAATAAGGAATTTAGACAGATTGATTCACCTACAGATGTTCTTTCATTCCCAATGATTGAATATAAAAATGCTGGAGATTTTTCTGAAATAGAAGAAAATGATGATTTATTTAACCCAGAATCAGGAGAAGTTATTCTCGGAGATATAGTTCTTAATGTTCAAAGAATATATAAACAAGCTGAAGAATACGGTCATTCTACTCTAAGGGAATATGCTTTTCTTATAGCCCATAGTATGTTACATTTATTTGGGTTTGATCATATGACAGAGGCGGAGGCTTCAGTTATGGAACAAAAACAACGAGAGATATTAGATATTCTTGGTATTTCTCGAGATTAACGAAAAGGAGACAATAATCTATGAAAAAACAATTGGTATCCGCAATGCTTGTACTTTCAATGGCAGCTTCTATTGTAGGCTGTGGAAAAAAGGACGCAGAAGATGTTGCAGAAATTAGTACAATTGAGCCTGAGGAGGAAGTGGAAGCAGTTGATGATTCTGTTGCTTTCTGGGATCAGTCCTCTGAGGATGGTAGGGTACGCAGTTACCTTACAGGAGATTGGGTAGATGCCAAATATGGTAGACAACGCCCTGTTGCAGTTATGATTGAAAATACAAAGGCCGCAATACCTCAATATGGTATTGGAAATGCAGGTGTAATATATGAGTGTGTTGTTGAAGGTGGCATTACACGTATGATGGCTATTTTTGATGATTACTCTGGACTTGACCAGATTGGTAACGTCAGAAGTTCTCGACCATATTATGTATATTTTGCCAGCGAATATGATGCAATCTATATGCATGCAGGTGGAAACCCAGCAGCTTTTGAACTTATTGATGACAAGAATCTTGTAGATAATCTTAACGCTTTAACACTTGAAGGAAAGAAGGGCTCTAGTGCTTCTTATCGTACAGGTAAATCAGAGCATACACTTTACACCAATTCAGAGGGTATTGATATTGGTATTAAGAAGCTTGGATACGATATGACACTTCCAGCTAATTACGAACCACACTTTAAGTTTGCCGCAGATGGCAACACACTTGAGTCTGGTAAGGACTGCGAGGCTATACAGCTTTATTACTATACTAACAAGCCATACTGGATTTACAACGAAGATGACGGTTTGTATTACAGATATGAGTTTAACCAGAAGCAGGTAGATGCGCTCTCTGGACAGCAGCTTACTGCAAAGAATATTATTATCGAAAATGTTGACTGGTGGACATATGAAGGCTCTCAGTACTTAGGCTATGTTCTTTCATACAACACTGGAACAGGTAAGTATATTTCAAATGGTAAGATGATTGATATTGTTTGGTCTAAGGATGGGGATTCTGATATTACTCATTACTATGACTTAAATACTGGTGAGGAAATTCAGCTTAATGTAGGAACAACCTGGATTCAGGCATGCCAGAAGGAATACACAGACGAAACAGTTTACTACGAGAATAAATCAGAATTTAGTAAGGCAAAATAGTTAGTTTATGACAAAAAGAACAAAAGGTAGCGATGCCAGCTTCCTAATGCAGGGAAGCATCCTTGCTATTGCTTCAATTGTTAGCCGTATAGTGGGACTCATATACAGAATCCCACTACAGGCTACTATTGGGGATACAGGAAACGATTATTATGGCACCGCATACGAGATTTACAATATAATATTACTTATATCTTCATACAGCATTCCTCTTGCAGTATCAAAGCTGGTATCTGCAAGAATGGCGAAGGGGCACGTCAAGGACGCAAACAAAGTATTGCACGGCGCCCTTCTTTTTGCGTTTATCAGTGGAAGTCTTGCTTCAATCATTGTTTTCTTTGGAGCAGAGTTTTTTACAGGATCCCTACTTAAAACACCGTTTTCTGCCATTGCTCTTAAGGTTCTTGCACCAACACTTTTAGTAGTGGCTATTCTTGGTGTATTTAGAGGATTCTTCCAAGGCCTTGGAACTATGATTCCTAGTGCTATTTCTCAAATTGGAGAGCAGATTGTTAATGCTATTGTCTCTGTAGTTGCAGCAAATATACTATTTAGCTACGGCAAACGAGTAGGTGGAGTTTTAGGAGATGTTAAAGGCTATTCTGCTGCCTTTGGTGCTGCAGGTGGTACTCTTGGAACATCAACTGGTGCAGGCTTTGCATTAATATTTATTCTTTTTATTTTTTTCGCTTTTAAAAAGCCTTTTGCGAGAATGCAAAAAAAGGATATTCATAAGCATTTAGAGTCCTACGGAGATGTTCTTCCAATACTTGTTATGACAATTATACCAGTACTTCTTAGTACTACTGTTTACAATATTAGTTCTATTATTGACCAGGGTATTTTCAAAAATCTTGCTTTGCTCCAAGGCTATGAAGCATCTGTTACATCAAAGGCCTGGGGAGTATTTACAGGAAAGTACAAGGTACTTATAAACGTACCTCTTTCTATAGCATCAGCTATGGCTGCATCTACGGTGCCAAGCCTTACTGCTGCATTTAATTCTAATGATACTAAGCTTGTTAAAAAGCAGATTAACATGGCAAACAGATTTGTTATGATTATCGCTTTCCCATGTACTGTTGGAATAATGGTGCTTGCATCACCAATATTACAGCTCCTTTTTAATGATGCTGAGAAATCATCAGCGATGATGCTTATAATTGGTGGATGCTCTGTAGTATTTTATTCATTATCCACCTTATCAAATGGTATTTTGCAGGGAATTGATAAGATGACAATTCCTGTAAAGAATGCATTAATAGCACTTGTTGCACATGTTGTGCTTTTATTTATTCTTATGGAAGCATTTCATTTGCATATTTATGCCGTAATTATTGCAAATGCATTTTATGCTCTGATGATGTGTGTTCTTAATCAATCTGCTGTACTTAAGTTTTCAGGGGCATATATTGATATTAGAAGAGTAGTGTTAGCACCACTTGAAGCATCTGCTATTATGGGCGTTGTTGCTTACCTTATTTATCACGTGTTCGATGGTATCTTTGTTATGATTACATCAGCTAGAGTTGCTAATTTCTTCGCATGTTTAATAGCTATTTTGGTGGCTATTATAGTTTACTTTGTTTCACTACTTTTATTTAAGGGTGTGGATGAAGAAACATTGCTTAAATTCCCAGGAGGAAGAAAGCTTTGTGATATGGCATATAGCTTACATTTACTGAGGTAGTTCTATGAATACAGATGAAAAGATTTATGATGTTTGTATAGTTGGAGCTGGTTTTTCTGGACTTGTTCTTGCAATAAGGCTTGCAAGAGCAGGTCTTTTGGTATGTTTAACAGACTTAAATAGAATTGTTGGCAGAAAAATTCTTTCAACCGGTAATGGACGCTGTAACTTTACAAACAGCAGAATGGGAAAAGATTATTATTATAGCAATTCAGATTTATCATTTATAGGTGATAATCATCAGGAATTAAGAGAGTTTATTAAAGAACTTGGCGTTTTTGATAAGGATATGGATGGATACTTTTATCCATATACCAATCAGGCCAAGACTATCAGAGAAGCTTTAGAAAACGAAATAAAAGCATTAAATATTGATGTTTTTCTAGATAACAGAGTTACTGATATTTCTTTTGATAACGTATATACGATAACAACCAACAGGCTTAAGCTTACTTCTAAAAAGGTATGTATTGCCTGCGGTGGATTATCTGCTGCAACACTTGGTTCATCTAAGCTTGGCTATAAAATGGCTAATAAATTTGGCATGAAAACTACAAAGCTTGCACCTGCACTTGTGGGCATTACTTCAAATGATATTTGTCTTAAAGAGCTTGCTGGTGTTAGAGCTACTGGCATAGTGCATTATAAGGATTATTCCTGTGAGGGGGAAATACAGTTTAATAAAGATGGAGTTTCAGGTTATCCTGTAATGTGTATTAGTCGCTTCATAGGATTTGATGAGCTTGATAAAAAAATATCGGATATACGGATTGATTTTATTCCATACCTAGATAAAGAAAAGCTTACTAATGAGCTTATGGATAGATTTAAAAGAAATCCAGACAAAACAATAACCAATTCCCTGGTAGGTTTGTGTAACGAAAAAGCTATAGAGCAGGTAGTTAGTCTATCTAGAATTTACAGTGATACTTTGGTATCAAAGCTTGATGAGAAGGATATAGAAAATCTGGTATATAATTTTAAATCCTTTGTTATCTCTATTAAAGGGACAAAGGGATTTGATAGCTCCCAGGTTACAGCAGGCGGTGTGGATTTATCAGATATAAATATTAATACCATGGAATCCCAAAAATCTGCTGGCTTATATTTTATTGGTGAGGTTTTGGATGTTGATGGTATTTGCGGTGGCTATAATCTTACCTGGGCCTATACATCTGCAACATTAGCAGCAAATGATTTAATTAAGGTGATTAAATGTTAAAAGTAGATCAGATTAAACTTAGTGTAAATGATAGTGAATCAAAGCTTAAAGGAATAATCGCTCATAAGCTTAAGGTGAATGAAAATGTCATTAAAGATTTTTCTATTCTAAAAAAATCTATTGATGCCAGAAAGAAGCCTGATGTTTACTATGTATTTTCAGTAATAGTTACTTTATCAAAGGATGATGAAAAAAGAATCCTGGCAAAATGTAAGAAGGATAATAATATAAATCCTTATAAACCTATGGTATATACCATACCAAAGTTTAATAAAGAATCTGATTCTCCTATTGTTATTGGAGCAGGACCAGCAGGATTATTTGCAGCTTATATATTAGCTCTTAATAACATGCATCCTCTAATCCTTGAAAGAGGTAAGATGGTAGAAGAAAGAACAAACGATATTCTTAAATTCTGGGAGACAGGAGTTCTTGATACTTCATCAAATGTTCAGTTTGGTGAAGGAGGAGCAGGTACTTTTTCAGATGGTAAGCTTAATACACTTGTTAATGATAAGCTTGGAAGAAATAAATTTGTATTAGAAACCTTTGTTAAGTTCGGTGCACCTTCTAACATTTTATACGATTACAAGCCACATATAGGTACAGATATTTTAAAGATTGTAATTGCTAATATGCGTAAGGAAATAATATCACTTGGCGGTGAGTTTAAGTTTAATACTACAGTTAGTGACTTTATTTTTGAAAATAATAAAATTATAGGTGTTAAGGCTAATGGAAAATCATATTTCAGTGATACAGTGATTTTAGCTATTGGTCATAGTGCCCGTGACACATTTAAAAAATTACATGATTTAAATGTGTACATGGAAGCTAAGGACTTTGCTGTAGGTTTTAGAATAGAGCATCCACAGGAAATGATATCATACACCATGTATTCTGATGCTTTCTCAAAGCTTGAGCCTGCACCATACAAGCTTGCTGCAAATCTTAACAATGGCAGAGGCGTATATTCATTTTGTATGTGTCCTGGAGGCTTTGTTGTTAATTCTTCCTCTGAAGAAAACAGGCTGGTTGTTAATGGCATGAGCTACTCAAAGCGAGACAGTAAAAACGCCAACAGTGCTATTGTTGTTTCTGTTGGAGCAAATGAATTTGATAAATCAAATCCACTTTCAGGAATAGCTTTCCAAAGAGCAATTGAAGAAGCTGCTTTTAAAGCTGGCAATGGATATATTCCACAGCAGCTATATGGAGATTTTAAGGTCAAAAGATTAAGCAAATCTTATGGGGATTTTTCATCAGAAACAAAGGGTAAAACAAGCTTTGGAATGCTTTCTGATATATTTTCTCAAGATATTTATCAGTCTTTTATTGACGGAATGGGTATCTTTGGGTCTAAAATAAAAGGGTTCGATAGAGATGATGCAATACTAAGTGGTGTAGAAAGTAGAACATCTTCTCCGGTTAGAATTAATCGTAATGAATATTTTCAAGCAAATATAGCAGGTCTTTACCCTTGTGGTGAGGGGGCTGGCTATGCAGGTGGAATAACATCTGCAGCAATGGATGGTATTAAGGTTGCTGAAGCAGTTATTTCCAACTTAAATTTATAGAATAGGTGGTATAAACGTGGCAGAATACACTCCAATGATGCAGGAGTATCTTAAGACAAAATCAGAATATGAGGATTGCATTTTATTTTATCGTCTAGGGGATTTCTATGAAATGTTCTTTGAGGATGCCAAGACTGCATCTAAAGAGCTGGAACTTACCCTTACAGGAAAATCCTGTGGCGCTGAGGAAAGGGCACCTATGTGTGGCATTCCATTTCATGCGGCAGACACTTACATAAACAGACTTGTTGCAAGAGGCTACAAGGTGGCCATCTGCGAACAGGTTGAAGATCCAAAGGAAGCCAAAGGTCTAGTTAAGAGAGAGGTTATCAGGGTAGTAACACCTGGTACCAATATTGACCAACTTGCCCTTGAAGAAGGAAGCAACAATTACATCATGTCTTTGGTATACAACAAGGGTATTTTTGGAATAGCATCCTGTGATGTATCTACAGCCGATTTCTTCCTTACAGAGGTAGACAGCATTAGAAAGCTTACAGACGAGCTTTTTAGATTTAATCCAGCAGAGATTATTTATCATAAATCTCTATATGAATCTGGAATAGATATTACAGATTTAGCAGAAAAGCTAGAAAGTTCCCTATCACAGCTAGATGAATCATATTTTGATGATACCCTTAGCACTAGAGAGCTTTTAAATCATTTTAAGGCTCACTCATTAGAAGGGCTTGGGTTAATTGATTTTCCTGTAGGTAAAAATGCGGCAGGCTCCCTAATGCTTTATCTTAAGGAGACTCAGAAATCAGAGCTTACACATCTTACACATATTACGCCTTATACTGATGGCAAGTTTATGCTTATAGATAGCTCCACAAGAAGAAATCTTGAGCTGACAGAAACTATGCGTGATAAGCAAAAGCGTGGTTCACTTCTTTGGGTTTTAGACAAAACAAAGACTGCCATGGGTGCAAGACAGCTAAAAAGCTTTATTGAGCAGCCTTTGATATCTGTAGATGAAATTATCAGAAGACAGGATGCCATTGAGGAAATCAATAATGCCTTAATAGACAGAGAGGAGCTTAGGGAATATCTTTCATCGGTTTATGATTTAGAGCGTCTTATTACAAAGATTACCTATCAGTCCGCTAATCCTAGGGATTTAATTGCTTTTAAACAATCTATTGGAATGCTTTCTCCAATAAAGGCACTGTTGGATGGGTTCCATTCTCATTTGCTTTATGACTTAAATGCGAATATAGATAATTTAAAGGATTTATATAGTCTTATTGATGCAGCTATTGCTGAGGAACCACCGATTTCAGCTCGCGATGGTGATATCATAAGGACCGGCTATAATGAAGAGGTAGATAGACTACGTGCTGCCAAAATAGATGGTAAGAAATGGATTGCTGATTTGGAGGCTAAGGAGCGAGATAAGACAGGTATCAAAAACCTTAAAATTAAATTTAACAAGGTTTTTGGATTTTACCTTGAGGTAACTAATTCCTACAAGGATTTAGTACCTGATTATTATGTTAGAAAACAGACTTTAGCAAATGCTGAAAGATACTATACTCCTGAATTAAAGGAATTAGAGGATAGCATTTTAGGCGCTGAGGACAGGCTTAATACTATAGAATATGAATTCTTTAAATCTGTGAGAGATACAATCGCTGGTGAAGTAGATAGAATACAAATTAGCGCTAAGGCAATTGCTGTATTAGATGCAATTATTTCCCTGGCTGTTGTATCTGAGAAAAATCATTACGTAAAGCCTGTTATCAATAACAGAGGTGTAATTGATATAAAAGAAGGCAGACACCCTGTTGTAGAGCAGATGATAAATGCAGACCAGTTTATTGCAAATGATTGTTATCTTGATTTAGATACAAACACTATTGCAATTATTACAGGACCAAACATGGCTGGTAAATCAACCTATATGAGACAGGTTGCACTTATTGTGCTTATGGCGCAGATTGGAAGCTTTGTTCCAGCAAGTGAAGCAACAATAGGTGTTGTAGATAGAATATTTACCCGTGTAGGAGCTTCAGATGATTTGTCTACAGGTCAATCTACATTTATGGTAGAGATGAATGAAGTTGCAAATATTCTTCATAATGCCACTAGCAAATCTTTACTTATTTTAGATGAAATCGGTCGTGGTACATCTACATACGATGGTCTTTCTATCGCCTGGGCTGTAGTTGAACATATTGCGTACAATATCGGTGCAAAAACACTATTTGCTACACATTACCACGAGCTTACTGAGCTTGAAGGGCAATTAAAAGGAGTTCACAATTACTGCATAGCCGTTCAGGAATTAGGCGAGGATATTATTTTCCTTCGCAAGATTATTTCTGGCGGCGCAGATCAAAGCTACGGTATACAGGTTGCCAGACTGGCAGGGCTACCTGAGGAGGTGCTATCTAGAGCCCGCACAATTGTTAATTCACTTAATGAAAATGACATTGCTGCGGTATCAGATAAAATAGCTTTACAAGAAAAGATGGAGGAAAAATTACAAACCTTAGAAGGAATTACTATTTCCGAAGAGGATGCATCAATTATTTCTGAAATCAAGAATTTAGATGTAACTAAAATCACTCCATTAGAAGCTATGAACATATTGTATGAGTTGCATAATAGGGTTAATGAATAATGGGAAAAATTAATTTACTAAGCCAGGAAACAATTGACAAAATTGCGGCAGGAGAAGTGGTAGAACGTCCTGCTTCTGTTGCAAAGGAGCTTATCGAAAACAGTATCGATGCCGGAGCAACAGCCATCTCTGTAGAGATAAAGGGCGGTGGAATAGAATACCTTAGAATCACTGACAATGGTTCTGGAATTGAAAAGGATCAAATTCAAATTGCCTTTTTAAGACATTCTACCAGCAAGATTGCAGATGCATCAGATTTAGCCTCTGTTCGTTCTCTAGGTTTTAGAGGAGAGGCTCTTTCTAGTATTTCAGCTGTTTCTAAGGTGGAGCTTATTACAAAAACTAAGGACTCACTACTTGGAGCAAGTTATATCATAGAAGGTGCAAAGGAGATATCACTAACTGATATAGGTGCCCCAAACGGAACAACCTTTATTGTAAGGCAGCTATTTTTCAATACTCCTGCCAGAAAGAAATTTCTTAAATCAGAAAGTACCGAGGGAAGCTATGTTTTTGATGTGGTAGAGCATTTAGCTCTTTCTCATCCTGAGATTTCATTTAAGTTTCTTTTAAACGGCAAAGAGAAATTAATGACATCAGGAAACGGCAGCTTATCTGATACTATCTACCAGATTTATGGAAGGCAGATTGCATCTAATGTGTTAGATATTGATTATGAAGATGATAAGGTAAGGCTTTCAGGATTCATTGGTCAATCGGTAATTGCCAGAGGAAACAGAGCCTTTGAGCATTTCTTTGTAAACAATAGATATATCAAAAGCAACCATCTATCTAAGGCCTGTGAGGAAGGCTATTATGGATTTTTAATGGGTCATCAATATCCGTTTTTTGTTATAAATATTGATTTTGATGCTGATGTTGTAGATGTAAATGTGCATCCTACAAAGCAGGAGGTTAGATTTGAGGATGAGGCATACATTTTAGAATTACTGACTAAAACCATTAATAATCGACTTAGAAAAAGAGAGGATGTGCTTGAAGCTCATATTGACGAGCAAAAGTCTGTTACACATTCTGTGCCACTTCAGGTTATGCCTGAAATAACAAGTCAGCAACCATCTTTTAATGCTGACTATACACCTTCTATAGCTTCTGCTGAAAAGCAGACAGTGGCTATAGAACAGGAAGTAAAGCCTATTAAAATGCCTGAGCCTTTTGAAAGAGATAGATTAGAAAAGATAAAGGCTCAAGTAACAGCTCAAATCAGAAATGACACACCTTACGAAAAAAAATTTACAGAGAATAATAAAGGTGGAGAAAAATACGAACAAATCAGTTTCCTGAAAAAAGAGGCTATTAAAGAACATAAGATTATCGGTCAGGTTTTTGATACATATTGGATTATTGAATATGATAAAAATATGTATATTATAGACCAGCATGCAGCTCATGAAAAAGTGTTGTTTGAAAAGACCATGGCTCGCCTCAAAAATAACGAGATGACTTCTCAGATGATTAGTCCACCGGTAATTATTTCCCTTGCACCACAGGATGTGCTTTTGTATGAAAACTATCATGAGGCTTTTGAAAAAATTGGTTTTCAAATATCATCCTTCGGAGGCAATGAAATTGCTATAAATGGTGTGCCAGGAAATATGCTTAATCTTGACCCTAAAATGCTGTTTATGGAAATTTTGGCAGATTGCAATAATTACAAATCATCAGATTCCTTTGATATGATTGTGGAACGTGTTGCATCTATGTCATGTAAGGCAGCTGTAAAGGGAAATAATCGCTTATCAATTCCAGAGATTAAAACTCTTGTAGATGATTTGTTAAAGCTTGAGAACCCATATCATTGCCCACATGGAAGACCAACTATGATATCTTTTTCCGAGTATGAGCTGGCAAAGAAATTTAAAAGGATTGTCTAAATGAAAAATCTAGTTATATTAACAGGTCCTACAGCTGTAGGTAAAACATCGCTTTCAATTAATCTCGCCAAGGCTATAAATGGCGAGATTATTTCTGCTGATTCCATGCAGGTATATAAGGGTATGGATATAGGTACTGCAAAGGTTACTCCAGATGAAATGGATGGAATTAAGCATTATTTGATTGATGTTATTGAACCTACCGAGGATTTTCATGTTGTTAAGTTTAAAGAGATGGTTGAAAGTGCGATAAATGAAATATACGCAAAAGGCAAAATACCAATCATTTGCGGTGGTACCGGTTTTTATATTCAGGCTATTTTATATGATATTGATTTTACAGAAAATGAAATAGATAAAGGTTACAGAAAAAACTTAGAAGATTATGCAGTCAAATATGGAAACGAAGCATTACATGCCAAGCTTAAAGAAATCGATCCTGTTTCAGCTGAGAATATTCCTGCTGCCAATGTAAAGCGTGTAATCAGGGCTATTGAGTACTACAATCAGACAGGTGAACAGTTTTCTGTTCATAATGCCACTCAAAAAGAAAAAAATAGTCCCTATAATTTTGCATATTTTGTACTGAATGATGATAGAAATCTGTTGTATAATCGCATAGATGCAAGAGTTGACAAGATGATTGAAGATGGTCTTGTTGATGAAGTAAAAGCTCTTGTAAAGGCAGGGGTTAAAAAGGGCATGACAGCCATGGATGGCATTGGCTATAAGGAGCTTTTGGATTATTTAGAAGGGGATGGCACTCTTTGCGATGCTATAGAGCTTATCAAGAAGAAATCCAGAAACTATGCCAAAAGACAGCTTACCTGGTTTAGAAGAGAAAAGGAAGTTATTTGGTTGGATAAAACAGTATATACTTCTGATGATAAATTGTTAGATGTTATTTTATCTAATCTAAGAGAGAAAGGAATTATAGAAAGTGTTTGAGATTTATAAGGAATTTGGAATTTCTAAGGAAGTTTATGATTATGGCAATAAAATCATTAAGGACCTTGAGTCTAGGTTTAAAGAAATAGATGATGTGGCTGAGTTTAATCAGCTTAAGGTACTTAAGGCTATGCAGGAGCACAAGGTTGCTGCAGAATGCTTTAATACATCTACCGGCTATGGCTATGATGATGTAGGAAGAGATACCCTTGAAAAGGTATATGCATCAGTTTTTAAGACTGAGGATGCGTTAGTTAGACCTCAAATTACCTGCGGTACACATGCACTTGCCCTCGCATTGATGAGTAATCTTCGTCCTGGGGATGAGCTTTTATCTCCTGTAGGAAAGCCTTATGATACATTAGAAGAGGTTATCGGAATCAGACCTTCTAACGGTTCTTTGGCCGAATATGGTATTACATACGCTCAGGTGGATTTACTTGAAAATGGAGATTTTGATTATGATGGAATAAAAGCTGCCATCAATGAAAAAACAAAGCTTGTAACTATCCAGCGTTCAAAGGGTTATGCTAACAGACCTACACTTTCTGTAGAAAAAATAGGCGAGCTTATTTCGTTTATCAAGAATATTAAGCCTGATGTTGTCTGCATGGTAGACAATTGCTACGGTGAATTCGTTGAAAAAATAGAGCCAACAGAAGTTGGGGCTGATATGTGCGTTGGCTCACTTATAAAAAATCCAGGTGGCGGACTTGCTCCAATAGGAGGCTATATTGTAGGTACTAAGGAATGTGTTGAAAATGCAGCCCACAGACTTACATCACCAGGCCTTGGAAAGGAAGTAGGAGCTTCCCTTGGCATTATGCAATCCTTCTACCAGGGATTTTTCCTTGCGCCAACTGTTGTTGCAGGGGCTTTAAAGGGAGCTATTTTTGCAGCTAATGTTTATGAGAAGCTGGGATATCTTTGCATACCTAATTCTACAGAAGAAAGATACGATATTATTCAGGCTGTATCATTTAATAAGCCAGAGGGATTAATTGCCTTTTGTGAAGGTATTCAGGCAGCAGCCCCAGTTGATTCTTACGTAACTCCAGAGCCATGGGATATGCCAGGCTATGACAGTAAGGTTATTATGGCGGCAGGTGCTTTTGTACAGGGCTCATCTATTGAATTATCAGCTGATGGTCCACTTCGTGCGCCATATACAGCCTTCTTCCAGGGCGGCCTTACATGGAATCACGCAAAGCTTGGTATACTAAAATCATTACAAAAACTAGTAGATGCTTGCCTTGTGAACATATCTCAACTGTGTTAAAATTTGATTTGTCTGTGAGCAAAAATACTTACGACTAGTTTATTATTTATGGAGGGACGTCATGGCCAATTCATTTGGTATTGATATAGGAACACAGAACCTTAAGGTTTTCAGTGGTTCTAACAATCAGATTACAAATATTAAAAATACAATCGCTATCGTTAACAAGAATCAGATGTATTCTTATGGTGACAGCGCTTATTCTATGTACGAGAAAGCTCCTGAAACAATCAATGTTTCATTCCCAATTGTTTCAGGCGTTATTGCAGATTTTGATAATATGCAGACTCTTTTGTTCCAGGTTTTAGAGAATGACCTTAAGGGCAAAATCAAGGGCAGTGATATTGTTGTTGCTGTTCCAACAGATATTACAGAGGTAGAAAAGAAGGCTTTCGCTGATTTATTTAGTAAATCAAAGAACAAGCCACATTCTATTCGTGTTTGCGAAAAGCCTATTGCATCAGCTATAGGTTTAGGCTTAGATGTTTCTGAACCTACAGGCGTTATGGTTGTAGATTTAGGTGCTGATACTACAGAAATATCTGTTATTTCATTAGGCGGTCTTGTACTTTCTGAGCTTTTACCATTTGGTGGTAATCAGATTGATGAATCTATCGTTACATATCTCAAGCGTAACTTTAATCTTGTTATTGGACAGAAAACTGCTAAGCAGCTTAAAGAAGAAATCGGTTCTGCCATCGAGGGAAGAGGAGAGAAGCTTACAGTTGTTGGAAGAGATGTAGTTAGTGGTCTTCCTATTGAAATGGAAATCGAAAGCGACACTATTTATAATGCAATCAAAGCTGATTTAGAGAACTTCTGTACAAATGTTAAACTTATACTTGAAAAGGTTCCACCTGAGCTTGCAAAGGATATTGTACATTCTGGTATTTACCTTACAGGTGGTACATCTCAGCTTTACCGTTTAACAGATTTATTTTCTGAGGTTACTAACATTAAGGTTAATTCATTTGAAGAACCTCAAGAATCTTGCGTCAGAGGTCTTGGTGCAGTTCTTTCAGACAGTAAATTCAAGGTTTACGGTTACAGTATGAAAAATAGAATTTTTAAATAATTAAGAGGTAATATGAGACAAAGAAAAGCGAGTGGTGGTATTCCAAGTAAATACTTACTCATGATTTTATCTATTGTTTGCATAATGCTGTTATTCTTTAGTTATTCAACAGGCTTTACAGGTGGTCCACTTGAGACAGTTGCCAATCATATATTCATACCTATGCAAAAGGGTATTGATTTTATTGGAAGCAGTATTGCTATTTCTTCTGCGGATACCAAAACAAAAGAAGAGCTTGTTGAAGAGAACGAAGAATTAAGAGCACAGGTTGATGATTTGAATTCTACTATTAGCAGCATGGAGCTTAAGATAAAAGAATTAAATGAGCTTCAAGAGTTGTACAAGCTAGATCAGACATACTACGATTATGAAACAACTGGTGCAAGAATTATAGGTAGAGGAACATCTAACTGGTTTAATACCTTTACCATTGATAAGGGTTCTAAGGACGGAATCCAAAAGAACATGAATGTTATTGCTGATGGCGGTCTTGTTGGTATAGTTTCATCAGTTGGTGATTCTTATGCAGTTGTTAGAGCAATTATCGATGATACTTCTAACGTAAGTGCTACCATTTCATCTACTGAGGACAATTGTATAGTTTCAGGCTCATTAGAGAAGATGACTGATGAGAATCTTATACTATTGTCAAATCTGGATGATGAAGAGGATAAGGTAGCTATTGGTGATGTGATTGTTACATCTAATATTTCTGACAAGTATTTGCCAGGTTTAATGATTGGTTATGTTTCAAGTGTTTCTTTAGATGAAAACGAACTTACCAAATCAGGAACTGTTACACCAGTGGTAGATTTCAAGCATCTTTCAGATGTACTTGTTATTTTACAACAGAAGGAGTCATATAAGAATGAGTGATATTAAGCAATACATCAGAAGAATATTGATTATTGCCCTTGTTATATATGTTTCTTTTCAGTTGCAGGTTAGTATATTTGGGCAAATTCCTTTAGGCGGGGTTACTCCTAATATTCTTATAGCTGTTGTATCTACTTATGGCTTTATGAAGGGCAGAAGATATGGCATTGTCACAGGATTTTTTGCCGGATTACTTCTTGATATTTTTTCTGGTGGAATTTTTGGAATGTACGCCCTTATATATATGTATATAGGTTTCTTAAATGGTTTATTTAGAAAACAGCTTTTTGGAGATGATCTTAGACTTCCAATGATTCTTATCGGTGCAAGCGATTTTATATATGGCTTAGTTACATTTTTATTTTTATTTGCTATCAGATCTCAGTATGATTTTTACTTTTACTTAATGAATATCATTTTACCTGAGGTTGTTTATACAATACTTGTATCCATTTTTGTTTATTACATAATTCTTCATATAAACAATTGGGTAGAAAAATTAGAAAAGAAAGGTTCTGATAGAATTGGAAATTATTAAGGACTTTTTATCAAATTTATTATCGTCGCGAATTCGTGTTGTTTCAGTAGCAATGATTGCATTTGCTACTGTTCTTATATCACGTCTTTTTTATTTACAGATTATCAATGGTAGTGAATACCAGGACAATTATAATCTCAAACTTGAAAAAACAGAAACAATTCCAGCTACAAGAGGTAATATTTACGATAGAAATGGTAATTTACTTGCTTATAACGAACTTGTTTATGCTGTTACCATTCAGGATAATGGTACATATAGCTCTAAAGCAGAGCGTAGCAAATCCTTAAACACAGAAATTGGTCGTATCGTAAAAAAACTGGAACAAAACGGAGATAAAATCGATAACAATTTCGGAATTTTTATAGATTCCTCTGGTCAGTATCAGTTTTTAAGTTCAGGAAATTCCTTACAGCGTTTTAGAGCTGATGTATTTGGCAGAAACAGTATCGATGATTTGGAATACAATGAAAAATTAGGATTTGATGAAGCTACTGCTACAGCAGATCAAATAATAGATTATCTTCAGGGTGAAAAGGTATATAACATCTCTAAGGATTATTCTAAAAAGCTTAGATATGAGATTATGGTTGTCAGATATAATATGGGACAAAACTCATATCAAAAATATATTTCAACTGTAATTGCGTCAGATGTTTCAGATGAATCTGTTGCATTTATTAAAGAGAATATAAACGAGCTTACAGGTGTAGATGTTGAACAAAAATCTCTTCGTCGTTATGTTGATAGCGAATATTTTGCTCATATTATCGGTTATACCGGACAGATTTCTACATCCGAATACAATGAGTTATCTAAAACTGACGAGAATGTCGAAACCACTGATGTAGTTGGTAAATCCGGAATAGAAAAATATATGAATGATTACCTATCTGGTAACAAGGGCTACGAAACTATTTATGTAGATAGTGTAGGTAACACTATTGCAGAGGGTGAGTACAAGGCTTCCGAATCGGGAAATGATGTGTATCTTTCTATTGATATGGATTTGCAAAAGGCTGCTTATATATTACTGGAGCAGGAAATTGCAGGTATTCTATATTCAAAAATAGAGAATATTAAGGAATCAAATATTAATTCATCATCAGATGTAATTGTTCCAATCTATGATGTTTATTATTCCCTAATTAAAAACGGGTTAATAGATATTAATGCTTTTTATGATACCAAAGCTTCTGAGACAGAAAAAACAGTTCTTAGAGCATATCAAGCTAAAGAAAAGGAAGTTTTATCTACTCTAAAGACACAGCTTAGAGTAAATAATGAGGTAGTGTATAAGGATCTTCCAAAAGAATATCAGGCATATTCTACATATATCGTTACTAAGCTAAAGAGCCTTGGAATATTTGATTCTTCTGCCATTGATACATCCTCAGATATTCAAAACAGTTGGACATCTGAAGAGATGGCTGTTAATAAGTATTTAATCTATGCAATTGAGCAAAACTGGATTGATATTACAAAATATGAATCTGAGGCTAAATATGCTGATACAGAAGAGTTGTATAACGATTTAGTTGATTATGTTATAGATTACCTGTCTACTGATAGCGGTTTTGAAAGATTGGTTTACAAATATTTACTATTAGATGATGGAATTACAGGTAGTCAGCTTTGTATGATTCTATATGACCAGGGAGTGCTTTCTAAAGATGATGAAGATTACACAGCGCTTTCATCAGGACAGATAACAGCCTTTGATTTCATGAAAAAGAAGATTAAATCTCTTGAAATCACACCAGGTCAAATAGCTTTGGATCCATGCTCAGGTTCAACAGTAATGCTTGATACCAAAACTGGAGAAATCCTTGCTATGGTTACTTATCCAGGCTACGATAATAATAAGCTTGCTAATTCAGTAGATTCTGATTACTATGCTTATCTTACAAACAATGCTGCTAATCCTTTGTATAACTATGCTACACAGCAGAGAACAGCCCCTGGTTCTACATTTAAGATTGTCAGCTCTACTGCAGGTCTTGCAGAGGGAGTTATAACCACATCCTCTGAAATTAACGACTTAGGTCAATTTACAAAGGTTTCCAACAATCCTAAATGTTGGATTTATCCAAGCAACCACGGTAGTATTAATGTATCTGAGGCTATCAGGGATTCTTGTAACTACTTCTTCTATGAAGTTGGTTGGAGACTTGCTGGTGGTGATGGTGCCTATGATGATGTTACTGGTATTAAAAAGATTACAGAATATGCATCTTTGTTTGGCTTGGATGAAACTACTGGTGTTGAAATAGAAGAAAATTCACCACATATTGCTACAGAGTACCCTGTCATGGCGGCCATCGGTCAGTCAGATAACAACTTTACTACAGTAGGACTTGCAAGATATGCAACTGCTATAGCAAGTAGAGGAACAGTGTACAATCTAACACTTCTCGATAGTGTTAGAGATTCAGATGGCAATGTAATAGAAGATTACAAGCCATCGGTGCGCAACCAGGTAGATGTATTAAATGGTGCCGAGTGGGATGCTGTTCATTATGGTATGAGAATGGTGTGCGAATCATTATCTTCATTTAATGGATTTTCTGTAGAAGTTGCAGGTAAAACCGGTACTGCTCAGCAGGTGTCAAATAGACCTAACCACGCTTTGTTTATTGGATTTGCTCCATATAATAATCCTGAGGTTTCCATCGCAACACGTATTGCCTATGGTTATACTTCTCACAATGCTGCAGAAGTATCGAAGGATATTTTGGCATATTATTTTGGTGTTACAGAAACTGAAGATATATTAGATGGTGAAGCAAATATTGTTTCAAATTCAGGAAATGAATTTACTGATTAAAATAATTGGAGATTAATTATGAGTAATGATGCTGTTGTTTTAAAAAGTAACAAATACGGATTAACTCTGCAGTTAGATGGAACAATTCCCTTCGAGGAGCTTGTTAGAAAGGTTTGCGAGAAATTTGCTGCATCTAGTGATTTTTTCGGTGAGACATCAATGATTCTTGAAACCATAGGAAGAGAGCTTTCAGCAGAAGAGGGACTTGTTTTAATTCAAGCAATAGAGCTTAATTCAAAGATTAAGGTTATTCTTCTTAATGAAAATAACGAGCTAAAAGACACAAGGATGCTTGGACAAATAGACAGGTTTTATAAAGATGATATTTTTGAAAATGCAAAAATAATAAGAGGTAGTGTTATCAAAAATGACATTATAGAATCTGATTCAAGTCTTGTTATCCTAGGTGATGTAAAATCAAAAGCCACTGTTAAGGCCAAAGGCAATATAATTGTTTTTGGTGCCTTAGAGGGCACGGCTCATGCCGGATATCCTGACAATTCAGGATGTTATATAGTAGCTGGTGAACTTAATCCTAAATTTATTCAGATTGGTACAGTCACAGGAGATATTAAGGTTCAAGAAAAATGGTCTCTTAGAGTTCGCCGTAAAGAGAGCGAGCCAATGGGAATCACTGTATGGAATAGAGAATTGCTTGCTGAACCATTATCTAGCGGGCTTCTAAAAAGGATAAAATAATGTTTCATAATTATAAATTTAAAAATTTAGATATAAGATTAATAATTGCAGTTATAGCCCTTACAATAATCGGTATTTTTGTAATCGGTAGTGCCAATGAAGCCAATCAGCAAAAGCAGATTCTAGGAATGATTCTTGGAATTTTAGTAATGACGGGTATGGCTTTGATTGATTATGACTTTTTATTGCATTTTCATTGGTTTTTCTACGCTATTGTAATAGGACTTTTGTTATCAGTTCTGTTATTTGGTGAAAAAACTGGTGGTGCAACCAGATGGATTGATGTTGGTATTAGATTTCAGCCATCGGAATTGGCTAAAATTTTGCTTATCTTGTTTTTTGCATGGTTTTTAATGATGTATGAGGAAGATGTAAATAAGCCTAAAATACTGGCATTTATCATAGGCCTATCAGCATTTCCATTATTTTTAATAGAAAAAGAACCAGATTTATCCACTACAATTGTCACAATGATGATAATTTGTGTTATGATATTTGTAACAGGAGTTAGTTATAAATTAGTTGGTGCAGTTTTAGGTGTATCTATTCCGTCTATAATTATTCTGCTATTTCTTATCAGCAGAGAAGGACAGACTATACTTGATGAATATCAGGGTTTACGTATTCTGGCATGGCTTAATCCTGAAAAGTATCCGTCTTCTTCATATCAGCAACAGAATTCTATAATGGCCATAGGTTCTGGCCAATTACTAGGCAAGGGTCTTGGTAATGAAGCATTTGATTCTGTTAAAAACGGAAATTACATTTCTGAACCTCATACTGATTTTATCTTTGCTGTTGCGGGAGAAGAGTTAGGTTTTATAGGTACAGTAGTAATTATTGCACTTATTTTCTTTATTACACTGGAAATTTTGCTTATTGCAAAGCGGGCAAAGGACATTTCTGGTAAACTAATTTGTGTAGGAATGGCTACATTAATAGGCTTCCAAAGTTTTGTTAATATTTGTGTTGTTACAGGGCTTATGCCAAATACAGGATTGCCACTTCCATTTGTAAGTTATGGCTTAACATCACTTGTTACTGTATATTTTGGTATTGGAATAGTTTTAAATGTTGGTCTTCAATCAAAAAATAATAACGGGAGGCTTTTTTAAATGAATATTGGATTAGTTGCACATGACTCAAAGAAGAAGCTTATGCAGAATTTCTGTATAGCTTACAGAGGTATCCTTAGTAAAAATGAGATTTTTGCCACTGGAACCACAGGACGTTTAGTTGAAGAGGTTACTAATCTTAGCGTACATAAATATTTGGCTGGTCACCTTGGTGGAACTCAGCAGTTAGGTGCTCAGATTGAGCAGAATGAGATTGATCTTGTAATCTTTTTACGTGATCCTCTTACTGTTAAATCACATGAGCCTGATGTAAATAACATTGTTAGAATCTGTGATGCTAATAATATTCCACTTGCAACCAACCTTGCAACTGCTGAATTACTTATTAAATCACTTGATAGAGGAGATCTTGAGTGGCGTGAAATGTATAAATAAGATAACCTCAGTTCTTCTTGCCTTAGTTTTATGTTTTTCTTTTGTAGGGTGTAAATCTAAGACTGAATCTGTTGCAACATATAATATGTATGATTCATCTTCGGTTTATGGCATTACACATAATGGTTCATCCTCTGATGTAGAAATGTTTGCTAAGGATTTATGTGTGGTAGGAACAGATGATTTGGGTACCTCAGCGGTACATTCCCAGGTTGCTGGTGCTGCTGGAGCCTTTAATCTTAATGATAAATCTGTTGTGTATGCCCAGAGCATACATGAAAGAATGTATCCAGCATCTACTACCAAGATTATGACTGCATATATAGCATGTTTATATGGTGATTTGGATGAATTCTATACTGTTAGTGCCAATGCAGTTAAGCAGGATAGCGATTCTTCTGTAATTAATCTTAAAGAAGGGGATGTTATTTCCTTAAGAGATTTATTATATGGACTTATGCTTCGTTCTGGAAATGACGCAGCTATTGCTATAGCAGAAGGCATGTACGGTGATGTTGAGACATTTGTTGCTAAGATGAATGAAACAGCTAAATCACTAGGTGCTACAAATACAAACTTTGTTACACCTAACGGGCTCCATGATGAGAATCATTATACTACTGTATATGATATGTATCTTATTTTAAATGCAGCAATGCAAAATGAGACTTTCTATACAATCTTTACAGCAAGTAATTATACCGCTTCTTATACTAGCGGAGGTTCTAATAAGACTGCAGAATGGAGTACTACTAATCAGTATACAACAGGTAAGATTACTACACCTAGCGGCTTTACAATTATAGGTGGAAAGACTGGTACAACTGGCGCAGCGGGGTATTGCCTGGTACTTCTTTCCGAAAACGAAGAGCATGATAAAATAATATCTATTGTTTTTAATGCTGATTGTCGTTCCAATCTATATCTACTAATGAACGAAATATTGAGCAATTATTGTTTATAATTAACTATTTAGGTTTCTATAGTGTTATGCTATGATAATTATAATAAATAATTTAAGGGAGGTATTTGGACATGGTGGAAATTATTTCAGGCGAAAAGGGCAAAGGCAAAACAAAGTACTTACTTGACAAAGTTAATAATGACATCAAAAATGTTGATGGTTCAGTTGTGTACATCGACAAAAACACAAAGCACATGTATGAGCTGGATTCAAAGATTCGTTTGATTAACATGGGGGATTATCCAATCGAGTCTTCTGGCGAGTTCTTAGGTTTTCTAAGTGGTGTTTTATCACAAAATTCTGATATTCAAGAAGTGTTCCTTGATAGCTTTTTAACGGTTTCGAACATAAAAGATAACGACAGCTTGTCCGTAGCCTTAGATAAGCTTGATGAAATTTGCAGCATGTTTAGTGTTAAATTCGTATTATCTGTTAGTAAGAATGAGCACGATTTACCAGAAAATGCGAAAGATAAGATTATCGTATCTTTATAATAAATAAAACTTAGGGCACGATAACGTGCCCTTAAATTATGTATATGAGAAATAATAAAAATGACAAAATAATTAAATATCCCAAGCAATACCATTTTTCAATTGGATTTATCGTTATTGGTGTTATGTTTATATATATGTTATATCATCTATTTACATACATAACTGCTGATAACATTACTATATATGAGGTTTCTCAGGGTTCTATATCAAATAATTTAGAATATAATGCTTTAGCAATCAGAAAAGAACAGGTAGTTACAGCAGATAATAATGGTGATGTTTTATATTTAGCCGAAAACTTTGGAAAGGTTGGGGCTAAGACCCAAGTATATGCTCTTGATACTACAGGTGAGATTCTTTCATCTATAGAAGCCAGTACTGCTAAATCTGAAATTCAATTAGATGAGGATGCTTACGCTAAAATTCAAAACATTGTAAACACTTACCTTGTGGATTACAATCCAATAGAGTTTAACAAGACATATTCATTTAAGAACGAACTACAATCTCAGGTTGAACAGCTCTATACAGTTTCTGCTATGGCATCAATGGGAGATTCTTTGGAAGCAGCCATATCTTCAGGTTCATTTAATATATACAATAGTCCTGTTCCTGGTCTTGTGGTATATTCTGTTGATGGTTTAGAAGACATTACTGTCGATTCCTTTGTTTCTGATAGTTTTGATATATCTAATTATTCTGCAGTAAACCTAAAGGCGCAGGAATCTGTAGTAGCTGGACAGGCTGTGTATAAGGTTATTACCTCGGATCACTGGAATCTTATTTTAGAGGTTGATAAAAATCTTTATGATTCACTTCAAGGGGAAAGTTATTTAAAAATTAAGTTTCTAGAGGATGAAGTAGAAACCTGGACTAATTTAGATTTTACAGAAAAGGCTGGTAAGTATTATTTAATATTATCACTGGATGATTCAATGGACAGATATGCAGATTCAAGATTTGTCCATGTAAAAATAGTTAATAACAATATATCTGGTCTTAAGATCCCAAATTCATCTATTGTAGAGAAGGAATTTTATACTATTCCTAAGGATTATATGGTTCAGGGAAATAATGATGATTCCGCAGGCTTTTTGCTTAAATCAGATGCTGGTGGTGTTATTGTTAATCCTACAGTATATTATGAAACTGATGATTTTTACTATGTAGATAGCGAAGTTCTAAAAAGGGGAGATAGGCTTGTTAAGCCTAATTCTAAAGAGGAATACGTTGTAGGCGCAGATATAGATAAATTAAAAGGTGTATATAACGTAAATAAGGGATATGCTGTATTTAAACAGATAGAAATACTTTACCAAAATGATGATTATTCCATCATTAAAACTGGAACGAGCTATGGTATATCAATGTATGACCATATAGTATTACAGGGGAATGAAGTAGAAGAGAACACAATCATTAACTAAAGGAGTTTGTTATGCGACAGGAAGAATTAAGAAATAATCTTGAAGATGTGGAAAGAAGAGTGGCAGAAGCTTGTAAAAGAGCTGGCCGTGATAGAAGTGAGGTTACTCTTATTGCAGTTAGTAAAACAAAGCCTGTAGAAGATTTGCAGGTTATATATGATGCAGGAATCAGGGAATTTGGTGAAAACAAGGTTCAAGAGCTTACTGGTAAAATTCCTGAAATGCCAGCTGATATTAATTGGCATCTTATCGGCCATTTACAGCGTAATAAGGTAAAATATATCGTAGATAAAGTAAAGCTTATTCATTCAGTAGATAGCTATAGATTGGCTGAAGAGATTAATATCCAGGCAAAGAAGCATGGAGTAATTGTGCCAATCCTTATAGAAGTTAATGTAGCTAACGAGGCATCAAAATTTGGTGTTAAGTACGAAGAGGCTAAACAACTATGCGAAGAAATTTCTAATCTTGACGCTGTTCACATTGAAGGTCTTATGACAATAGCACCAAATGTTGTGGTTCCGGAAGAAAATAGAGCGAATTTTCACAAAATAAAGGATTTAGCTGTTGACATAGCAAATGAAAACATTGATAATGTAGATATGAGAATTATATCTATGGGAATGACTAATGATTTTGAAGTTGCCATAGAAGAAGGTGCTACCCATGTTAGAGTAGGTACTGCCATTTTTGGAGCAAGAAACTATAATATATAGTGAAGGAGTAATATTATGTTTGAAAGAATGTTAGACGCTATGCATCTTAGCGATGACTATGACGATTATGACGACGATGAATTATATGATGAAGAAGATAAATCCTTCTTTAACAAGTTCTCTAAGAATGATGAGGATAGGCGCCCCGCTTTAAATAAGCCAGCTGAGAAGGAACAACGAGCTGTTAGACCAGCGCCAAAGATTACACCAATGAGAAATAAATCGAAAGGAACTGTTATGGAAGTTTGTGTTATTAAGCCATCTTCATTTGAGGATGCAAGAGAGATTTCCGAAACATTATTAGCAGAAAGAACTGTTCTACTTAATATGAAAGGTTTAGATTTAGGAGTTGCTCAGCGTATCATAGATTTTACATGTGGTACATGCTATGCAATAGATGGAAATCTTCAGCGCATCGAGGATTATATCTTTATTATAACACCTGCAGGAGTTGAGTTATCTGGTGATTTGGCAGGAATCGTAGATGCCTTTGACTTCACAGGAATTCAAACAGGCTTTTAAGTGAATTGTTTTGCACCAGACATTAGTCTGGTGCTTTTTGTTTATATGGGAGATAATGCATGAAAGACTTGAATATTAATTACGAAGGTAAGCCTTGCTACAAGATTTGTTTTAGACCTGATTTTAATGATTTACTTAGTGTATTTAATACTGAAGTGAATCGTAAATACGATAATATTTGTATTGTTTCTGATTCTAATGTTGCAAAGCTGTATTTAGCTGAAGTTACATCTATCTTTGAAAAAACAGGAAGTAAGATCTCTTCTTTTTGTTTTGAAGCTGGTGAAGCATCTAAGAATCTTGACACTGTTAATCAACTTTACGAGCATTTAATTCTTGAACGCTACACCAGAAACTCACTGCTTGTTGCACTAGGTGGCGGCGTTGTTGGCGATCTCACAGGCTTTGCTGCAGCTACATTTCTTCGGGGCATTGATTTTATCCAAATACCAACCACACTATTATCCCAGGTAGATAGTTCTGTAGGTGGTAAAACAGGTGTAGATTTTAAAGGCTACAAGAATATGGTTGGCGCTTTTTATATGCCACGTCTCGTATACATGAATCTAGGCACATTAAATAGCCTTGATAACTACAATTTTGCTTGTGGCATGGGTGAGGTAATTAAAAGCGCTCTTATTGCTGATGACAAGTTCTATCAGTGGATTAAGGACAATAAGGATGCTGTTAACGGCAAGGATTATGATGCACTTGCACACACAGTCAGTGAATGCTGCAAAATAAAAGGCCATGTGGTAGAAATCGACCCTAAGGAAAAGGGAATTCGTGCTTATCTTAATTTCGGTCATACATTAGGTCATGCCATTGAAAAGCTTAGTGATTTTAAACTTGGCCACGGTCAATGTGTATCGCTTGGTATGGTATGCGCACTGCATTTATCTAATAAACTTGGTTTTATAAATGAATCAGAAATTTTAGATGTAATTAATGTATTAAAAGAGTATAATTTACCTGTTTCTGTTAGCGGATTAAAGAATAATGATATTTTATCTGCTTCAAAATCAGATAAAAAGATGACAGATTCGAAAATAAAGTTTATTATATTAAAAAATATAGGCGAGGCAGATTCATATCTGGAATTTTCTGATGAGGATTTGTTATTTGCCATTGATAAGGTGTTGGAATAATGTTTTACAAGAAAAAAGGAATTACATCATTTATTTTTGCATTAGCATTCGTTTTAGTTTTAATTTTATTTGATCAGTTTACAAAGGATTTAGCAGTTTCATTTTTAATGAATAAAGATGACTTTATACTGATTCCAGGTGTTTTGCAATTTCACTATTTAGAGAATACTGGGGCTGCTTTTTCATTGTTAGAGGGACAGCAGGTACTATTTGCAATTACAACTCCAATTCTTCTGTTATTTATCATTTATTTGCTATTTAGAATGCCACGTGTGAAGAAATACACTGCACTTAACTATGTATTATTATTTTTAATAGCTGGTGCCATTGGCAATTATATCGATAGGATTATCAATCATTATGTAGTCGATTTTATTTATTTTTCACTTATTGATTTTCCTGTATTTAATGTAGCTGATTGCTATGTTACTGTAAGTGTAATTATTTTATTCTTCCTTGTTTTATTTTATTATAAGGATGAAGATTTCGAAGAAATTAAGCAAAATCTAAGGATTAAGAGATAATGGATGAATTTAATCTTTCAATTGAAGATGCTGCTGATTCAGGTATTCGTATCGATAAATATTTAGCATCAGCATTACCAGAAAAATCTAGAAGCTACTATCAAAAAGCAATTGATAGTGGCTTTGTTTTAGTTAATGGAAAACAGATTAAATCAAAATATCAAACAAAGCTTGGTGATGAAATTGTTGTAAGCATTGAGCCTGTTAAAGAAATCGATATTGAACCTGAAGATATTCCTATTGATATTCTTTATGAAGATGAAGATGTAATCGTGGTTAATAAACCAAAGGGGATGGTTGTACATCCTGCACCAGGACATTATTCTGGTACTCTTGTAAATGCACTGATGTATCACTGTAAAGACTCTCTTTCAGGCATTAATGGTGAAATACGTCCCGGTATCGTCCATCGAATTGATATGAATACCACAGGTTCTCTTCTTGTCTGTAAAAACGACAAGGCACACAATGATATTGCAGCTCAGATAAAGGTTCATTCTGTTAATAGAATTTACAAGGGAATCGTTGTTGGAAATTTCAAAGAAGAAGAAGGCACAATAAACGCTCCTATTGGTCGAAATCCCAAGGATAGGAAGAAGATGGCTGTAGTAAATGATGGAAGAGAGGCAATCACTCATTTTACCGTTTTAGAGCAATTTAAAGGGTATTCTTATGTTCAGTTTAAACTTGAAACTGGTAGAACCCATCAAATTCGTGTGCACATGGCTCATATTGGACATCCTCTTTTAGGAGATGATGTTTATGGTAAGCCTGTAAAGGGGCTAGAAGGTCAAACTCTTCATGCTCAAACTTTAGGCTTTATTCAGCCAACTACAGGTTTGTATGTGGAGGTTAATGCTCCTTTACCTGAATATTTTGAAAATCTGCTTATCAAATATCGTAGGGCATTATAAAAAAGATTGCATTTAGCAATCCTTTTTATCTATTTATTATCTTTACGGTGAAAATCTACTGCATTACGAGCCTGAAGCTTGTGCTCGTCTTCAATGGCAGCATAGTAGTCGATAGTAGTATTAATATTTTCGTGGCCTAGTACATCTGCTACCAGACGGATATCCCCAGTTTCGCGATAAAGGGCAGTACCATAGGTACTTCTAAGCTTGTGGGGAGTGATTTTCTTATTAGGGACAACAATTTTAGCATATTTCTTAACAAGATTTTCAATAGCATCAACACTAATTCGGTGTCCTTGAAGAGAGTAGAAGAGAGCCTTTTCATGGCCTTCTATAGGCTTAATATATTCACGTTCTCCATTAATATAATTCTGTAAAACCTCAGCAACCTCGTCATTAAAGTAGATAATATCCTGTCCGCCACCCTTTCGAACGATTGTTAAAGAATTAACATTAAAATCAACATCATTTAAGTCTAGACCATTGCATTCGCTGACACGAATACCTGTATTAAGCATCAATGTAAGTATAGCTAGGTCACGACCGCGGGTCTTTTGATTATATTTACGTTGACGTTCAGATGCGAAGGCATTTCCGTCATCAATTGCCTTTAATATGGCCTGAACCTCGTAATTATTCATACGTACGATATTTTTATCTTTTTTAAGCTTTGGCAAAGCAACTAACTGTGTTGGATCCTTTGAAATGTATTCCCTTGTAAGCAGATATTTGTACATACTTCTAAGTGGAGACATTTTTCGAGCAATTGCTTTTTTGCCATTTTCATGTTGCTCACCAATTACATTTAATTCCAAATATCTTTGGTATTCCTCAATATCATCTGGTGTTATTTTATCTAAGAGCCCGTAATCAATTTTTTGAATGTCTAAACCTGTAATTGTAGGGTTAGAGGCTATTAAAAATCGAAAGAAGGTTAACAGATCATAGCTATATGAAATCAAAGTACTTGTTTGAGTTGTTTGTTCCTTAGAGTGAATAAAATCTACAGCTGGTTTAGGCAACTGAGATATAAGCTCACGTAACTTGATTTTTTGCATTTTAGCTTTTTCTTTATAGAATTCAGAGTCTTTACCCATAAAAGTTCTCCCTTAAACGAATAGTGTAATTTATCATATATATAAGAATACCACACTTTAAGGCTTTTTCATATACTATCTATCGGAAAAACAGATATTTATCCGATAGATTGATTTATCAAAATACTGCTCTCTTTGTCCCACTTTGACGAGTAATTTTTAGTAACTTTTCTTTTCTTATAGATAGTAAACCATTTACTATCCAGAGGATATTTTGCGCTGTAAATAGTAATTTTATTCGCTTTGACTACTACCTGTGGAACAATTTAACTCCTCAGATAGTAACA
>NZ_JAFUSK010000032.1 GCF_017471675.1 Pseudobutyrivibrio sp.
CTTAAAGCAGTTTTTGAATGTTTTCATATGGGCTGCCACGGACGGCAGCCCAAGGCTGATAGCGAAATGGACTGAGCTTGAAGCCGGTCGGAAAACCTCCAAAATCTGCTTGGAATTGAACTTGGCGAATGTAATATGAATGCAATTAATACTAATATTGCTGCCACTGCTATTAAGTAACCTAACAAGTGTCTGCGAGATACATACAGTGCCTTCGAATAGTCAAAGCCATGAAAGGACACGTGATGTATGCTCGCTTGTGGCATTAAGAAAATCAGCAATTCTTCTCCAATGATGCCATTAACAAGACATACAGGATGAGCATTTGGCGGGCACATTTATTCAATCACGTAGCCTACGTTTCGTACGGTGCGGATGCGGGAGCCGAAGGTGCCAAGCTTTTGGCGGAGGGTCTTGATGTGCATATCCAGGGTTCTGGATTCTCCTTCGTAGTCTATGCCCCAGATACGTTCCATTATTTGGTCTCGTCTAAGGACGATGCCTCTGTTAAGGGTTAGGTAATATAAGAGTTCGTATTCCTTGTAGGTTAGATTGATTATGGTGTCTGAGATTTTTACCTCGTGGCGTTCTTTGTCTATGAGCAGCTCATCTAATTCTAGCTTTTTTACATCATCTTCTATGGTGCGGCGAAGCATAGCTTTTACTCTTGAGATAAATTCCAATACAGAAAATGGTTTCTTGATATAGTCGTCTGCACCATTTTCAAGCCCCTTTACCAAATCAAGTTCGCTAGTCTTGGCAGTAACCATGATTACAGGGATTGATTTTGTGATGGAGCTTCCTCGTAGCTGCTTTACAATATCAAGTCCATTCTCATCAGGCAGCATAACATCCAGTATGATTAAATCAGGCATTATATCTTCAAGGGCGTTGAAAAAAGAGCCAGCCTTTTCAAAGGTGGCCACTTCATAGCCTGCATTTTTAAGTGCATACTCTTCTATTTCCCTGATACTTGCATCATCCTCAATTAAATAAATTAAAGCCATGTATTCCTCCTTATTTTTTCGGGAAAGCACAGCCATTTATAATTGCCTCTGGCAATGGGGCTGTGCTGTAGCAATAAGGAATCTTCCCGCTATCGCGGGTCCCTCCTTATTGCATTTAATTTTAACAAAGACAACCTGACTTTGTCTTTATATTATTTACTCTTTACGGAAAGAATACATGGCTTATGTAAAATCTATGTAATTAAACCTGGAAGATATTAAACAACATTTAATGATTATTTTGTGAATTTTCTATTTATTTTTGCTATTTTCTAAATTTATAGTGTTATTTTTGCAAATTATCTACTAAAATAAGAATATAGATTTTGACAAGTTCATTGTCATTTCAGCTAGAAGTTAAATGGTGAATCATTTTTAGTTGATCTAGTTAGAAAGGGGTTTATTATGTTGAAAGAATACACTAAAATTCCTGCACCGCTGAATTCAGATGTGGCTTTGAAAATCATTCCTGGACATTTTGCCACTAATCACTCCCATATCACTAATTATATGGAAATAGGCACAATGAAAACCAGATGTAACGAAGCTGCAGGCGTGGCACAGCTACTTGCTATGCACTATTCTGTACAAACGCCAGTAGATACAATTGTATGTGCAGATGGAATGGAAGTTGTGGGAACATTTTTAGCTCAGGAACTTACAAAAGCAGGTGTTGCCAATTACAATCAGCACAAAACCATTTATGTAACTGCTCCAGAGCTTGCATCCAGTGGCCAGAGTATTTTCCG
The DNA here is from genome assembly GCF_017471675.1 of Pseudobutyrivibrio sp. Taxonomy (GTDB): domain Bacteria; phylum Bacillota; class Clostridia; order Lachnospirales; family Lachnospiraceae; genus Pseudobutyrivibrio. Next base: position 1,757 of record NZ_JAFUSK010000032.1, read on the forward strand.
TGACAACATGCAGCTGACAGTTCGAGACAAAAATGTGCTTCTATTATTCGGTTCCTTAAGTACAGGTCGTACTGTTGAAAGTCTTGCAGAATGTGTAAGATATTATGGAGCCAAGATAAGTGGAGCTTGCGCAATCTTCTCCGCTGTTAGAGAAATAGATGGAATTCCTATTACAGCAGTATTCCATGAAGAGGATATTCCTAATTACCAGTCATATCCACTTCACGAATGCCCACTGTGTAAGGCTGGCACCCCAATCGATGCCATTGTAAATTCCTTCGGATATTCAGAATTAAGATAACCAATATAAACAAGAAAACTAGCCGTTACGCTCTCAAGCCTAAGATATTGCACCGCTACGCATAGAAAGCTTCGCTTGTGCAATACTTAGAGCTTGATAGCTACGACTAGTTTTTATTTTTCGTTTTCTATTTTCGTTACCACTTTTTCCCATTAACGGTTATGGAGCCTAAAGATACGTCTAAGTCCATGTTGTCGTAATCTGGGTTAGGGGTTGTGATATTGATACTTCCAAGGTCACAGCATGCTTCCAATCTGTTGAAAGCACCATCAATAGAAATATCTCCCATATCAGCAGTTATTTTTCCATAATCAAAATCAGTTTTGTCTGCATCGATATCACCTAGATCTGCTTCGATTTTAAGCTTACCTAGCTTGCTATCCTTAGCTTCAATATCACCTGCATCTGCATCCACAGTTGTTGATTCAAACTCAACATTTTTCAAATCAATATCGCCTGCATCTGCAGAAATAGAAATGCTCTTGCCCTTAACTGTTTCGATATCAATATCACCAGCATCAACTACGATGTCAACATCTTCAAGCTTGGTTCCTGTTGGAATGGTAATTTCTATACTACATTCTTCTTTTAATGATTTGAAGGAATTAATTGAATGATTCAATTTCTTCTGCTGAATTTCCAATTTACCATCTTTTACATTAATAACAGGCTGATACTTCTTAGGAATGTTAGTTGATACCATATATGTATCGCCATATCTAATATCCAGGTCTGCTGCATCAACATTTACTTCTATGGATGAAAACTCTTCACCAGAATAATCAAAATCCTCGTATTCTCCTACATTGGTTGCAGATAGATAGTGAAAACCAAATCCACCCAGATTATATGCCAGGCCACATATGATAACCACAAGAGTGATTAACCAAAGGACCAGCATGTATTTCTTTCCCCAGTTTTTATTTTCCATAGCTCTAATCCTCCTTTGCAAGTGCGATTTTAAGAATATGATGAACAATAGCTCCTATAACCCATATAATCCATGTTCTGCCCCAGTCGAATGTGATGAAGCTTACCATAAGGTAAATGCAAGTAACTGTTGTCCAATAAACTTCCATAATAATTGTAGCTGTTTTATTGACATACACGATATCATCCTCCTTGCCATAGCTTCCGCTGATGGTCTTTTCATCGTTAAGCTTTAGGATTGTATCGAAGCTGCCCATGACGCTGCTACTATATATAAATAGAAATACGCCAATTCCAATAAATGCAAACAGAATAGCTGCTACAAAATCAAGATCTATAAGAGCGCATGGCAACCAGCAAAGTACACACAAAACTACGCCGATAGTCATAAGCAGCGCGTGGGTTGGTTTGTAGCTGTTCTTTCTTTCCTTTACCATCTGGGCTGTAGCCATATCAATCTGGCATGGCTCCTTCTTAAGGAATTTCCAATCATTGCTGTTAATTCCTCTGTACACAAACAATGCAACTGCTATTGCTATCATCAAAAACATTCCAACCATTCCAATGTTTTCAGCTGATTTACTGATAAAGATTCCTGGAATTCCTTCTACCAAAATCATTGGTACTACACACATAATGCAAAGCATTACGCCGATTCCGATAAACAATCCGTCTTTTCTTTCCTCATCAAGATAAGCTCTTACCTCGTCCATGCTAACGAATCTGCGTGGCTTCTCAGTAACTCTTTCGTGAGTCTCTTCTACTTCCTTAGATAACCCTAAGTCCTCAGCAAGCTCATCAAGATTTCCAAATTCAGAAATAACTGTACCAACTGCACTGTTTTCTGTTTCACCCTCTTCAATAAGCTCGTTGTACTTATCTTCCATCATGGTAAGAAGCTCAGCCTTAGCTTTCTTAACCTCTTTGGTGTTTGGCATATTTGCAAACATTGCTTCCAAATAATTTCTTATTGTTTCCATATTCTTCTCCTCTTGCTACTAGCTACTTTGTAATAAATTTCTCAACTACGTCTTTGGTAAGCTCCCATTCTTCGCATTTGTCTTTATAAAAATCCCGTCCAGCATCGGTTATGCGATAATAGGTACGTTTCTTTCCATTTCCCTCAAGATCCTGACTGGCAACGAATGATTCGATATATCCATTCTTTTCCATTCTGGTAAAGGCCGAATAAAGAGTGGTTTCCTTTATGATGTATTTCCCATCTGTGATAGTTTTGATTTCCTTGGAAATCTCATATCCGTAGGATGGTTCCTTTAGAAGAATGCTAAGAATCATGGTGTCATTGTAGCCACGGATTACATCACTACTGATTTCTACCATATGCCCTCCTAACAATTTACTTTGTTTGTCGTACTACGACAGATGAAGTATTTCATCTGATGAAGTAAATATACTACGACAGACGTAGGAAGTCAACAGTTAAAATAAAATAATTTTCTGAAAAATATTTTTTTCAATATAAAAAGGCGCAAAAAAGGCTTCCCCTTGAGGGCAATGTCATTAAGTTAAGATGACAGGCGTAATCGCCTAAAACAAATGGCAGGAAAACATTGGCTTTTCCTGCCATTTCCATTGTTTCTGAGCACGCAAATAAGGCAGACTTGCATCTACCGTAAGTTTTTTATTTAAGTTCACTCTTTTTATGCTTCACTATATAAGAAGCCGTGAAA
>NZ_JAFUSK010000033.1 GCF_017471675.1 Pseudobutyrivibrio sp.
AGCAAGAGGGCCCCATGGAGTTAAGGAGGGACCCTTTAGGGAGGTTCCCTTGGCTCCAATGGGAGATGGCTTGCGGGAGCACGGAGTACTAGGAGGTCGTCTCGTCACTGCTAGAGGTGGCCTACGGGAGCATGATGAATTACGAGGCCGCCGTCTGCGAGATGTCCACAAGGGATTACGTCGGGGGTTGCGTAATACGGGGGAGTAGTGGTATTATAAGACGGATTATGAACGGAGAATAATATGTACGGAGTAGATTTTACAGAAAAGAAGCGTGTGATAATTAAGGTGGGTTCGTCAACTATTACTCATGAGGCCACTGGAAATATTGATTATACTAAGTTGGAGAGGCTTGTAAGGCAGTTGTGCGACCTTAGGGCCCAGGGGAAGGATGTGTGCCTGGTTTCTTCTGGTGCTATTGCTGTGGGTAGATACGCAATAGGGCTTAAGGAAAGGCCTACGGACTTGGCAACTAAGCAGGCGTGTGCTTCTATTGGGCAGGCTTTTTTGATGTCGGTTTATCAGAAGCTGTTTTCTGAGTATAATCAAAAGGCAGGGCAGATTCTTATGACTAAGAAGACTATGACTGACCCTGAATCTAGAGAGAACGCTAGGAATACCTTTGAGGAGCTTTTTAATCTTGGAGTAATTCCTGTTGTTAATGAGAATGATACAGTAGCCACACATGAGATTCAGTTTGGTGATAATGATTCTCTGTCTGCAATTGTTGCAGCACTGGTTAAGGCTGATGCCTTGGTGCTTCTTTCAGATATTGATGGGCTTTACACTGATGATCCTGGTATTAATCCTGATGCTGAGTTTGTACCTGTTGTTTCAGATATAGATGCAGTGGCAGATATGGCCAGTGGTGAAAGCACTTCAAATGTAGGTACAGGTGGCATGACAGCTAAGCTTAGGGCTGCTCAGATTGCTACATACTCTGGTGCAGATATGGTTATTACTAATGGTAAGCATATCGGTAATATCCATCGTATTTTTGAAAATAAAGATAAGGGCACACTCTTTGTTGCAAATAAAAGAGATGATGTTCGAGTGTTAGATTTGTTAGAGGATTAATCATGATTACAGAAAAAGATATTGCAAGAATTAATGAGCTTTATCATAAAAGTAAAGCAGAAGGTCTTACTGAGGCAGAAAAGGAAGAGCAGGCTAAGCTTAGAAAGGCTTATATTGCAGCTATCAGGGGCAATATTAGGGCTCAGCTTAATAATATAGACCTTGTAGATGAAAATGGTAATATAGAAAATCTTGGCGAAAAGTATGGAAATAAATCAAAGTAAAGATTTAAGGAATATTCATAAAAAGCTTAGAAATGATATGTCTGACATGGAGCATAAGATTAAATCCGCAGACATTGTAAAGAATACTTTGGCTCTTTTAGAATCTGATTTTAAAGGGGCTAATATTTTTTTATGTTATTATCCATTTGGTTCAGAAGTTGATTTGTTACCTCTTTATGAGAATCTCTTAAACAAGGGAAAGATATTATATTTCCCTGTTTCAGATGTAAAAAATCATCAGTTATATTTTTATAAAATATCGCATTTACGAAGTGATTTTGTTAAGGGCGCCTATGATATCATGGAGCCAAAGTGTGATTTGGAAATTTTTGATTACCAAAATATCATACTAAATCAATCTAATAAGATTATTTGCATCACTCCAGGTTTGGTTTTTGATAGAGCTTTTAATAGAATAGGCTATGGTGCTGGTTTTTATGATAGGTTTTTAGAGGATAAAAATCTTGTTAAAATAGCAATGTGTTTTAATAATCAGCTAAGGCCTTCTATTTCTACCTGTGAGCATGATGTTAAAATGAATATTATTGTTACTGAAGATGAAGTTTTGAAAGGAGATAGGCTATGACATTAATGGAACTGCTAACAAAGGCTAAAGAAGCAAAGTATCAGGTAGCTTTACTGCCCACAGATGTAAAAAACAAAGCCATACTTGCTGTGGCTGATGCTCTTGTTTCAAATAGTAAGGATATTATTGCTGCAAATGCAATTGATATGGAAAAGGGCAAAGACAAAGGCTTATCTTTAGGACTTCTTGATAGATTAAAGCTTGATGAAGGAAGAATTGAGGGCATGGCTGAGGGGCTTCGCCAGGTTGTAGCCTTAGAGGATCCAATAGGCAAGATTACGGAACAGTGGACTCGCCCTAATGGTCTACAGATTGCTAAGCGTCTAGTTCCAATTGGTGTTGTCGGCGTTATTTATGAGGCAAGACCAAATGTTACCGCAGATGTATTTGGGCTTTGCTTTAAGACAGGTAACGCAATAGTTCTCAAGGGTGGAAGTGATGCCTTAGAATCTAATAAAGCCATTGTAAAGGTTATTAGAGAAACCTTGGCTAAAGAAAATCTTCCAGTGGATGCAATCACTCTTATTGAAGATACCACCAGAGAATCTACTAACCAGCTTATGAGAATGAATGGATATGTGGATGTTCTTATTCCTAGAGGTGGGGCTGGTCTTATCAAATCAGTTGTAGAAAATGCATCTGTTCCTGTTATTGAAACAGGCTCAGGTAATTGCCATATATATGTAGATAGTGATGCAGATATAGATATGGCTATCTCTATTATCGAAAATGCCAAGACTCAACGAATTGGTGTATGTAATGCCTGCGAGTCACTTGTAATTCATAAGGATATTGCTGCAAAGCTGCTGCCAGCTCTTAACACTAAGCTTAAGGAACATGGCGTTAAGATATTTGCAGATGAAAAATCAAGAGAGTTCTTAGAAGGCTCTGAGGCTGCAACAGAAGAGGATTTTGGTAAGGAATATCTTGATTACATTATCTCTGTTAAGACTGTAGAAAGCGTAGAAGAAGCTATCGCTCACATTAATAAATATAACACAGGTCATTCAGAGTCTATCATTACTAATATTGAAGAGAATGCAAATAAATTCTTAGATGGAATAGATGCTTCTTGCGTTTATGTAAATGCATCTACACGTTTTACAGATGGATTTGAATTTGGCTTTGGTGCAGAGATTGGAATCAGCACCCAAAAGCTTCACGCAAGAGGACCAATGGGGCTGCTTGCATTAACAAGCTACAAATACACCATTCATGGTAATGGTCAGGTTAGAAAATAATTAATAAAGGAATTAAAATGAGTATTACAGATTTATTAAACAATGCTCCAACTCAGGAGCCAGAGCGTCAGTATTATTTTATTGCTGAGGCAAAAAAGATTATCGAAAAGAAGGAGCAGGAGCTTGGTAGAAAGCTTACATGCTGTGTTACCACCTTTGGTTGTCAGATGAATGCCAGGGATTCTGAAAAGCTACTTGGAGTTCTTAAGGAAATTGGATATGTTGAGACTACAGATGAAAACGCAGATTTTGTAATTTACAATACCTGCACAGTCAGAGAAAACGCCAATAATAAGGTATATGGACACCTTGGTATTCTTCATGGATATAAGAAAAAGAATAAAGACATGATGATTGGCCTTTGCGGATGTATGATGCAGGAGCCTACTGTTATTGAACATCTACAATCAAACTATAAATTTGTTGATTTGATTTTTGGTACTCACAATCTTTACAAGTTTGCAGAACTATTTACAACAGCACTCCTTAACAAGAAGGGCATGATTATTGATATCTGGAAGGATACAGATAAGATTGTAGAGAATCTTCCAATCTCTCGTAAGTACCCATTCAAGTCCGGTGTAAACATCAGCTTTGGCTGTAACAATTTCTGTACATATTGCATCGTTCCTTATGTTAGAGGTAGGGAGCGCTCTAGAAAGCCTGAGGATATTGTAAACGAGATTAAAGCTTTAGTTGCTGATGGGGTTGTAGAAATTATGCTTCTTGGTCAGAATGTTAATTCCTACGGTGTAGGCCTTGATGAAAAGGTTACCTTTGCAGATTTACTTCGCATGGTTAACGATATTGAAGGGCTTGAGCGTATCCGCTTTATGACACCTCATCCTAAGGATTTATCTGATGATCTGATTGAAGCAATGGCTACACTTCCTAAGGTATGCCATCACATGCATTTACCACTTCAATCAGGTAGCTCAGAAATCCTTAAGAAGATGAATAGACGCTACACTAAGGAGCATTATCTTGAGCTGGTAGAAAAGCTTAGAGCACGTGTTCCGGATGTAGCTATTACAACAGATATTATTGTAGGCTTCCCAGGTGAGACAGAAGAGGATTTCCTTGAAACTATGGATGTGGTAGATAAGGTTCATTATGATAGTGCCTTTACATTTATTTATTCTAAGCGTACAGGTACACCTGCTGCATCTATGGATAATCAGGTACCAGAGGATGTAGTTAAGGATAGATTCGATAGACTGCTTGCCCTTGTTCAAAAGCACGGTCACGAAAAGGTTAAGGCCTTAGAAGGTACAACACAGGAAGTGTTAGTTGAAGAGGTAAATGAACAGGATTCTTCACTTGTTTCTGGCAAGCTTGCTAATAATGTTACAGTTCATTTCCCTGGAGATGAATCTATGATTGGAAAAATTGTTAAGGTTAGGTTAAACTGTTGTAAAGGGTTCTACTTTATAGGAGAACTAGCCTAAAAATTACAAGGGGGATACCCAATGTTTGCATATATTAGAGGAACACTTGCAGATATTGATGAAAATATTGTTGTTGTAGAGAATAATGAGATTGGTTACAGTGTCAGTTCATCCATGAACACAATCAGAATGTTACCTAACATTGGTTCAGAGGTTAAACTTAACACTAAGCTTATTCCTAAGGAGGATTCTCTTACTTTATATGGATTCTATGATAAGGAGGAGCTTAAGATGTTTGAGCTTCTTCTTTCAGTTAGTGGAATTGGTCCAAAGGGAGCGCTGGCAATCCTTAGCTCCATGACTGTTTCAGATATTCAGTTTGCTGTTGCGGGTGGTGATGCCAAGGCTTTTGCTGCCGCTCCTGGTGTAGGTAAGAAAACAGCCGAGAGAGTCATTATAGATCTTAAGGATAAGGTAGATATTATTGGTGCCTTTGAGGCCAAGATTACATCTGATTTATCAGGTGTTAAGCCTGCAGCTTCTAATACGGTTAAGGAAGAGGTACTGGAGGCTTTAGTTGCTTTAGGATATTCTGCAAGCAATGCTGCCAGGGCACTTGACAAAATGACAATTACAGATTCTACAACTACAGAACAGTTGCTTTCCGATACATTGAAGCAGATGTCATTCTTATAAATAGGCGGGTTGAAAAATGCTTACTAACAAACAGATAACATCAACAATTGCAAGTCACGAAGATCTTGTAAATGATAATGCTCTTAGGCCTAAATCTTTTGATGGGTATATTGGTCAGAATAAGGTCAAGGAGAATATGAAAATCTATATTGAGGCAGCCAAAAACAGAGGAGATGCCTTAGACCATGTGCTTTTATATGGCCCTCCAGGTCTTGGTAAGACTACTCTTGCCGGCATTGTGGCAGGTGAGATGGGCTCTAACATAAAGGTTACATCAGGGCCTGCTATCACCATCCCAGGTGAGATTGTAGCTGTTCTTATGACTCTTAAGGATGGAGATATTCTATTTATAGATGAAATTCATCGTCTTTCTAAGCCTGTGGAAGAAACTCTTTATTCGGCAATGGAAGATTTTGCTGTTGATATTGTAATGGGCAAGGACACTACAGCTCGCTCAATACACACTAAGCTACCTAGATTTACACTTATCGGTGCAACAACTCGTCCAGGACTTTTATCAGCTCCACTAAGAGATAGATTCGGAATCATTGGTCACATGGATTATTACACTCCTGAGGAGCTATCTACAATAGTTACAGCTTCTGCTGCAAAGCTAAATGCACCTATTGATTATGAGGGGGCTTACCAGATTGCTCTTAGATCCAGAGGAACACCACGTCTTGCCAACAGATACCTTAAGCGTGTTCGTGATTACGCTGAGGTAAGATATGATGGAAGAATCTCAAAGGAGGTTGCTGCTGCAACACTTGATTCTTTAGAGGTAGACACACTTGGTCTTGATAATAATGATAGAAACATATTGCTTGCTATTATCGAACGTTTCGGAGGGGGGCCTGTAGGTCTTGATAATCTGGCTGCTACAGTAGGAGAGGATTCTGGTACTATTGAGGATGTATATGAGCCATATTTGCTTCAGCATGGGCTTATTATCAGAACTCCAAAGGGAAGGGTTGCAACAAAAGAAGCTTACGAACATTTTGGTATGCCTATTCCAGAAAATGTAATATAAACTAACTAAGAAATCTTGTTTTTATCCTTGAAGAAAGTTATAATTAAACTTGAATTTTAAGCGGGAGGACAGTATATGGTTTCCGAAAAGAGCGCAAAGGTGCTTATAGGCGGAAAAGTTTATACATTAAGCGGCTACGAGGAAGAAGAGTATCTTCAGAAGGTAGCTAATTACATCAATTCTAAGCTCGAAGAGTTTAATTCGATTGATGATTATAAGCGTATTTCAGCAGACTTAAAGGCTACATTGCTTGAACTTAATATAGCTGATGATTATTTTAAAGCCAAGACAAAGGTGGAATCCCTTGAATCGGATTTAGATATTCGTGATAAAGAGATTTATAATCTTAAGCATGATTTAATTTCAGCACAGCTAAAGACACAAACCTTAGAAGAGACTATCGAAAAGCTTGAGTCAGAAAATAAGGAGCTCCTACTTAATAAGACTAAGCTTGAAGCATCATTAGAGGATGCTCTTTTAGGTTCAATTACAGATAACTAATTATGGGGTCCCGAAAGGGACCCTTATTTTTTACAAGAGGTATTTATGAATCAGTTAGAATTACTTTCACCAGCTGGTGATTTAAAAATATATAAGGCTGTAGTTAATGCAGGAGCGGACGCTGTCTATTTTGGTGGCGATTTATTTGGTGCCAGGGCTTATGCTAAGAATTTTACTATAGATGAAGCTAAAGAGGCCATTGAATACGGTCATCTTCATGGTGTCAAATCATATCTTACAGTAAACACGCTGCTTAAGAATACTGAGATAGAAGGAAAGCTGTACGAATATCTAAAGGCTTATGTAGAAAACGGTATAGATGCATTTATTGTTCAGGATTTTGGCGTCTTTAATTTTATAAGAGAATATTTTCCTGATACCCATATTCATGTTAGTACCCAGGCCAGCCTTTGTACTAAATATGGAGCTGAGTTTTTTGAAAATCTTGGTGCTAGCAGAATTGTTACAGCAAGAGAGATATCCCTTAAAGAAATTTCTAATATACATGAGGCTTGTCCTAATCTTGAAATAGAAAGCTTTATTCATGGTGCACTTTGCGTATGCTATTCTGGTCAGTGCTTAATGTCATCTATTTTAGGAGGACGTTCTGGAAACAGAGGCCGTTGTGCTCAGCCTTGTCGCCTGCCTTACGAAGCTTTTGATGAAAATGGCAGAAAGCTTAATAAAAAGGGCAACTATATCTTATCTCCAAAGGATTTTTGCACTATAGAATATTTGCCTGAAATGATAGATGTAGGCGTTATGTCCTTTAAAATAGAGGGCAGAATGAAGCAGCTAGAGTATGCCACAGGTGTTGTCAGTGTCTACAGACATTATTTAGATGAATACCTATACAAGGGAGCCAAGAATTATCAGGTTAGTGAAGCAGATATTAAAAGGCTACTTGATTTTGGAAATAGAAGTGGATTTACATCTTTATACTTAAAGGAACATAATGGGCCTGATATGATTACCTTTGAGGCACCATCCCATACTAAATCAGACAATCCGGCTCAAGAATTTCCTGAAAAGAAAATTCCGTTAGATTGCAAAGTCAGTGCCCTTCTTGGAAAAGAATTTACAGTTACATTCACTGATGAAAATGGAAATATGGGTACTGCTTCATCCAACATAATTGAGAAAGCCAATAACAGGTCTGCTACAAAAGAGGATATTGAAAAGGCAGTATCTGGCCTTGGTAATACAGGCTTTACTATCAATAAGCTACATATTGATTATGATGATGGAATATTCCTGCCTGTATCTGTAATAAAAAATGCAAGAAGAGAAGCTATAGAAGTACTTACAAATAATCTATTAGGTTCTTCAAATAAAAGAATACTTCCATTTAAGGCGCTTAAAGAAGATGATAAGGCAGGATTTTCAAATAATCCAAATTGCTTTGTTACAGCCACTACTATAGAGCAAATTAAAGCAGCTAGTGAATTTGATTTTGTCGATAGTATTGCTGTTCCAGCTAAGCTTTTTAAGGAGGCTAAAAAGCTGTTTAATGGAAAGGTTTATATTTACTTGCCTGCAATTTTAAGAGATGAATATATTTCGTCATTAGAATTAAGTGATGAGGCAGATGGGGTAGTTGCTGCTTCATTTGATGAGCTTGGAATGCTTATAAATAAGGGCTACCCTAAAGATAAGATTATCCTTGATCATAGACTATATAGCTTTAATAATAGAAGCGTAAACGGCCTTAAGGCAAATGGCTTTACTAGAAGCACATTACCTTATGAGCTGTCACTTAAAGAGCTTAGACACCGTAATAATCAAGGCTCTCAGATGATTGTATACAGCAGAATTCCTATGATGATTACTGCTAATTGTACAGTAAAAAACACTATTGGATGCAATAAATCAAACAAGCAGATTACTATCGTAGATAGAAAAAATGAGAATTTATCAGTTGTTTGCAATTGCGATTATTGCTATAACACTATTTATAACAGCAAGAGATATATTGCATTTGACTTAAGAGATGATATACTTTCACTTAATTTAGAAGAGCTTAGATTAGATTTTACTATTGAGGATGCTAATGAGGTCCGCAATATCCTAGACTTATATGATAAAGTCTTTAATCAAAACCAACCTTTTACATATAAGGAAGACTATACTAAAGGACATTTAAAAAGAGGAGTTGAATAGTTTTGGTTAGTGTACTTATTTCCTTTTCAAGAATTACATTGCTGGCATTTGTACTGGCTTTTACTTTTATTGATATTATTCAGATATTCGAATTTAAAAACAGTGAAGTCTTTGGAAGTGTTATGTCTACCATTCAATCAGTTATGGTGGTGTTACTTTTGTGTAATACTTCCATAATTCTGTATTTGGTCAGAGAAGACAGTATATATTTATTTTTACTTGCAGGACAGCTTTTGTTGTTTGCGCTTATTGGTATTTCTCTTAATAAGCTTACTTATCCTATGTCTAAAGCATTAATTAATAATATGATGTTTTTTCTTACGCTAAGCTTTGCTTTTCTTGAAAGGTTAAGCCAGGGAAGGGCCATTAGGCAATTCGTATTTGCGATAGTTTCATTGATTATATCGATAATAGTAATTATGATACTTCGCCAGATTAAAAGAATCGAAAGCTTTATGTATGTTTTTGCTGCAATAGGTATTATATTACTTTTGATTGTAAGCCTTGCAGGCAAGGTTGAATACGGGGCAAAACTATCCTTATCCTTTGGTAACATCAGTATTCAGCCTAGTGAGTTTGTAAAGCTGTCATTTTTATTTTTTATTAGTGGATGCATTGTAACCTACAAGGATTTTAGAGGCTTTTTGTTCGCATCTGTTGGTGCTGGCTTACATGTGATTATCCTTGTTCTTTCTAAAGATTTAGGAACAGCATTAATCTTTCTTGTTGCCTATGTACTGCTTATATTTATAGCCTACAAAAATTATATAGTGCTAGGGCTTGAGATTAGTGTGGCTGCCATAGGCGGCATTCTTGCATACAATTTATTCCCTCATATACAGTCCAGATTTATTGCCTGGTCTGACCCACTTTCTGTAGTGGACGATAAGGGCTATCAGATTTCGCAATCTTTATTTGCCATAGGAACAGGTGGCTGGATTGGCTCTGGCTTTACAGCAGGCCAGCCTACAAAGATTCCTGTAGTTACAAAGGATTTCATTTTTGCTGCTATGGCAGAAGAGCTTGGAACTATCGCGGCGATATGTATTATTATTTGTTTGATGTGTACTTGCCTGCAATTATTCAATGTGGCTTTTAATTGCGAAGAGAGCTTTTATATGTTGGTTGTTAATGGTATAGCTATTATCTTTTCTATTCAAACAATCTTAAATATTGGTGGTGTTATAAAGTTTATTCCCTCTACAGGTGTAACACTTCCATTTATAAGCTATGGTGGAAGCTCCTTGCTTTCCATGTTCATTTGCTTTTATGTAGCAGAATGTTCTAATGACTTGTTTTATATTGATAATAAAGGCAGAAGATATGACTAAAGAAAGAAATACGAAAAAGGCTATAAGAAAAGAGATATATGTAGTTGCAGCCTTATTTACAGCTGTATTTGTGGCAATGGCTGTTTTCTTGGGCTATTTTGTACAGGTAGGCTCTAAGGATTTTATTTATAATTCCTACAATTCCAGATTTTCGGTTTTTACAGATGATGTAACTAGAGGCAGCATTTATACAGCAGATGGCCACATTATCGCTGAAACCAAAACCGATGATGAAAATAATGAATATAGAAAATATCCTGATGACAGGCTGTTTTCTCACAGTGTAGGATATGTTGGAAAGGGAATGTCAGGCTTAGAGGCCAGTTATTCATTTGATTTATTAAAGAGCCATATTTCACTGGATGAACAGATTAATAACACCTTAAGTGGGATAAAAAGTCCAGGAGACAGTCTATATACCACCTTTGATTATGATACTCAAAAGGCAGCTTACGATGGGCTTGATATGTTTGATGGTGCCGTAATTGCTATAGAGCCAGATACTGGTAAGGTGATTGCCATGGTATCTAAGCCAGACTACGACCCGAATACCATAGCTGAAAACTGGGATGCTATAACAGACGAGACAAAAAATAATTCAGCCTTACTTAATCGAGCTATTGCAGGAGCGTACCCACCTGGTTCTACCTTTAAGATAGTTACGACTATTGCGTATCTTAGAGATAATGATGGTGATGATTATTTCGATTATAATTGCAAGGGCTCTATTACTGTAGATGATTATAAAATTCACTGTAGCTCTAAGAAAGCTCATGGAAGTGAGGATTTGCTTAAGGCATTTTCTAATTCATGTAATAGCGCCTATGCATATATGGGAATTAATCTTGATAGAGAAGTTTTTTTAAGTACCGCTAATTCTTTATTATTTAACGAAACCTTGCCAGCAGCTTTAGGTAATACTAGAAAATCAAAATTTGATATAGATGACAGTACATCAGACTCTATTGTTGCACAAACTGCAATAGGCCAGGGGCAGACTACAGTTTCGCCTTTGCACATGTGCATGCTTGTATCTGCTATAGCAAATAATGGTGAACTTATGGAGCCTTACATGGCAGATAAGCTTGTAAGTGAGGAGGGAGATATTGTTAGTGCCACCACACCTAAAAGCTATGGCAAGCTATTGTCTGATGAAGAGGTCTTGCTATTAAATGAATATATGGAAGCTGTTGTAATGGATGGAACAGCTGATAATGTAGATTTTGGTGATTTAAAGGTATACGGTAAAACAGGAACAGCAGAGTATTCCACAAATAAAAACGTTACTCATTCCTGGTTCGTAGGATATGCTGTAAATGATAGCGGTGATAAGCTAGCTATAGCAGTCATTATGGAAGGGGCAGGATATGGAAGTAAATATGCGGCTCCTCTTGCGGCAAAAGTGTTTAATGCCTATTTTAATTAGGATTATAAATAATTTATTTGCATTTTGCGTAAAAAAACATTGCAATTTATCAATTGCTTTGCTATAATTTCATCGTTGCGTAAATACGTGACGCTGTTTTGAATATTATTACAAGGAGGTGCAATCATGGCAAAATGTGCAGTTTGTGGAAAAGGCGCTCATTTCGGTAACAATGTGAGCCATTCTCATAGAAGATCCAATCATATGTGGAAGTCTAATGTGAAGTCCGTTAAGTGTAATGTGAATGGAACACCTAAGAAGTTATATGTATGTACTTCTTGTTTACGTTCTGGCAAGGTTGAGCGTGCTTAATCTTACACGATATTGAAAGTCACTCGAAAGGGTGGCTTTTATTTTTGCTTTAGTATATAATGGTTGCATAATATGACTAAATATGCGAATTTTGGAGGTAGATTATGCAAGGTCAAATGGAAACAGAGCTTGGTAAAATTGTTATAGACACAGACGTAATTGCGACCTATGCAGGTTCAGTTGCGGTAGAATGCTTTGGTATTGTAGGTATGGCCGCTGTCAATATGAAGGACGGTTTGGTTAAGCTTCTCAAGAAGGATTATTTAAATCATGGAATAAGTGTTAATGTTGCAGAAGATAACACGATTTCTTTAGATTTTCATGTTATTGTTTCATACGGCGTTAGTATTGCTGCTGTAGCAGAGAACCTCATTGAAACAGTAAAATACAAGGTATCATCTTTTACTGGTTTAACAGTAGATACAATCAATATCTACGTTGAAGGTGTAAGAGTTATTGACTAAGGAGGAATTATACGTGGAGATCCAAACAATCGATGCATCTTTGTTATCGAAGATGTTCCTTTCAGGAGCAATGAATCTTGAATCCAAGAAGGAATGGATTAATGAATTGAATGTTTTTCCTGTACCAGATGGTGACACAGGAACAAATATGACTATGACTATTATGTCAGCAGCTAATGCTGTTAGGGAACTTGACAATCCAGATATGAAAACACTTTCAAAGGCTATTTCATCTGGCTCCCTTAGAGGCGCCAGAGGTAATTCCGGTGTTATTTTATCTCAGTTATTTAGAGGCTTTACAAAGGTTATTTCCAGCCATGATGAGGTTGATGTAGCTTTACTTAACGAAGCTTTTGAAAAGGCAGTTCAGACAGCTTACAAGGCTGTTATGCAGCCTAAGGAAGGTACTATCCTTACTGTAGCTCGTGCTGCAGCTGATAAGGCTGCTGAGATGGCTACAAAGACAGATGATGTAGTAGAGTTTGCTGAGGCAGTTATTGCAGAGGCAGAGGATACACTTGCCAGAACACCTGATATGCTTCCTGTTTTAAAGCAGGCTGGTGTTGTTGATTCAGGCGGACAGGGTCTTGTACAGGTACTTAAGGGTGCTTATGATGCTCTTATCGGTAAGGAAGTAGATTATTCTGCAGAGGAAGTAGCTGCACCTAAGGCTAAGCCAGCTGCTACTAAGTATGCCGTTCAGTTTACAATCGAATCTGAAAAGCCACTTGCTTCATACCAGATTAAAGAGCTTAAGGCTAAGCTTGAGAAGCTTGCTTCTGGTAAGGTTTCAGATTTAACTATTACAGAATCTGATTCTGAGAATGTTGTTTTCTCTATTGAGGGTGATGCTAAGGAGGAAGCTCCTAAGTTTACAGAGCCTGCTAAGGAAATGGGATTTGTTTCTATTGCTACTGGTGATGGACTTACATCTATCTTTACAGAGCTTGGATGTGACTACATGATTCCAGGTGGTCAGACTATGAATCCTAGCACAGATGATATTCTTAGTGCTGTTGAAAAGGTTAACGCTAAGACAATATTTGTATTACCAAATAATAAAAATATTATTCTTGCAGCTAATCAGGCAGCAGCTATTTGTGAAGATAAGAAGATTGTAGTTATCCCTACAAAGACAATTCCACAGGGTATCACAGCACTTATTTCTTTTGTTGCAGATGCCAGTGTTGAAGATAATGAAGCAGCTATGACAGAAGAGATTGCTAATGTTAAGACTGGTCAGGTTACTTACGCTGTACGTGATACAATCATCGATGATAAGGAAATCAAGAAGGATGATTGGATGGGTATGGGCGATTCAGGATTACTTTCTGTTAATGCCGATATCAATGTTGCATTCAAGGAAATGGTAGATCAGATGGTTTCTGAGGATTCATCTGTAATCTCTATTTATTGGGGCGAAGGCAGTGACCAGGCTAAGGCAGAGGCTCTTGGTGCAGAGGTACAGGAGAAGTATCCAGACCTTGAGGTTGAAATCTCTGAAGGTGGCCAGGCTGTTTACGCATACATCATTTCAGTTGAGTAAATCGGAGTAATAAAATGGAGTTGTTATCACCTATTGACACTATTAAAGGTGTTGGAGAAAAGACAACTAAATTACTTAATAAGTTAGGAGTATATACCATAGAGGATATACTCCTTTTTTTTCCTCGCACCTATTTAATTTATCCAGAGCCAAGTGTACCTAATAGGGATTCTGTTGAATCCTTGATTAGCGTTGCTGGCAGAATGAAAACCAGTCCTAAGGTATTTAAGTCAAGAAATCGTATGGATATTTTGTCTGCTACGGTTTTTGTTGATGATATACCTGTTGATTTAGTTTGGTTTAATTCCAATTATCTTAGAAACAATTTCGAACCTGGGAAAATATATATTTTTTACGGCAGGCTTATTCTTGATAAGGGGCGTTTTAAAATGTCTCAGCCTTTGATATTTACTCCTGAAAAATATCAAGAAATCAAAAAGCAGCTGCTTCCAATATATCATCTTACAAAGGGGCTAAGTAATAATCTTGTTACCAAGACTGTGCGAAGCGCCTTAGATGGATGTAGGCTAAGTGATGATAGACTGCCAGCTGAAATAGAGGACAGGGGAGATTTTATATCATATAGTGATGCTATTAATGCATATCATTTCCCTGAAAGCTATGAGGAATTAGTAAAGGCTAGAAGAAGACTTGCCTATGAGGAAATGTTTTTCTTTATCTTAAATTCCAGATTACAGGAAAACAATGTAGCATCTTATCCTAATACCTTTAATATTAGTCATCATAAATTTACTGATGATTTTCGAAACAGTCTACCTTTTGAGCTTACCGAAGACCAGCTAAAGGTTCTTTCAGATATTACCGAGGATTTGTCTGGAGAATATGTAACCCAGCGTCTGATTCAAGGTGATGTTGGTAGTGGTAAGACTATAGTTGCATTTCTTGCCATGCTTGATGTGACATTGTCTGGATATCAGGCTGCTATTATGGCGCCTACTGAAGTGCTTGCAAGACAGCATTTCGAGTCATTTAAGGCCTGGTGTGAAGAATTTGGAATAGATATTCCTGTGGTGCTTTTTACAGGCTCTATGAAGGTATCTGAGAAAAAGGCTATGCAAAAGATAGTAGATGAAAATGATGCATGCTTTATTATTGGTACCCATGCTCTGATTTCTGATGGTAGGCAATTTGGGAATCTTGCTCTTGTTATTACAGACGAACAGCACAGGTTTGGAGTTCAGCAAAGGGATAAGCTTTCTTCTAAGGGGGATAAGCCTCATATTATCGTAATGTCTGCAACCCCTATACCACGTACCCTTGCCATGATTTTGTACGGGAACATGCATGTATCTGTTATTAAGCAAATGCCTGCCAACAGACTTCCCATAAAGACTTGTGTTATCAAGGAAAGCATGAGAAATACTGCCTATAAGTTCGTTTCAGACGAGATTGAAAAAGGGCATCAAGTATATATTATTTGTCCTTTGGTAGAAGCATCGGAAACTACTGAGGCTGCCAATGTAATTGACTATAGCAAGAAGCTGAAGGAAAGGTTTAATGATAATTATTCCATTGGTGTTTTGCATGGCAAGATGAAACCTGCAGAAAAGAATCAGGTAATGGAGGATTTTGCCGAACATAACATAGATATTTTAGTATCAACCACTGTTGTAGAGGTTGGTGTGAATGTACCTAATGCTACTGTAATGATGATTGAAAATGCTAACAGATTCGGCCTTGCTGCACTGCATCAGCTTAGAGGCCGTGTTGGTAGAGGTAGCGCCCAGAGCTATTGTATTCTTATGAATGAAAGCTCTGATGATAATCAGTCAAAACGACTTAATATAATGCTTAAATCAAATGATGGTTTTTATATAGCAAAGGAAGATCTTAAGCTAAGAGGCCCTGGTGATATGTTTGGAGTTAGACAAAGTGGTGATTTTAGCTTTAGAGTAGCTGACATCTATCAGGATCAGGATGAGCTTGAAATGGCATCAAAGGATGTAGACGATATAATTAATAAAGACCCAAGCCTGGAAAATCATCCTAAGCTTAGGTCTACCCTTAACTCATTCCTCACTGACCAGTTTTACGTGCTCTAGTGTTGGTGTTGCAATTAAAGAATAATTAGTGTAATAAACTACAAAGCCTGCTACTGAGCTAGCGGGTTTTTTTACATTCTTCTTTTGTAGATAATCGATTTCTACTTTGTCAGAATCTCTGCCAGAAGAATAGTAGGCTGCAAGCTCTGCTGCGTATTCGTAAGTGCTATCTGGAAGCTCTTTACCGTTGGTTTTTACTATAACATGGCTTCCATGAATCTTTTTAGTATGGAACCACCAGTCGTTACCAGTGGCAAACTTAAATGTAAGCTCGTCATTTTGATAGTTATTTTTTCCAACATAAATATCAAAACCATTGTCATCTATGAAGTGTAGAGGCTTGCTCTTTTTAGATTTTTCCTTTTTACCACCAGTGTGCTTTTTGATAAAGCCGTGGTCAATCAATTCACGTCTGATATCAGATAAATCTGTTTCAGTTTCAGCAATACTAAGGGATGCTTCTATTGATTGTAAAAGCTCAAGTTCCTGCTTGCTTTGAGCAATATAGGTTTCTAAGGCCTCAGCAGTACGTTTAAGCTTTGCATATTTATCAAAGTATTTCTTCGCGTTTTCTGATGGAGATAAATCAACATCAAGAGGGATAGTAAGCTCTTCGTTATTGTAGTAATTAATAACGGTAATTGATTTATCGCCTTGCTTAGCTTCATAACCGTAGGTGTGGAGCAGTTCTCCGTATATACGATATTTTTCTCTTTTGGCAGTATCTTTTTCCTGCTTAAGCTGAAGGTCTAGTTTTTTGGATGCACGCTCAATATGATTAGAAATAATTTTTCTTAAATCGGCAGATTTTTGATGTATATTAGTATATGCATTACGTTTTGCGTAAAATTCTACAAGAACCTCAGAAAAGCTGTTTAGCTCTTTCGATTGCATATCTGCATACATGCTAAGTTTAAGTGGTGCGTATTCAACAGGCTTGTTTGTCGCAGAGTCAATGATGATATTGTAGTAATATCTATCGGATTTAACATCATCAATTATAGATGCGAATTCCTTATAAAGCCTATCTTTGTGTTCATCAAAAAGCGAAGCATTACTTACATCAGAATCAATGCCTGCCCTGTAACAGATTTCGTTGGCAATTGTAGGGCTGATGCCTATGAATGATGACATAATAGCTTTAAAAACAGAATCGCTTTTCTTAAGTACAGTTGATTTAAAGAAATCCTCAGTAGCTTCCAAAGGATTGATTTTTCCTTCCTGAGTAGGAATAAAATAATCTCTGCCAGGAAGAACCTCTCTTACGGAGCTTACCGAAGATGGGATGTGTTTTATGGAATCCAGTATCATATTATCTTCGTTACAGAATATGATATTAGAGTGCTTACCCATTATTTCAACGTAAAGGTATTTGAAAGTGATATCACCCATTTCGTTAAGGTGCTGGATTTTAAATCTTACAGCACGCTCCAAGCCCATTTGAACAATTTCAATAATACGACCGGCTCCAATGTGCTTTCTTAAAAGCATGCAAAAGCCTGGTGCTGTAGCAGGAGCTGGCTTATTATCTGAAGTAAGATACATAAATGGAAGAGAAGCGTTAGCTGAAATAAGTAGACGCTTATTTCCCTCAGGAGTATTTACTGTGATTAATAATTCCTCACGCTCAGGTTGAGAAATTTTATTTATTTTACCGTTTAATAAATTTTGGTTAAATTCATGCACAAGAGCATGAATAGAAATTCCATCTAATGCCATTTTTTATCAAGCCTTTCTTCATTGTTATTGACTATAATCATACATTTATTTATAATTAAAAACAACTATGTGTATCTATCTTTTTTGATACGCGAATTCTAAGGAGACTACTATGGTACGTAGTATGACAGGATACGGCAAGGGCTTTGCTGAAAATGAAAATGCCCGTGTCACAATCGAAATGAAATCTGTTAATCATCGATATTTGGATTTGAATATCAAGCTTCCAAAGAAGCTTAATTTCTTAGAAAGTCTTATTCGAAACAAAATCAGCGAAAGTATTTTCAGAGGAAAGGTTGATGTTTACATCACTTTAAATGAGCATTCTGATGCATGTTATAAGGTGTCTATTAACGATATCATAGCTAAGGAATATTTTGATTCCATTTCAGCTATGGCAACTAAGCTTGGCATCGATAACGATTTAAAGGCAAGTAATATTGTGCGTCTTCCAGATGTGATAGAGCTAGAGGAAACTGACTCCGATGAGGACGAGCTTAAATCATTAGTTTTATCAGCCCTTTCAGATTGCATTAATCAGTTTATTGATGCACGTATTGCAGAGGGAGCTCGTCTTGAGGAAGACCTTATTGCTAAAATGGACGAGATGCTTGTGCTTGTAGATAAGCTTGAAAAGCGCAGCCCTGTTATTATTGAAGAATACAAGACTCGTCTTACAACTAAGATACATGAGCTTTTAGAGGACAATCACATAGATGAAAACCGCATAGCTCAAGAGGTAACCATGTATGCTGATAAGGTATGCATCGATGAAGAAATGGTTCGTTTAAAGAGCCATGTCGCTGAGACACGTTCAGTATTTGAGCTTGATAAGGAAGTGGGCAGAAAGCTTGATTTCCTTGCTCAGGAGCTTAATCGTGAAGCTAATACCATTTTGTCTAAATCTACAGATGTAGAAATAGCAGATATTGGTATTACACTTAAGACACTTATTGAAAAGGTTAGAGAACAGATTCAAAATATAGAATAATATGTCATTTGTTAATATTGGTTTTGGAAATATAGTAAATAGTAATAAGATTGTATCTATGATTACCTCTGATTCGGCGCCAGCCAAAAGAATTGTTGCCGGCGCTAAGGAATCTGGTAATATTATTGATGCCACACAGGGGCGTCGCACTAGGTGTGTTATCATCTGCGATGATTACGTTGTTTTATCTGCACTTATGCCTGATACAATTGCTACTAGAATAAATGGTAATCCACCAAAGGAGGAAATATAAATGGTAAGCGACAAGGGTCTTGTTGTTGTTCTTTCAGGCTTTTCAGGGGCTGGTAAGGGCACAATTATGAAGCACTTATTAGAGGCTCATCCAAACGATTACAATCTTTCTATTTCAGCTACTACCCGCGGTATGCGCGCTGGGGAAAAGGACGGCAGAGAATACTTCTTTAAGACCAGAGAAGAGTTCGATAAAATGATTGAAAATAATGAGCTTTTAGAGTATGCCACATTTAACGGTAATTCTTATGGCACACCAAGGGCTTATGTAGAACAGCTCATTGAGCGTAGAAAGGATGTTATCCTTGAAATTGAAATTCAGGGTGCTCTTCAGGTAAAAAAAATGTATCCTGATGCACTATTATTATTTACAATGCCACCAAGCGCTAAGGAACTTGAAAACAGATTGGTTGGCAGAGGCACTGAGACAGAAGATGTTATTAAACAACGCCTTGCAATATCTTGTAAGGAATCTCAGTTCATGAATCAGTATGATTACCTGATTGTAAATGATTCTTTAGAAAAGGCTGTAGATCAGGTTCATAATATAATACAGGCAGAGCATTTTAAGGTTGAAAGAAACAGCTCGTCTATAAAAGAAATGCAAGAAGAATTAAAGGTGTTTGAAAGGAGTAATTAATTATGATACATCCATCTTATGTAGAACTTATGGAAAAGGTAAATGAGAATGTTGAGGTAGGTGAGGAGCCAGTTGTAAACAGCCGTTATACAATCGTTGCTGCTACAGCTAAGCGTGCACGTCAGATTATTGATGGTGCTGAACCACTTATCGATTATACTAAAGGGGAAAAGCCACTTTCTATCGCTGTTAACGAGCTTAATGAAGGTGCTATTAAAATCATTAACGAGGACACAAACAACTAATTTATGAAAGTATTATTTGTTTCATTAGGCTGCGATAAAAACCTTGTTGACTCAGAACACATGCTGGGGGATTTGATTGACAGTGGTTTTAGTATCTGTGACAGTGAGGAAGAAGCAGACATAATTGTTGTTAATACATGCTCTTTTATTGCTGATGCAATGGAAGAAAGTATTCAGACCATTATTGACCTTGGTTCATACAAGGAAAATGGTCATTTACAGGGGCTTATAGTTACAGGCTGTTTGGCAGAGCGTTTTACTGATGAGATTCTTAAGGATTTACCTGAGGTAGATGCAATCATTGGTACTAATTCTTACGATGAGCTTGTTAAGGCTATTAATATTGTTCTTGAAAAGAATGGCAAGAAGCCCGTATTCAAAAAAGAGCTTGTTGGTCTTCCAAGGGATGGCAGAAGAGTTCTTACTACAGGCGGACATTATGCCTATCTTAAGATTGCTGAGGGTTGCAACAAAAGATGTACTTATTGTGCAATCCCTTATATTAGAGGCAATTATCGTTCAGTTCCAATGGAAGCTCTTATTGCAGAGGCGAAGGCACTTGCGGAAGGCGGTGTTAAAGAGCTTATTCTTGTAGCTCAGGAGACTACCGTTTATGGAATTGATATTTATGGTGAGAAATCTTTAACAAGGCTTTTACATAAGCTTTGTAAGATAGAAGGCATTGAATGGATTAGGATTCTTTATGCATATCCAGAAGAAATTACAGATGATTTAATTGAATGTATGGCATCAGAGCCTAAGATTTGCCATTACATTGATATGCCTATTCAGCATTGTAATGATGATATCCTTAAAAAGATGGGTCGTAAGACCAATAAAAAGGATATCATGGATATAGCTGCAAGATTAAGAGCTGCAATGCCTGATATTTCCCTTAGAACTACACTTATTTGTGGGTTCCCAGGTGAGACTGAAGCCATGCATCAGGAGCTGATTACCTTTATTAAGGACATGTCCTTTGATAGACTGGGTGCATTTGCTTATTCTAAGGAAGATGGCACAGTTGCAGCTACAATGGATAATCAGGTAGATGATGAGCTTAAATTAAAATGGCAGGATGAAGTTATGCTTTGCCAAAAGGATATTTCTCTTTCAAATAATGAGAAATATATCGGTCGTGTATTAAAGGTGTTTATCGAAGGAAAGCTTCCTGAGGACGGAGTCTTTATAGGACGTACCTACAGAGATACACCTAGTGTTGATGGTTTTATTTTTGTAAACAGTGACACCGAACTTGTAAGCGGTCAATTTGTTGACGTTGAGGTTACAGGTTATGATGAATACGATTTAATAGGAGATGTAAAGCTATGAATTTAAAAGAAATGAATTTACCTAACAAACTTACACTTTTTAGAGTTGTACTTATTCCTTTCTTTGTTTTATTTTTGCTAATAAACCCTGAAAGTTTAGCACTTCGTATTATTGCAGATCTTATCTTTATTGTTGCTTCTTTAACAGATATGTTAGATGGTAAGATTGCTCGTAAATACAACCTTGTTACTAACTTTGGTAAGTTTATGGATCCACTTGCAGACAAGCTTTTGGTTTGTTCAGCAATGATTTGTTTAATATCTACTGGTCAGCTTTATGCATGGATAGTTATAATTATTGTTGCACGTGAATTTATTATTTCAGGATTTAGATTAATTGCAGCTGAAAATGGCGTTGTTATTGCAGCTAATATTTTTGGCAAGCTTAAGACTGTATCTCAGATGATTATGATAATTATCCTTGTTGCTAACCTTCCATTTGGCTGGCTTCAGGTATTAGGACAGATTTTCATTTGGGTTTCACTTATTCTTACAGTACTTTCACTGGTAATTTATATTTATCAGAATAGTGATGTTCTTAAGGAGCAAAAATAATCATGGATACAGCTGCTTTGATTAACGAGCTTTGTAGCAATCATTACACAGTTGCCACTGCAGAATCATGTACCGGAGGTCTTATTGCAAGCTCTATTGTAGATGTTTCTGGAGCTTCTGATTGTTTTAATGAAGGCTATGTTACATATTCTAACCAGGCCAAGATGAAGAACCTGGGTGTATCTGCTGATACGCTAAAAAGTGTAGGTGCAGTTAGTAGAGAAACAGCTACAGAAATGGCATTAGGTGTTAGAAGGGTGGCAAATGCTACCTTTGGTCTTTCATCTACAGGCATTGCAGGACCAACTGGTGGCACTAAGCTTAAGCCTGTTGGGCTTGTTTACATTGGTTGTGCTTATTCTGACAATGATTGTATTGTTAAGGAATTACATCTCAATGGAGACCGAAGCCAGGTTAGGGCTGCTGCTGCAAAGGAAGCTCTTAATCTTTTAGCTGAATGTATGGATAAATTAAAGGTGATGGCATGAGAGTAATAGCAGGAAATAATCGTGGATTAAATCTGCAGGCACCTGAGGGGATGGACACACGTCCTACCACAGATAGAATTAAAGAAACTCTTTTTAATATGATTGCTTTTGATTTACCGGATGCTAATTTCTTAGATTTATTTGCAGGTAGTGGGCAGATAGGTATAGAAGCTCTTAGCAGAGGTGCAAAGGAAGCTGTTTTTGTTGAAAAAGATAAAAAAGCTTATGATTGTATAGAAAAGAATCTTGTAAAAGCAAAGCTTACTGATAAGGCTACAGTGCTTAAGACTGATATATCTATGGCACTTAATAATCTAAATAACCATGAAAGCTTTGATATAGTTTTTATGGACCCACCTTACGATAAGCTTATAGAAAAGCAGGTATTAGAGCAGCTCAAGGATAAATCCTACATAGATGATTATACTCTTATCATTGTAGAAGCCAGCCTTAATACAAGCTTTGATTATGTAACAGATTTAGGTTACGAAATTACAAAAGAAAAAATTTACAAAACAAATAAACATATATTCTTAAAGAAGGCGTAAAATGAAACGAGCAATTTATCCCGGAAGCTTTGATCCTATCACTTTTGGGCACTTAGATATTATTACTAGAGCAAGCAAGCTTTGTGATGAGTTGATTGTGGGAGTTTTAAATAACAAGCAAAAAAATCCGTTGTTTTCCATCGATGAACGTGTTAGTATGATAAAGGAATTGACTGAAAATTTAGACAACGTTCGAGTGGAATGTTTTGAAGGTTTATTAGTTGATTTTGCAAAAGAAAAAGATGCTCAGGTTATAATTAGGGGTCTAAGAGCGGTTACTGATTTTGAAAATGAGATTCAGTTAGCTCATGCCAACAGAGTTCAGTATCCTCAGCTTGAGACTTTATTCATGACCACATCCTTAAAATATGCTTATTTAAGCTCTACTGTTGTTAAGGAATTTGCATCTTATGGAGGAGATATCAGCCTATTTGTTCCAGCACAGGTTATACCTCTCATAGAAGCCAAAATAAACAATAAGGAGAAGTAATAACATGGCAAGTACAAGTAAAATCGAAGATATCATCGATGAGATTGAAGCATACATTGATGATTGCAAGCCATCTGCATTTTCAACAAACAAAATTGTTGTTAACAGAGATGAGCTAGAGTCATTAATCCAGGAGCTTAGAACAAAGACTCCTGATGAAATTAAGAAATATCAGAGAATGATTGCTAATCGTGAGCAGATTCTTGCTGATGCTAAGGCTAAGGCAGATGAAATTATCAGCCAGGCTCAGGTTCAGACAAATGAGCTTGTTTCTGAGCATCAGATTATGCAACAGGCATACGCACAGGCAAATGAGGTTATCCTTATAGCTCAGAAGAACGCTCAGGAAAAAATTGATAGAGCAACTGAGGATGCTAACAATATTCGTATGGGAGCTATTGCTTATACTGACGAGCTTCTTGCAAATATTCAAACAATCCTTGCTAATTCTATCGAGACTACTAAGGCTCGTGATGAAGCTTTCCTTAACACTATGCAGGTATACCTTGATACTGTTAATGGAAACAGAGCAGCACTTGTTCCTGATTCATTAAATGATGGGGATGCTGATCCTGCTGCAAGTTTAGATTCTACAGGAGAGGCAGCAGCTACTGAGCCAAGCTTCGAGCAAGCTGAGGCTCCATCGTCAAATGATGATGACGATATTCCAGCTCTTGATATACCAGAGCAATTTTTTAATAAAGAGTAGATTTAT
Source organism: Pseudobutyrivibrio sp. (assembly GCF_017471675.1). Taxonomy (GTDB): domain Bacteria; phylum Bacillota; class Clostridia; order Lachnospirales; family Lachnospiraceae; genus Pseudobutyrivibrio. Next base: position 24,020 of record NZ_JAFUSK010000033.1, read on the forward strand.
ATGCAAAAGTTTTTACCAGTTTGTAGAAAAGATATGGATGAACGTGGCATAAAGCAACTAGACTTTGTTTATGTCTGTGGCGATGCTTACGTGGATCATCCTTCATTTGGGGCGGCAATTATTTGCCGCCTTCTTGAATTGCATGGATATTCCGTAGGAATTATTGCCCAGCCAGATTGGAAGGACGATAATTCTATAAATATTTTAGGAGAGCCACGTCTTGGCTTTTTTGTTAGTGCGGGAAATATGGATTCCATGGTTAATCACTACAGTGTTTCAAAGCATAGAAGAGATTATGATAACTATTCTCCAGGCGGTAAAATCGGTCTTAGACCAGATTACGCTACTGTGGTGTATTGTAATTTAATAAGACATACCTATAAGAAAAAGCCTATTATCATCGGTGGAATTGAGGCGTCACTTAGACGTCTTGCGCATTATGACTATTGGTCAAACAAGGTGCGTCGTTCCATATTACTTGATTCTGGTGCAGATTTAATATCTTATGGTATGGGCGAGCGTTCAGTTATTGAAATAGCAGATTGCCTTGCATCGGGTATGGATGTAAAGGACATTACATATATTGATGGTACTGTTTTTAAGACTAGAGATAAGTCCTTCATTGAAGATGGACTTATTCTTCCTAGTTTCGAAGAAATTAAGGCGGATAAAGCAACATACGCTAAAAGCTTTTACACTCAATACGTAAATACGGATGCATTTACCGCTAAAAAGCTTGTTGAAACATACGATGGTGCAATGTATGTTGTTCAAAATCCTCCACAGAAGCCATTAACAAGACAGGAAATGGATGATGTTTATGCTATCGAATACATGAGAACCTATCATCCTATGTACGAAAAGGACGGCGGTATTCCTGCTATCAAAGAGGTTAAATTCTCTTTGATTAGTAATAGAGGATGCTTTGGTGGCTGTAATTTCTGTGCCCTTACTTTCCATCAGGGAAGAATTATACAGTCTAGAAGCCATGAATCTATTATCAACGAGGCTAAGCTTATCACTGAAGATCCTGAGTTTAAAGGATACATTCATGATGTTGGTGGGCCTACTGCTAACTTTAGAAATCCATCTTGTAAGAAGCAGCTTACAAAGGGTGTATGTACAAATAGACAGTGTCTATTCCCAACTAAATGTCCTAACTTAGAGGTAGATCACAAGGATTACGTAGCCCTTCTTACTAAGCTTAGAAAGCTTCCAAAGGTGAAGAAGGTATTTGTTCGTTCAGGTGTTAGATTCGATTATGTTATGTATGACAAAGACGATACATTCCTTCGTGACCTATGTAAATATCATGTTAGTGGACAGTTAAAGGTTGCTCCAGAGCATATTTCGAATAATGTTCTTAGCTACCTTGGTAAGCCAGATATTTCTGTTTACAACAGTTTTTGTGATAAATACGCTAAGATTAACAAGGAGCTTGGCTTCAAGCAGTACCTTGTTCCATATCTTATGAGCTCACATCCAGGTAGTACACTTGATGATGCTATAGCTTTGGCTGAATATTTGCGTGATCATCATTTGTCACCAGAACAGGTACAGGATTACTACCCAACACCTAGTACAATTTCTACAACAATGTACTATACAGAAATCGATCCTAGAGATATGAAGCCTGTATATATCTGCAAGAATCCTCATGAAAAGGCTATGCAGCGTGCTCTTATTCAGTATAAGCGACCAGAAAACTATGATTTGGTTAAGGAAGCTTTAATCAAAGCTGGTCGTGAAGATTTAATAGGATTTGGAGAGGAATGCCTGATTCCACCTAGAAATATTAAGGGTAAGGAATTCAAGAAGGCTGACTCAAAGAAAAACTATTCTAAGAAGAATGCTTCTAAGAAATCTGATTCTGTAAAGAATAATAAAAATACCAGAAATAAGAATTCTGGAAAGCAAAGTAGACCAAATGAAAGAACTAAGAATAGAAGAAAACGATAGTAATCAGCGTTTTGATAAGTATTTAAAACGTGTTCTTACAGAGGCTAGCACTAGTTTTATTTACAAGATGCTTAGAAAGAAGAACATCACACTTAACGACAAAAAGGCTGATGGTACTGAAAAACTTAATACAGGCGATGTTGTCAAAATTTGGTTTTCTGATGAAACTTATGCCAAGATGACAGGAGCTGGTGAGCGAGACGAACTTTATTATTCCTTAAAGGAAGTTTCACATGATATCAAGTTGGTTTTTGAAGATGATGATATGATTATCATTAATAAGCCTACAGGTATCAAATCTCAGAAGGACTCACCATCAGATATTTCTATCAATGAAATGGCCATTTCATACATGATTGCCAAGGGCGAACTTAGTGAAGAAAGCTTCAAGCATTTTCATCCTAGCGTGTGTAATAGACTTGATAGAAACACATCAGGCATTGTTTTATTTGCTAAAACTCTTAAGGCAGCTCAAACTCTTGGAGAAGCTTTAAAGGAACGTAGCTGTAAAAAGCTATATAGAGCTGTTGTTATCGGAAGAATTGATGATGAACAGCTAATAGATGGCTTCTTATCAAAGGATGAAGCTACTAACAAGGTTTCTATTACTAAGAATGAAACAAAGGATTCTAAGCCAATTAAAACAGCGTACAAACCTATATCTCATATAGGGGATGATTTTACATTATTAGAAATTCACCTAATTACAGGACGTACACATCAAATCAGAGCACATCTTGCTTCAATAGGTCATCCTATTTTAGGTGATAATAAATACGGAAATACGATAATAAATAAAAGGGAGAAGGTAAGAGGACAGCTACTGCATGCTTATTCAATAGAATTTGCTGATGGTAGAAAATATGTCTGCGAACTTCTGGGGGAGTTTAATGGCTACATATAAATCGCGTGGTCTTCGTGGTTCCACATTCGAAGAATTCATAAATAAAACTAATGAGGTCTATGCCGAAAACGGTTTAGCCCTCATTCAAAAAATTCCAACACCTATAACACCAATTGATATGGATAAAAAGGGGCATATAACTCTCGCCTATTTTGACCAGAAATCTACAGTAGATTATGTTGGTGCTATACAGGGAATCCCTGTATGCTTTGATGCTAAGGAATGTAATAAGGACACATTTCCCCTTCAAAATATCCATGCCCATCAGATTGATTTCATGGGTAAATGGGAGGGTCAGGATGGTCTGGCGTTTATCTTGATTTTCTTTAGCGAAAGAGATGTATATTACTATCTTACATTTGAAAAGCTTAAAGGTTTTTGGGATAGAATGCAGGAAGGTGGTAGAAAAAGCTTTCGTATTGAGGAGTTAGACGAACAATATTTTTTTACAACTAAACCCAATCTTTTGGTTCCATATTTAGATATGATAAATATTGATCTTAGCAACAGATAATGAATACTAAAGAGGATTGATTATGAAGAAGAATTTAAATGAAATAATTGACCTGAAAAAATTACTATTAATTGTTACTTTATTAATTATTTTTATTCATTCATTTAATATATTTCAACTTAAGAAGGGATATTTTTTGGATGAGACAGCAACTTTTTTCTATACTAATTGCAAAGCGATTTCTATTCCAGAAGCAATTGATGCTATAAAAAATCATACAGTAAATGAATACTCAGCAAAGCTTTGGGATACATTTATTGGTGGACATGATTATAAAACATACGATGAAGCAATGGATAGATACACTGTCAATTCACAGAATAGATTTGATTATTTAAATGTGTATGTTCTGACAGCAATGGATGTTCATCCACCTTTATATTATGACGTATTAAAAACGATTTGTTCTTTATTTCCAAAGCTCGATATAATGATTGCAGGCTTTGTTGTAAATATTGCTTTTTTACTTTTAACCTGCCTATTTATTTATAAGATTGGATTAATTATTTTCGATAAACAGTATTTATTAGCTTTAATTCCTACTTTGTATTATGGCTTAAGCTTTGATTTTGTAAATAATGCTACTTTCTATAGAATGTACGCTATGCTTACATTTTGGTTTGTTATTCTTTTGTATTATTCATTACAATGGGCTCATAATGATTGTAAGGAAGATAAGAAAATTTATCGTAAAATTTGCATAATTGAATTTTTAGCAATGCTTACTCAGTATTTTGCATTGTTTTTTATACTACCTATTTTTATTTTAAATATGATTCTTCTTAAAAAGAACGTAAGTGTAGCTAGAACGGCCGTCTTGGAAAGCCCATCCCAAAATGCCATAATCCTTTCAGGAGGAAAACATTATGGTCAAAAGAAAAAATTACAACTGGAATAAAATCAGAAAAGAGTTTCAAGAGTCAGATCTTA
>NZ_JAFUSK010000034.1 GCF_017471675.1 Pseudobutyrivibrio sp.
AGCCAGGTGGGGATGTATAAAACTGAAGCACTGAAGGAAAATCTCTTGGAGATTAATCCATATATAACAATAGAAAGCCGTACTGTTAGGATGACTGAAGATAATACTGTAAAGCTTGTAAGTGAAGCTGACATAGTCTGCGAGGCCTTTGATAAGGCAGAGTGCAAGGCTATGGTAGTAAATGTAGTGCTAACCCACTTCAAGGATAAAATCATTGTGTCGGGCTCTGGCATGGCAGGATTTTCTAGCGCCAATGACATAGTGACCAAAAAGCTTTCAAACAGATTTTATATGTGCGGCGACGGAGTAAGTGATGTAAATGATGGCATTGGCCTGATAGCTAGTAGAGTAATGGTGTGTGCAGCTCATGAGGCTCACATAGTGCTTAGGCTTCTTATGGGTGAGCAGACACCTTAGAATGTGAAAGGAATAATGCAATGGAAAATGACAAACTGGTAATCGGTGGGAAAGAATTTGATTCAAGATTTATATTAGGTTCAGGAAAATATTCTATGAAGCTAATAGATGCGGCAGTAAAGGATGCAGGGGCAGAGATTATTACACTTGCTGTGCGCCGTACCAACACAAAGGATGAGGAAAACATACTAGATTATATTCCAAAGAATGTAACCCTTCTTCCAAACACTAGCGGAGCAAGGGATGCCAAGGAGGCAGTTAGAATTGCAAGGCTTGCTAGGGAGCTAGGCTGCGGAGATTTTGTAAAAATCGAAATTATGCGTGATAGCAAATATCTGCTTCCAGATAACTATGAAACTATCAAAGCTACAGAGATTCTGGCCAAGGAAGGCTTTGTGGTTTTGCCATATATGTACCCGGATTTAAATGTGGCAAGAGAGCTTGTGAATGTAGGTGCAGCAGCTGTAATGCCACTTGCATCACCAATCGGCTCTAACAAGGGACTTGCGACAAAGGAATTTATCCAGATTCTTATAGATGAAATCGATCTTCCAATAATCGTAGATGCAGGCATAGGCGCCCCCTCTCAGGCTTGTGAAGCTATGGAAATGGGAGCAGCTGCAATCATGGCAAACACTGCACTTGCAACAGCTGGGGATTTAACACTGATGGCATCAGCATTTAAGGACGCAATTAATGCTGGTAGAAAGGCTTATCTGGCAGGCCTAGGAAGAGTGTTAACCCGTGGTGCAGCAGCATCAGATCCACTTACAGGATTCTTACATTAGGAGGCTGTCATGGAAAATAATTTTTTAATCGATTCAGATGAATTGCCAGAATCAGCACTTGCTAAAAAGCATAGATTGGAGACTGACCCTAGCTCAAGGACAGACCACATGAAATACCTTCCAGGGATGGATGTGATAGAGTCTGATGTGTGTCAAAAGGTCATGTCAGAAATGAAATCATACGATTACACTAAGTACACAGCTTCAGATGTAAGACGTGCTCTTGCAAAGGACAAATGTGATATCGAGGATTTTAAGGCATTGCTATCGCCTGCAGCAGAGCCATATTTAGAACAAATGGCAGCCAAGGCCAAGCTTGAAACCAGCAGGCACTTCGGAAATACGGTATATCTTTTTACACCACTTTATATAGCAAATTACTGTGAGAATTATTGCGTGTACTGCGGCTTTAACTGCTACAACAAGATTAACCGCCTCAAGCTTACAATGGAGCAGATTGAGCATGAAATGAAGGTTATTGCAGACAGCGGCATGGAGGAAATTCTTATCCTTACAGGAGAAAGTCCTACTAAGTCAGATGTAAAATACATCGGCGAAGCCTGCAAGATTGCCCGTAAATATTTCAGAATGGTTGGAATAGAAATCTATCCTGTGAATGTGGATGACTACAAATATCTGCATGAATGTGGCGTGGATTATGTAACAGTATTTCAGGAGACCTACGACACTGACAAGTACGAAACACTTCATTTGATGGGTAACAAGAGAGTTTGGCCATACAGATTTGATGCCCAAGAGCGCGCATTAATGGGTGGAATGAGAGGTGTAGCATTCTCCGCACTCTTAGGGCTTTCAGATTTTAGAAAGGATGCATTAGCATCAGCACTTCATGTGTACTATCTCCAAAGAAAATACCCTTATGCGGAGATGTCACTTTCATGTCCAAGGCTAAGACCAATCATCAACAACGATACTATCAATCCACTGGATGTAGGAGAAAAGCAGCTTTGCCAAATCCTATGTGCATACAGAATCTTCCTGCCATTTGTAGGAATAACTGTGTCATCCAGGGAGACAGCAGAATTTAGAAATGGCATAGTAAAAATCGCTGCAACAAAGGTTTCGGCAGGAGTTTCCACAGGAATAGGCGACCATGAGGAAAAATATACAGGCATTGAGTCAGAGGATGATTGCGGTGACGAGCAGTTTGAAATTTCAGATGGACGAAGCCTGAAAAAAATGTACAGCGACATATCTGAGGAAGGCTTACAGCCAGTATTTAACGATTATATTTTTGTGTCATAGATAATGTATTAGTAGAGGAGAATAATTTAATGAGAGAATATAAAACACAGATGGATGCAGCAAGAAAAGGCATAATCACACCTGAAATGATGCAGGTTGCTCTTAAGGAGTATCGCACATCTGAGGAAATCAGAGAGCTTGTGGCAAAAGGACAGGTGGCAATTCCTGCAAATGTTAATCACAAGTGCATTAGCCCAGAGGGTGTTGGCAGTATGCTTCGTACCAAGATAAATGTAAATCTTGGTGTAAGCCGTGATTGCAAGGATTACAACATCGAAATGGAAAAGGTAATGGCAGCTGTTGATATGGGGGCAGAGGCAATCATGGATTTATCAAGCCATGGCAACACTCAGCCATTTAGACAAAAGCTTGTAGCAGAATGTCCTGCAATGCTTGGAACAGTGCCAATCTACGATAGCGTAATCCATTATCAGAGAGATTTGGCTACACTTACAGCCAAGGATTTCATCGATGTGGTACGCCTTCACGCTGAGGATGGTGTAGATTTTGTTACACTGCACTGTGGAATCACACGTAAGACAATTGACCAGATTAAAAAGCACAAAAGAAAGATGAACATTGTATCCCGTGGTGGTTCGCTGGTGTTTGCATGGATGTGCATGACAGGTGAGGAAAATCCTTTCTATGAATATTATGATGAGATTCTTGATATTTGTCGTGAATATGATGTGACAATTTCTCTTGGTGACGCATGCCGCCCTGGCTGTCTTGCAGATGCATCTGATGTATGCCAGATAGAGGAATTGGTTCGCTTAGGTGAGCTGACAAAGCGTGCATGGGACAAGGATGTGCAGGTTATGGTTGAAGGCCCTGGTCACATGCCAATGGATGAAATCGCAGCCAACATGAAGATTCAGCAGAAGATTTGTATGGGCGCACCATTCTATGTACTTGGCCCAATCGTTACAGACATTGCACCTGGCTACGACCACATCACATCAGCAATCGGTGGTGCCATTGCAGCTCAAAATGGTGCAGCTTTCCTTTGCTATGTAACACCAGCAGAGCACTTAGCCCTTCCTAATGTAGAAGATGTAAAGCAGGGAATCATTGCATCTAAAATCGCAGCCCATGCAGCAGATATTGCAAAGCATATTCCTCACGCAATGGATCAGGACAATGCCATGGCAGAAGCCAGACAGTGCTTCGACTGGGATAAGCAGTGGGATTGTTCACTTGACCCTGAAACAGCCAAGTCTATTAGAGCAGACCGCTCACCAGAATTTGATGACACCTGCTCTATGTGCGGCAAGTTCTGTGCTGTCCGCAGTATGAACAAGGCGCTTGCTGGAGAATATATTGATATATTAGGATAAAAAAATCCCTGTAGTTAACAAGCAGTATTGCTTGCTTGGCTACAGGGATTAATTGATTGTTATTGTTTTGCTAAGGCCTCAAGGAGTGCTACGCAGGCATCTTCCCCCAGGTGCCCCGAATTAATTATCAAGTCAAAGTATTCAGGGGAACCCCACTTTTCATTAGAATGGGTGGTGAAGAATTTCTCACGTTTCTTGTCGAATCTCTTCATTACATCTTCAGCCTTGTCTTTATCATTTTTCTCTACGTTAATAGAGCGGTTTAGGCGGAAGTCATCATCTGCAGTGATGAATACCTTCAGGCATTTTTTGTCCTTTAGGATTTCGCTGGCACAACGGCCTACGAAAATGCAACCATGTTCGTTTGCAGCTTCCCGGATAATTTCAACTTCTGTATTGTAAATCTGCTCTTCCATAGATAGATGGTCACTACCAGGAGCTTTAAATATCGGCTTGATAGGAGTCTGCTCGTCCATGCCCGATACCTGGTCGTAAGACAATCCCATGCGCTTGCAGGTCTCAACTACAACACCACGGTCGTACAGGCGATAACCTAATTTCTTGGCTAATGCTTCAGCAATCTTGTGACCGCCACTACCATATTTACGTTCAATAGTAATATATTCGTACATAAAAGAGCCTCCTCTCAATATGGTTTCATTATAAAAATTATATTACACCACAATATAAGAATATTATAGTAGATTTCAGAATATTCATGCAGCAATTCACTGTTTTTTCATTTTTTGTTCATAAGTGTAGATAAAATAATAATGGAAGCTAGAGGTTTTTGTTTTTCATCAGAAAAACAAGAACCGGACATAGACCAATATTTTCTGAAAGAAAATATTGCTTGGCGAAGCCAAGTTCTTGTGGGCTTTTTCCTTAAGTAGCCCACAAGAAGTCATAATTATTTGCTACAAAATCTCGTAAGTGGTTTAGCTAGTGTGAAGATGATTAAAAATATACCCAGTTTAATCCGCAGATGAGCCTTTTCAGAAAAAATAGTATATGTAATGTGAAGATTGGCAAATATATACTAATAATTCTTAAGATAGGAGATTAAAAGTTGGAAAAAAGTTTTTAATGAAAGAACTTCACACAGTATATACTAATTTATGAGTTCGACATAAATTTTAGATATTATCGAGTATAAAAGTTCAGAACTTCACACTAGTTATACTAAGTAGGTTATATCTAGCATAATAGAGTCTGAGGATTGAAGATTAGTTATGTCAGATTGAGGAGAAAGATTGAGTAAATGCCATCTATGGGTTTGACAAATCGAACTAAAGCCATTATCATGACAGGGTATTAAAGATTCATATAAGGAGAGAGTATGTCAAAGATCAGGAATTACAATAGAATCCTTGCAATGGTAGCATTAGTTGCTACTGTTTTTGTTATGCTTTTTTCTACAATCTTTATTGCAGAGCATGTGTCGCACCATTGTGACGATGAGGCACATTGTCCAATATGTCTTGTATTGGAGCAGTGTCAAAGCAATATCAAAAATATTGGTGCAGGTCTTATTTTTGCAACTGTAGTTTATGTAATTGTATTTGCAATGAAAGATATTGCATACTTTGCTTCAAGCCAGTCTGTTCAGACTAGCTTAGTTTCCCAGAAGGTAAGAATTGATTCTTGATTAACGTCCCATGTTAGATATGGCTTTATTTTGATATAATTTTTTAGGACGCGAAAGGATTAATTAGACATGAAAATTAAAAACTTAATAGGATTAATGGCTGCTACTGTAATTACAATGGGAGCAATTGTTGGATGTGGTACTAAAGAAGAAAGCCCTGCAGGTGGTGTTGTAGATTCTACAGAAGCTACACAGGAAGTAGCTGCAGATAGCATTTCTGTTGTGACCACTATCTTTCCTGAGTATGACTGGGTAAAGCAGATAGTAGGAGACAATTCTAATGTAGAACTTACATTGCTTCTTGATAATGGAGTAGACCTTCATAATTATCAGCCTACAGCTGAGGATATTAAAAAGATTGCTACCTGCGATTTGTTTATATATGTAGGTGGAGAATCTGATGAGTGGGCAGAGGATGCAATAAAAACAGCTGTGAACCAAAATCAGCAGGTTATCAATCTTATGGATGTACTAAAGGATAGCATTAAGGAAGAGGAAGTTGTAGAGGGCATGCAGGAAGAAGAGCATGACCACGATCATGAAGGCGAAGCAGAAGATGAACATGAGCATGAGGAGGAAGCTGAGGAAGAGCATGAGCATGAAGAAGAGGTAGAGTATGATGAGCATGTATGGCTATCTCTTAAGAATGCCGCTACCTGCGTAAAGGCAATCGCTGATTCCCTTGAGACAATAGATGGCGCAAATGCTGATATGTATAAAGCTAACGCTGAATCTTATATAAATGACATAAACGCTTTAGATGCAAAATATGCAGATGCCGTAAATGCTGCAACAGGAAAGACTCTTCTCTTTGGAGACCGCTTCCCATTCAGATACATGGTAGACGATTATGGACTTGATTATTATGCTGCTTTTGTAGGCTGCTCCGCAGAAACCGAAGCCAGCTTCGAAACAATCAAATTCTTATCTGAAAAGGTAGATGAGCTTGGTCTTAAGACAGTACTTACCATCGAAAACTCAGATAACAAGATTGCAGACACCATTATCGCAAATACGAATTCCAAGGATGCTAACATCCTTGCCATGGATTCCATGCAGTCTACCACCTCATCCGACGCCGCTTCCGGCACCACTTATCTAGGCGTCATGGAGCAGAACCTATCCGTGCTCACAGAAGCGCTAAACTAGTAATAGTAAATTATTTAATTATGACTTCTTGCTGACCAAACAAGGACATTGTCAGCAAGAATCCTGCTTTGCAGGACATCAAAATCGATAAATCTATTTTGATGGTATTTACGATTCCCGAAAAACTGATGTTTTTCAGGAATCTATATATAATAGATTGATATGAGCCTGATACTGAGACTATACATAGTCTTGGCAAGCGCGAGGAGGAGGGTCCCATGTCTTGCAACAGAGGGGACCTACGCCGGCGGGGAGTTTCTGTTGCAAGACAATGGGAGGTGGCCTCCGGGAGCATGAAAACCTTGGAACAGTCTCAGTAATCAGGCGGACTAAAGCATTTAGGAGATATTATGGCAGTTTTATCAGCAAAGGAGCTTGCAGTTGGTTACGAAAACCAGGCAGTTCTTGAAAACATCAATTTTGAGATTAACGCAGGAGACTATTTCTGCATCGTCGGGGAGAATGGTTCAGGAAAGACCACACTTATGAAGACTATTTTAGGATTGCAGCAGGCAGTGTCAGGTAGTATTGAATTTGGTGATGGCCTTATGAAAAATGAGATAGGTTACTTGCCTCAGCAGTCAGTGGCCCAGAAGGACTTCCCAGCATCAGTGTTTGAGATTGTCCTGTCTGGATGTCAGAATAGCTTGGGCAAAAAGTTTTTCTATTCAAAGGAGCAGAAAAAGCTGGCTCTTTCAAACATTAAAAAGATGGGAATAGAAAAACTTAAGAATAGATGTTATAGAGAGCTTTCCGGTGGTCAGCAGCAGCGTGTGCTGCTAGCCAGGGCGTTGTGTGCCACCAAAAAGGCAATCCTTTTGGATGAGCCTGTGGCAGGCCTTGACCCAACAGTAACAGAGGAGATGTATGAGCTTATTAAGCAGCTAAATGATGATGGCATGACAATCATTATGATTAGTCATGATATTGCTAACGTAAGTAAATACGCTACTAGAATTTATGATGTAAATGAAGGGAGAGTAACATGCTAGATACATTAATAGAATATATGAGCTTTCCTTTTGTAAGATATGCTCTGATCGTTGGAGTGCTTATAGCTCTTTGCTCATCACTGCTTGGAGTTACACTTGTTTTAAAAAGATATTCCTTTATAGGAGATGGATTATCTCATGTGGCCTTTGGAGCACTTGCAATTGCCACTATACTTAATTTTACAAATAGAATGATTATAGTGCTTCCTATTACTATCGTATTTGCGATACTTCTTCTTAGGAAGGGGCAGAACACAAAGATAAAGGGTGATGCAGCAATAGCAATGCTGTCTGTTGGTGCCCTTGCTTTTGGTTATATGATGATGAATCTGTTCCCAAGTTCAGCAAATGTATCGGGAGATGTGTGTACTACGCTTTTTGGTTCCATGTCCATACTGATGCTTACTAAGACTGATGTGTGGGTTTGTGGAATACTTGCAATAGTTGTAACCATATTGTTTATATTCCTTTATAATCGCATTTTTGCAGTAACATTTGATGAGGATTTTGCAAATGCTGTTGGCACAAAGGTGAACCTTTACAATCTTTTGATAGCTACAGTTATTGCCGTAATAATTGTTCTTGCCATGAATCTGGTAGGTTCACTGCTGATATCGGCACTTGTTATATTCCCAGCTCTATCTGCAATGAGCATACTTAAGAATTTTAAAAGCGTAACTATTTTTTCAGCAGTGTCATCTATGATTTGTGCTCTAATAGGAATAATCATTTCTATTTTGGCAGGCACACCTGTAGGCTCAACAATAGTTGCAGCAGATGTGGTATTGTTTGCGATTTGTTATTTAATTGGAAGAATTAGGGGGTAGTAGATGAAAAGAAAACTGTTAATTATTATGTGTTCATTTAGCCTTGTAGTATTAATGGGGTGTGGCAACAAGGCCGATTCTACAGATGTTTCTAATGACACCGCAGCTACTAGTCAGCCGGTGCAGGAGACTGAAAACTTAGAAGCAGAAGCTGAGATAGAAGAGGAAACTATTGCATCTGACCCATCAGTGGATTTAGATTTAACAACCCTTTCATCTACAATGGTATATTCAGAAGTGTTTAACATGATGATGGAGCCAATGGCTTACGAAGGTCAGACAATTAAGATGGATGGCAACTGCGCCATCTACACAGATGAGGAGACAGGCAATACCTATTATACCTGCGTGGTGCAGGATGCTACTCAGTGCTGCTCTCAGGGATTAGAGTTCTTACTGGATTCAGAACAATACGCCCTTGAAGATTATCCAGCCGAGGGCGACCCAATCGTAATCAAGGGTACCTTTTCCACCTACGAGGAGGATGGCGGCACCTATATTACAATCAAGGATTCAGTGATGGAATAAAAGCTACTAGTAGGTGACAAGCTCAAATATTTCTTAAGCGAAGCTTTCTATGCTGAGTGAAGAAATATTTTGCTTGTTACCGTAACTAGTAGCTTTTGTTGTAGATAGCTGATGAGGGGCGCTTACATCTGACTCTGTGAAAGCATCCAAATCTTCTTGTGGTAGCAGCTAATAAGCTCATCAGTTAATACTGAAATCAGATAAACTTCATTTTCTTCAGCCTCTTTCTTAAGCTCCTCAGTAGCTTCTAACAAATGCTGATAATCTGCTAAGATATCTTTTATTATATCCTTTGAATTAACAAATCCAGCCTTTGCTTCTTTGATGGATGCCATCTTTGTGAAATCCTTCATGGTAGCCACTGGCGAATATCCAATCATTAGGGCTGATTCTGCCAGCTCATCCAGCTGTTCCTTAACTTCCTCATAGCATTTTTGTAATGTAGTATGGATAACGAAGAAATCGTTTCCCTTAACATACCAGTGATAGCACTGTAATTTGTGATAAAAGACAACAAGGTCCGATAACATTGCATTGATTTTCTTTTCCATAAGATGCTCCTTTCTTAACATAATAACTAAGGTTTAGGATATGTTAATTGCTGATTGTATAATTAAGTAGTGATAGAAGAAAAAACAATGTAAATAAATAATTAGATAATTTTACACTTTAACTTGTTAAAGTGTTGTGATACAATATTCTCTATTAACAGATTGTGTTAGGAGGGATATTATGAAGAAAAGATTGCTTTCTTTAATGATGATTTTAACTTTTTCAGCCGCAATGGTTGGATGTGGTAATAAAGCAGCTTCCACAGATGCTACAGATGATGCTGCAAATACAGAAGCAACAACAGATGGCAAGGTATATAAGGTAGGTATCGTTCAGTATGTGGATGATGCTTCACTTAATCAGATTGTTGCTAACCTTGAGAGCCAGCTGGATGAGCTTGGTAAGGAAAATGGCTGCACATTTGAGTATGAGGACTACTATTATAATGGTCAGGCAGATGCTACTACAATCAATCAGATTGTTACAGAGCTTATTAATGATGAGGTAGATGTGCTGGTGCCTATCGCCACACCTACAGCAATGATTTGTCAGTCAGCTACTGAGGACAATCAGATTCCTGTTGTTTTTGCAGCAGTTTCTGACCCAGAGAGTGCAGGACTTGTTGCGTCTAATGATGCTCCAGGAGCAAATGTTACTGGTACATCTGACGCCCTTAACACTCAGGCAGTTTTTGATTTAATCTTTGAGCAGGATAGAGATATCTCAAAGGTTGGATTGTTATACGATAAGAGTCAGGATGCTTCAACAGGCCCTATCAAGGAGGCCAAGGCTATTCTTGATGCAGCAGGTGTTGAGTACGTTGAAAAGACTGGAACATCTAACGATGAAGTTATGCTTGCAGCAGATGCACTTGTAGCAGCAGGTGTTGATGCAGTGTTCACTCCTACAGATAACACAATCATGAAGTGCGAGCTTGCCATCTATGAGAAGTTCATTGATGCAGGCATCCCACACTATTGTGGCGCAGATTCATTTGCACTTAACGGTGCTTACTTAGGATACGGTGTAAACTACGCTACACTTGGAAAAGAGACAGCTAACATGGTGGCTCAGGTGCTTGTAGATGGCAAGAACCCAGCAGAGCTTCCAGTAAAGCTTCTTGATAATGGTACAGCCACAGTTAACACTGAGACAGCAGCAGCTCTTAAGCTGGATTACGACAAGCTTCGCGATATGTGCGACGGCTTTGTTGAAGTACAGACAGCGGAGGAGTTTGAGTAATGTCTAGTATTTTTACAGCTTCGATTTTTATGAGTGCTTTGGAACTAGGGTGTATCTACGCCCTGGTTGCTTTGGCACTTTTTATTTCTTTTACAATTCTTAATATCGCAGATCTTACTACAGATGGATGCTTCACCTTAGGATGCGCAGTGGGAGCCATGGTATCTCTTGCAGGTCACCCATTCTTAGCTCTTATCGCAGCTATGGTTTCTGGCGTGTGCGCTGGCTTTGTTACAGCATTTCTTCAGACCAGACTTGGTGTAGAATCCATTCTTGCAGGTATTATCGTAAACACAGGCTTATACACAATCAATATTGCAGTAATGGGATTTTCTTCCATTGCCAATCTTTTCGGATGTGACACTGTATTCTCGCTGGGCAAGGATACAATAGGTGCCAGCTTCATAGGAGATTGGTACAAGGTTGTCATTGTCATTGCCATCCTTTTAGTTATCGCACTGCTTCTGTGGTGGTTCCTTGGGACAACTCTTGGAATGTCCATCAGAGCTACAGGCGATAATGCAGACATGGTAAAGTCATCTTCAATCAATCCAACACTTACAATCACGGTTGGACTTTGCATTGCCAATTCTCTGACGGGACTTTCAGGTGCGCTTATAGCTCAGTACCAGAAGTCTGCAGATATTAATATAGGAACAGGAATGGTGACAATCGCCCTTGCATCACTTATCATAGGTCAGACACTAATCGGCAATAAGGGCAGCACCTTAAGAAGAATCTTAGGCACAATCCTAGGTTCTGTGCTTTATCGTTTTATAGTGGCAATTGCTCTAAGACTTTCAGTTCCAGCTGAGGCATTGAAGCTGGTTTCTGCTATAATAGTAGCTGTTGCAATTGCTACACCTTATGTAAAAAGAAAGCTTTCTCTTAAAAAGAGGGAGTTTGCAAACTATAGAGGCAGTGCCAGAAAGGAAGGTGTGTAATGCTTAAGCTTGATAACATATCTAAGACCTTCAACCCTGGCACAGTCAATGAAAAGGTGGCTCTCAAGAACCTTAGCCTTGATTTGCAGGATGGGGATTTTGCCACAATCGTCGGTTCAAACGGCGCTGGCAAATCTACTATGTTTAATGCCATTGCAGGCACTTTTATTGTAGACGAGGGAAACATATACTTAGATGGCGAAGATATCACATTTAAAAAGGAATATGTGCGAAGCCAGGATATAGGACATCTATTCCAGGACCCACTGAAGGGAACTGCCCCTCACATGACTATTGAGGAGAATATGGCCCTAGCTTATCTTAGAGCATCCCATTCTACAGGAAAGCTTTTCTCTAGAATCAGTGCCAAGGATAAAGCCAAATTTAAGGAGCAGCTATCCTTGCTTGGCATGGGATTAGAGGATAGAATGAAGCAGCCGGTAGGCCTGCTTTCAGGTGGACAGCGTCAGGCATTGACACTTCTTATGGCCACATTTGTCACACCAAAGCTTCTTCTTTTGGATGAGCACACAGCAGCCCTTGACCCTGCCACAGCAGAAAAGGTGCTAGAGCTTACCAAGTCAATTGTTAAGGAGCGAGGCATCACATGCCTTATGGTAACCCACAATATGCATCAGGCACTAGAGGTGGGAAACAGAACTCTTATGATGAATGCAGGAAACATCGTGTTTGATACATCAGGGGAGGAAAGAGCGCACCTTACAGTGGCAGATTTATTAGACAGATTTAAGATTAAAGCTGGCGAAGATTTAGATAATGATAGAGTACTTTTAAGTTAATCAGGAGGATTTTGTAATGAAAAAGGTTGTAAAATTTGGCGGAAGTTCACTTGCAGATGCTAAGCAGTTCAAGAAGGTGGGCGACATTATCAGAGCAGATGAAAACAGAGTTTTCGTAGTTCCATCAGCTCCTGGTAAGAGAAACAGCAAGGACACAAAGGTTACAGACATGCTCATCGGCACATACGAGGACGCATCTAAGGGCAAGGATGTTACTTCTAATCTTGCAGCCATTAAGGCTAGATATGATGAAATCATTGATGGACTTGAGCTAAAAGGATTTAGCCTTGAGGAAGATTTTAAGCAGATTGCTGCTGACATTAAGGAAGACCTATCATTAGATTATCTTGCCAGCCGTGGTGAATATCTTAACGGTAAGATTATGGCTGAATACCTGGGCTACGATTTTATTGATGCTAAGGATGTAATCTTCTTCAACGAGGAAGGCCATCTTAATTCGTACAAGACAGAAAAGGCTATGGCTAAGGCTCTTGAGGAGCATCCACATGCAGTAATCCCAGGCTTCTATGGCTGTGGCAAGGATGGAAGAGTTAAGACCTTCTCACGTGGTGGATCAGATGTAACAGGCTCTATCGTAGCAGGCGCTGCAAAGGTAGATGTATACGAAAACTGGACTGATGTTTCAGGCTTTTTAATCTGCGATCCAAGAATCGTCAAGAATCCTGTTGGAATGCAGACTATCACATACCGCGAGCTTAGAGAGCTTTCTTACATGGGTGCATCAGTGCTTCATGAGGACGCAATCTTCCCAGTACGCTCAGCAGGTATTCCAATCAATATCAAGAACACTAACAAGCCAGATGATGATGGCACATGGATTGTAGAAAGTACAGGCCAGCGCAACGAATACGTTATCACAGGTATCGCTGGAAAGAAGGGCTTCTGCACAGTGCTTATTACTAAATCTCTTATGAACTCTGAGGTAGGCTTCTGCCGTAAGGCACTTTCTGCTTTTGAGGATAACGGAATCAACATCGAGCACATGCCATCAGGTATCGACACCATGACAGTAGTTGTTCATGAGGATGAATTTATCAACAAGGAGCAGGCTGTTGTTTCTGCCATCCACAGAAACTGTTCACCAGATTCAATCGAAATCGAATCTGACCTTGCTCTTATCGCAGTAGTTGGACGTGGTATGAAGAGCACACGTGGTACTGCAGGTCGTATCTTCGCAGCCCTCAGCCATGCTCATGTAAATGTCCGCATGATCGACCAGGGTTCTTCAGAGCTTAACATCATCATCGGCGTTGAAAACCAGGATTTCGAGGTTGCAGTAAAGGCTATCTACGACATCTTTGTTACAACAAAGCTTTAATTGAGCCAGGCTGTAGCTTGCAGACACATCTAATGGTACAAGAATAGCAGGGACGGCATTTATTTGATTAATTGCATTCATATTACATTCGCTAAGAAAAATTAAAAAAG
>NZ_JAFUSK010000035.1 GCF_017471675.1 Pseudobutyrivibrio sp.
AGTGAAACGGAGACAGTATCGTGCCGAGCTAGGAGGGAGCCGCGTAGCGGAAAGTTGCCTAGCTCGAGTACGAGGGGTGCCCTGCGGGAGCATGAAAAAATAAAGATTGATTTGCGGTCGTATCTGGCGGATTAGGTAGGGGGAATTATGTCAGCAGAAAAAAGAAAAGAGCTATTAATTGATATTTTGATGGATGCTCTGTCAGGCATTTGCATCGGTATCGCATTGTATAATTTTGCAGCCGACGCCAAATTTCCATTGACAGGACTCACAGGTATCGCTATGATTTTTTATCAGTACTGGGGCTGGAAAATCGGTATTGTAACAATCATTTTGAATATTCCACTGATTTTCGCAGCATATAAGGTACTAGGCAAAAAGTTTTTGCTAAAGTCATTTAAGACTATGGCAATCGGTACTGTTATGATGGATTTTGTGTCGCCGCTTTTTCCAAAAATTCAGATAGATAATATTTTGCTTAATGCTCTTGTGGTAGGTGTGTTCACTGGCTTGGGTTATGCACTTGTATATATGCGCAATTCATCCACTGGTGGGGCAGACTTTATCATGATGATTATCAAGGCGAAGCATCCACACATGTCCCTAGGAAGAATCTTTTTCATGGTGGATGTGGCGATTATAGTTATTGATACTATAGCCTATGCTCATTCCTTTGAAGCACTTTGCTATGGTTTTGTAATCAGCTATATTGGTTCTATAGTGGTTGATAAGGTAATGATTAATGCAGATTCAGGTATGATGTGTATGATCGTTACTAACAAGGCTGAGGCTATTGCTGATGCTATTGATAAGGCTGTAGAGCGAGGCACCACTATCTTTACTGCAAAGGGCGGATACAAGGGCGATGAGAGACAGGTGCTTATGTGTGCTTGTTCTGATAAGCAGATGTATCAGGTTAATCGTGTTTCAAAAAAGATTGACGTGGACGCATTTATTGTCATAATGGAATCAAAGGCAGTGTATGGTGAGGGGTTCAAAAGATTTAAAGGTTAGAATTAATGAGGTAATTTTATGTCAGAGAAAATTTGCGTGCTTGGTGTGGCAGGTGGTTCTGCTTCAGGCAAGACAACAATCATCAACAAATTGCAGGATTTTTTTGGAGAGGATATTGCTGTTATCAGCCATGATGCTTATTATAAGGCACATCCTGAAATGTCCTTTGAAGAGCGTAGCCAGCTTAACTATGACCATCCAGATTCATTTGAATCAGACAGAATGGCAGAGGATGTTAGAAAGCTTATAAAGGGCTATGCAATCGACATGCCAGTGTACGATTATGTTCATCACAATCGTTCTGACGAGACAGTTAGGGTAGAGCCAAAGACTGTTATCGTAATGGAAGGTATCCTTATCTTAGAGAATAAGGAGCTTCGCGACTTAATGGATATCAAGATATTTGTTGATACTGATGCTGATGAGAGACTTATGCGTCGTATTCAGCGAGATATGATTGAAAGAGGACGTAGCATCGAATCAATCATCGAGCAGTATTCAAAGACTGTTAAGCCTATGCACGAAGAATTCGTTGAGCCATCAAAGAAGCATGCTGATATTATCATCCCTCGTGGTGGTGAGAACGCTGCTGGTCTTGATATGCTCATCACATACATGACAAAAAAATTACAGACAGAAGAATAATACAAATCATATCTGCAACGCCTTCACTTATTAGGGCGTTGCAAACTATTATAAACAGTAATATTGCCCCTGTGTCAATTTGGAGATATTCCCAAATATGCACAGGGGTTTCTTTATGAACTTTGTTTTTGGGGTAGATGTATGCTAGAATTAAACCTACTGATTGATAAAATTTGTCAATTAGTGATAAGTAATTAAATGGAGAGATAATTAGTAATGGAAAAGAAACCAGTTGTATTGGCTGTTGCTGGTAAAGGTGGAGTTGGTAAAACTTCTCTTGCTGCGGTAATGGTTAAGTTGTTAGTGGAGGCTTATCCGGATAAAAAAATCTTAGCAATCGATGCTGATCCTGCTGTTGGGCTTTCTACAGCCTTGGGTGTTGAGCCTGGTCTTACGCTAGATGATATTCGCAAGGAAGCTGTTGAAACGGCAGCATCAGGGGATACCAAAGCCACAGTAGAGGTACTTGGCGAAGCCAGATATCGTATTTTTGATTGCATGGTTGAGATGGATGGCTTTTCTTTTATTGCAATTGGACGTCCAGAGGCTGCTGGTTGCTATTGCAAAATCAATACCTATCTCAAAGAAGTAATCGCTTCAATATCAGACAATTTTGATTATATTGTAATTGATGGTGAAGCCGGAATAGAGCAGATTAATCGTCGTGTTATGGAAAAGGTGACGCATCTTTTGCTTGTCACAGATTCTAGCAAGAAGGGCTGTGATGTTGTTAAGACTATTAAGAGGGTGGCTGACGATTTAGTTATGTACGACAGAATAGGAGCCGTAGTAAATCGTGTTCCATCCGAGGATGTTCTTAAGTTTATGAATCTTGGGGATATTCCTCTTCTAGGCTGGATAGGTGCTGATACCAATCTCACTGAATGTGATCTAAAGGGTCAATCAGTGCTAACAATATCTGACGACAGTGCCATAGTAAAAGGTATGAACTCGGTTTTGAACAAAATGCTGGTCTAAGGAGATTATTAAGATGAAATATTTTGGTGGCTGTGATTCCGGCTCTACATATACAAAGTGCGTTATCATTGATGAAACTGGTAAAATGGTAGCCGATGTTACATTAAAAAGTAGAATAAATGCTGTGTTATCTTGTCAGGACGCTCTTGATCAGGCAGTAGCACAGGTTTCAGATTTACATAGTGCAAAGGATTTAACATATCTGGTAGGTACGGGATATGGCCGTAACAAGGTTCCTTTTGCAGATGAGAATATATCAGAGATTAGCTGTCATGCCATGGGTGTGCATTTGGCTGACCCTGAGGTAAAGGCTATCATCGATATTGGTGGACAGGATGTTAAGGGGATTGCCGTTGACACTGACGGTACAGTTTTAAACTTTGCCATGAACGATAAGTGTGCCGCAGGTACAGGTCGTTTCTTCGAGGCAATGGCTAGAGCATTTGAGATGGATTTGGATGAGTTCTCAAATCTCTCACTTAAAGCAAAAAATGTAATTCCAATTACTGCTCAGTGTACAGTATTTGCTGAGTCAGAGGTTATCTCACTGGTAGGTGAGGGCAAGCCAATGGATGAAATCGCAGCAGGTATCGAGCTTTCTGTTGCAAAAAGATGCTTTGTAATGTCAAAGAAGGCAGGCGCTACAGATAAGATTACACTTACAGGTGGATGTGCAAAGAATGCAGGACTTAAGGCTGCCATCGAGCAGGTGCTTAAGCTAAAGGTTATCGAACTTCCAATTGACCCACAGCTAATGGGAGCTCTCGGTGCCGCAGAATTCGCACGTCAAAAAGGTAATAATTAGCCTTCCCCCTCTGGGGGAAGGTGCCCCGAAGGGGCGGATGAGGGAAAAATTATGTTAAAAAATTTAT
>NZ_JAFUSK010000036.1 GCF_017471675.1 Pseudobutyrivibrio sp.
CCAAAAGAAATAATTGAAAAACTTTTGCCATGGTCAAAAGAAATCCCAGACGAAATAAAAGCTCCTTCAAACTGCTAATTTAAGCGGTTCGAGGGAGCTTTTTAATATCCTAACACCGTAAGCTGTAACTACGCTTACATGATGGACAGACAATTGTAAATAATTTAGAAAAAGAATCTCCTAGTATTGATACACCAGAGGATGATGATTCACAGGAGGTGATTTCACCTGAAAATCCAAATGAGGGACCTTCAGTGGATGTGCCAAATGAGCCAGAAAATGAACCTGCAGTGGATACACCTGATAATTCTGGGGATTCTCATTCTGATAAAGATTCTAAAGAAAATCAAAATCCTAGTGCAAAAAAAATAATTGAGAAGATAGTTTATGTTGTAAAAAAGATTATTAAGGACGTAGTAAATATTTTATGGAAAATATTTAGGGATTAGTTTATGGAATATGGCAATTTTATAAATGGAGGAAAGGAGTATGAGGTGGTAACACCTCATACTCCGGTTCCTTGGAAAAATTATATTTTTAATGACAATTATTATCTTGAATTGGATCAAACACTTCAAGGAGATGGATACCTTGTAGAAAATTATAATAGAACAAAGTGTGTTGAAGCCTACAGATATTTTTATATTAAAGATGAGAAGAATGGCATGACTTGGAATCCGAACTTTGTTCCACTATGTGTCCAGTTAGATGAATTTTCCTGTGTCCATGGTATGTGGAACACCTGCATTAATTCTTTGAAAAACAAAATCATCTGCAATGTTGAAATATGTGTTACGGATAAAAGATGTGGAGAATTGTGGAAAATTCATTTAAAAAACGAAGATGATGTTGAAAGACAGATTTCCTTTTATTCGGCAGTTGGTCTTTATGACCATGGAGTAATGGGCGGTGTGTGTAAATATGATAGTAAAGAAAAAATAATATATAAATACTCATTTCCTTATCATACATTTTATGAGGATAAAGAAAAGGTAGAAAAGGAAAAGGCTTATTACTATCTAATATCAAATCTAGAATATGAATCCTGCGAATTAAGTAAGAGAAGATTTTTTGGTAGACCTGAGGCTATGTGTCCTATTGGAGTTGAGAATGGGGCGCTAAGTAATATGGATGGAGAAGTAGAAGATTTTTGTGGTGCATTAAAATTTAACTTTTCTTTTGCGCCAGGAGAAAGCAAGGATTTTTATATAGAAGTAGGAGCAGCAAAAAATATAGATGAAATCATTAAATATAAAAAAGATTTCACATATAAAGCAAATGAAAACGTTAGAAAAATAACCAAGGAAAAATGGGAAAATGTGTGTGAAGGATTTAAAATCAATACTCCTGATAAAAACCTGAACACATTTGTAAATTATTGGCTAAAAAAACAAATTATATATTTGGCTACACATAATAGAGGAACCACATATTGTCCCGTTAGAAACCAATTACAGGATGCTATGGGGTTATCGTTTATTGATTATAAGTCGGCAGAAAAGCTGTTATTAGATGTATTAGTTTTACAAAACAGTAATGGATTTCTTCAACAATGGCATGATACCACAGGCGCACATCCCAGAGGTCTTAGTTTATTAAAACATTCTGATGGCCCGGTTTGGCTTGTGATATGTGCTCTTGTAATTGCAAACAATGGAGACACCAAAAAGTTTTTATGTCAAAAAGTGACCTATAATGACGGTGGTAATGCTAGCGTATTGGAACATCTGATTACTGCTGTTAAATATTTGCTTAAAGAGCGTGGAAGCCATGGGTTGTGCCTGATGAAAGATGGTGACTGGAATGACCCTATCAATGCCCCAGGACGAAATGGTAAAGGTGAATCAGTATGGCTTTCAATGGCGCTAGTATATGCAATAAGTAGATTATTACCCTATTTATCAGGTGAAGTGCATATTAAACAAATCTTTATCGAGGAAAGGGAAAAACTAATCCACAGTATAAATGAATACGCCTGGGATGGAAGTCAATATGCCATGGCTATAAATGATGATGGTGATGTGCTTGGAGATAGTAAAGATAGATTGTTTTTAAATACTCAGGCATGGGCAATAATATCAGGTGTGGCCGATGAGGAAAAAATCAAAATAATCAATTCTAGGGTGGAAAAGCTTGAAACTCCATTTGGACCATTGATTCTATATCCACCATTTCGAGAATGGGACGAAAGATGGGGAAGGTTAAGTGTTAAGAAATCTGGCACTACAGAGAATGGTTCTGTATATTGTCATGCTTCTATGTTTTGGGCATATGCGCAAAAATGCTCCAATGATATTAGCGGGTTTTATGAAACTATATGGAGGACCCTCCCAACAAACAAAAATAATCCTCCAGAGAAAAGCCTACAAATCCCTATCTATCTTCCCAATTATTATTATGGGCTGAAAGAATCTAAAAACTTTGGGCGCTCCAGTGCACATATAGGAACAGGTACAGTAGCGTGGCTTATGATGTTACTAGTTGAACATTTAATAGGGTTTAATGTTGATGATAAAGGAATAAAACTTGATACTGTTCTTCCAAAAGAATGGAATGAGGTTTTCTGCAAAAGGATTTACAGGGGCGCAACATATAATATAACCATTAAGCAAGGCGAAGATAGAAGCCTATATGTGGATGACATACTTCAACAAACAGATAGATTACCTTATGAAGAGAACGAAACATACAATGTAGTATATACAACAAAAAATGGGGGACAAAATGGAGAATAATAAACCTAAAATATATATGTCAGATATTCATCTGGAAAATTATACTAAGCAGTATGAAGAAAAGAAAAGCACTGCAGAAACAATGATTTTTGATTATTCAAGACAGAAGGAATCATTGGGTGGAGTTTGGAAATACTCGGTGGACCAGTATGATACCTGTTTGAGGCAAAAATGGTTTTTGGAAAAAACGAAAGATGATAAGGGGAATTCTTTGCCACTAGACTATTCCTTTGATCAGTGGGATGAAATGAGATTACCTTGTTGTTGGAACACTATAGATGAAAAATATTTCTTATATGAAGGTCCTATGGTATTTACCAGAACTTTTTCATATCGGAAAAAATCAAATGAAAGACTTATATTGAAAATAGGAGCTGCCAATTATCTCTGTAGGGTGTTTTTAAACAAGGAATACATGGGAATGCACAGAGGAGGTTCTACCCCAAGCTATTACGATTTGACTGATTATGTGTTGGAAGACAATAGAATCATAATTAGTGTGGATAATACTCGAAGACCTACGCAGGTACCAACAGAGAATACAGACTGGTTTAATTACGGCGGCATTTATAGAGAGATTGAGCTTTTTAGGGTGCCTGAAGTATATATTAAATATTTTAGTGTAGGATTAGCAAAGAACTGTTCATATTCAAAAATTAATGTAAAAGTAAAGATGTCTTGTGCTATTGACTGCGAAGCTGAGTTCACTATAAATGAGTTAAATCTATATGAAAAAATTAAAATTGAAAATGGTGTGGGCGAAGCATTAATAGATGCCAAGCCACAGCTATGGACCACAACTGATCCTAAACTCTTTAAGGTCAAACTAAAATGCGGCGAGGATTGTGTTGAAGATAAAGTTGGATTTAGAGAGATAAGCGTAGAAAATGGCGAGATATTGCTAAATGGCAAATCAATTTTTTTGAAGGGGGTTAGTTGCCATGAGGAAAGCGTTTTAAACGGCAAGGCGCTCACTGATGAGGAAAGACTTGAAAACATTAGGCTTGCTAAAGAATTGGGGTGCAATTTTATGCGTGTTGCTCATTACCCTCATTCAGAGAAAATGGCACGACTAGCCGATGAACAGGGGGTGCTTTTATGGGAAGAGATACCAGTATATTGGGCTGTTCAGTTTGAAAACAAAGATACCTATGCAGATGCTAGAAACCAACTTGAGGAAATGATAATCAGAGACTATAACAGGGCCAGCGTTATAATATGGTCTGTTGGCAATGAAAACGCTGATACAGATGAACGATTAAAGTTTATGAGTGGTTTGGCAAAATCTGCAAGAGAAATTGATTCTACAAGGCTTGTATCTGCAGCTTGCCTGGTCGATAGTGAAAAAAATGTTATTTCCGACAGATTGGCAGATTATTTGGATGTTATAGGCATTAATGAATATTGTGGTTGGTATACACCTGATTTTGAAATGTTACCAAAGCTGCTACAAAATAGTAATCCTGACAAACCAGTTATTATTACAGAGTTCGGTGCCGACGCATTTCCTAAGCATCATGGTACAATCTCAGATAAAGGCTCAGAAGAATGTCAGGCATATGTATATGAATGTCAAATCAATACCCTTAAACAGATTAGTTATATTAAGGGAATGACCCCTTGGATATTGTACGATTTCCGATGTCCAAGAAGAACGCATTATTTGCAAAAATACTATAATCGAAAAGGATTGTTGTCTGAAGATAAACAATATCGAAAGATTGCTTTTGATGTGTTGAAAGAATTTTATGACAATATAGAAGATTAATTATTCAGTCCATCCTCGTGGGGGTGGACTTGTTTTGTTATTTGTATTAAAATGGGAGAGCTAACTGTAGTTAGTATATTTTGAAAATAGATAAGGAGATTAAAATGGCACAGGAAAAAAAGCTGGTAGAAGCGATTACCTCTATGTCTGAGGATTTCGCACAGTGGTATACCGATGTAGTTGTTAAGGCTGATTTGATTGCATATTCATCAGTAAAGGGATGCATGATTATCAAGCCCGATGGTTATGCTATTTGGGAAAACATCCAGCACGAGTTGGACAGAAGATTCAAAGAAACAGGAGTACAGAATGTGTACATGCCGATGTTCATTCCTGAGAGTCTTCTTCAGGTTGAGAAGGATCATGTTGAGGGATTTGCACCAGAGGTAGCTTGGGTTACACATGGTGGTCTTAACCCGCTTCAGGAGCGTCTTTGCGTTCGTCCTACATCTGAGACTCTTTTCTGTGATTTTTATAAGGATATTATCCACTCTCACAGAGATTTACCAAAGGTTTACAACCAGTGGTGCTCAGTAGTTCGTTGGGAGAAGGAGACACGTCCATTCCTTCGTTCACGTGAGTTCTTATGGCAGGAAGGTCACACAGCACATGCTACAGCTGAGGAGGCAGAGGCACGTACAGTTCAGATGCTTAACTTATACGCAGATTTTTGTGAGGAAGTCCTTGCAATGCCTGTAGTTCGTGGACAGAAGACAGATAAGGAGAAGTTTGCAGGTGCTGAGGCTACATATACAATCGAGGCACTTATGCACGATGGTAAGGCTTTACAGTCTGGTACATCACACAACTTTGGACAGAACTTCTCTAAGCCATTTGGTATTCAGTACACAGATAAGAACAATCAGCTTCAGTATGTTCACCAGACATCTTGGGGCATGACTACACGTCTTATCGGTGCTATCATTATGGTACATGGTGATGATTCAGGTCTTGTACTTCCACCACGTATCGCACCTACACAGGTAGTAGTTATTCCTATTCAGCAGAAGAAGGAAGGCGTACTTGAAAAGGCAGGCGAGGTTTGTGAACGCCTTGGTAAGACAATGCGTGCTAAGCTTGATGATTCAGACAAGAGCCCAGGTTGGAAGTTCTCTGAGGCAGAGATGCGTGGTATCCCTGTTCGTGTAGAGCTTGGACCTAAGGATATCGAGGCAGGCAAGTGCGTACTTGTTCGCCGTGATACACGTGAAAAGATTGAGTGCCCACTTGATCAGGTAGAGACAAAGGTAGCTGAGCTCCTTGATACTATCCAGAAGGATATGTTTGAAAGAGCAAAGGCTCACCGTGATAGCCATATCTGGGATGCTCACAACTACGCTGAGTTTACAGAGATTGCTAACAACAAGCCAGGCTTCATTCGTGCTATGTGGTGCGGTGATGTAGCTTGCGAGAACAAGATTAAAGAGGATTTAGCTGTAACTAGCCGTTGTATGCCATTCAATGATCAGGAGCAGATTTCTGACGTATGTGCATGCTGTGGTAAGCCAGCTAAGAAATTAGTATATTGGGGTAAAGCTTATTAATATGAATTTACCAGCAGACGTTTCAAAAATAATAAATATTTTAGAATCTAACGGACACGAAGCCTATGCAGTGGGCGGCTGTGTCCGTGACTGCATTCTAGGGAAAGTTCCACATGATTGGGACATTACAACATCGGCTTTGCCAGAAACGGTAAAGTCTTATTTTGATAGGACTTTTGACACTGGAATAGAGCATGGCACAGTTACGGTGCTGCTTCACGGCGTTGGCTACGAGGTTACCACATACCGTGTGGATGGCAAGTATGAAGATGGTCGCCACCCTAAGGAAGTCACATTTACAGCATCATTAGAGGAAGACCTTAAGAGGCGTGATTTCACTATCAACGCCATGGCTTACAACGACAGTAAGGGGCTTGTGGATTTGTTTGGCGGCAAGGAGGATTTAGAGGCAGGCATCATCCGTGCGGTAGGCAATCCTACAGAGCGTTTCACCGAGGATGCCCTTCGTATGCTGCGTGCTCTTAGATTCTCAGCCCAGCTAGGCTTTGAGATAGAGCCTGAGACCTATAAGGCTATCTGTGAGCTTGCACCTACCCTTGATAGAATCAGTGCTGAGCGAATCCAGGTGGAGATGGTGAAGCTGGTTACATCGAACCATCCCGAAAGGCTTAGAGAGGTCTATAACACAGGGCTTTCAAAGGTGTTCTTCCCTGAGCTTAACGTAATGATGGAATGTGAGCAGAATAACAAGCATCACATGTACACAGTAGGTGAGCATGCCATTAAGGCAATGGAGCTATCCCCAGCGGATAAGGTAATCCGCCTTACTATGATGCTTCACGATGTGGCAAAGCCAGCCTGCAAGACCACTGATGATAAGGGGCAGAACCATTTCAAGCTTCATCCTGTAAAGGGGGCTGAGATGGCCCGTGATGTGCTTAGGCGCCTTAAGTTTGATAATGACACTACAGATAAGGTGTGCAATCTGGTAAAGAACCATGATGACAGGCCTGAAATAAATGAGCGTAACATCCGTAGAATGATTATCAGGGTAGGCAAGGAGAATTTTGAGGATTTGCTGGCTGTTAAGCGTGCAGATACCTTGGCACAGAGTATGTATCATCGGGATGAGAAGCTTGCTTATATTGATGAGCTGGAGCAGATGTATAAGTCTATAATTGCAGCAGGGGATTGCCTTAAGATAAAGGATTTACAGATAAACGGTAAGGATTTAATAGACATGGGAGTCCCACAGGGACAGCGCATCGGGGAGATTTTAAAGGCTGTTTTTGATGAAGTTGTAGATAATCCTAAGCTTAATAATAGAGATTATTTGCTAAATCGAGTTAAAGATATGCTACAATAATGAATATGGAAGGGATTTTTACACACAAAACAATCAATTTAATACTGATAATGACCGTAGGAATGTTGGCTTTTACTGGTTGTGGCAGGCATCCTAACAACGCTACTGTAACAAACCATACTGGCTCTGCTCTAAAGCAGGATTCTGCAAATGTGGAGAATCAGGATGCCACCGCTTCTTCTGAGGAAGAGGAGATAGTAGAGGCGACTCTTTACATCGTTGAGAATCTTAATATGACAGATGAGACCATATCGTTGTATTCAGTGGATGAAGATAAGCAGATTAGGTACAACTACAATATGACCACACGGTTTTTGGATAAGTTTGGCACAAACAGTGTGTGGGCAAGCTTTACAAATGGCACAGTTGTTACAATCGGAGATTTCCTGCCTGCCTCAGGAGCACTTGAATCCGTTCAAAAGAGTGGGGATGTATGGATATTTGACGATATTTCCAAGTATAAGCTAGAACCTGAACGAGGTCTCATTACTATTGATGGCAAGAATTACAAGATTACTGATAAGACCAAGGTCTACTCTGACAATCTTAAGATTCAGGCATCTGATATCGGTGAAGATGACATTATCACTGTTGTAGGTCAGGAAAAGGAAGTTATATCCATTGCAGTTACTACAGGTCATGGGTATTTTAAGCTGACTAATACGTCCTTGTTTGACGGCAGTATGATTTTCATAGGTAAGAAGATAGTATCCACTGTCTATGGGGACGAGCTAATAGAAGTACCAGAAGGAACATATAACATTACGGTTGCTAACAATGGCTGGGGCGGCACTGGGGAATATTCAGTTGCAAGAAATGCCACTACTGTAATTAATTTAGAGGATTTAAAGGGCGAAGGACCATCATTTTGCCTGCTTACATTCCTTGTTACAGTGCCAGACACTTATGTATTCTTGGATGGCAAGCAGGTGGATGTAACGGAGCCTCAGAAAGTCCAGTACGGCTCACATAAGCTGGTGGTTCAGTGCGATGGGTATACATCTTGGAACAAGACTCTGGTGGTTAATTCCGAATCTGCCACTATTACCCTTGAAATGGAAACAGATACGGGGGAAACTACAGAACAATCTGTAACAAACAATACTCAGAATAATGAGCAGGCTGATACGTCAAATACTGCAAATCAGCTTCCTAATCAGACAACAAATCAGACAACAAACCAGGCTACTAATGGGACTACAAACAATTCTGTAAATAGAAATAATTCACCTGAAAAAGAGTCTGCTGGTAGCACTTTAAAAGACAATTACGATTACGAAGTGGATTATTTGTCGACAATTTCAGACCTTATCAGTAATCTTATGAATTAGCTAACTGTGAAAAAGATGTGAACTTCCCGAAAAATCAAGGGTTTGTAAATAGTAATAGTGTTTAAAAATAACGCAAAAAATTTGTAATAATCCATAAAAACCTTATAAAAACGGGATATTTTAGGGTTTTCTTGTTGACATGCAAAGTCAAAACAATTATAAAGAATATTGTAGTTAAGGGATTTTCCCAACTATAAAATTTAAATTAAATTCTCGAGGAGGAATAGTAATGAACAAGACAGAATTAGTAGCAGCTATCGCTAGCAAGGCTAACATTTCTAAGAAGGACGCAGAAGCTTCTGTTAAGGCATTTACAGAGGTTGTTGCTGAAGAGCTTAAGAAGGGGGAGAAGATTCAGCTTGTAGGTTTTGGTACTTTTGAAGTATCTGCAAGAGCAGCTCGTACAGGTAGAAACCCACAGACAGGCGCAGAGATGAAGATTCCTGCATCTAAGGCTCCTAAGTTTAAGGCTGGTAAGGCTCTTAAGGATGCTATCAACTAATAACTTTCTAGATTAGATGATGGTTGGGGTTCGGCATAGCCGAACCCCTTTTTAAAATCCTACGCTGATTACAGCAACAAGCCATTAAATTTCTACGCTCAACAACATGTTTCGCTTAAGAAACTTAAGAGCTTGTTACTTATCAGCTTACATTGTGCAAATACATGAGGTTATATATACGATATGAGACTAGACAAATATCTAAAAGTAAGCCGCTTAATCAAACGTCGCACCGTAGCCAATGAGGCTTGCGACAGCGGTCGAGTACAAATTAATGGAAAAATTGCGAAAGCTTCCACTGATGTTAAGATTGGTGATATAATTGAGATAGCATTTGGTAACAAAAATGTTAAGGTAGAAGTATTAGATATTCAGGAAACTACAAAAAAGGATGCAGCAGCGGAGCTATTCAAGTATGTCTAAAAAGGGAAGAAGAGTTAGAAGAAAGAAAACCTCTACAGGTAGAATATACGTAGCTGTAATCATGCTTTTTATGATAGGGGCTATGACTGTCCAGATGGTTAATCTGTATCGCAAGAATCAGGACTACAAGAAGACAGAAGAGGCTCTTGAAAAGCAGCTTGAATCAGCTAAGCAAAAGCAAGATAAATTAAAGGAAGATGAAGAATACGTCGGTAGCGACGAATACATAGAAAAAGAAGCATCTGAGAAGCTTGGATTAACACATGACAATTGGACCATTTTTAAAGTAAAAGAAAATTAACGAATATATTGAGAAATACAATATGCTTAATAGAGGCGATGGAGTAGTGCTAGGCCTGTCAGGAGGTCCAGATTCCGTATGCCTCTTTTTTGTATTGTTAGCACTTAAATCAGAATACGACCTTACCATAGAAGCAGTGCACATTAATCACATGATTAGAGGCACAGATGCAGACGAAGATGAGGAATATGTTAGAGGGCTTTGTCAGGAATTTGATGTGCCTTTAAAAGTGTTAAGAATCGATATTCCATCACTTGCCAGTGCAAGCGGCAGGTCTATAGAGGAAGAGGCCAGAATCGCCAGATACGAGGCATTTGAGGATGCTGCAAATATGCTGAGGGATAAAGGCTTTAATACTAAGATAGCTGTGGCTCATAATGCCGATGATAATGCTGAGACAGTGCTGTTTCACATGGCTAGAGGCACTGGACTAGACGGTATGTGCGGCATTGTTCCTGTAAGGGGTGGCATTATTAGACCACTTCTTGCAGTCTCTAAGAAAGATATCTTAGAATTCTTGGAATCTAATGAAATAGCCTATTGCATCGATGCCACTAACAATCAGGTGGATTATGATAGAAACAGAATCAGGCATAATATAATGCCTGAGCTTAATCTTATAAACGATAAGGCCTTAGAGCACATATTTGATATGACAGAAAGGCTATCCCAGGTGGCAGATTACATATCCTTCGAGGCTAAGGGACTGCTACAGATGGCTAAGCAAGAGGATGGGTCTCTTAGAAAACGGGCCATATCTACAGCCCCTAGGGTAATTGCAAGCCAGGCAATAAAGGAATATTTAAGCGGCTTTATGCCTTATCAGAAGGATGTTTCAGCAGTCCATATTGATTCAATATTAGATTTGCTTAATGAGGACGGGGAGCGTCAGGTTCAGCTTCCATACAAGAAAACCCTCATAATATCTTACGAAAAGCTGTATGTGATTGATAAAGAAGAATCAGAGGCAAAAAAAGTTAATCCTAGGTTTGAATATAGGGAATTTGCCTATGAAAAAGCCATGAATTACCCTAAAGAAACCTATACGAAATGGTTTGATTGTGATAGAATAATGGCTAATGTTGTAATAAGAACCAGAGCTGAAGGGGATTATCTTGTCATCGATTCTGAAGGTAATCGCAAGTCAATTCAAGATTATTTTGTTGACGAGAAAATTCCAAGGCACATGCGTGATACAGTACCTCTAGTGTGCGATGGCAATCATGTTATGTGGGTAGTAGGCCACAGGGTTAGCGAATATTACAAGATTTCTACAAATACCACTCGAGTATTAGAGATAAGTTACACGGAGGAAGAACAAAATGAGTGAGAACATCAGAGTTCTGTTACCAGAGGATGAATTAGCTGAAAGAATAGCAGAACTAGGAGCACAGATTAGCAAGGACTATGAGGGTGAATCAGTATTTTTAGTATGTATATTAAAGGGCGCAGCCTTCTTCGCATGTGAGCTTGCAAAGCGTATCACAGTCCCTGTTACTATTGATTTTATGGCTACATCCAGCTATGAAGGCGGCACAGTATCTTCAGGTGTAGTTAAGATTAAGAAAGAGTTAGACCTAGACCCAACTGGACAGAATGTCATCATAGTTGAGGATATTATAGATAGTGGTAACACACTTAATTTCCTTGGACAGTATTTCAAGGACCGCGGGGCTAAATCAGTTCGCATGGTTACAATGCTTGATAAGCCAGACCGCAGAGAGGTAGATGTACACGTAGATTACACAGGCTTCACTATTCCAGATCAGTTTGTGGTTGGATATGGACTTGATTATGACCAGAAGTATCGCAATCTTCCATATATCGGAGTGGTTGAATTAGACTAGGAGGAAAAATTGAAGAAAACTAGAGCTTCAGGAATGATTATCTATGCCATTTTTGTAGTGGTGATACTTGGGATTTTGTATACAAGTATGGGCAAAGCAACAGCTACATACACAATGGCGCAGTTTAAAAGAGCAATCAAGCATGATGAGGTGACTTCTGTTAACATCGTACAGAATGAGCAGGTACCTACTGGTGCAGCAAATATCAAGCTTTCTGATGGCACAACAGTTAAGCTTTACGTTTCAGATGTAAACGAAGTGGAAAGCTTACTTGAAAAAGCTAGGATTACCTACACACTTTCAGATGTTCCTCATGACAGCTGGATTTCCGATTTGCTGCCAATGCTTGTAGTGCTTGGCGCAGTGTTCATATTGTTTATGATGCTGATGAATGCCCAAAGCGCAGGTGGCGGTGGCGGAGCAAATGCCAGAATGATGAATTTCGGCAAGAGCCGCGCCAAGATGACTTCCAAGGAAGATATTAATACCACATTTGATGATGTGGCAGGCCTTAAGGAAGAAAAGGAAGAAGTGGAAGAGCTTGTTGATTTCCTTAAAGACCCGGCTAAGTACACACGCCTTGGTGCACGTATTCCTAAGGGTGTTATTCTTGTAGGCCCTCCAGGAACAGGTAAGACTCTTCTTGCCAAGGCTATTGCAGGCGAGGCAGGAGTTCCATTCTTCTCTATTTCAGGCTCTGATTTCGTAGAGATGTTTGTTGGTGTAGGTGCCAGCCGTGTTCGCGATTTGTTTGAAGAGGCTAAGCAGAATGCCCCATGTATCGTATTTATTGATGAGATAGATGCAGTTGCCCGCAGAAGAGGTACTGGTATGGGCGGCGGCCACGATGAGCGTGAGCAGACACTTAATCAGCTTCTTGTAGAGATGGATGGATTTGGTGTAAACGAAGGCATTATCGTAATGGCAGCCACTAACCGTGTTGATATATTAGATCAGGCTATCATGCGTCCGGGACGTTTCGATAGAAAGGTTTACGTAGGTCGTCCTGATGTTAAGGGACGTGAAGAAATCCTTAAGGTACACGCTGCTAACAAGGCTTTGGCTGAGGATGTTGACCTTAAGCAGGTGGCTCAGTCTACTGTAGGCTTTACAGGAGCGGATCTTGAGAACCTCCTTAACGAGGCAGCAATCCTTGCAGCAGGTGAGGATAGAGCCTACATCCTACAGGAGGATATTAAGAAATCCTTCATCAAGGTAGGAATCGGTAAGGAAAAGAAGAGCAGGGTGGTTTCTGACAAGGAAAAGAAAATCACTGCTTATCACGAGGCAGGACATGCAATCCTTTTCCATGTGTTGCCTGATGTTGGACCGGTATATACAGTTTCAATTATTCCTACAGGCGCCAGCGCCGCAGGATATACCATGCCAATAGATGAAAATGATGATATGTTTAATACTAAGGGCAAGATGACCCAGAATATCATTGTTTCACTAGGCGGCAGGGTTGCAGAGGAGCTTATATTTGATGATGTGACCACAGGTGCATCAAACGATATTAAGCAGGCTACTCAGATGGCTAAGAATATGGTTACTAAATATGGATTTTCTAAGGCAATCGGCATGGTTCACTATGGCGATGACGACGAGGAAGTATTTATAGGTCGTGACCTTGCCCATACAAAGGGCTTTTCCGATGCTACAGCGAAGGCCATCGATGATGAAGTTAAGAAGATTATCGATGAATGTTATGAAAAAGCTGTGAAAATTCTAAAAGATAATGAACAGATTTTGCATAAATGTGCTAATCTATTAATAGAGAATGAAAGAATTGGTAGAGAGGAGTTCGAAGCATTATTTGATGCTGAGAACTAGCTTAAAATCGCTGTATAAGGAATGAATGGGGAGTGTTTAGTGCAATATGTACAAAAACATTTATGATGATTTGTTATATTTGTGCACACTTAAGTGTTGCACGGCCATATAATAAACATCGTAAAAACCCCCCAATACATTATATAATTTTTACTAACCCCATAGTAAAAATACCTTCTCCTAAAAAGACAGCGATCGTAGCTGTCTTTTTTACTATCTAAAAATATTCGAGGGGAGCTCGTTATGAATATCCAAGCAATTTACTCAGATGGAACAGCAGAATATAGACACCCTATGGAGCCGGAGCCTTATGATTTAGTAACAATAAGGCTAAGAGTCTACCATCAGGAGGAATTAGATGCCTTTCTTGTATCTAAGCAGCTAGAATCTGCCAAGAAGATGCATTTAGAGCGTACACGTGGCGAGTTCGATTATTATTCTTGCGATGTGAAGCTGCAGGATAAGGAATTTAGATATCATTTTGAAATCGTTGGTGATTATGGCATCTATTATTACGATAGAGTGGGATTGTGGCGCGACCTGCGAGAGCATTATGATTTTTCTATAATGCCTGGTTTTTCCACACCAGCATGGGCAAAAGGTGCAGTTATGTACCAAATCCTTGTGGATAGATTCTGCAATGGTGATAAGAGCAACGATGTGGAAACCAATGAATATCATTATGTGGGCGCACCTGTTCAAAGGGTAACTGACTGGGATAGCATTCCCGCAAATCTTGATATAGGTAGATTTTACGGTGGAGACTTAGAGGGCGTTAGACAAAAGCTACATTACCTTAAGAGCTTAGGTGTAGAGGTGATTTATTTTAACCCCCTATTTGTTTCTCCGTCTAATCATAAATACGATACTTCTGATTATGACCACATCGACCCTCATTTCACTGTTATTAAAAATGATGGTGGAGAGTGTCTGAAGGATGGGGATTATGATAATACCCATGCCACTAAATATAAGCTGAGAGTCACTAACAAAGAGAACCTGGATGCAAGTAACCAGTTCTTTGCAGATTTTGTAAATGAGGCTCACGATAAGGGAATTAGAATCATTATTGATGGTGTATTTAACCATTGTGGTTCATTTAATAAATGGCTAAATAGGGAAAAGATTTATTCTAAGGAAGAGGGCTATGCACCTGGAGCTTACGAAAGCAAGGACAGTCCTTACCATGATTTCTTTGGATTTTTTGAAGACAGCTGGCCTGATAATAAATCATATGATGGCTGGTGGAGCCATGATACATTGCCTAAGCTTAACTACGAGGCATCTGAGAAGCTATATAAATACATAATGGATATTGGCAAAAAGTGGGTTAGTCCACCATACAATTGTGACGGCTGGAGACTTGATGTTGCTGCGGATTTAGGACACTCAGAGGAATTTAACCATAAATTCTGGCGCGATTTCAGGGATGCAGTAAAATCTGCAAATCCTAATGCTATTATTCTTGCGGAGCATTATGGAAACCCTAGTGCGTGGCTTGCTGGAGACCAGTGGGATACTATCATGAATTATGATGCCTTTATGGAACCACTTACATTCTTCCTGACAGGTATGGAGAAGCATTCTGACGAATTCCAGCCTAGTGCAATAGGGGATGGTGAGCGATTTAAGAATACCATGCTACATTTTATGGCTCGTCTTAAGACACCATCATTGTATTGTTCCATGAATCAGCTTTCTAACCACGACCATTCCAGATTTTTGACCCGTACTAATCATGTGGTGGGGCGTCTTGCTACTAAGGGCGCCAGAGCCGCTGAGGACGGCGTTAGCGTGCCTATAATGAAGCTGGCAGAGATGGTTCAGATGACCTGGCCGGGAGCTCCTACCCTGTATTACGGAGATGAGGCAGGTGTATGTGGATTCACTGACCCAGATAGCAGACGTACTTTCCCTTGGGGTAATTGCGATTACAATCTTATCGATTACACCAGGGATATGATAATGGTTCATAAGCATAGCAAGGCTATTAAGGAAGGCTCATTTAGATTTCTTAATTGTGGACAGGGATTTATCAGCTATGCCCGCTTTACATCTAACGAGCAGGTAATTGTGGTGATAAATTCCAATACAAATGCTATCACTGTGGATATCCCAGTATGGATAGCTGGGGTTCCTATGAATTGCAATTTGGAGCGTGCGATTTTGACCAATGAGGTTGGTTATTCAATAATGCCTACCGATATAAAAGTTGAGGGAGGAAATCTCCATGTGGAGCTGACTCCTTTATCCGGCATTGTGTACAAAAGATGAGCCTGATATTGTAATTTACAAGCTATGCCGTATTTAGTATAATCAAGGTAGGTTCAGGTATTGATACACAATATATAGTTGTTAATGATTGGCCTAACCCAAGTTATTGAGTTTTACGGGAGAGTTATTATGGCAAAGGATCTCACATGTCAAAGCAACATCGACATGCAATCACTTGAGGACCGACATAAAGAGCTAGAAAAAGCATGGAACGATTTGCTAATGGAAAGAAGAGAGTATGAAGCGCGTATTCACGCCCTCGAACAGCAAGAAAAGCAGTTTCAACTAAAATGGGATTTGTTGATTAGTGAAACACAGAAGCTTGCTGAAGACAAGAAGCAATTCGAAAGAAAGAAAAAGTTCTATGAGCACGTACAATCAAGCTACATAGAACCATACCAGGAGCAGGATAACATCGTCCACGGAGAGATGTTCTTTTCTGGTGTTTCTGATAAGAAAGCGCTTAAAAAGCGCTATAAGGATTTAATTAAAATCTATCATCCAGACGGCGAATCTGGCGACACCGCCACCGTCGCCGAAATAAACCGCGAATACGAAGACTTGAAAGAGTCAATGAATTAAAAAAGCCTTCCCCTTGAGGGGAAGGTGGTCCGAAGGACCGGATGAGGTGTATCACTCCACAACTTTTCGCATATCCTCAGGCAATGGAGCCACAAACTCCATTGCCTGTTTTGTTATGGGATGCCTAAATTCAATCCTCCGCGAATGCAACGCCTGTCTATCCATCCACTCAAAATCAGGATTATACAAATAATCCCCAATCAGCGGATGTCCAATATACTTAAAGTGCACCCTAATCTGATGAGTGCGCCCTGTTTCCAAATGTATGGAAACAAGACTATGCCCATTCATTTCCTCTACAACCTTATAGTGGGTAACGGCACGCTCACCGTTTTCAAAATCAACCTGTCTGGTAATAATAGATTCTCCAACACGCCCAATAGGCGCATCTATAGTACCTTCCTTTTGTTCTAAGGTACCTCTTACAATAGCGTAGTATTCCCTGTGAAACTGTCTATTTTTAACAGCTGTAGAAATAATATTGGCACTAACCAAATGCTTGGCTATAACAGTAAGGCCTGAAGTATTCTTATCTAATCTGTTGGCACAACGGAAAATAAAAGGCTTACCTTGGGACTCATAATAATAGGCCAGGCCATTAGCCAGTGAATCCTCGTAATGATTAAGACTAGGATGTATTGGCAGCCCCGCAGGCTTATTTATTACAATAATATCCTCATCCTCATATACAATATCCAAATCCATCTTCACAGGTGGAATCTTTTCAGAAGAATCCTCTTCAGATATGTTCACAGTCAACACTTCCCCAGCTGCAAGCTTTCGATTCATATGCACCCACTCACCCTCGATAACCACATTATTTGGCATCTTTTTGATAGCAGTGATATTTGCGGAAGAATAGCCTTGCGCCTTTAAATATTTATCTATCTGAAATCCATCATATTCATTTTCAATTGTATAAATCAATTCCCTATTCATACCTATGATTCTATTGTGTAGCTAATTTTTAGTCAATAATTAAGAATAATCAAAAGGACCAGCGGATCATTTTCCGTTGGTCCTTTCTAGAAGGAGAATAATATTATTTAAATGAAGAAAAAGAAGCTACTTCATAGTTGCAACTACACTTACTGTCTTCTTGCTTCCGTCGAATGGGATTACATTTCCTGCAACCTCTACTCCGTCAACTGTAAGTGATGCAACGCCCTTTTGAATCTTGTTAGGGTTCTTGATTTCAATATTGTAGGTTACTCCGCGGTAAACACGTGTGATATTGAAATCACCAAATTCTGCTGGGATACATGGATTAACTGAAAGTCCCTCAAGTGTAGGATAAATTCCAAGGATGTATTGAGAGATATTTGTGAATGTCCATGCAGCAGTTCCTGTAAGCCAGCTGTTCTTTGCCTCACCGTGGAACTTGGCATCAGCTCCTGCTACCATCTGTGAGTAAACATAAGGCTCTGTTCTATGTATCTCAGAAATGTCCTCGATGTATGAAGGGCATGTTTTCTTGTAAACTTCAAATGCTCTATCACCACGTCCTATGCATGTTTCTGCAATAGAAATCCAAGGATTGTTGTGGCAGAAGATTCCGGCATTTTCCTTGTATCCTGGTGGATATGATGTGATTTCACCAAGCTCAAGATGATATCTTGTGTAAGCTGGCTGAAGAATCATAACACCGTACTTTGTATCAAGCTTTTCCTTAACTGAATCAAGGGCTTTCTTTGCGTTACCATCCTCGATACCAACACCAGCCATTACGCACATACCCTGTGGCTCGATGTAAATCTGACCTTCATCACATTCCTTAGAACCAACCTTGTGGCTGTATGCATCATAAGCTCTTACGAACCAATCACCGTCCCAGCCATCCTTCTCAATGGCTTTAATCATCTTATCAACCTCAGCTAAAACTCTGTCAGCTTCAGCATTGTCGCCCATGAGCTTGCAAAGGTCTGCATACTCGCGACCATATTTTACAAACATACCAGCAATAAATACTGATTCTGCAACAGGTCCCTCTGATGGTCCAAAGCACTGGAAGCTTTCGCCAGGATGTTCAGAGAAGCAGTTAAGGTTCAGGCAATCATTCCAATCGGCACGACCAATAAGTGGAAGGTCGTGTGGACCCTTGTGATTAACAATATAATCAAATGAACGCTTCAAATGCTCCATAAGAGTAGTTGCCACAGACATATCGTTGTCGTAAGGAACCATTTCCTTAAGGATTGAAGTATCACCAGTTTCGCGGATATAAGCGCTTGTTCCTGCAATGAGCCATAATGGATCATCGTTAAATCCAGAACCTATATCAGAATTGCCCTTCTTTGTAAGAGGCTGATACTGATGGTAAGCACTACCATCCTGGAACTGAGTAGAAGCAATATCGATGATACGCTCTCTAGCTCTATCTGGAATAAGGTGAACGAACCCAAGTAAATCCTGGCAGGAATCTCTAAATCCCATTCCTCGTCCGATACCTGTTTCGTAGTAAGAAGCAGAACGTGACATGTTAAATGTAACCATACACTGATACTGGTTCCAGATATTTACCATACGGTTAACATGCTCATCCTTAGATTCGATATGGAACTTGCCAAGAAGTTCATTCCAGTATTCATTAAGCTTTGCAAAGGCATTGTTGAAATCTGCCTCTGTTTTATATTTGCCAAGCAGTTCATTAGCTTTCTTCTTATTGATGATTCCAGGAGCTTCCCACTTATCATCCTCAGCATTTTCAATGTAACCAAGTGCAAATACGAATGTCTTGCTTTCGCCAGCTTCAAGGCTGACATTTATCTGGTGAGAAGCGATTGGATACCAGCCAGAAGCAATAGTGTTATGAAGCTTTCCTTCAATAACAGCAGCTGGCTTGTCAGGACCGTTGTATGCACCACGGAATTCATCTCGGCTTGTCTCGAATCCATCAATCTTTGTATTTACAGAGTAAACAGCGTAGTGATTACGGCGCTCTCTGTACTCAGTCTTGTGATATATTGTAGAATCGATTACTTCTACTTCGCCAATAGAAAGGTTACGCTGATAATTCTTCATATCGTCATCAGCGTTCCATAGGCACCACTCAACATAAGAGAAAAGTGTGATATCTTTTTTGGCATTTCCCTTATTAGTCAAAGTAACCTTTGTAAGTTCAACCGGGTCACCGATAGGTACAAATGTTGTAAGTGCAGCTTCAATATCATTCTTAGCACCTGTGAATTTGCTGTAACCAATACCGTGACGGCACTCGTAAGAATCAAGCTCAGTCTTTGTAGGCTGCCAGCCTGGGTTCCAGATTGTATCTCCATCTTTAATATAGAAATACTTACCATTAGTATCTGGTGTAGTGTCGTTGTAACGATATCTAGTCATGCGAAGAAGCTTTGCATCCTTATAGAATGTATATCCACCGCAAGTGTTAGATATCAATGTGAAGAAGTCTGTACAGCCAAGGTAATTAATCCATGGCAATGGGGTCTTTGGAGTGGTGATAACGTATTCTTTATTGTTATCATCGAAAAATCCGTATTTCATATGTTCCTCCCTAAATGATGAATAAGTAAACGATTAAGTTATAATTTAATTGATAATCGTGTAAATACTGATAAAAACCTACGCAAACGTTTAAGCTAATAAGCACAGTATTTACGCTTTAAGAATACCATAATAAGTTGAAAAAGCAATTAGAAGGATGAAACTTTGTGCAAATAGCACTAAAAAGGCAGGGTGAATTATTGCGAAAACACAAATTTTCGAAAATGACTTGTAGATTTTCGAAAATAGAGCTATATTTAAGTTACGAAAACGATTAAGCGTTTTCAGAAGGGATTAGGTATGAAGTGATGGTTTCATTAAAGGATATTGCAAGCAAATGTAATGTATCCGTAGCTACTGTCAGTAAGGCACTTAATGATCACAGTGACATCGGAGCGGAGACAAAAGCCAGGATAAGAAGGACAGCAAGAGAATTAGGATACGTGCCAAATGCGGCAGCAAAATCCATGAAGACGAATAGAACCCACAACCTTGGAGTTTTATTTATGGATGATGCCAACAGCGGATTACAGCACGACTTCTTCGCAAGTGTCTTGGAAAGCTTCAAAAAAGAAGTTGAAAGGGAAGGCTACGATATCACCTTTATTTCTAATGATAGAACCAGACCGGGAAGAACTTCTTATCTTACACATGCAAGATACAGAAGATTTGATGGAGTGATAATAGCAAATGTTCACTTCGATGACCCAGAGGTGGTAGAGCTGGTTAAAAGCGATATTCCGGTTGTTACAATCGATCACATCTACAACGACACCACTACAATCTTATCTGATAATGTAGATGGAATGAAAACTCTTGTTGATTTTGTTGTTGCAAATGGTCATAAGGATATCGCATACATCCATGGGGCTGATTCTTCAGTTACAAGAACAAGACTTGTTACTTTCAACAAACAATTGGAAGAGCACGGAATTACAGTTCCAGATGAGTACATTCAGGAATCTCCTTATAGAGATACACATGGGGCATACGAAAAGACATTGGAGCTTTTGGATTTGCCAAACAGACCAACCTGTATCTTTTATCCAGATGATTATGCAGCATACGGCGGCATGAGAGCGGTGATGGAAAAGGGATTGAAGGTTCCAGATGATGTATCAGTAGTTGGGTTCGATGGAATCAAGGTGGCTCGCCACATTCGTCCACGTCTTACAACCTACAGACAGGATGCGGATGGCTTAGGAACCCAGGCGGCGAAGAATCTTATCGATTTAATCGAAAGACCAAAGACCACATTAATCAAGCAGATAGTGGTAAAAGGAAAGCTCCTTGAAGGAGATACTCTTAAAAAGCTTAATTAGGCATTTGGTTGAGAAATCAACTTATTATAAATGCAGTAACAATCAATCAAAACGCGCTAAGCGCGTAAAATTGGGAGGAACACAAAATGAAAAAACGTTTAGTAAGTTTGCTAGCAATGGCAACAATGACAGCAACAATGTTTGCTGCATGTGGAAGCTCTGATACAGCTTCTACAGAAACACCTGCAACTGATGGAGCAGCTACAGAGGCTACTGATTCAGCTGACGCTGCAGTAGAGCTTCCTGAAGACACAGGTAAGGTTCTTAACATCTATGGATGGAACGAGGAGTTCAAGAGCCGTCTTACAGATCATTATGCAGGCTACACAGAAGTAGATGCAACACATGGTAAGATTGGTGATGTTGATGTTGTTTGGAATATCACTCCTTCAACAGACAATGCATACCAGAACAACCTTGATGAAGCTCTTTTAGCTCAGGAATCTGCTTCTGCAGATGACAAGGTTGATTTATTCCTTGTAGAAGCTGACTATGCACTTAAGTATGTTGATACAGATTATGCAATGGCTCTTAAGGATCTTGGAATCACAGATGCTGACCTTGCTGATCAGTACAAGTACACACAGGATATCGTTACAGATTCAAACGGTAACTTAAAGGGTGCTTCATGGCAGGCTTGCTCAGCTGGTCTTATCTACAACAGAGAAGCAGCTAAGGAAGTTTTAGGAACAG
Organism: Pseudobutyrivibrio sp.; assembly: GCF_017471675.1. Taxonomy (GTDB): domain Bacteria; phylum Bacillota; class Clostridia; order Lachnospirales; family Lachnospiraceae; genus Pseudobutyrivibrio. Next base: position 21,984 of record NZ_JAFUSK010000036.1, read on the forward strand.
ATGATCCTACAGAAGTACAGGCAGCTGTAGCTGACTGGTCTAAGTACAGCGAGACAGCTAAGAAGGTTGCTGATGCAGGCTACACAATGTGCTCTGTAAACGATACATACCGTGTATATTCAAACAACGTATCTGGCAAGTGGGTACAGGATGGCAAGGTTGTAATTGATAAGAACATTGATAAGTGGGTAGAGGATTCTAAGGCACTTGTTGATGCTAAGGCTGAAGATACAGATGATCTTTGGGGCGATGACTGGGGTAAAGGCAAGAGACCTGAAGGAAAGGTATTCTGCTACTTTGGACCAGCTTGGTTCTTCAACTTCAGCTTGGACGCAGCTGATGAAGGTACAATCGCAAACAAAGGCGGTTGGGGATTCTGCGAAGGCCCACAGTCTTACTACTGGGGTGGTACATGGATCTGCGCAGCAACAGGCACAGACAATGCTAACCTTGTAAAGGATATCATCCTTACAATGACAACAGACAAGGCAGTACTTAAGGATATCGCTCAGAAGGATTCTGATTGTGTAAACTCTAAGACAGTTCTTGCAGAACTTGCAGCAGATGAGTCTGGTAACCTTGATATTCTCGGTGGACAGAACCCATACGAGCAGCTTGCAGCAGGAGCAGAAGGAATTGACTTATCAAATCTTTCAGCTTATGACCAGGGTTGCAACGAGGAATTCCAGAAGGCAATGAAGAACTACTTCCTTGGCAAGGCTACAAAAGATGAAGCTATTGATATGTTCAAGAAGGCAGTTCATGAGAAGTATCCAGATGTAGCAGTAGACTAATAGTTTTACTTAATTGATGGATAATTAAAATGGGGGCGCATGGGGGATAGGCTCCATGCGCCCTATTTAGAAGAAAAAGGGAGCATTTATGGCTAAGAAAAGTAAAGTAGTTAGATACAATAAATGGGGCTACATATTTTTAATTCCGTTTCTCGTAGTGTTTATAGTATTTCAGTTGATACCATTGGTATCTACTATTTATAATTCTTTTTTCGAGAATTATCGCTCGGGATTAACTCAGATTGGTCCTAATTTTGTTGGAATCGAAAATTACAAAACAATAATTACAAATGGTGATTTACCATTATATTTCAAGAATACAATGATTATGTGGATTTTAGGCTTTATTCCACAGATAGTACTTTCATTATTATTAGGAGCTTGGTTTACTGATCCTTCACTTAGATTAAAGTTCCAGACATTTTTTAAAACAGTAATCTATATGCCAAACTTGATTATGGCATCAGCATTTGCAATGTTATTCTTTACATTATTTGCTGATAGCGGTCCAATCAATTCATTATTAATTCAGATTGGTGTCTTTAAAGAAGCATTTAAGTTTATGAGCCATGCAGGAACTGTCAGAGGACTTGTGGCTACAATGAACTGTCTTATGTGGTTTGGAAATACGACTATTCTTCTGATGGCAGGTATGATGGGTATTGATCCTTCATTATTCGAAGCGGCTCAGGTTGATGGTGCTACTGCTAATCAGATTTTCTATAAAATAACTCTGCCACTCCTTAGACCAATATTGGTATTCGTAATGATTACCTCACTTATTGGTGGATTACAGATGTTTGATGTACCACAGATTTTAACAAACGGTACTGGAGACCCAATGCGTACATCAATGACACTTATTATGTATTTGAACAAGCATCTATATAGTAAGAACTTTGGTCTTGCTGGTGCACTTTCAGTTTACATGTTTGTAATCACTGGAATTTTAAGTTTGATTGTTTACAAGTTTACAAATTCAGAAAAGAATTAGGAGAATAGAAATGGCAGATAATAAGAAACAATCTGGCGGTGGTATTCATTTTAGAAGACTGATTGCCTATATTGTATTAATAATAATATCGTTCCTGTGCTTGTTCTGGTTCTATGTGCTATTTATTAATGCTACAAGAAGCAATGCTGAATTAAGTGCAGGTTTCACAGCAATCCCAAGCACCCATTTTATTGAAAACTGGGTAAACCTTAAAAACGGAACACTACCTATTGTAAGGGGTATGTTTAACTCACTTATAATCGCATTTTTAACTGCGACACTTGCTACATATTTTTCAACAATGACTGCATATGCTATTCATGCTTATGATTTTAAGGGCAAGAAATTCATCTTCACATTCATACTTATGATTATGATGATTCCTACACAGGTAACTGTACTTGGTTTCTTGCAGTTGATTGATAAGATGAAGCTTGATAACAGCGCAATCCCTCTTGTGGTTCCTGCTATCGCATCTCCAGCTGTATTCTTCTATATGAAGCAATACATGGATGCTACACTTCCTCTATCACTTGTTGAAGCAGCAAGAATTGACGGCTCTGGAGAATTCAGAACCTTCAATCAAATTGTAACACCTCTTATGAAGCCAGCTATTGCTGTACAGGCAATCTTTAGCTTTGTAGGAAGCTGGAACAACTACTTCACTCCAGCACTTGTATTACACGATGACACTAAAAAGACTCTTCCTATATTAATAGCCCAGCTTCGTAACGCTGACTGGCTCAAGTTTGATATGGGACAGGTATATATGATGATTGCATTCTCAATCTTCCCTGTTATAATTGTATACCTAATCCTTTCTAAGCACATCGTAGGTGGCGTAACTCTTGGAGGTGTTAAAGGTTAGCAAGTAATTTGCACAAGCTTGCTTGGGTAAATTGCTTGCCACAGCGAGCCCATTGCCGAAGGCAATTTGCATGGGCTCTGCTTTCCCGTATTGGGGTTGTGTTTTTATAACATATAAATTCAGAAAAAGACTTGACAGACTTACCTAGCTATGATAAATTTAGCTAGCGACTAAGAAAAGCAGGTCTTTTTTTTATGCTCTTTTTTCGCCTCATCAAATTGTTCGCTATGATGAGTGAGCGTAAGGTAGACCAAAGTAGAAATTTAACGGAGGTGGAAGTTGTGCGCACAAAGATAACATTAGCTTGCACAGAGTGCCAGCAGCGTAATTACAACATGACAAAAGACAAGAAGACACACCCTGACAGAATGGAAACAAAGAAGTATTGCAGATTCTGCAAGAAGCACACAATGCACAAAGAGACAAAGTAGTCTAGCGGAGGTGCGATTATGGCAGAGGAGAAGAAAGCAAAGTCAGGACGTTTCGCAGGTCTCAAGGCAGAGTTTAACAAGATTGTCTGGGCAGACCCTAAGGACGTGTCAAAGCAGACAACAGCAGTTGTTGCTGTGTCAGTAGTTGTAGCAGTGATCATCATCGTATTAGATGCAGTGATCAACAAGGGTGTTAATATCCTAGTTAATTTATAATGGAGGCATCGCGTATGGCAGAGGCAAAGTGGTATGTAGTTCATACTTACTCAGGCTATGAGAACAAAGTCAAGACAAACATTGAAAAGGCAATCGAGACACAGCATCTCGAAGAGCAGATACTTGATGTACGAGTACCTATGGTCGAAGTTACTGAGACTAAGGACGGCGTTAAGAAGCAAGTTTCTAAGAAGATGTACCCTGGTTACGTTCTTATTGAGATGATTATGAATGATGAAACCTGGTATGTTGTCAGAAACACAAGAGGTGTTACAGGCTTCGTAGGACCAGGAAGTAAGCCAGTGCCATTGTCAGAAGCAGAGGTTCAGGCATACTTACTAGGTTCTAGCACTGAAAAGGTCAACGTTGAGGTAGACTTCGAAATCGGCGATACACTTAGCGTAGTAGATGGTACCTGGAAAGATACTGTTGGTGTTGTTAAGTCTATCAATGCTAAGAAGCAGACAGTTACAATCAGCGTTGAAATGTTCGGACGTGAGACACCAGTTGAGATTGATTTCACGGACGTACGAAAGATGGATTAGGTTAGCACGATAAAGGTACGAAGGTGCTAACGCTTATTAAGCAGGAGGAATATCATGGCTAAGAAAATTGAAGGCTATATCAAGTTACAGATTCAAGCTGGTAAAGCTACACCAGCACCACCAGTTGGTCCAGCACTTGGTCAGCATGGTGTAAACATTGTGGAGTTTACAAAGCAGTTTAACGCAAAGACAGCAGATATGGGAGACACAGTAGTTCCTACAATCATCACTGTTTATGCAGATAGAAGCTTCAGCTTCATTACAAAGACTCCACCAGCTCCAGTTCTTATTAAGAAGGCTTGCAAGATTGCTAAGGCATCAGGCACACCTAATAAGACAAAGGTAGCTAAGATTACAAAGGCTCAGGTTAAGGAAATCGCAGAGACAAAGATGCCAGACCTTAACGCAGCATCAATCGAAGCTGCAATGAGCATGATCGAAGGAACATGTAGATCAATGGGCGTTGAGGTTGTAGAATAATTACAGCTTAGCGAAAACAACGTTCTTACTATTAATTAATTGAGTGGGAGAGCATTTAGCTCGACAAACCACAGGAGGTAAACATGAAAAGAGGAAAGAAATACGTTGCAGCTGTTAGCTCATACGATAAGTCAGCTGCATACGATCCAGCAGAAGCAATCTCACAGGTAAAGAAGAATGCTACTGCAAAATTTGATGAGACAATTGAAGCTCATATCAGAACTGGTTGTGACGGACGTCACGCTGAGCAGCAGATTCGTGGTGCTGTTGTACTTCCACACGGCACAGGTAAGACTGTTAGAGTTTTAGTATTCGCTAAGGGTGCTAAGCTTGACGAGGCGCAGGCTGCAGGCGCTGATTTCGTTGGCGGCGAGGAGCTTATTCCAAAGATTCAGAACGAAGGATGGTCTGATTTCGATTCTGTAGTTGCTACTCCAGATATGATGGGTGTTGTTGGACGTCTTGGTCGTGTACTTGGACCTAGAGGACTTATGCCAAACCCTAAGGCTGGTACAGTAACAATGGATGTTGCTAAGGCTGTTGAAGAAATCAAAGCTGGTAAGATTGAGTATAGACTTGATAAGACAAACATTATCCATGTACCTATCGGAAAGGCTTCTTTCACAGAGGAGCAGTTAGCGGACAACTTCCAGACTCTTATGGATGCTATCAACAAGGCTAAGCCATCAAGCTTAAAGGGTCAGTACATTAAGAGCATTTCACTTGCTCCTACAATGGGACCTGGCGTTAAGCTTAATGTTGCTAAAGTTTCAAACTAATAGTTGACAGCCCAATATAATAAATGATATAATGCACAAAGTTGTTGCCGAAGACAGCAGGTGGCGTTAGCCGTAAAGATTTTATCTACCAGCCGAGGACGATTAAGTATTTATCGATTAATCACCTCTATGTCTTTATGGCATAGAGGTTTTTTACTTATCCTCATATAAGCAACACTAAGATTTTATAAGGAGGAAAAATTCGTGGCAAAAGTTGAATTAAAGCAGCCTATCGTTGACGAGATTTCAGCTCAGGTTAAAGATGCAGCATCAGTTGTAGTAGTTGACGCTCGTGGACTTACAGTTGCAGAAGACACACAGTTACGTAAGCAGCTTCGTGAAGCAGGCGTTTCATACAAGGTTTACAAGAACACACTTATGAAGCGTGCTTTTGAAGGAACTGACTTTGCAGCACTTGATGAGGTTCTTGAAGGACCTAGCGCAATCGCTGTTTCAAAGGACGATGCTACAGCACCAGCAAGAATCCTTGCTAAGTTTGCTAAGACAGCATCTAACCTTGAGATCAAGGCTGGTGTAGTAGAAGGTACATTCTACGATGCACAGGGAATGACAGCAGTTGCAGCTGTACCAAGCAGAGAGGAACTTCTTTCAAAGTTACTTGGAAGCTTACAGTCACCAATCACAAACTTCGCTCGCGTACTCAACCAGATCGCAGAGCAGGGTGGTGCATCTACAGAGGCTCCAGCAGCAGATGCTGCAACAGAAGAGCCAGCTGAGGCTCCAGCAGAGGAAGCTCCAGCAGCAGATGCAGAGTAATTTAATTGATTTTTATTATTATTTAATGGAGGAAAATAATCATGGCAAAGATGACAACAGAAGAGTTTATCGCAGCTATCAAAGAGCTTAGCGTATTAGAGTTAAATGACCTTGTAAAGGCATGTGAGGAAGAGTTCGGCGTTTCTGCAGCAGCAGGCGTTGTAGTTGCAGCAGCAGCTGGCGACGGTGCAGCAGCAGGCGAAGAGAAGGATGAGTTCGATGTAGAGCTTACAGAAGTTGGTTCTGAGAAGGTTAAGGTTATCAAGGTTGTTCGTGAGGCAACTGGTCTTGGTCTTAAGGAAGCAAAAGAGCTCGTTGATGGCGCTCCAAAGGTAATCAAGGAAGCAGCAGACAAGGCTACAGCTGAGTCAATCAAGGCTTCTCTTGAGGAAGTTGGCGCAAAGGTTACATTAAAGTAATTAAGCCTTATTCATAAGCAGAGTGAATAAAATAAATGGTGTCTCTGGGGATTTATCTCCAAGAGATACCATTTTTTTATTCATTGTGCGCCGAAGGCGCTAATAAATGACTGCGATGCAGGCATTTATGTACTGCTGAAAAAACAATTATATAAATACTTGACTTTATTGTTGCTTTTGGCATAGAATGTAGTTTGCACTATTATGGTGCAGTGTGTACTTCTATGCTTATTTTTATGTATGGATTTCCACACATTACTTAGGTAAGATTTTTCCAAATTTAAAATAAAATGAGAGGTGGAACGTCAATGGAGAAAAACAGAATACGTCCAGTGAAAGCTGGAAAGAACTTGCGTATGAGTTACTCGAGACAAAAAGAGGTACTTGAGATGCCTAATTTAATCGAGGTCCAGAAGAACAGCTATGACTGGTTCGTTAAGGACGGATTAAAGGAAGCATTTGCAGATATCTCTCCTATTCAAGATAGGGGTAACCAGCTTGAGTTACATTTTGTTGACTTTACACTGTGCAAGGATGAGGTGAAATATACAATCCCACAGTGCAAGGAAAGAGATGCAACATATGCTGCACCTTTAAAGGTTAAAGTGCGCCTTGTTAACAAGGAATCCGGCGATATGCAGGAGCACGAAATCTTTATGGGTGATTTACCACTTATGACTGAGACAGGTACATTCGTAATCAACGGAGCGGAGCGTGTTATCGTCAGCCAGTTGGTACGTTCACCAGGTATCTACTATGCAATCGGTCACGATAAGATTGGTAAGGAGTTATATTCTTGTACTGTTATTCCAAACCGTGGTGCTTGGTTAGAGTATGAGACAGATTCCAATGACGTTTTTTATGTACGTGTAGATCGTAACAGAAAGGTACCTGTTACAGTTCTTATTCGTGCACTTGGTTTAGGTACAAACCAGGAGATTATAGATGTTTTCGGTGAGGAGCCAAAGATTCTTGCTACATTTGCTAAGGATCCTTCTATCACAGAAAAGAATCCACAGGGTAGCTATGAAGGCGGCCTTTTAGAGTTATATCGTAAGCTTCGTCCAGGCGAGCCACTTGCTAAGGATAGTGCTGAGTCTCTTATCCATGGCATGTTCTTTGATCCACGTCGTTACGATCTTGCAAAGGTTGGACGTTACAAGTTCAATAAGAAGCTTATGCTTCGCAACCGTATTGCAGGACAGATTTTAGCTGAGGATGTTGTTGATACAACTACAGGTGAAATCATTGCTAAGGCTGGAGATAAGGTAACTGTTGAGAAGGCAGATGAAATCCAGAATGCTGCAGTTACACACGTATTTATCCAGACAGAGACACGTAATGTCAAGGTGCTTTCTAACATGATGGTTGACATCACTAAGTTCGTTGACTGTGATGCAGCTTCACTTGGTATTACTGAGCTTGTTTATTATCCAGTTCTCGAGAGAATTCTTTCTGAGAACTCTACAAAAGAAGATATCGAAGATGCAATCGAGAGAAATGTTGCAGACCTTATTCCTAAGCACATTACTGTTGAGGATATTTTTGCTTCAATCAACTACAATATGCATCTTGAGTATGGTATTGGTAAGGATGATGATATCGATCACCTTGGTAACCGTCGTATCCGTGCTGTAGGTGAGTTGTTACAGAACCAGTACAGAATTGGTTTATCACGTCTTGAGAAGGTTGTACGTGAGCGTATGACTACTCGTGATGTTGAGGATATTTCACCACAGAACCTTATCAATATTAAGCCTGTAACAGCTGCTATCAAGGAATTCTTTGGTAGTTCACAGTTGTCACAGTTCATGGATCAGAACAACCCACTTGGTGAGTTGACACATAAGAGACGTTTATCAGCCCTTGGTCCTGGTGGTCTTTCAAGAGACCGTGCCGGATTCGAGGTTCGAGACGTTCACTACTCTCACTATGGACGTATGTGCCCAATCGAGACACCTGAAGGACCTAACATCGGTCTTATCAACTCTCTTGCTAGCTATGCTCGTATTAATGAGTATGGTTTCATCGAGGCACCATACAGACGTATTGATAAGTCTGACCCAGAGAACCCTCGTGTAACAGACGAAGTTGTATATATGACTGCAGACGAAGAGGATAATTACCATGTAGCACAGGCTAACGTCAAGCTTGACGAGGAAGGCCATTTCATGAGAAAGAACGTATCTGGTCGTTTCCGTGAGGAGACTCAGGAATACGATAAGAAGATGTTCGATTACATGGACGTATCTCCTAAGATGGTATTCTCAGTAGCTACAGCCCTTATTCCATTCCTTCAGAACGATGATGCTAACCGTGCCCTCATGGGTTCTAACATGCAGCGTCAGGCAGTGCCTCTTCTTACTACAGAAGCACCTGTTGTTGGTACAGGTATGGAACCAAAGACAGCTGTCGATTCAGGTGTCTGCGTTGTTGCTAAGCGCGCAGGTATCGTTGAGATGTCTGAAACAAAGAGAATTATCGTTAAGGCTGACGAAGACGGAACAAGAGATGAGTATGATCTTCTTAAGTTCACACGTTCTAACCAGTCTAACTGCTATAACCAGCGCCCTATCGTATTTAAGGGTGACCATGTAGAGGCTGGCGAGGTTATCGCTGATGGTCCTTCTACAAAGAATGGTGAGCTTGCCCTTGGTAAGAACCCACTTATCGGATTCATGACATGGGAAGGTTACAACTACGAGGATGCCGTTCTTCTTTCAGAGCGCCTCGTTCAGGATGATGTTTACACATCTATCCATATTGAAGAGTACGAAATCGATGCTCGTGATACAAAGCTTGGACCAGAGGAAATCACACGTGATGTAGCTGGTGTAGGTGATGATGCTCTTAAGGATCTTGATGAGAGCGGTATCATCCGTATCGGTGCAGAGGTTCGTGCCGGTGATATCCTTGTTGGTAAGGTTACACCAAAGGGTGAGACAGAGCGTACACCAGAAGAAAGACTTCTTCTTGCAATCTTCGGCGAGAAGGCTAGAGAGGTACGTGATACATCACTTCGTGTTCCGCACGGTGCTTACGGTATCGTTGTTGATGCAAAGGTATTTACTCGTGAGAACGGTGATGAGCTTGCTCCAGGAGTTAACAAATCAGTACGTATCTACATCGCTCAGAAGAGAAAAATCGGTGTAGGTGATAAGATGGCCGGTCGTCACGGTAACAAGGGTGTAGTTTCCCGCGTGCTTCCAGTAGAGGATATGCCATATCTTCCAAACGGTCGTCCACTTGATATCGTACTTAACCCATTGGGCGTTCCTTCACGTATGAACATTGGTCAGGTCCTTGAGATTCACCTTTCTCTTGCAGCTAAGGCTCTTGGATTTGATATTGAGACACCAGTATTTGATGGTGCAAAGGAAATTGATATTCAGGATACTCTTGAACTTGCAAATGACTATGTAAATATGCCATTTGATAAGGAAGAGGCTAAGGACGGCGAGGAGACATTCTTCGATAAGTATGTTGATGTCCTTCGTGAGGATGTTATGGATTATCTTTCAACAAACCGTGCACACCGTGCGCTTTGGAAGGGTGTTCCAATCTCTCGTGATGGTAAGGTACAGCTTCGCGATGGTCGTACAGGTGAGCCATTCGATGGTCCAGTTACTATCGGACACATGCACTACCTCAAGCTACACCACCTTGTAGATGATAAGATCCACGCTCGTTCAACTGGTCCTTACTCTCTTGTTACACAGCAGCCACTCGGTGGTAAAGCACAGTTCGGTGGTCAGCGTTTCGGAGAGATGGAAGTTTGGGCCCTCGAGGCTTATGGTGCATCATACACACTTCAGGAAATCCTTACAATGAAGTCTGATGATGTTATCGGTCGTGTTAAGACATACGAAGCTATTATCAAGGGTGAGAACATCCCTGAGCCAGGTATCCCTGAGTCATTCAAGGTATTACTTAAGGAATTACAGTCACTTGGTCTTGATGTACGTGTGCTCGATGAAAACCGTGAAGAGGTTGAGCTCATGGAGACTAGTGAATATGGAAATACAGACCTCAATGCAATCATCGCAGGCAGCGACAGAAACTTCGCTTTCGAGGATGACAATTCATTCGCACAGGCAGGATTCTCTAAGAAGAAATTCGATTCAGAGGGTGATCTTGTAGATGACGAAGATGATATGCCATACGAAGAAGATGACGAAGATTTCGATGACGTAGCAGATGAATTTGATGAGGAATAAATAGGAAGGGAGCTAGAAAATGCCAGAGAATAAAGAAGCGACATATCAACCAATAGCATTTGACGCAATACAGATTGGATTGGCTTCACCTGAGAAGATCAGACAGTGGTCTCGTGGCGAGGTTAAGAAGCCTGAGACAATCAACTATCGTACACTGAAGCCTGAGAAGGATGGTCTTTTCTGCGAAAAGATTTTTGGACCAAGCAAGGACTGGGAATGTCACTGCGGAAAGTACAAAAAGATTCGTTATAAGGGTGTAGTTTGTGACCGTTGTGGTGTTGAAATCACAAAGGCTAGCGTTCGTCGTGAGCGTATGGGTCACATCGAGCTTGCTGCACCAGTTTCACATATTTGGTATTTCAAGGGAATCCCTTCACGTATGGGACTTATTCTTGATCTTTCACCAAAGACATTAGAGAAGGTTCTCTACTTTGCATCATACATCGTACTTGATGCAGGTGAGACTGCTCTTATGTACAAGCAGGTTCTTACAGAGGCTGAATACCAGGAAGCTAGAGAGCAGTATGGTAACGGCTTCAGGGTAGGAATGGGTGCTGAAGCTATTCAGGAGCTGTTAAAGGCAATTGACCTTGATGAGGAAGCTACTAGACTTCAGATTGAATTAGATAACGCTACAGGCCAGAAGCGTTCACGTATCATCAAGAGACTCGAGGTTGTTGAGGCATTCCGTGAGTCAGGAAACAGACCTGAGTGGATGATTATGACAGTTATCCCTGTTATTCCACCAGATCTTCGTCCTATGGTACAGCTTGATGGTGGCCGTTTTGCTACATCTGACCTTAACGACTTATATCGTCGTATCATTAACAGAAACAACCGTCTTCGTAGACTGTTAGAGCTTGTAGCTCCTGATATCATCGTTCGTAACGAGAAGCGTATGCTTCAGGAAGCTGTTGATGCTCTTATTGATAACGGTCGTAGAGGACGTCCAGTTACAGGTCCTGGTAACAGACCACTTAAGTCACTTTCAGACATGCTCAAGGGTAAGTCTGGTCGATTCAGACAGAACCTTCTTGGCAAGCGTGTTGACTACTCAGGTCGTTCAGTTATCGTCGTTGGACCAGAGCTTAAGATTTACCAGTGTGGTCTTCCAAAAGAGATGGCACTTGAGCTATTCAAGCCTTTCGTTATGAAGGAGCTTGTTGGTAATGGAATGGCTCACAACATTAAATATGCTAAGAAGATGGTAGAGAAGTTTGAGCCAGAGGTTTGGGACATCCTTGAAGATGTCATTAAAGAGCATCCAGTTATGCTTAACCGTGCTCCTACACTTCATAGATTAGGTATCCAGGCTTTCGAGCCAATCCTTGTAGAAGGTAGAGCTATCAAGCTTCATCCACTTGTATGTACAGCTTTCAACGCCGATTTCGACGGTGACCAGATGGCTGTTCACCTTCCACTTACTCAGGAGGCACAGGCAGAGTGTAGATTTATGCTTCTCTCTCCTAACAACTTACTTAAGCCTTCAGATGGTGGTCCTGTTGCCGTTCCTTCACAGGATATGGTACTTGGTATCTATTATCTTACACAGGAGCGTGGTACTACAGTAGGCGATTCAAGAGAAGAGCTTGGTGAGGGTAAGATTTTCAAGAACCTTAACGAAGCAATCTTAGCTTATGAGAACAAGGCTCTTACAATGCACGCTCGTATTACAGTTCGTGTTTCTAAGAAGCAGGCTGATGGTACTGTAGTAACAGGTAATGTTTCATCAACACTTGGAAGACTCTTATTTAACGAGATTATTCCTCAGGATCTTGGTTATGTAGATAGAACAAAGCCTGAGAATGAGCTTGTACCAGAGGTTGACTTCCACGTTGGTAAGAAGCAGTTAAAGCAGATTCTTGAAAAAGTTATTAATACACACGGAGCTACAAAGACAGCAGAAGTTCTTGATGATATCAAGGCAATGGGTTACCACTACTCAACAATCGCTGCCATGACAGTTTCTATTTCAGATATGACAGTTCCTGCTCAGAAGCCAGAGCTTATTGCACAGGCTGAGGAGACAGTTGATAAGATTACACGTCAGTACAAGCGTGGTCTTATTACAGAGGAAGAACGTTATCGTGAAGTTGTAGATACATGGAAAGAGACTGATGATGAGCTTACAAGAGACCTTCTTGATGGTCTTGATAAGTACAACAACATCTTCATGATGGCTGATTCAGGTGCCCGTGGTTCTGATAAGCAGATTAAGCAGCTTGCTGGTATGCGTGGTTTGATGGCTGATACAACAGGTAAGACTATCGAGCTTCCTATTAAGTCTAACTTCCGTGAGGGTCTTGATGTACTTGAGTACTTCATGTCAGCTCATGGTGCTCGTAAGGGTCTTTCTGATACAGCTCTTCGTACAGCCGATTCAGGATACTTGACACGTCGAATGGTTGACGTTGCTCAGGAGCTTATTATCCGTGAGTCTGACTGTGTTGCTGGTACAGACAGAGAAATCCCAGGTATGTGGGTATACGCATTCATGGATGGTCGTGAAGAGATCGAATCTCTTAAGGATCGTATTACTGGTAGATTCTCTTGCTACTCTATCTACGATGCTAACGGCGAAATGATTGTTAAGGCTAATCACATGATTACACCTAAGCGTGCAGCTGCAATCATTGAGCGTGGTGTTGATGATAAGGGCGAGCCAATTAAAAAGGTTAAGATTAGAAACGTACTTAACTGCCGTTCACACGTTGGTGTATGTGCTAAGTGTTATGGTGCTAACATGGCTTCAGGTCGTGCCGTACAGGTTGGTGAAGCAATCGGTATCATCGCTGCACAGTCTATCGGTGAGCCAGGTACACAGCTTACTATGAGAACATTCCATACTGGTGGTGTTGCTGGTAACGATATTACACAGGGTCTTCCTCGTGTCGAGGAGCTTTTCGAGGCTAGAAAGCCTAAGGGACTTGCTATCATCACAGAGATTGCTGGTACAGTTTCTATTGAAGAGGATTCTAAGACAAAGAAGAGAGAGGTTGTTGTTACAAACTCTGAGACAGGTGATGTAGAGAAGTACTTAATTCCTTATGGTTCACGTATCAAGGTTCTTGCTGGACAGGAACTTGAAGCTGGTGATGAGCTTACAGAAGGTTCTGTAAACCCACATGATATCCTTACTATTAAGGGTAAGTCAGCTGTTCAGGATTACTTAATCCGTGAAGTTCAGCGTGTTTACCGTTTACAGGGTGTTGATATCAACGATAAGCATATCGAAGTACTTTGCCGTCAGATGTTAAAGCGTATCAGAGTTGACGAGGCTGGTGATACAGGCTTCATGCCAGGTTCACTTGTTGATTGGCTTGACTTTGAGGATGCTAACGAGAAGATGGAAGCAGAAGGTAAGGAACCAGCTACAGGTACTCAGGAGCTTCTTGGTATTACAAAGGCAGCCCTTGCTACTAACTCATTCCTTTCAGCAGCTTCATTCCAGGAGACAACTAAGGTTCTTACTGATGCAGCTATCAAGGGTAAGATTGATCCACTTAACGGACTTAAAGAGAACGTTATCATCGGTCGCTTAATCCCTGCTGGTACAGGTATGAAGAGATACTCTAACATTCCACTTTCAACTGATAATCAGTTGGCAGAGGCTCAGGCAGCTCTTGACGCTCTTGAGAACGAAGATGCAGAGGCTGAAACAGCTGAAGATCTTGTTGATGTAGAATAATAATTGTTTATATTGAATGGCCTTGGCGAAGTGCTAAGGCCATTTTTTTCACATTTTTTATCTTGACATATTGAAATATAGGAAATATAATGTTCTAGCATGCGCTAATGGGATAACTATGTAATTTTGCATGCGAAGAAATAAATTAGGAGGTAAAAAAGAATGCCAACATTCAACCAGCTAGTTAGAAAAGGTCGTCAGACATCTGTTAAGAAGTCTACAGCACCAGCACTTCAGAGAGGTTATAACTCTCTTAAGAAGAAGCCTACTAACACTTCTTCTCCACAGAAGCGTGGTGTATGTACAGCTGTTAAGACAGCTACACCTAAGAAGCCTAACTCAGCTCTTCGTAAGATTGCCAGAGTTCGTCTTTCAAACGGAATCGAAGTAACATCATACATTCCAGGCGAAGGTCACAATCTTCAGGAGCATAGCGTTGTTTTGATTCGTGGTGGTCGTGTTAAGGATTTACCAGGTACACGTTATCACGTAATCAGGGGTACACTTGATACAGCCGGCGTTGCTAACCGTAAGCAGGGTCGTTCAAAGTACGGCGCTAAGAGACCTAAGGACGCTAAGTAAAATAGCGTAATGGCTTAATATTTTTATTGTATATCACATAAACTTTGGTGAGTGTTGTATTTTATTTTACTTATGAATAAATACTGCACGAACACACAGTAATACATGTGAGTACCGTTGATCTAACAAATTTTAGTTAAGGAGGGAAGTATCGTGCCAAGAAAAGGACATACTCAAAAGAGAGACGTTTTGGCAGATCCTATATACAATAGCAAAGTAGTTACAAAGCTTATCAACAACATCATGCTTGATGGTAAGAAGGGCGTAGCTCAGAAGATTGTATATGGTGCATTTGACAAAGTCGCAGAAAAGACTGGAAAGCCTGCACTTGAGGTTTTCGAAGAAGCTATGAACAACGTTATGCCTGTACTTGAGGTAAAGGCTAGACGTATCGGTGGTGCTACATATCAGGTACCTATCGAAGTTAGACCAGATCGTCGTCAGGCCCTTGGCCTTAGATGGCTCACAATGTTCTCTCGTACACGTACAGAGAAGACAATGGAAGAGCGTCTTGCTAACGAGATTATGGATGCAGCTGGTAACACAGGTTCAGCTGTTAAGAGAAAAGAAGAAATGCATAGAATGGCAGAAGCTAATAAGGCATTTGCTCATTACAGATTCTAATAGGAGGGGCAAACAGTGGCAGGAAGAGAATATCCACTTGAGCGTACCAGAAATATTGGTATTATGGCTCATATCGATGCCGGAAAGACTACACTTACAGAGCGTATTCTTTATTATACTGGTGTTAACTACAAAATCGGTGATACTCATGAAGGAACTGCAACCATGGACTGGATGGAGCAGGAAGCAGAGCGTGGTATCACAATCACTTCAGCTGCTACAACATGTCACTGGACTGAGCAGGAAAACTGCAAGCCTAAGAAGGGTGCTTTAGAGCACCGTATCAACATCATTGATACACCAGGCCACGTAGATTTCACTGTTGAGGTTGAGCGTTCCCTTCGTGTACTTGATGGCGCCGTTGGTGTCTTCTGTGCAAAGGGTGGCGTTGAGCCACAGTCAGAGAATGTTTGGAGACAGGCTGACACATATAACGTACCAAGAATGGCTTTCATCAATAAGATGGATATCCTTGGTGCAAACTTCTACGGAGCTGTTGATCAGATCCGTGATAGACTTAAGAAGAACGCTATCGTTCTTCAGCTTCCAATCGGTAAGGAAGATGATTTCAAGGGAATCATCGATCTTTTCGAGATGAAGGCATACATCTATAACGATGATAAGGGTGATGATATTTCTATCACAGATATCCCTGAGGATATGAAGGAAGATGCTGAGCTTTATCACACAGAGCTTGTTGAGAAGATTTGTGAGTTAGATGATGATCTTATGATGGCTTATCTTGAGGGTGAGGAGCCTTCAATCGATGAGTTAAAGGCAGTACTTCGTAAGGCTACTTGCGAGTGCAAGGCTATCCCAGTATGCTGTGGATCTGCATATAGAAACAAGGGTGTTCAGAAGCTTCTTGATGCTATCCTTGAGTTCATGCCAGCTCCTACAGACGTACCAGCTATCCAGGGTACAGACTTAGATGGTAACCCAGTTGAGAAGCACTCTTCAGATGAAGAGCCATTCGCAGCTTTAGCATTTAAGATTATGGCTGACCCATTTGTTGGAAAGCTTGCTTTCATCCGTGTATATTCAGGTACATTGAACTCAGGTTCATACTGCCTCAATGCTACAAAGGATAAGAAGGAACGTGTAGGTCGTATCCTTCAGATGCACGCTAACAAGCGTACAGAGTTAGACAAGGTTTACTCTGGTGATATCGCAGCTGTTGTAGGTCTTAAGTTTACAACAACTGGTGATACAATCTGCGATGAGCAGCACCCAGTTATCCTTGAGTCTATGGAATTCCCAGAGCCAGTTATCGAGCTTGCTATCGAGCCTAAGACTAAGGCTGGTCAGCAGAAGATGGGCGAGGCTCTTGCTAAGCTTGCTGAAGAGGATCCTACATTCCGTCAGCACACTGATCAGGAAACAGGTCAGACAATTATCGCAGGTATGGGTGAGCTTCACCTTGAGATTATTGTTGATCGTCTTCTTAGAGAGTTCAAGGTTGAGGCAAACGTTGGTGCACCTCAGGTTGCTTACAAGGAGACATTTACAAAGCCTGTTGATCAGGAATACAAATATGCTAAGCAGTCAGGTGGTCGTGGTCAGTACGGTCACTGTAAGGTTAGATTTACTCCAATAGATGCTAACGCTGAAGAGACATTCAGATTTAAGTCTTCAGTAGTTGGTGGTGCTATTCCTAAGGAATACATCCCATCTGTTGGTGAGGGTATCGAGTAAGCAGCTAAGGCTGGTATCCTTTGCGGATTCCCTGTTCTTGGTGTAGAAGCAGACGTTTACGATGGTTCTTACCATGAAGTCGATTCATCAGAAATGGCATTCCACATTGCTGGTTCAATGTGCTTCAAGGAAGCTATGGCTAAGGCAGC
>NZ_JAFUSK010000037.1 GCF_017471675.1 Pseudobutyrivibrio sp.
TCAAAAATCCAGTAATAACATCTGTCTTTTTCTCAAGAATAAGTTTCTTAAACTGGTCTTCAGGAATATCCACACCTGCTACCTTACCTACATAGAAGCTGCAGCTATCCACATTGTCCCTAATATTATTCTTACAGCGATACCCAAAATGATTCTTAATAATTGGTTCACCGCATTTAGGGCACTTAAGACCTGGCATAACCTTTTCTTCATCCTCAAAAACAAACTTAATTCCAGATACCTTGCCATTTTCATCCTTGTTAAGTGCTAGCTTGGCATCAAATTTTGTTCCTTTCTTTGATTTAAAGCCAGATATAGTAGATGTTATACCTTCTTTTAATAATTCTTTAACCTGTGCTTCCTTAATCTTAACACCAGCAATTTGGCCAATGTTAAAGCCACAGGAATTATCAGGATCATCCTTTTTATAATTGCTACAACCGTAACCAAATGGTGTTACAACTATCTTGCCCCCACAAATAGGACATGAGACACCCTTAATATCCTTAGCTTCTACATTGTCAAAATCAAAAGAAACTTCGCTTTTTCCTGTTTCTTCATTCTTTTTAAGAAGCAGACAGGCATCAAATTTCTTTCCTGATTTTCCTTTAAAGCCCCTGATAGTCTTGGTATGGCCTTCTGTTAACAGCTCCTTGGCATCAGCATCTGTAAGCTTTTTGGATGCTATTTCTCCAAGAACAAAGCCACATTTATTGTCACTATCAAAATACTTTTCACAGGCAAAGCCAAAATTAGTCTTAATAATCTTGCTGCCACAGTCCGGACAAGCTACATCAGCTAAATAGTTTGGCTCTACATCATCAAAATCAAACTGTGCCTCAGTTCTACCAGTTTCTTCGTTTTTCTTAAGAACAAGCCTTGCATCAAATTTCTTTCCTGACTTTCCTTTGAATCCACGTATAGTTTCTGACTTACCATTAAGTAGCAGCTCAGTGACAACTCCTCCTCCAATATTCTTACCTGCAATAGTCTTTCCTATATAAAATTTGCAGGAATTTTCATCTTTGGCATTAAAGTTAGCACAGCCATATCCGCTAGGACGTATTAATATATCTCCTCCACAATCAGGACATTTGCAGCCTTCTAGCTTTTCAGCTTCTATTCCATCAAAGTTAAAGCTAAGAACCTTCTTGCCTTCTTCGTTTTCCTTAAGCTGAATCCTTGCGCTAAATTTTTGATTGGTTTTAGATTTAAAGCCTGTAAGGACTTCTGTAATACCATTTTCCAAAAGTGATTTCAGTTCATCTTCAGATAGCCTTCTAGAGGCAATTTCTCCAACAGAAAAATAACACTGATTTTCTTCCTGGAAACGATGCTCACATGCAAAACCATAGCCTGTTTTCGCAATCCTGCCACCACAAACAGGACAATTCATTCCTTCTATATATTCTGTAGGTGTTTCAGAGAAGTCAAAGCTTACATTAAACTCTCCGTCTTCATTCTTGCCAAGCTTAAGAACTGATTTAAATGGTTTGTTAGATTTGCTCTTAAATCCCTCTATTAAATCTGTCTTACCTTCTAAAATAAGCTTTTTAAATTGTTCCTCTGGAAGTTCAACTCCAGCTATAGTACCAATACTAAATCTACATTTAATTTCATCGTTAGTGTAGTTACTGCAGCCATAGCCAAATGATGTAGTTGTAAGCTCTCCTCCGCAGGCTGGACACTTTATACCAAGTGGCTTTCTGGTGGCAAGTCCCTTAGATTCCTTACCTGTAAACTGATTAATATTAAGAGCAATTGTCTGTGTTAAATCCTGCTCTATCATATTCCTGGTTTCAGTACGGATGTATTCCTCTAGCTCATTACGATAATCACCAAACTCAACTGTTCCATTAATGATTCCCTCTAAGCCCTTTTCCCAGTTTGCAGTCTGCTCTGGCTTAAGAAGACTTGGGGTTGTAAGAAGAACTACCTCGTAAATCATCTCTCCCAGCTTTTCAGGAGTAATTACCTGAGTCTTGTTGTTCTGATTTAAGTAACCAATTCTTACAAGCTTTTCTAATATTTCACCTCTGGTTGCAGATGTGCCTATTCCAGTTGTTTTAATCTGTTCTCTAAGCTCTTCATCCTCAATAAGCTTTCCTGCATTTTCCATTGCAAGAATCAGAGAACCTGAAGTATATCTCTTAGGTGGAGATGTCTTACCCTCCTTTAATTCAAAACCGTTAACATCAATAGAATCACCAATGTTACAGCTTTCTACAAACTCTACAAACTTCTCTTTTGAGAAATCATCTTCTTCGTTTTCAGAATCATCTTCTGAATCTGTTCCTTCATTATTTTTGTTCTTTGGCAAACCTGCTATTTCTAAATAGCCAGGCTTAACTAACAATTTAGCTCCTGCAAAGAAACTTTCAGATTCTATCTTAACTTCTATCTTTACATTTTTATATTCTGCTGGTGGATAGAAAATAGACAGAAACCTGCGTACTATCAAATCATAAACCCTTTGACTAAGACTGGAAAGATTCTCTATACCATTACACTGACCTGTAGGAATAATAGCATAATGGTCAGTTACCTTGCTATCATCTGTATAGCTGGTCTTCTCAATTCCTATATATTTTCTGTCTGCAAGTATTTCATGTACATATTTAGCTGTTGGGCCGTAAGATTGGAGCTTATTAAGATTCTTATTAATCTCCTTAGCAACAGCTGTAGTAAGTACTCTAGCATCTGTACGAGGATATGTAGTGTACTTTTTCTCGTAAAGCTCCTGAATAATATCAAGTGTCTGAGCTGGAGAAATCTTAAATCTCTTTGAACATTCAGACTGTAGCTCCGCTAAGTTAAATAATAAAGGAGCTCTTTTCTTAGAAATACCTGAATCCTTATCAGTAATTGTAGCATTCTTGTTTGTTAAATCTTCAATTAATTTTTCAGCGCTAGCCTTTTCTTTAAAGCCGTTCCCCTTATCTCCATATAATAGAGAGGATTCGAAATACTTAGATGACTCTACAGCCTTCCATTCCGCTGGGAAATTTACATCAGAAAACTTTCCAAGCACCTTAAAAAATGGATCCTCATTAAAGCCCCTAATTTCCCGTTCTCTTTCTACAACCATGCCAAGGACGCAGGTCATAACTCTACCTATTGCTATAGCTGAATAGCTGGTTGTAGCGGCGGCATCATTAATAAGCCTTCCATATTTAACAGATAATGCTCTGGAAAAATTAATTCCCAGGCTATAATCCTCTATGGTACGCATAATACCAGACGCACCAAGCCTAGCGTAATCGCTCATTGGCTTAGCTTCTTTAATACCACGCAAAATCTCATCATCAGTCTGTGAATCAATCCACACACGAAGCTCTGTCATGCCTTCACGAACACCACCGTAATTTCTGATATTCTCCTCGATTGTCTGTCCTTCTTTTCCCGAATCACCTGCCCAGTAAACAGTGTCAATATCCTTTCTGTGAAGCAGCCCGTTAACTACCTTATACTGATCCTTAGCGGATTCCACAACGCCGTATTTGTAATCCTTAGGTAAGAATGGCAAATCTTCAAGATTCCAGGTTTTGTATTTAATATCATATTCTTCAGGATAAACCATCTGCACCAAATGACCGTAGCACCAGCTGATGACATATTCATTATTCTCTATAAAGCCATTCTGATTGCCAGAAACCTTTAGTACCCTGGCAAAATCCCTTGCAACAGATGGTTTCTCTGTGATAATTAAACTCTTTCCCAAATCATTAAACTCCCTAAAAATTAATTTTAAAATTAACAAAAGTCGAAGCCTTTGCATTGTACTGCAAAGGCTTCAATCATTATTAACTATTCAATTATATCAATTATAGCTCTGTCATGTCTACCAGAACAATAGATTTATTTTCCTTTGAAAGCTGGGTAAGCTTGCTGTCAAATCTGGTAGCTGAGAAAAGGAAAATTGTATTTGCTGTGATCCTTGCCTGCTTCATAGATTCTAAAAGCTTCTCATAAGATTCATAGCCCATAGACTTTTCAGTCCAATTGCAAATACCAACAACATTCTCTCTGTTATCACTTTGACCAATTACATCAATAGTTCCTTCCTTACCAAGCCATGTTCCAATCTTTGTAAGCTTAATTGGAAGCTGACCTACCATATTAAGCAGGTGTAGGTATTCTCTACATACATCTACAAAATAATTTTGCAAATACTTATCCAGGTTTGGTGCAATAAATGTATCGTAAAATCTTTCAGGAGTGAAAGAAATCAATTCTGAAAGATGTGGATATACAAATGTAAACCAAAAATTAATGTATGGGTCTACAATTCTGTATATACCCTTTTTAGTATTGTCCCATCCTCCTGTTTCAAAGGATACCACCTTATCAACCACATCAAAGGCTGCAAGATTCTTAATATAAACAGAAATCTTAGCTCTTGAATAGCCTGTATCCTCAAACAAATCATTAAGCTTTTCATTACCTGCAGCTATGGAGCCAAGAATAGTATCATAGCAGGATAATTCTCTAAGCTCAGA
This sequence comes from Pseudobutyrivibrio sp., assembly GCF_017471675.1. GTDB lineage: Bacteria > Bacillota > Clostridia > Lachnospirales > Lachnospiraceae > Pseudobutyrivibrio. The sequence continues at coordinate 4,500 of NZ_JAFUSK010000037.1, forward strand.
AGCAATATAGTCCTCTGCTTCTGTATATAAAAATCCTGTAGGTGAAAGAATATTTTCGCATACATTAGCCTTAATAGACTTCTTAGCGTTCCATCTATCTAAATAATCAGATACACCTCCTATAATTCCATAGGTACTTACGCACTGAGCCACACTATAGCTAGGGAATGCTCTAACCACATCAAGGAATGAATGATTCTCCATTTTTATAGCTTCATCAATATAGGATTTAGAAGCGAAAGCAGGATCGTTAAGCCAATTATTAGTCCACACAAGTGAGGAACTAACCACAACTATCATAACCTTACCAGGATAAAGCTTCTTATTCTTTAAAGAAATGAGGCTACTAAATAAATCATTAGTCTTCTTAATTGCATATTGAGCTTCATCAATAATAACAATAAGCTTTGATCCATCCTTAGATGAAAACTTCTTAAAGGATGCCTCATAACTAGTACTGCCTTCAGCTTTATTATATGTAGATGAAATCTGATCATCCAAATATTTTAACTGCTTGGCATCTGAACACTGACGACTTCGATAGTAAAAATAAGATTTACCGGTAGTAAACTCGTCTAACAACGCTTCCTTGCCACAACCAAGCCTGCCGTAAAGCACTACTAAATTGTTTTCTGCAGATTGGTAAATAGCATCCAACTTCTTCACTTCATTTGTGTGTGTCATAATCACTATCTCCCTAGTTTGTGCATTACTTAACTAATTCGTGTAATATAATAACACATTTCACTTTAGCAGACTACACTAAAAAAGAATTTTATTTGAATTTAATTTATCTTATTTGTAAATTGTCAAAAAAATTCCGCATCACAAAGGATGCGGAATTAAAATTTTAATTATTATTTTGCTGTAATATATCCCTGTGCCTTAAGAAGCTCAGCGCAAAGAACAGCACCACCAGCAGCACCACGAACAGTGTTGTGTGATAATCCAACAAACTTCCAGTCGTAAATGCTATCCTCTCTAATACGTCCTACAGATACACCCATACCATTCTCGTAATCTACATCGAGGGCTACCTGTGGTCTGTTATCCTCTTCCATGTAACGAATAAACTGCTTTGGTGCGCTAGGAAGCTGTAGCTCCTGTGGCTTGCCAGAGAAGTTATTAATTGCATCAATAAGCTGCTGCTTTGTAGGAGACTTCTTAAACTTAACAAAAACAGCTGCTGTATGTCCGTTAAGAACTGGAACACGGATACACTGGCTTGTAATCTTTACATCATCTGCAGGTACGATTACGCCGTTTTCAATCTTACCCCAGATTCTAAGTGGCTCTTTCTCTGATTTTTCTTCCTCACCTGAGATAAATGGGATGATATTGTGCTCCATTTCAGGCCAATCCTTAAATGTCTTACCAGCACCTGAAATAGCCTGATATGTAGTAACAACAACCTCGTAAGGCTCAAACTCTTTCCATGCTGTAAGTACTGGTGCATAAGACTGGATTGAACAGTTAGGCTTAACTGCAACGAAACCTCTTGTTGTACCAAGTCTCTTTTTCTGGAAATCAATAACCTGCATGTGCTCTGGGTTAATTTCTGGTACTACCATAGGAACATCAGGAGTCCATCTATGTGCAGAATTGTTTGAAACTACTGGAGTCTCTGTCTTAGCGTATGCTTCTTCAATAGCTTTAATCTCGTCCTTAGACATATCAACTGCTGAGAATACAAAATCAACTTCTTTTGCGACTTCCTCAACCTCGTTAACATTCTTTACAATGATGTCCTTAACTGCATTTGGCATTGGAGTATCCATCTTCCAACGATCACCAACTGCATCTTCATAACGCTGTCCTGCTGAACGTGGGCTGGCTGCAATAGTTGTAACCTCAAACCAAGGATGGTTCTCAAGTAGAGAAATAAATCTCTGACCAACCATACCAGTTCCACCAAGAATACCGACTCTTAATTTCTCGCTCATTTCAAACATCTCCTCACTTTTGTTTTTGTCACACGGACATTTGTCCGTCATTTGAAACGATTATAAACAAATCGCATAAATAATGCAAGTAGAAATTAAACAAATTTACTAACTTAATTTTCAAACATATCTGGAACAGTACTTAAGAATTCTTTACATGCGCTAATTTCCTCTTCCATAGCATTATGTCCCGGTGCTCCTACAGTAAGTCTGGTATTAACACATGTCTCCATAGAAATAGCATCATATATATCCTCTTCAAACACTGGCGAAATAGCCTTAAGCTCAGAAAGGGACATATCATCTATGGCAATTCCCTTATCTATGCAATAAAGAACTACCTGTCCAATAATTCCGTGGGCATCTCTAAATGGAACACCGTGATTAACAAGATAATCTGCAGCATCAGTAGCATTTGTAAATCCATTTCTAGCTGATTTAGCCATATTTTCCTTGTTGAATTTAATGGTTGAAAGCATTCCATCGAAAAGTACAATTGAATCCTGAACAGTTTTCATAGCATCAAAAGAAAGTTCCTTATCCTCCTGCATATCCTTGTTATATGCAAGTGGAATACCCTTCATTGTAGTAAGAAGGGACATAAGTGCACCATATACTCTACCTGTCTTACCTCGTACGAGCTCTGCTATATCAGGATTTTTCTTCTGTGGCATGATAGATGAGCCTGTAGAATATGCATCATCAATCTCAACATATCTGTATTCATTGCTATTCCAGATAATCACTTCCTCTGAAAAACGGGAAAGATGCATCTGAATAATAGAAAGAGCAGATAAGAATTCAATAAGATAGTCTCTGTCAGAAACACCATCCATTGAATTTAATGTAGGTCCCTCAAATTCAAGCAAATCTGCTGTCATATACCTGTCTAAAGGGTATGTAGTACCAGCAAGAGCACCAGACCCAAGGGGACAAGACCACATAGACACCTTTATATTTGAAAGACGAACAATATCCCTTTTAAACATTTCAAAATATGCACCCATGTGGTGGGCAACAGTTATAGGCTGCGCTTTCTGCAAATGGGTAAAGCCTGGCATAATTGTGTCGATATTCTCCTCCATTATGCCTACAATTGTAGTAAGTAAATGTTCAAGTGCCTTAGCTGTAGAAACAACCTGGTCTCTGGTGTAAAGCTTCATATCAAGAGCCACCTGGTCATTTCTAGAACGACCTGTGTGAAGCTTTTTACCGGCATCACCAATTCTATCTATAAGATTTGCCTCTACAAAACTATGAACGTCCTCGTACTCAGAAGTGATTTTAAGAGTGCCGTCATTAACATCTGTCTCGATACTATCAAGCCCCTTAAGGATTTCATCCCTTTCTTCTTCAGTGATAACACCTACGGCTGCAAGCATTCTAACATGAGCTCTGCTGCCTCTAACATCCTGCTCAAAAAGCTTCTTGTCAAAGTTAATAGAAGCGTTAAAATCATAAACCATCTGGTCTGTAGATTTGGTAAATCTACCGCCCCACAATTGTGCCATAACTAATCCTCCATCTTTGTTGCCTGTTTTTGTAGTTGCCTTTCATTATATGAATACACACAGCCGCAATAGTCCTGCCTGTACATATCATATTCTTTAGATATCTCAGTACTTCTCTTGTAGCCTTCTCTCTTTTTAAAATCGCTATAAAGCCAATTAATCCCTAGCTCTTTTCCTATAGAATCGCCTATTTCGTTAAGCACCTGAGAATCTTTCATTGGTGATATTGTAAGTGTTGTAGAAAAAAAGTCAAACCCTTTTTCTTTAGCAACTTCTGCTGTACGTCTTAATCTAAGATCATAGCATCTATGGCAGCGTTTCCCCTTTTCAGGCTCCTTTTCAAGACCTTTAGCTATTTCATAGAAGCTGCTTTTATCATAATCTCCTTCTATGAATTTAACTGGATACTTAGTAGGAAATTCCTTAATAAAACGCTGCTGTTCCTTAACTCTGTGGTAATATTCTTCATCAGGATAAATATTAGGATTATAGTAAAATACTGTAACATAAAAAAACTGACTTAAATATTCAATACAGTAGCTGGAGCATGGAGCACAACAGCTATGTAACAATAAAGAAGGCACTTGGCCTTCTTCAGTAAATTTAATTATTAATTTATCTAATTCCTTTTGATAGTTAATCTTATTCATTATCTATTAGCCCAAATATACAAAAATGCTGTTGCAAACACATAAATAAACACCATAAAAATCATAAATGGTACCTGAGATGCCATTATGCCACATACAATCTGAGCAATAAAAACAAGCCCATGAATCCAAAGTGGGATTCTGTTAAGTGTAGCTGCAAGTGCTGCCTCAAGAATAACCATCACACAGGCAATAACAGGATTAATTGAAAATGCCACTATGGAAATTACGATTGCAACAATTGCAAAAATGCCTACAAATATAAGTGATAATAGAGGAAGATTATCCTTGGAAAAAAACTTCCCTAAATTAATTGATGCTGTATTTTTCTTCTTTGCTTCCATTATATATTCTCCTAAAGGTTATCTTTTTTCGTACAAGTGTCATTATAATAAAAACCCTGTTTTTTCTCAACAATTTCGTTGATTTTTTTCTTTTAATATATTAATATTTCTATGGTTAGCTCCGATAGCTCAGTTGGTAGAGCACCTCACTCGTAATGAGGGGGTCGTCAGTTCGAGTCTGATTCGGAGCTCTTTTTATATATAGGAGGAAAATCTTTTGGAATTTATTCAATACGACCACGTTTCAAAAAGCTACGGCAAGCAGCTGGTTCTAGATGAACTAAACCTGTATGTTAAGGAAAATTCATTTGTGACCTTACTTGGTCCATCAGGCTGTGGCAAAACAACTACACTTAGATTATTAGGAGGCTTCGAAAAGCCTGATTCAGGTAAAATCTATCTTAACGGAAACGACATCACTGCTCTACCTGCCAATCTTCGTCCAATCAATACGGTATTTCAAAAGTACGCTTTATTCCCACACATGACAATTGCAGAAAATATCGCCTTTGGATTAAAGATTCAAAAGAAATCCAAAGAATATATTGATGACAAAATAAAATACGCCCTTAAGCTTGTTAACCTTGACGGCTTTGAAAAACGTTCCATCGATTCACTTTCCGGTGGACAGCAACAGCGTATAGCCATTGCAAGAGCTATTGTTAACGAACCAAAGGTTCTTCTTTTAGATGAGCCTCTAGGTGCTCTTGATTTAAAGCTCCGTCAAAGCATGCAGTACGAGCTTATGAAGATTAAGCAGGAGCTTGGCATTACATTTATATATGTAACCCATGACCAGGAAGAAGCTCTTACTATGTCTGATACTATAGTTGTTATGAACCAGGGCTACATCCAGCAGATTGGAACTCCTGAGGATATATATAACGAGCCTGAAAACGCCTTCGTTGCTGATTTCATTGGTGAGAGCAATATTATAGAAGGAATCATGATTAAGGATGAGCTTGTTTCATTTCTTGGTGTTCAGGTTCCTTGCGTTGATAAGGGCTTTGGTACTATGAAGCCTGTAGATGTAGTTATCCGTCCAGAGGACGTTGAGCTTGGCGAACCAGGTAAAGGCTTCATGGATGGAGTTATCACTGATTGTCTATTTAAGGGAGTACACTACGAATTAGATGTTCAATGCGGACAGTACGAATGGCTTGTACATACAACCAAGTACTTTGAAGTTGGTCAGCATGTATCCTTGAATGTTATCCCATTCAACATTCAGATTATGAACAAGCCTGAATCTGAGGACGAGGAGGTAATGAAGGAGAATGATTAATAGGCTTCGCACCAGCTTCCTGGCTATGCCATATGCCATTTGGGTATTAATTTGTACTATCCTTCCATTATTTTATATCCTTGGATATGCAATTAATACAGGTGACGGAAGCTTTACACTTTCCAATTTAATTGCAATTACAGACCCAGTCCACCTAAAATCACTTGGTCTGTCTATTCAGATTGCACTTATTACAACCATTATATGCCTTATTTTAGCCTACCCTGTTGCCTTGATTTTGCACAACCTTAAGATTTCCAACAAGGGTTTTATTGTATTTTTATTCATCCTTCCAATGTGGATGAATTTTATGCTTCGAATACTTGCCTGGCAGAACATATTATCAAATAACGGAATCCTTAACAGTATACTTTCAGCACTTGGTCTTCCTACCATTCATATTCTGTATACAAAGGCTGCTGTTATACTTGGTATGGTTTATGATTTTTTACCTTATATGATTTTGCCAATCTACAATTCCTTGTCAAAGATTAACGATGAGGTTATAGAAGCAGCCTCTGACTTAGGTTCAAGCTGGCTTAACACCTTTTTTAAGATTACTCTTCCACTTTCTAAGGACGGTATTATTTCTGGCATTATTATGGTATTTGTGCCTGCACTTTCATCCTTTGTTGTATCTAACCTGCTTGGAGGAGGTAAGGTACTTCTTATTGGTAATGTTATTGAGCAGGAATTTACACTTGCCAGAAACTGGAACTTAGGCTCAGGCCTTTCAATTATACTTATGCTATTCGTCCTTGCTTCAATGAGCATTATGAATAAGGTGGATGATTCTGAAAATGGAGGTATGCTTATATGAAAAAATTTAAAAAAGGCGCCTCTTATACTTACCTTGGCTTAATATTTTTGTTTTTGTATGCTCCAATCCTGGTGCTTATAGTTTTATCCTTTAATAATTCTATGTCACGTACTGTTTGGGGCGGCTTCACACTTCAATGGTACCTGAATCTGCCTAGCAACGATACTATTATGGATGCCCTTTTTACAACCCTTCGTATCACTCTTAGTTCAAGTATACTTGCAACTATTCTAGGTACATCTGCTGCCATTGGTATTAACCGCATGAAAAAGCATCATGCTGCCATTATGCTTGGTGCCACTAATATACCGCTTTTAAATGCGGATATTGTTACAGGTATTTCTCTAATGCTTCTTTTTACCAGATTTACTTCCCTAGGAGAATTTTCTGTAGTTTTGGCTCATATAGCATTTTCAGTGCCTTATGTAATATTTAATGTGCTACCACGTCTTCAATCTATGTCAGACGCCTGTATAGAGGCAGCCATGGATTTAGGGGCATCACCAGCTTATGCCTTTTACAAGGTTATCCTTCCTGAGATATTCCCTGGCGTTTTATCAGGATTTTTGATGGCATTTACTATGTCACTTGATGATTTTACCATCACATATTTCACCAAGGGTGCCGGTGTAAACACCCTCTCCACTATGCTTTATACAGAGTTGAGAAAGGGAATTCAGCCAGAGCTTTATGCTCTTTCTACTCTTTTGTTTTTGCTTGCATTCATTATGCTTATTGCAACAAACTTTAAGGGAATGAACAAGAAGGAGGTTGTAAGATAATGAAAAAGAAATTATATTCATTAATCAGCATTTTTTGTCTTACTCTTACAAGCTGCTTTTCATTCACAGCCTGCGGTAATGATGCAGAAAGTGCCGATACTTTGGTAGTATTGAACTACGGCAAATATATTGAAGCAGATGTACTCAAACGCTTCCAAAAAGAAACAGGTATCACCGTTAAATACGAAGAGTATGAATCAGTTGAAGATATGTATGCTAAATACAAAGCTGGCTCAATTAATTACGATGTTATCTGCACCTCAGATTACATGATAGAAACCCTTCGAAAAGAAGGTGAGCTAATTCCAATTGATTACAATTCATTACAGAATTATAAAAATGTCGACCCTGCAATTATAGAAGCCTCTGCCTCTTTTGATCCTAATCACAAGTATACAGTTCCTTACTTCTATGGTACTGTGGGAATTCTCTATAATACTGAAAAGGTGGATGAAGAAACTGTAAGCTCCTGGAACTGTCTATGGAATCCTGAATACAAAAATCAAATCGTAATGATTAACTCTCAAAGAGATGCATTCATGGTTCCACTTAAAATGTTAGGATATGATATCAACACTACAGATACAGCCCAGTTAGACAAAGCGTTCGACATGCTCTGTGATGAAAAGAAGTATGTATACGCATATCTTATGGATGAAACATACGAATGTATGGTTTCCGAAGACGCAGCTATGGCTGTCTGCTATTCTGGCGAAGCCGCTATGGGCATGGAATATAATGACAAGCTTGCATACGTAGTTCCTAAGGAAGGTGGCAATCTATGGGTTGATTCATGGTTTGTACCTCGCACCTGTAAACATTATGATGCTGCCATGAAATGGATAGATTTCATGTGTGAGGAAGAGGCAGCTACCCAAAACTTTGAATATGTTTGGTATGCTACCCCCAACCTAACTGTTGCAGCAGGCATGGATGATGAAACACTTGCCGATGAAACAGTATTTCCTACCAAGGAAACACTTTCTAGGTGTGACATCTACTCTGCCTACGATGATAAAACATTAGATTACACCACCACACTGTGGAAAAAGCTTAAAGCTTACTAATTAGCATAGCTTAACACATTAGTTTCTTTAGAATAATAATAAAGGTTGCTAGATAATACCTCATCCTCAGGGATATTTGTTCTGTTAACATGATCAATCATTTCTCTAAGGCTTGCAGTATCAATCTCGCAACCTTTTATTGATTTTACAACGATTATCTCATGTATTGAGCATGGAATAATATATATGTCCGACTTAAGCTTTGCTGCAATAGCCTTCAACAAATCCTTATATAACAATACCGCTGCTCCATAATAGCTTATGCTATTACTTACAACATACAAAGGTATCTCGCTCTCCTCCTTCTTACTAATCTCAAACAGGCTGAAATCCCCCATATATTCCTTGATTGTAGAAAAAATTCCTCTAATTTTAACACCCATAATTCTTTGAGTATTATCACTTGCAGCAAGCATAAGATCCGATGGATTAGTTTCCCATAATTTAGCCTGAGCATTTGTAATAAGCACTGCTTTCTTTTCTTTACTATCCACAGTCTCAGGAATAATACGGTAGAACACAATAGCAAGATCTAAGTAATTAACATAAGGCACAGTGGATAGAAGCTCCTTATTCCTATCATGATTAATCACCTTGTAAACTATATAGTCCTTAACATTATTAAATTGTTCATTTGCCATAATAATAAATAGGCTTATTGGAAAAATAACGACGAAAAAGAATCCGCATGTTTCCATGCGGATATAAATATAACAGGTGTTATAAAAATAGTCAAGATTGATTTTTATACTTTTTTGCTAACTCTAACATTTCTTTTGCATTTGTAAGCACTGCCTCTGTGATTGCACTACCCCCAAGCATTCTTGCAAGCTCGTAGGCAGTTTCATCATCATAAAGCTTCTTAATTCCAGAAATAGTATGACCGTTAGCTACGCTTTTTTCAATTAAGAAATGTGTATCAGCCATAGCTGCAATTTGAGGTAAGTGTGTAATACATATAACCTGATGACTATCTGCAACAGTAGAGAGCTTTTCAGAAACAGCCTGAGCCGTTCTTCCAGAAATACCTGCATCTATTTCATCAAAAATAAGTGTATCAATACCACCCTTTGAAGCAAGAACCGTCTTTATAGCAAGCATAATACGGCTCATTTCACCACCTGATGCAATGTCCTTAAGAGGTCTAAGTGGCTCACCAGGATTGGTACAAATTACAAATTCACCTTCATCAAAACCATCTGCAGTAAAATAGTCTAATCTTTTTAGCTCTACATCAAACTCGCTGTTAAGGAAGTTTAAATCACTCATTGCTTCCTTCATTTTTTCAGAAAGCTCTTTAGCTTTTTTCTTTCTAATATCAGAAAGCTTACAGCAAAGATTTTCAAGCTCCTTTGTAGCCTTATCTACATTAGCCTTAAGCTCACTTAAATATTCGTCAAAGGATTCGTATTTTGCTTTCTTTTCCTGACGGTCAGCAAGCTCTTCTAAAATAATCTCAATAGTGGCGCCATATTTGTCCTTTAGACGATTGATTTCGTTAAGTCTAAGCTCCACTTCATTAAATCTGCCTGCGTCAAAGGAAGCATCAGCCATATAGCTAGACAACTCTCTATTAAAATCAGATATTATGCTATCTGCATCATTAAGCATAGATAAAAACTCTGATGCTCTATCATCTATGGACTCAATGTATCGTATATCCGATATAGCAGAGCTTATAGCATCAGAAACCCCACCATCTCCTGCCATGGCTTCATGTGCTCTGCCAAAATATTCCATAGTGCGGCTAAAATTAGAAAGACGCTTATATTCATCCTCTAACTCTTCATCCTCCCCTGGTCTTAAATTAGCAGATTCAATCTCATTTATTTCATGTTCAAGAAGAACAATCTCTCGCTCCTTAGATATATCACTCTTCTTAGCATCCTCAAGCTCCGCTTTCAGTGCTTTGTACTGCTTATAGCCTGCAGATACCTGATTCTTAAGGTCTCCTATTTCATCCTTAGCATACTCATCCAAAAGCTCCATGTGTCGCTTTGTATTAAGCAAAGACTGATGTTCCTTCTGACCATATATATCAAGAAGCAGAGCCCCCACTTCTTTCATTTTGGCAGCTGGCACCTGCTCACCATTAATCTTACCAACACTTCTAGTGTCTGTAATACGACGGCTCATTATTACCTCATCATCGTATGGTTCAACATCCAGCTCTCTTAAAGCTTCCTTTGTAGCCTCATCATCAACAAGAAAAACCGCCTCAACAAAAGCTTCTGAATCAGCATCTCTAAGAAAATCCTTAGATGCCTTATCTCCAAGACTTAAATGTAGAGCTCCTAAAATAATAGATTTACCTGCTCCGGTTTCACCGGATAAGATATTGAGCCCCTTTGAAAACACTATCTCCTCTTCATCAATAAGGGCCAAGTTTTTGACATGCAAACTTGCTAGCATTTTATTCTCCTTTTCCGCCCGACTTACCAAAATAAAAGGATACTTGCACTTACCTTTTCTCTATAACCTTCTTTAATTTCCCCATTAAAGAAACGGTGTCATCTAAGCTTCTGATGGCACACATTATTGTGTCATCACCTGCAATAGAACCAACTATCTCTGGAAAATCCATGTGGTCTAGTGCTGCCGCCACAGCCATAGCCATACCAGAAACAGTTTTAACAACCAATATATTACCAGCATTATCCATAGAAATAAAACCATCTAAGAAAATGCGGATATATTTCTCATTCATATCATCATCCGTAGACCTATATGCAACATAGCGAAGCTTACCTTCACCATCTGCAATCTTTGTAAGCTTCATCTCACGGATATCTCTCGAAACAGTAGCCTGGGTTGCATTAAAGCCTGCTTCTTCAAGCCTGGCTGTAAGCTCCTCCTGGGTGCCTATTTCGTTTTTAACTATCAACTCTAAAATTTTAGCTTGTCTTTCAACCTTCATTTAAATCTCCTGCATTCTTGCTCTAATTCTTTCAAGGAAATTAACATTCTCCAACATAACCATATTGGAGGTTGATTTAGATTTATATATTTTTAATACTTTGTCTTTTCCTAGTGTCTGACGATAGGTTCCATCATAAATAATGTTAGCCTTAGGCTCATCCTCTTCGTGACGAGCACTAACTGTCACCTCTACCTCATCTGTAGAAGCAAGAATAATACTTCTGGAATTAAGGGTGTGAGGATTGATAGGTGTAAGTATAATGCAATCTGCATGAGGACTGACAATAGGTCCATTTGCAGATAGATTATAAGCGGTAGAGCCTGTAGGTGTAGCTACGATCAGCCCGTCACAATTGTGAGAATAAAGCTGAATACCATTAACCTTAACAGTAAGATTAAGCACATATAATCCTGCCGCATCAGAAGCTACCACTATATCATTAAGTGCTCTGTAGTGATTTTCATGATCTGTATTTAAATCACCCTCAAGCATCATTCGCTCATCTAATTTATAATTGTCGCTAAGAAGCTGATCTAGACAGTGCTCTACATTATCAACTGTCATATCACACAAATATCCTAAGTGCCCACAATTAAGACCAACTATAGGAACCTTACGATTTGTAACATTTTGGGCAACCCTAACAACAGTGCCATCACCACCAACAGTAATAATACATTCGATATCATCAGCCACAGTAACCTGAGTTTCAGAGCTATCGGGGCAGGTATCTAAATCAAGTATGCACATACCACCATGGGCTGTAATGTAGTCTCTGATGATATTAATATATTTTTCATGTAAATCACTAAAAGATCTTGCAACAATTAAAAAGTTTTTCATTATTTGTCTAAGCTGTTATGTGCCATCTTAACTGTAGCAGACACATCAATTGCTTCCCCCTGTTTTTCCTTAGTAGCAATGTGTATAAGATATTCGATATTACCTTCTGGTCCCTTGATTGGTGAAAACTCAAGGTGTAAAACATAAAAACCTATTTCTCTAACAAAATCAATTACTGTATTAATTACTTCCTCATGGACAGCAGGGTCTCTAACAACACCCTTCTTGCCCACCTTTTCTCTGCCTGCTTCAAATTGAGGCTTAATAAGGCAAACCATTTCAGCATCATCCTTTAAAAGTGCCTTGGCAGGGCCTAAAACCTTTGTAAGGCTGATAAACGAAACATCTACAGATGCAAAATCAAGCTGCTCTCCTATATCATCAACAGTGACATAACGTATGTTAGTCTTTTCCATGCAGACAACCCTAGGGTCCTGACGAAGCTTCCAGGCAAACTGTCCATAACCTACATCTACGGAAAATACCTTAGTTGCTCCGTTTTGAAGCATACAATCGGTAAAGCCTCCGGTTGATGCTCCAATATCCATGCACACTTTATTCTCAAGGCTTATGTTAAAATGTGTCATAGCTTTTTCTAATTTAAGTCCTCCACGGCTAACATATTTAAGCTGTTGACCATGAATCTCTATTGGGGCATCCACATCGATTTTGGTGCCAGCTTTGTCCTCACGGTTTCCCTTAACGAAGACATTGCCTTCCATAATCATTGTTTTTGCCTTTTCTCTAGAAGGCGCAAGCCCTCTATCTACTAAAACTACATCAAGTCTTTCTTTCATACTAATTTCCTAATACTTTTAAAATTCTCTCTGTTATGGATTCTGAATCCATGTGAAGCTCTTTAAATAAAAGTGTTACACTACCATGGCGAACAAATTCATTTGGTACTGCAATCTTTAATACCTTGCATTTGTAATCATTATCATACAAAAATGCCTGTACCTGCTCACCAAAGCCACCTGTAAGAACATTTTCTTCCATTGTGACAATTAAATCATACTGCTTCTTAATATTCTTTAAGTAGCTTTCATCAAGAGGCTTTGCAAATCTGGCATTGCAGATACCTGCATCTATGCCATGTGCCTTAAGCTGCTCACATACCTCTTCGGCTTTTTTGACCATGGAACCAAGTGCAAAGAGCATTACCTTAGAGCCAGGCTTAATCTCCTCTGCCTTACCATACTCTATAGGTGCTCTATGTTCCTTAAGCCCACAGTATGCTTCACCTCTAGGATATCTAATGGCTATTGGGCCATTATGCTCTGACACAGCATATTTCATCATGTCAGAAAGCTCCCATTTATTCTTAGGTGCCATAACAGTCATGTTAGGCATAGATGTTAAAAATGACACATCAAAAACGCCCTGATGTGTGCTGCCATCTGCCCCAACAAGACCAGCTCTGTCTATAGCAAATACCACATGAAGATTTTGTAAGCAGACATCCTCTAGTATCTGGTCATAGGCACGCTGCAAAAATGAAGAATAAACAGCAAATACCGGAACCCTGCCACCTAATGCCAGGCCTGCAGCAAAAGTAACTGCATGCTCTTCGGCAATACCTACATCAAAAAATCTATCAGGGAACATATTTCTAAATCGCTTTAGGCCTGCCCCCTCTGCCATGGCAGCTGTAATTGCAACCACCTCTGGATTTCTATCTCCCATCTTGCGCATAACAGTTGAGAAAACATCTGTATATCCTGGATTAGGATTGCGCTTAGGAAGTCCTGTTTCTATTTCAAAAATATCTGTGCCATGGAATCTGGAAGGATGGCGCTCTGCCGGAAGATAGCCATTCCCCTTCTTAGTTATTACATGCACAAGCACTGGTCCTTTAATCTTAACAGCCATACGAAAAGTCTCAAGCATAGCCTTGATATTATGACCATCAACAGGACCTAAATACATGATGCCAAGGTCTTCAAAAACCATATTAGGCACCATTAAGGATTTAATTCCATTTTTGGTACTGCGAATTTTTCTTATAAGCTTCTCACCGTTTGGCCAAGATTCAAGTGAATTAAGCACATCATTTTTAAAGCCAACATATTTAGAACTGGTACGAAGTCTTTCAAGATTTGTGGACATACCACCTACATTCTTTGAAATAGACATTTCGTTATCATTAAGAATGATTAAAAAATTAGACTTATTAAGTCTGGATGCATTATTGAGAGCCTCATAAGCAAGACCACCAGTAAGCGCACCATCTCCAATAACAGCAGCCACCTTATAGTCCTCACCTGCCAAATCCCTAGCCATGCAATAGCCTAAGCCAGCTGAAAGGGAGGTGGAGCTATTGCATGTATCAAAACTATCACAGTCACTTTCCCCTCTCTTAGGGAAACCGCTGATTCCACCATATTGACGCAAATGGTCAAACTCATCAGCTCTTCCTGTAAGGATTTTGTGGGTATAAGCCTGATGACCTACATCCCAAATCAGCTTATCATTTGGAAAATCCATAAGTAGATGAAGAGCTATTGTAAGCTCTACTGTTCCAAGATTAGAAGCCAAGTGTCCACCAGTCTTAGATAGATGGTCAATTAAAAATTCACGTATTTCAGCAGGAAGAGCCTTAATCTCCTCCTCAGATAAGTTCTTTATATCATTAGGTTGCTTTATCTTATCAAGGACCATAATACTTAGTTGTCTCGGTAGACAAGGTACTGAAGTAAATCCATAAGGAAATCATTTTCGTATGGAAGCTTCTTAAGATTATCTATTGCCTCATCTGTAAGACGTTTCACCTCTTCTTTAGATTTTTCTATACCTTTGAATGTAACATAAGTTGATTTTTCATTGCGTTCATCTGAGCCAATTGGCTTTCCAAGAACTGCCTCGTCTCCCTCGATATCAAGAATATCGTCCTGAATCTGAAATGCCATTCCAATCTTAGATGCAACAGATTCAATAAGCTTTATTTCATCCTCCGATGCCCCAGCAAGTACTGCGCCTATCTCCATTGATGCTTCAATGAGTGCCCCTGTCTTAAGCTCGTAGATAAAATCAATTTTTTCTTCAGTCATGGTTTCATGCTTCTTTTCAGATTCCACATCTACAACCTGACCGCCAATCATACCAAACACTCCAGCCTTTTTTGATAAAATCTGTAGTGCTTTTATATTTCTATCAATAGATGCACCTTCTACATTAAAGGATTTAAGTGCTGTCTCAAAAGCATAATTTAAAAGTGCATCTCCAGCAAGTACCCCCATTCCTTCACCATATACAGCATGTGTGGTAGGCTTGCCTCGCCTTAGCATATCATTATCCATGGATGGTAAATCATCATGGACAAGGGAATATGTGTGAATCATTTCGATAGCAGCCATGAAACAATCAATTGCCTCACCCTTGCCACCAAACAGCTTGAAGGTTTCACTCATAAGTACAGGGCGCAGCCTTTTACCACCGGCCTTAATACTGTATTCCATGGCTTCAAAAATAGTGCGCTGCATACCTGATACTTCAGGAAGATACTTAACTACTATTTTTTCAGCTTCTGCTGCTCTGTCAGTTAGTCTCGTTTTAACATCAGTTGCCATTTATTCTTCCTCTTCAAAAACTTCAAGACCGCCATCCTTGCTTATAGCCATGACAGCTTTCTTGGTTTGTTCTATTTTATCATTTGCCTGCTTTAGCTCTTCCATACCATTTTTGTATAAAGCAAAGGATTCATCCAATGAAATATCTGAGGATTCAAGCTTAGTAATTATTTCTTCAAGTGCCTCAAAGCTTTCTTCGATAGTCTTTGTATTGTTTTCTTCCATTTGTTCTCCTACTTGGTAAACTCTATTTCAGTAACCTGACTCTTTATTGTGCCGTCTTTAATTCTAACAATCATGCTTTCGCCAATTGCTAAATCAGCTGCGCTATCTATTCTCTTTCCTACTTCATTTGTAACATAACCAAAGCCTGTAGCAAGCTTCTTAGCAGGCGATAATCCATCCAACCTACCTGAAACAGAAATTAACCTGTTCTCATATCTGGATAGCTTGTTCTCCATAAGGGATTGTAGCTGTTTAAAGTAAAGCTTAAGTTGAGTTTCATTTGCTTTAAGCTTGTTCTCAGGCCTAAGTGCATTAAGACGAAGCTTATAGTTTTCAACTAACTGAGCTGCATTTAAAAGCTTATAATCCAAAGCACGATTAAGCTTATCTGAATATCTATCTATTCGACCTGCGAAATCATCATAAACAAAGTTAGCAAGCTCCGCTGCCTGTGATGGTGTAGCTGCCCTTTTATCTGCCACAAAATCTGCAATGGTAAAATCTGTCTCATGACCAACGGCAGATATAATAGGCGTATTAGCGTGAAATATTGCTTTTGCAACTATCTCCTCATTAAAAGCCCAAAGATCTTCAATGGAGCCACCGCCTCTACCAACAATAATTACATCCAAGCCCATGGAATCAAGGCAATTGATACCTGCCACGATAGTGGCTGCTGCCCCCTCACCCTGTACCTGTGCTGGATAAAGTATTAGCTGTACATAAGGATTCCTGGTCTTGGATACACGTATGATATCGTGAACCGCAGCACCTGTAGATGCTGTAACAATACCTATCTTCATGGCGTGTGTAGGAATTGGCTTTTTGTACATAGCATCAAACATTCCGCTTTCTTCAAGCTCCTGCTTCAACGCCTCAAACCTTTGGTACAAATCTCCAACACCAGCAAGCTCAATAGTGCTTGCATAAACCTGATATCTACCAGTAGCAGCATATATGCCTACATAGCCCGTGACAACTACCTGGTCGCCATCTTTCATAGGAAACTTGAGCCCCTTAGCCCGCTTTCCAGCAAACATAACACAGCTAATGGCACTCTTTTCATCCTTAAGGGTAAAATAAATGTGACCTGTATGATTGTATTTGCAATTAGAAACCTCTCCGCTAAGTGAAAGGTTTCCAAGCATAAAATCATCGGCAAACATACGCTCAATATATGTATTTACCTGTGATACACTATATATATTTTTATTCATTATACTAATTTAGCTAAAGCTCCATTTACAAAGCCTGCTGAAGAATCTGTTCCAAATTCGTCAGCAAGAGAAACTGCCTCATTAATAGCAACACCTACAGGAAGATTCTCAAACTTAATCTCATACAAAGCAAGTCTGATAAGTGTTAAATCTACCTTAGCCATACGTGTAGTCTTCCAGCCATCAACAGACTTATTAATCATCTCGTCGATTTCTGTAAGCTTAGAAATAATATCCTCCGCCTTGGTCTTGATGTAAGCCTCGTCCTCTTCTGTTTTGTTGTTCTTAAGAAGATCCTCCTCCTCGGCGTTATCTCTTCCATCAAGGAATGTGTTTATAACCTGATTCATCTCTTCTGAATCATAAAACTCATTCATAAATACAGCCTTGAATACTTCTTTTCTGATTTCGTGTCTATTCATAAATAATACTCCTGAACTTCTATAACTTTAGACTAATATAGGGTGCTATCTAAAATAGCACCCCATAATTATACATTAATATGCATAAAAAATAAATAACTGTATACTAGTTTGTACCAGCAACACTAACTGTTGCGATGCGGATATCAACAGCTGTAACCTCAAGACCTGTCATAGTCTCAACAGCAGACTTAACCTTTTCCTGAACCATACCAGATACCTTAGGAATCTCGTAGCCGTATTTCATGTTGATAGCCATGTGTACTGAAATCTTACCTGGCTCATTATCAACTACCTTAATAGCCTTAGCAAGCTTGCCTGCGCCAGCCTTAGAAATGCTGTCAGATGTAAGATTACCAGCAAGTGATTCAACACCCTCAACCTCTACAGCGCCAAGGCCTGCAATAATACCAACAACTTCCTCAGAGATGTTAACACCACCATCTCCATTTACATTTATTACAAAATTCTTATTCTCTGCCATAACTGCCTCCTAAAATCATAGAAAAACTAATATGATTATAGCAAAGTATCACATTTTGGTAAACCTGTTTTTAATTCTTTATATTAATCTATCTATTATCCACCTTTTCCGGATACATATCGTGATTGATAAGCCTGTGAGTTGCTACCTCCTCCCATTTTGTGCCTGGCTTGCCATAGTTGCAATATGGGTCGATGGAGATTCCTCCTCTTGGAGTGAACTTGCCCCAAACCTCAATATACTTAGGGTCCATAAGCTTAATTAAATCCTTCATAATGATATTTACACAGTCCTCATGAAAATCCCCGTGGTTTCTAAAGCTGAATAAATACAGCTTTAAGGATTTGCTTTCAACCATCTTTTCCCCTGGCACATAGGATATGATTATGTTTGCAAAATCAGGCTGACCTGTAATAGGGCAAAGTGATGTAAATTCAGGGCAGTTAAATTTTACAAAATAATCATTTTCAGGATGTTTATTCAAAAATGTCTGAAGCATTTCTGGTGCGTAGTTATCTGGGTATTTATTATTCTTGTTTCCAAGTAATGTAAGTGTTCCTTCGTCTTTTCTGTTGCTCATTTCATATCCTCCAAATTATTCTTCGTATTCTATAGGGTCAACTGTTTTATTTAATTCAAAAGCCTTTTTTCTATCGATGCAGGTACCGCATCTGCCACAAGCCTTATCATGGCCCTCGTAGCAGCTCCAGGTAAGCTCGTAAGGTACATTTACCTCAAGTCCCATCTTCACAACACCTGCTTTGTTAAGCCCAATGAATGGTGCCTCTATTTGTAGCTGCTTGCCACTGCCTTCATAAATTGCAGTGTTCATGGCGTTGTTAAAATCACTGGAGCAATCCGGGTACGCATTTCCTGCAGCATCATCTGCATGAGCGCCATAATATATCTTAGAGCAGCCCTTTGAAAGAGCTATGGCAGCTGCGCTTGAAAGAAACAATCCATTTCTAAATGGCACATAAGTACTGACTGGCTTTCCATCTGTCTCCTTTAACTGTTCATCATAAGCCCCCTCTGGAATCTCTCCCTCTGAATGCTTAAGAAGTGTGCAATCACTAAACTGAAACATTGTAGATAAATCAAGGGTAATATGCTCCACCTTGTAATAATCGCAAACTGCATCTGCAGCCTTTATTTCTTTATCATGTCTTTGTCCATAAAAAATAGAAAGACCTACCACATTTTCATTTCCATATTCTTTTACTGCAAGAGCCAGACATGTGGTGCTGTCCAATCCTCCGCTTATAAGTACTAGTGCCTTCATATTACATAATCCTTTCCATTAAATCTCTATCGGTTTTAAATCTGCCCCTGAGAGTCTGAGTCTGTGTCCTTGCCCCTGCGTTCTTAATTCCTCTAGCTGTCATACAACTGTGACTTGCTTCTATAAATACAGCCACATCCTCTGAGCCTGTCACCAGCTGAATAATCTCTGCTATATCATTGCCGATGCGTTCCTGAAGCTGCAGCCTCTTGGCTGCCATATCAGCAATACGTGCAATCTTTGAAAGACCAATCACCTTGCCCTTTGGAATGTAAGCAACACTTACCTTCATGTCATACATAAGAGCCAGGTGATGCTCACAATAAGAGAACACCTCTATATCCTTTACTACAACCAAATCCTGATTATTTTCATCATAGTAATCCTCATCAAAGGTCTTATTGAACATATCTGCAATCTGTTGATTGGTATAATTCATTCCTTCAAAAACTTCCTCGTACATTCTTGCGACTCTATCAGGAGTATCTTTAAGGCCTGCTCTATCTGGATCATCCCCAAGGGCGATTAATATATTTCTAACACTTTCTTTAATTAATTCCTTATCAATAGCCATCATCTATCCTTTCTACTACACTCCTCTTTTATTTGGATCCCAAATAAATTTGTGAAGCTGAAGCTGTAATCTTATGTCATTTCTTTTGTGCGTAATCAGGTAATCTACCATATCAGCTGGTTCAATTCTGCCGAATACAGGGCTGATTAGTGCTGTGCATTTATCGGATATACGATACTTATCAACTATTTCACATACCCTATCAAGCTCACTAACATCAGAACACACAAACTTGACTGTATCCTTTGATGAAAGATATTTAAAATTGTCTGTAAGCATCCTATTTTCCACGCCAGAGCCTTTAAGCTTGTAATCAAGTGTAAACGCTGGTGGATTATCAATCTCTGTAAATGGATGTATATCTACACTTCCATTAGTCTCTATCTCCACAAAAATATCCTTATGTGCTGCTAATGCCTCTAACAAATCAATCGCATTATCCGCAAGAAGAGGTTCGCCACCAGTAAGTGTTACTCGTTTCACACCTGTAGAAATTACATAAGATACAATCTCAGTCTCCGTCATCTCCTCTGCCTTTGCATCTTCAGTACAGGCCCACCTGGTATCACAATAGCTGCACTTAAGATTGCAGCCCCTAAGCCTTATAAAAACCGCCAGCTCTCCTGCATGTTGCCCTTCACCATTTATGCTTACAAATTTTTCTACTACATTAAATACTGACATTACATCCTCCTAACTGCTGTAGCTTGCCATGTTATTAGGAGTCTCGTAGACAGTAACCTCTGCCACATCAAATCCATATTTTTCAGTGAATCTATCATAAAAATACTTTGACAAGTTTTCTGCTGTAGGTCTAAAATCCACTATTCTCATAAGAAACCCCTCGTCATTAAGGGCTGCTACAGTAGCAGGCTTTAGGGTATCCTTTTCGTAAATAAAAGTATGGTCAAAGAAATCTGTCTCTTCCTTAAGAGCGGCTTTCACATCTCCAAAATCTACAACCATGCCTCTTTGTTGGCCATCAGGCTTCAATTCATATGATTTAATTTTTAAAATCACCCTCCATCTATGACCATGAAGATTGGAGCATTTGCCCTCGTAGCCTGATAAAAAATGAGCTCCATCAAAGGATGCTTCTGCAGTTAAGTAATACATTGAATTCCTCCTGAACAGGACGTGAATTTCCCCAAAGAAAAAGGCTGTAGAACATACCTACAGCCTAAATTAATCATAAAGAAAAAATAGTCCTGGTTTTGTTTAGGGACAGGATGGTACAAACGAACTGTCCTATTTAATTTGCTTTTGTATGATAAACCCTTTTTACGAATAATGCAACAGCTAATAGCCAATATTATTCACTATTCCAACTGATACATAATTATCGGTGATTGCTCTAAAATCTGTGCCAGGCTCATTCTCTTCATTATAATGACCATTTACCATGTAGCGTATGCCACCGTTATCAAGCTTTTCCACCTCATCATAGGTGTCCTTATAAAACATTCCTCTTGATATCTTTCTATCATAAAGAATGCCCTTGCAATCAGCCAGTGCACAGCTAGGAAAGTTCACATTGTGAACAATTCCAGGAGCTAGAGGTGTATCTATTAATTCCTTTAAAATCTGTTTTACATATTTGTCAGTTACCTCATGACAATCACAGGCGCCCTCAGATAATGCTATGGCATGATACCCCTGAAAGGCTGCCTCAAAAGCCGCTCCGCATGTGGCGGAATACTGAATATCAGATGCCACATTATATCCATAGTTAATCCCTGAAAGTACTAAGTCAGGCTTTGCAGGCATTACATTAAGTCCACCTACTCTTACACAATCCCCTGGAGTACCACTGCAATAATAGGCATGCACACCATCTATCGGAAAATCCTCGCAAGGATAAATATCTATAGTGTTATGCAATGTGATGCTATGGCTCGCAGCACTTCTTTGGCTCTCTGGTGCTACTACCCACACTTCCCCAAATTCTTTAGCTGCCCTTGCAAGGCGCACTATGCCATCAGAACTAATTCCATCATCATTTGTAATTAGTATTCTCATTCTATTCTCCCGTTTAACCTAATTTCTTTTTCTGCTGACGACCAGTAATCTTAACTAAAATTGGATATGGCACCAGATGTAAAAAGATTGCCGCAAGCTTCATTGTAAATGAAGGAACAATTATTAGCTTTCCAGCGTCTAATCCTCTGATAGCCTCATCTACACACTGATTAGCACTTATTCCCTTTAATGCAAATACAACATCCGCTCTTTCATTAAATTCAGTATCAACTGGTCCTGGGCATAGAGCACTTACCTTTACCGAGCTTCCCATTTCCTTAAGCTCCATTGCAACAGCCCTTGTTAAGCTTGTAACATATGCCTTGCTTGCATAATATGTAGCCATATATGGCCCAGCTGGAAGAAGTCCAGCTGAGGATGCTACATTCAAAATATGTCCGTGACCATTCTCATGCATCTTCTGAAGAATCCCTTTGAACAAAATATGCATGGCCATATCATTAACCTTTATCATATTAACTTCTTTTTCTATATCGGTTTCAAGAAATGCCCCTGCAAGACCAAAGCCTGCATTATTTATAAATATATCAATATCTTCATCCTTGATAGCCTCTAACAATTCAAAGCATTGCTTCTTCTTACCTAAATCATAAGAGTAAATCTCTACAGGAACCTCCAACTCTTCCTTAAGCTGCTCCATTCTATCAGTTCTACGTCCTGTAATGATTAGCCTATATCCTTTTGCTGCGTATCTTCTGGCAAACTCCATTCCAATACCTGATGTTGCCCCTGTAATAAGTGCTGTTTTCATAACTGCCTCTCCTTTTCTTGCCTGTTTAACTAGTTTCATAATAACTATTTTAAAGAATATGCACTTATAAATCTATAGATTCTTGAAAAACATCACTTTTACAGAGACCGACAGTCCTCCATTTATCACCATTTGCATTATTCTGAGGTGCATTATTCAGGAATTAAGTTTATTTATTATAAATTCTTTTTTCACTTAACAATTTTTTTCTTCTCTTTAAGTGAAAATTCATTTTTCTGAGATTCACTTAAAATCCTCTTTCCCTATTAAGTTTTTCTCCCATGAAATTTTTTTCCACTTAACTTTTTCACCACGATTTTCACCTCAGTTAAGTGAATATCTCGTTTCCCTAATTTCACTTAATAGGTACTTAAGTGAAATTCTCATATATCCACATACACTTAACTTTGATTAAAATTATTTACCTTTACTTAAGTGAATTTATTTTTTTATTATTCACACTTAACTCACTTTCCAGTTTTTAAGTGAAATCTTCCATCTTTATTAATTCACTTAAAAATGTAACAAGATAATCTCTTATTAATACGGCAGGTCATCAATCAGTTCTTGAAATTGACAACCTGCCCTTAATAGTCATATCTCCTTTGCTAAAAGCTTTTCCCATTCTTCATCAGAAATCTTACGCCAGTCTTCCACGTCGCTGTGGTCTATTTTTTGATAAGTCTCCATTAACATCTTTATAACGTCTTCCGCTGTTAATGCCTCCCCAGTTGTTTGATTCACAAACTTATAGTCCGATTCTGATACATTCTTTGTCCAATCAAGTTTTTTACTAACAGCTTCATCAATTGATTTACACTCCATCCCGCCTAGAGGATCCATCATGCTTTTCAAAGCACTCCAACTGCCAAAATGAGTATTAGCAACACCTGCCCCTATTGAATCTGCATACTGACAATATGCAAACATCTCTATTGCTGTTGCATTTCTAGGGTCAACTTCATTTAGATTTACATCATATTCCTTGCCGCCTGATAATTTGACTCTTACAATCAAATCCTCTGAGTCAGGATTTATTATCTGCCTTGCAGTCATTCCAACTCCTGAGCCTGGTGTTAGCAAAAAGCCCATACCAAGGTCTATTGTTCGTTCATCATCTACCGATTCCGCTTCATCTACCTTTTCTGTAACCCCTGATTTATTGTATTCAAAATCCAAAGTTGAAACAGAACCAACGCTTCCAGACATACCAGAATTCATCAACACTTCCATAAGTCTGTTGATATGAGGCATTAAGCTTTCGGCTGTAAGATTGCTAAATCCCATCATTTCATATTTGCTAATATTTGCAGAGAATGCAGAAAGATAATCCATCTGCTTGAAAATATCAGTATCAGCTATTTCACTAACAAAATTCATGGCCTTATCCGCAATATTTTCTGTCTCACATATATAGCTGCAAAGTGCAGCAAACTCTGTGAAATCTGCATCCGTTGGGTCTACATTATATGGATCTATCTCCTTTGAAAATGGGTTTCCATCCTTATCAGTTCCCACTGCTGTATATGTTCTATCTTCCCCATTAACGTCTATACGTATTTCAAATTTTTGCATCAAACCCTGATATGAATATGCTACTCTTCCATCAGCTCCTGTCTGAGCCATCATTTGGCTGCTCATTACGGTAGCAGATACTATACGCGTATAAGCGTCAGCATTGTTTGTAGATGCACCAGCCAATTCATTCATATTTAGTTTTTCATCTGTAGAAGCCTTCATTACACTGTCAAAATCACTGCCACCAGTTAAATTTGAAAAATAAAAGCTACTACTTGCAAAGCTGCTTGATAGCAGCATGCTATTTTCTGTTAAAAAATCTGCCATAAAAAACCTTTCCGCAGTTTCTCTGTCAATCAAAACTGCCTCACTTCCCCAAAGGGTCCAAGCGGGTTAAACAATACCATCTACCTGCTTCTCTCTAATTTTTGCAAGGGCAGCACCTCCTTCTTTTTTGTAATCTATTAAAAGCTGCAAATAGTTATGAGTGCTTTCACTTTCTCTTAAAAGCAGACGCATATCCGCAGCTTTTTTTACCAAATAGCATAGCTCTCAGACTCCTTTTTTAATGTTATTCTTATTTATAGTATCACGACATAATATTAAAACTTGGCATTGCATCTATCACTTCCTGCAATGGAGTCCATGACATAACATCAAAATCGTCGTCTTCATCATTTCCATTACCTAAAATACCTTTGTCATCCTCATCCTTTGCCCTCTTTTTTGTCTTTATTTTATCCTCAGTCGCATCCTCCTTTTTATCAGGAAGATTTTTATAGCCATCTGACTTTTTGAATTCCTTTATTACCTCATCCATTGCCGCAACTATGGCTGCCTTAAATGGGTCTTTATCCGAAACACCATTAATAGACTTAAAGATAATATCATTCACTTCTTCTTTGGAATTGGCATTCTTCAATTGTTGTTCTAATGCCTCTGCCATCTTTCTAATCCGTACATATTGCTGATAAAGTTCAGGATTATGTTCCTTAAGATATGTTTCTTCCTTAGATGTTAGCCGCTTTCCACTTTTGATCTTTGCCTGGATTTTCTCCATCATTTTAGAATCATCCTGTTTTTCAGATTTTGATGCCTGTTCCCTTAGACCTCTAACTACATCAGAAAGCTGATTAGATACAGATTGTCCAGTAGCATGACCATCATTAAATGATATTGTTCCCAGGTTAAAAGATATCTGCATAGCGTTCTCCTACTTACACAAAAAGGTTCATGGCATATCATCCATGAACCTTAAACTATCCTTACATATTAAAATTTTAAATCATCAACCCCTTGGCATTGTAATTACCAGAGCCCATTGCAAGAGCCTTGTTAATGATTGTGTCTATTGAGCTGACAGCGCTTGCTATATTTTTATAATAGCTAGATGAGCTTCCAAGCAGCGCCTTTATATCTTCAGGCTTCGCGGCAGAAAGCTTATCTTGATCTATCACCAGTTTATTATCAGAACTCATAGTAATTCCAATATTTGCGAACTCATCCTTTTTAGCTTTAAAAGCTTCTTCAAACTCAGTCTTAAAGCTGTTATTTAAAGCCCCACCGCATTTAGTTAAGTTTGTTATGGCACTGTTGTAGGCAGTTACGAAGTTGCTAACGCCTTTCAAAAGTCCAGTGTTATCATATTCTTTCCCTGCTTCAGCTTCATACAAGGATTTATCATCAAGCTTTTCTAAAGCATCTAAAAGATTATTTGCAGCCTTATCTACATTTTTGTATTTGCTGTTGGAACCATCAGCTGAAAGCCCCATAGATTCCATCTTTCGCTGGAATTTCAAATCATTGTTAGAAATGATTTGGTCAATAAGGGCATTACCACTCTTTTTACTGTTTAGCATCGAAAGCAAGCCTTGATTACTCTGATAATATTCCATTGAATTATGTATCGTACTCATCAAAACCCTCCTTACATCATTTGCTAAATCATATATCGGAGAAGTAATGCCACAAATTAATAGTAAAGTTCACAAAATTATTCTGCCTTAGTAACCTCATCAAATTCCACTATAGCTTTAAACAAATCTCCATCAATCTCAAGCCTCATAGCTCCTCCCATAGATTCTGTAAGGCTCTTTGCTATAGAAAGGCCAAGGCCATTGCCATCTGTGTATCTGGATTTATCTCCTCTGACAAATCTTTCCATAAGCTCATCTGCAGATATGTTAAGCTCGTTTTTAGATGTATTTCTAAATACAAATCTAACCTTGCCATCTTCTCTTTTCAAGTCAATATAGGCTCTAGTGTTGCTTTGCGCATATTTTACTATATTGGACATAAGATTATCGAAGACTCTCCAAAGGTAACGATTGTCTGCCATCAAATAAATTTCCTCTGATGGAAAATCTGTTACAACAGTAACATTGCCAGCTTCAAGTCTTTCAGAAAACTCACCTATAGACTGATTTAATAGTACCCCTGCATTAATGCGCTCAATTGTAAATTTGATATTTCCAGTAGATGCCTTAGATGCCTCAATCAAATCCTCTATAAGCTTTTTAAGGCGGGCTGACTGGCGGCTTAGCACCTCAAGATATTCCATAGCCTTTTTATTATCAAGCTTCTCTTTGCTAAGCAAATCCACATAATTGATTATAGATGTAAGAGGTGTTTTTATATCGTGTGAAACATTTGTAATAAGCTCTGTCTTCATTCTCTCACTTTTGGTTCGCTCCTCTAATGCTACATTGATTCCTTCCTGAATCTGATTCATTGCCATGGCATGCTCCGCCATAAATAGTGGCATTCCATTAAGCTCTACCTTGGCAGATAAGTCCCCTGCCGCAAGTGATGTGGCTGTTTCTTTGATTCTTGCATAGCTAACCAAAAGCTTGTGCAATACTACTGCAAATGCAATCTTTTCAATTGCCCAGAAAGGAGCTATACCAGTAGTATCTATTGAAGTCATGACAACAAAATACTCAATTATCGTAATTACGATAAAGATAGCCCATATTCTTCTGCTCCATTTGATATTCTTTCTTACCTTTATTGATTCCTGATGAATGATTACAAGCTTACTTTTAAGCCATTTTATAATACGAGCTGCAAATGAATGCTTGAAGAATCGATGTAGCTTCACATTTACCGCTAAGTTTGCAGACCACATAAGCCCTATAGTCATCATAACAGCCGCAAATATTCCAAGCACAGCAATTGTCATTCCTATAGAAAGATTGCAATCTCTCATATAAGAAGAACAGCTATATATAATTGCAAATATGATATATTCAAAGATTAAAAACAGCCAAAATGCTGCATCAGTACACATCCATCCTATCCAGCCTGCCTTAATTTCAGAAGAATTTTTCTGATGTCCTGCGGCACACATAAACAGTACGTAGCAAACAATTGAAAGCACAAATGCTAAAAATGCCACTATCGGAAATACGAATTTCATATCCTCAGCAAAGCCTATAAACCATTTGGCCTGACCATAAAAATCAACATTACCATTGTATGGTGTCTTAGGGAAGCATACAAAAGTATACGCCACAGTATCAGAGCTAGATTCATATACTCCAAATTCCGATACACTATCAAATGAAGCGTTTGCATCTACAATCTCAGATAGGGAGTCATGCATAGGTGAGAAATCTGCCACATATTTGCCAGATATCATAGCGCTCTCGCCCTCATCTGTATATATCTCAAAAACATACTTAGAATTAACATCCTCTAAAGTACCAAATGCCATATCATCTATATATAGATAATCCTGACCGCTCCTACTTGTATCTTGAGTTAACTGTTCAGAAGGAAGGTAATCAACTGTAGTTTCTTCAGCATCATTATTCTCATCCGAAGCCTGTTCATCCTCTATCACATAGGTTGTCTCATCTTCTTTATTTGAAGAATCAGTAACTGCCTCAGGCACATTATTTTCCCATATTTTCTTATAAACAATATTAGCTGCTGAATTTAAATCATCATTACCTGATTCCTCATCTAACCCATCTACTCCACAATAGTAATATTCATCATTTACCCCATAGAATTTACCATTGCTATAAACATACGCCTTCTGACCAATAGAATCATAGCCAATGCCATCAATCTGATATGTATTATAGACTTCATTATAGCTATCAACTATCTGATTGCCTGACCATAAATCAAAGAATTTATCACTTAATACAAACTCTGTGTCCTCACTAATATGAAAAGTTCTTACATAAGCATTATCCGGTACTACGTTCTTACCAAAATTCTTATATTCATAAATGGACTCATCATCTAAATTCGTATTTTCGTTATAAACTCCCTTTATGATTCCATAATAGCAGTTCATATCCTTTAGCTTATCTTTGTTAAAGTCATCTTTGTAATCAGATAATGCTAAAGCAGCATATCCATTTCCTGCCATTTGGTTTACGCTATCATAAAATTCATCCTTCCTGTTTGAATACAAGCCCAAGCTTTGAAAGAATGCACAAACCAGTAGTGATATCACACTGATAAATGCAAATATAGAACATCCTATACCAAGTAAAATCTTACTGAGATTATTATAAAATATTTTCATATCATCCTCCTGATGAATCAATCATCAATCTTGTACCCGTGCCCCCAGACTGCCTTTAGGTATCTTGGATTGGCACTGTCGTATTCTAATTTTTCTCTGAGATGTCTGATGTGAACAGCCACTGTGCTTTCTGCACCAATCACTGTATCATTCCAGACCTTCTCGTAAATGTCACGTGGTGAGAGAACTTCACCCTTATGTGTCATAAGAAGCTTTAAAATATCAAACTCAAGTGGTGTAAGATTAACAAGCTCTCCGTCAAGAGTTACTTCCTTGGACTTATCATTAAGCTCGATGCCACCGATAGCAAGCACACTGCCATCTTCTTCCACCTTACCTGTAGATGCTCCAAGAAGTGTGTATCTTCTAATCTGAGATTTAACCCGTGCCATTAGCTCCACTGGATTAAAAGGCTTTGTTACATAATCATCAGCACCTATAGTAAGCCCCATCACCTTATCTGCATCCTCACTTTTTGCAGTAAGCATGATGATTGGCACATTGGAAAATGTCCTGATTTCTGCCATTGCAGCTATACCATCCATTACCGGCATCATTACATCCATAAGGATAAGCTTGATATCAGCCTGTTCTTTCATGGCATCTATAGCCTCTTTTCCATTTCCTGCGCTAACAACCTGAAACCCTTCACTTTCCAAATAGATTTTTAGAGCTGATACAATATCTGGCTCATCATCACATATAAGAATTCTGTTCATAGTCTCTCCCTGTATATATATTGGCTTTTAAATAAGCCTTATGATTAATCACAAACTTATTCTATTGTATATTATTTTAAGTTCCAATAGGGTAAATTATTAAGATTTGTTTAAGAAAAAAGGGATTGCAAATTGCAATCCCAATCTAAGCATTATTTAGAATAAAGAGCCATTAAGAATTCTTCCAAGCTCTGAGTTTTGGTCGAGGATAATCACATTGTCATCCCCTACCAATGAATTCAAAGAATCAAGACTTCTAACGAAATTGTAAAAGCTTGCCTTGGCAGGGTCGTTGTAGGCTTCTGATAGAATACGCATGTATTCAGATTCGCCCTCACCCTCTAGCACATCTGCCTGCTTCTTAGCTTCAGCAACAGTTACAGTCACCTGCTTATCAGTCTCGTTCTTAATCTTCTGAGCATCTGCATCACCCTGGGCTTTGTAACCTGCGGCGATATTATTTCTTTCCGAAATCATACGCTCGTAAACAGCGTTCTTATTGTCCTCAGGCAAATCTAGGGCTTTAATCTCAGCCTTTCCTATTGTAATACCATACTGGGAAATATCTGAGTTAGATTCCTCTGTAATCTTCTTAGTAAGAGCACTTCCTCTTGATGCAATAATTTCATCCTGAGTCATTGATGATATAGTCTTTTTAGTAGCATTATATACAGCCGCCTCTATACGCTCATCAGCCCTGCCCTGAACAGCATTAAGTGTTTGGTAATACTTAACCGGGTCTGACACATACCATGTAACATAGTTATCTGCAATCATAGATTTCTTATCGGAAGTAATAACATCCGATGTAGGTATATCGTAAAGGATGTTTGCAGTATAAATGGATTTGGTAGCCTGTATAAAAGGTACCTTAAAATGAAGTCCTGGCTTATCCTCCACATACTGAACTTTTCCAAACTGGGAAATTAGAATAGCTTCATCCTCGCTAACGCTATAGGTTGATGAGCCAAGTATTATAAGTGCTGCAATAACAAGCACTACAGGTATAATCTTTTTCATTTATTCGCCCTCCGTCTCATCAGAAATAGCTGCATTCTTAGCAGATGTTCCGTCGTTAAGAATAATCTTTGACTGACCATCTGTAATTATTACACGAGTGTTAGGTAAAATTTCTTCTACCTTTTCAAAGAACATTCGCTTCTTAGTAATCTCAGGATACATTGAATACTGCTCGTACATCTTGTTAAACTTTGAAGCCTCACCTGTTGCTTCTGCGATTCTTGCATCCTTAGATGCTGTTGCATTTTGAACAATCTTATCAGCCTTAGCCTCTGCCTTTGGAATCTGCTCGTTCTTGTACTGCAATGCATTATTCTTAGCTGTATCAGCACCCTGCTTAGCAGTTTCTACTGCCTTAAATGCAGCAATAATATCTTCAGTAGGAGGTTCAGAATCCTGGATAGTAATATTCTGAACAGAAAGTCCTATCTTAGTATCTTCTAGAGACTTAAGCATGGCTTCCTTAACTTCCTGCTCGATAAGCCCCTTGGCTGTAGTCATAGCCTCATCAACAGTGTAATTAGATACTACTGTTCTGATGTTAGCAAGAGCTATATTTTCTAAGATTTCTTCAGGAGTCTGAGAATTATATAGATAGGCCACTGGATCAGATACCTTATACTCCATATAAAAATCAATATTAAGCAGGTTGAAATCAGATGTAATCATAATGCCATCTTCTTCTGATGCAATATTCTGTCCATCCTTAACATAATATCCAATTCCTGTGCCATGTGTTGTTATATCCACAGTTTGAAGTGATTGCCATGGAGCCTTAAAATGCATTCCTGCCGTATCTACCCTAACAACCTTTCCAAACTGGGTAACTACACCAT
This sequence comes from Pseudobutyrivibrio sp., assembly GCF_017471675.1. Taxonomy (GTDB): domain Bacteria; phylum Bacillota; class Clostridia; order Lachnospirales; family Lachnospiraceae; genus Pseudobutyrivibrio. The sequence continues at coordinate 35,865 of NZ_JAFUSK010000037.1, forward strand.
TCTTTTGCTCGGAAATAAAATAGATTGAACGAAATGCTATAATAGCAACAGCAATGACAAGCACAATTATTTTCCAATAGCCCGACATATCCTTAATGCCATCACTCACATTATCTTTAAATTTGTTTTTCATACATACATCCTTTCCCTTAAAATAATAAAACTATTATAGCAAAACAGAATGCATAGTTCTACTAAATAAAACACAAAGCTGCCTATGTGTTACAAAACACTTAGGCAGCTTATAATTGATTTAATTGGCACTTTGATTATTTGTTACTATAATGCTAAATCCACATGGGCCACAGTCCCTGCAGCTCCTGTGCTTTCCTTCAGATAGATTCCTGTCTTTCTAAGGACAGCATCAGTATTTCCCATACCATCCTTAAAGCTAAATTCCGTATCTAGGTTTCCAAGATATATGGCTCCCACATCTGCTTCCTTAAGGCTTAGTAGCTTATCGTTACCCTCCTCATCCTTGGTCCATACCTTCAGCTTATTAAAGATTTCATCATTTTCATCTATCCAACCGTTTTTATCTTTGTCATATCCAGCTAAATCCTTGAAGCCATCGCCGGATTTCGTTCCAAATAATTCAGAGCCATCATTTATCTTGCCATCCTCATTTTTATCCAGCGCCAAAAATCCACTTCCTTTTCCTGTGAAAGAGATTTCGTCCTCATCTCCATCAGAATCAATATCAAATTTAAATTTCTGGTCTGATATAGAGGTGGCATTAGTATCCATATTAATTACAAGAGGGTCTGTTAGAATCCTTGTGTAGGTTTCATCCTTTAAGGTATCAATCTTTTGAACAAGGCTTCGCCCTAGTGTAAGCTCTACATTAAATGATAAGCTTCTTCCATCAGATGTCTGCACCTCACCTGTACTTTTAAAGCTGGTGTTCTCAAACTCTGTGTGAGTTCCTGATGTGGCTGTAATCCTTTGCCACACCTGGGTACGTGACACCGATTCCATTGAAGAAAGATTTAGCGTCTTTTGCGGTGTTCCATTTAAGCTTAACTTCACTTCATCCGCACCACAGCCTCCAAAGATTTTCTTTTGCCAATCATTAAAGGATTGTAGCTGCTCTCTTAACCTTTTGTCAGCAGGACTGGTTCTTCCATTTAACAAATCAAGAATCTTTTTCACAAGACTGATTTGCAAATCTTCCATATCCCACTGGCTCATACCAGCATTTGCTTCTCTAACCTGCTTGTCATGCTCTGCCATCCGGCTTAACATATTCTGCAGATTCTTTTGCTGCCGTTCCTTGGCAGCCTCTTTTTCATTTTTTTGTAGTTGTTCCAGTGATTCCTTGTAAGATTTTTCCCCTTCATCAGACAGCTTCAGTATTGCACCAAGCGTATCCACATTCGCTCTCCGTTCAATTGTAAGCTGTTCAACCTGGGTATTTGAATAAGAATTGTGACTAGATGCCATGTTTACATGGCTGTTTTCAATCTTCATAGCGGACTCCTTTCCACAAATAAAGAATACAAAAAGTGCCAAACGCTTGAAGACCTTTGCACATCCCTATGCCTGGTCTTCTATAAGTGTATCGGCACTCCTTTAATAAGTTTTTATAGTAAAAATCCACTATGATGTTATTTTATATTTATAGAACTTGCCACCCTTTTGAGCCAATCAAGCTCCCATTTAATTCGCACACTCAAAGCCTCTATCTGCTGATTTATAAGATTATCTATTGTCTCTTCCTTTGAAGTAAGTGCCTTCATAGTTTCTAATGATTTGTACATATCATCATACTGATTAACCTTATTGTTGTACTCGTTCATTAGCATGGAAGATATCTTATGACTATCTATAATCTCAACCGATTTCTCATGAACCTGAGTCATCTTTTTATATAGTTCTTCTAGTTTAGTTGTATCCATTTAGTTTATCCTTTAGTGTCTGCGTTTCTATGATTGTCTAATTAAAATACTTAAGCAGCTCCTTGCAGCGTTCCATTGTCATTGTTGCATAGATATCATTGTAGTCAACAGCTGCCTGACTACCACCTAAATGCTCTGAGGTAGCTCTTTCAGCACTAGCATCTCTATCCTTAAGCCACTGTCTTTGCTCCTCAAGAGCTTTGTTAAATGTATCTTCATCTGTATTGTACTTTATTATTCTCCAGATATAGTTAAGACACTCATCCGAAACTCTAATCTGATTTGATGTAGCCTCTACCATATCTACAGTAGTAGCTGCCTCTGAAAGTAGGCCCGCATAATAATCATAGCTCTCTTTATATGTATTATAAGTACTCTCAGCATCTTCCTTAGGAGTCATTCTAGTAGAGCTTGTAATACCCTGATTTTCATTAACATTTACAAGTGCCATATTTTCCAGTGTATCCTGCTGATCCTGGTAAGAAATAAACAGCCAAGTTCTAACTTCCTCATCAATTTCTGAAACAGGTTTACCTGGCATATAAATTTCTACCATATCAGCATTATTAAGTGCATAAGGTGTTAATGGAATATACCTTACACCATCTTCAATACTTTCCTTGTCATCATTTAAGATTGTGATATCCTTCATATGCATTTTATATGTGAATTCATCCACCTTTTGAATGTTTTCAAAATGACCTTCATATTCGCAGTAATAAATTGTTCCATCAGGATAATCATCACCAGTATCACCCATATCAGAATCATGATAACTGCCTTGGAAGCTGCCATCCTTTTCTATATCAAAATCATCTTCCCATCCACCTGCACCACTGGTAAATGAATAGCTATATTTTGCTAAATCCTCAAATGTAATTGTAGTATCATTGGCCTTGGTTGTTTCTGTAACATCATTCTCTGCCTTATTTGTGTCTGTTGTATCACCTACATCCTTTGTATTATTTGTACTTTCCTCATCCACTGTAGTATCAGCTCCGCTTCTATTTACCAAGAAATAAACACCACAGCCAGCCACAAGCACTAATGCAACCGCAATCAAAACAATACTTATTCTTCTTTGAGTCCTTTTCTTATGTCTTTTGTTCATCGTCATTCTCCTTCTAGTGTCATCAACACTAATAATTTCATTTTAATACAATAGTAATCCTTTTACCATGACTTCTTGTGGGCTGCTTAAGAAAGAGCCAACAACAACTTGAAGTTGCCAAATAATATTTTTCTTCAGAAAATATTGGTATAGCTCCAGTTCCTGTTTTCTGATAAAAAACCAAAACCTATGACTTCTTGCTGACAAAACAAGGAAATTGTCAGCAAGAATCCTGCTTTGCAGGACATGAAAATAGATAAATCTATTTTCATGGTATTTACGATTCCTGAAAAACTGATGTTTTTCAAGAATCTATACAAACCCATTTTCCATGAATCTACTACCTACACATATTAATTGCTCATAGATAGTAAGGCTTTCCACAAAAGCTACTATCTAAACAAGATTTTCTTTCTAAGATAGTAGCTATTTTTGCTACCCTTACTATCTACACATATTTTTTCCTCATAGATAGTAGCCATCTACAGAATAACTACTATCTATGCCATATTTTTCTTTTCAGATAGTAGTCCAACCTTTAATTACTACTATCTGCTGATAGATTTTTCTCGCAGATAGTAATACCTCTGAAAAGCTCTACTATCTATATCCATTTTTCTCTGTAAGGTAGTAGTAAAAGAGAAATTTATTACTATCTGCCAAGCTTTATTCCTATAAGATAGTAGCATCTACTTAATCTAGATATAGCGCATTAGCTATTCTGCATTAAATCAGATATCTTTTAATTTTGTCCTCTACGAGTTTTACATCAATCCCTATTCCAGTAGCCTCAGCGGTAACAATTAAATTATCCCCTACTACAATTTTGGATTTTTCATACTTCGCAAGCTTTGCTAGATTCTTTTCTGAATATCCTACATCAGACCCTAGTCCAAAATGTTCCCAAAAGAATGTCTTTCTTTCTCTTAGATTTAAAAGGGCAAAATCCGGATAGCTCTTTCGTCCATCAAATAATGTGATTTCTGGTTCATATTTATAGATTACTCCGTGCTTATCAAATAAATCTGCCAAAATCTTTTCTGATTTTGAGCGAACCTCCTCTCCTTTATTGGTAGTGTAAGATGTAGTTAAATCAAATGTGTTTTGCTCACCCGTAAATTTGTTATTCCATTCTTCAATAAATTCTTTATCCGTTTTTATTATGGGCTGCACCAATCTCTTTTTTCCTTCTGCTAAAACTTCATATGATTCACTAGTATGTGCTACATTATATTTTTTTACAAACCTTTCTATGGTCTTTTCCTGGGTGTAAAGATTGATGAGTAGTTTTTCATAATATTCTTTTTGAGCCAATCTTTTCGCTATGTCTCTTTCTGAAGAAGCTATGTATTTCAAATCTCTATTTTCTTCTCTATAATAGTACTGATAACAGCCATTGCTTTTCTTTTGCACTAAAGTGTAATTCATAACATCCTTATATTTTTCTAGTTCTTTTAAAACATGCTCCTTCTGCCTTTTTATAAGCTCCAATTCTTCATTTAATAATTTTATATTCATATACTTTTACATCCTTTCAACAGACTTTACTATCTATACAAATTTTTTAACAGCAGATAGTAGCTATTTTTTTAGACCTACTATCTACATATAATTTTCTCGCACAGATAGTAGCCCTATCACCTACAACTACTATCTATGCCTATTTTTTCTTCACAGATGGTAGTCATTCAACTGTCCATTACTATCTGCAAAGTTTTTCTCTCTGTAGATAGTAGTCATTCCTATTTTTACTACTATCTAAACTTCTATTTTCTTCACAGATAGTAATACTCTATAATTTCACTACTATCTGTAAAGCAATTTTTACCCAAGGTAGTAACAACTCCAAAAAACTTACTATCTAAAACCATTTCCACAATACAGATAGTAAAATATCTCACTTCGCCCCTATATATTCATCCACACCACCTACCCTCACTCTCACGCGGCCAGAATTCATGGTGTAATATACTTTGCCTGCCGCGGATGAAAGGCGTTCTACGGCCTCGGCGGATGGGTGTCCGTAGCGATTTACTTTAGCACAACTTATTACAGCCACATCAGGTGACAGCACTGATAAAAACTGCTCGTTTGAACTATATTTGCTGCCGTGATGACTGACCTTTAGCAAATCAACATGCCCAACCTGACCGCTAGCTGCTATTGCCTTTTCCTGTTCTGCACCTATATCTCCTCCGAAGAAGCCTGAGTAGTCACATTCTCCGTCGCAGTCTTTATCATATTCCATCAAAAGAGACAATGATAAAGCGTTAATATCATCAGAGGTAATTCCGTCAAATGGATATACGCATTTAAAGGATAAATGCTTGGTCCCACAGATGTCGCCCTGACTCATGTAAACAATATTTGTACCATTAGCCTGAGCCAAAGCAATAAGCTGGTTCAAGGTATCTCCACTAGGAATCTCAGAAGAAAGTACGATATTATCAATTCTGTAGCCTGTGCTAAGAAGCTCCAGCACACCAGAAACATGATCTAAATCCATGTGGGATAAAAACCAATAATCAATATGCCCTGCTCCCTTGTATTTCAAAAATGGCAACAGAGTGTACTTTCCAACAGCATCCGAGCTGGTGCTACCACCATCTATAAAAAATCTAGCTCCATCACCAGAGCTTATATAGATTCCATCCCCCTGTCCTACATCTATAATATCCACCTCAAAGCCTTGCTTTTCTGGTATGAGCCAAACAACGACACAAATCAAAGAAAGAACAATGGTCTTAACAAGCATAGCTTTATATCCCTTTAGTATTTCCCTTGGATTATCCTGTGGCTTTTTGCCAAGCAATGTGTATTTTACAAATTTAACTACCTTGGAAAAATTCACTACTACCAAAAGCACCAAATAATAAACAACAATCTGTAATAATCCATGCCTTCCTATGATTACTTTTGAAAAAGGAATATCTAAAGTATGTGCAGCTATTACTTCATATAGGTAGATTATATAATGAGGCAAGTATAATATGATTTGTGCTGCCTCTATACTAATAAGCCCTGTGAAACCACCAAATAAACCAAATGCCAAAAGAAATGGCATAAGCGGTAATACCAGTCCATTTAAAACAACAGAATATAAAGGTGTTTCGTAATAAAAATAAGTCACAATAGGCAGCATAGCCGCTGTGATACCAAATGAAAATATTATGCTAGAGACAATCCACTCTCTAACCCTATCGAAGATAGGTGGCTTTTCATCATAGTTAAATCCATTATCGGAAATACGAAGTCTTTGCTTCCATTTACATATATTTTTATAGTTTTCACTTATAGGCAGTGCAATAAAAAGAATCCCTATTATTGCCCCAAAGGAAAATATAAAGCTTGTATTTTTAATATAAAGAGGATTTTCAAATAACAGTAAATCCGCCATAACAGCAAGGGCTGTTCTTGAATCATAGGCTTCACCTAAAATATCAGCCAGAATGTATATCAAAAACATGCCTATTGCCCTAACAGAAGAAACACTTCCCCCAGTAAGCATGCCATACAAAATCGCTACCACGCCTGCTAAGCAACCACTGCCAAAAAAGCCTAACCCACGATTTCTAACAAATCTATAAAGCGCCATACACACCACAGATACGTGCAATCCTGAGACAGCCAAAATGTGAGCAATACCAACCATCTGAAACAATTCTCTCAGTTGTATATCAAGCTCACTTTTATTACCAATGCATACGCTGCCTAAAAATCCAGCCTCTTCGCCACTAAGACATTGATTGTATACACCTTGGATGTTCTTACTTAACCTATAGAGAATATCAAATCCAGTAATTACACCAGTATCAACTGCCTTTACAGCTACATTATCAAGCCTGAAATAATAGCCTAAAGAATTATAGTAGTCTCTTTCATCAACCCCACCTTCATTGGTAGCTCTTTTAAATAGACTAATATTTCCTTCAATATTTAATTTACTTTTGTTTGGAATTTTATCGGAATCTAATTTGAATATAAAAGAAGTATTTGTTAATGTGCCATTTTCACAGTTCACAGTAGCATCATTAACATAATAAATAGTTGAATCTTTTTTGATTTCCTTACGAACTATATTGCCTGTTGCCGTAACACTAGCGCCTTCAGAAAAATGCTCAGAAAATGCGTCAGCCTTAGTGTATGCCCCTATTAAATCCAAGGGGCCATACACACTAAAAGCAACAATAAAAATATATACCAAGGAAATCATGCATAGCTTTCGCCGCAAGTTATTTCCTCCATTTCTAGCCTAACTATTCAGCTGGCACCTTTTCATCTTCTGTGTAGCCCTCTGAATAATCTTCATCTAAATATTCCTGCTCATCTTCAAAATTAAGATTTTGTTCATTAATAATATCTTCGTTTCTGGATATTGCCTTAGACATATCTATATCCACGTTTGATATATGTGGAGTCTCACCATTAACAAGTATCTGAACCTGCTTAACATTGTCTAGCTCTGTAAGAGAATTGACAATGGAATAAACAGTAACATTCTCTGTTACACCAGAAACAACAGTTTCAATGGCTCCATCAAAATTGACGATACACACACCATTTTCTGAAACTGTAATAGAATTAAGCTTAGTTCCAGTAGGTATAGCAGAAAGCAAGCCATCTGTATCTGGTCCCTTTAGAAGCTGGTCTATAACAAGCTTTTCTAAGGATACGTTTCTGCTATAGTATACTTCCCTTGTTTCAGGCACTGTAGATACACCATCAGCGCTTGCAAAATACAATTTCAAATCTGTATGCAAAAGTGAATCTGTTTCCTGTCCAAAATCCTCTATAAAGGTATCAGCACTCATTGCACCAATTGCCTCCCCTGTAGAATCTGTAAGTGGAGAATCATTCACAAAAATAGAAACAGAATTAACCCCTTTAATTTGAACCAAGGTCTTAACAATAGCAGCCCTAACTAATATTTCAGTGTAGGTATCTAATGATTCATAATCTCCCACTAAATAAAGGTCAAGACTTTTATTATTAAGCTCCCAATTCTTTACATCAACGCCAGAAGGTATTGTATTGATAGCATCTATATCATCAACATCAGAAGCAAGCTGTTTAAGGGCCTCCGAAATAGCACCGTCAGTATCTGTACTCTCAAAGTTGTACTTAAATGGTATAATACCAGCCTTGTCAGCCCTGACATAATATATCTTTCCGTTAGATATAGCGGTAGTCTTTTCACAAGCCATGGTACACAAAGACATTACAACTATCATCAAAATAGAAAGCACACGTTTTAGATTTTTCATTTAGTGCACCTCCTTTTTAATATAGTTAAGTGGAACTCTTACATCAAATGTTGAGCCCTCACCAAGGGTTGAACGAACCTTAATCTCACCATTATGCATAGCAATAGAGCTCTTGGTAATAGCAAGTCCAAGACCTGTTCCACCTATTTCCCTGGAATGAGATTTATCAGCACGATAGAATCTCTCAAAAATATGGTCAACTGAATCCTCAGGTATACCAAGACCATTATCCTCTACCTTGATGTAGAAGAATTGATGATCTGAATTAAGAGAAATATGTACCCAGCCGCCTTCATTATTATATTTAATGGCATTTTCTACAAGGTTTGTAATAACAAGTGTAAACTTAACCTCATCAACCTCTGCAACAACAGGCCTAAAGGATTCATATACAACCTCCACGTCTGCCTTTTCCGCAATAGGCTTAAGGCGCTTAAGTATATGGTCTATAAGCTCATTGATATTTACAGGAGTAACATTAAGCATCGCTCCACTTTTATCCATTCTAACAAGGCTAAGTAAATCGTTGATGATTTTAGTTTCACGGTCAATCTCATCCCCGATATCCACCATGAATTCCTTGTACATCTCTATAGGAACATCCTCTGAACCATTAAGAGAATCAGCAAGTACCTTCATAGATGTAAGAGGTGTTTTAAGCTCATGAGACACGTTAGAAACAAACTCCTGTCTAGACTCATCTATAGAGTGGAGCTTACCAATAACCTCGTTGAATTTATCCGTAATATTCTCGACTTCAGTAAATGATTTTTCCTCCGGAAGAAGGGTATCAGATTCTCTGATAATTGAATCCAGGGAATTAGACATTTTCTTAAATGGTCTGGAAAAATATATATGTGCAAAAATCGCAAGTATAATGGTCAATGCAAGTATTACAACTGCACCTATTAATATATAAGAATAAAATGTATCCTCGTTTTGAACCATATAGTCCATGGACTTGTTCATAACAAGTGCCCCAACAATATCGCCATCAGAATTAACAAGTGGCACTGAAACGATAAGATAATTAGTCTCCTTATCATAATGGTACAAGGATTCTCCCTGCATTGAATAAATAATATTTTCCCAAATTACAGTTTTTCCAATATCTGCCATAAATGAATCCCTAACGATTTTTAAAGCAGAATTGATAATGAGAATACGACCATTATAGCTGTCAGCGACAGACTTAAGCTTTGTATCTAGTACCTCGTTATCCTCTCCTTGAGCATAACCGCTTGTAACTATTTGATTATTGTAGGAAATTGCTTCCGCCATAAGATTGGTGGCATCTGTGTGAATAGAAACTGATTCGTATGCACGCAAAGAAATAGGCACACATACCATAAAAGGTAAGATGCCTATGACGATTATAATAAATGCTACTTTAAAACCAATACTGCGAAAATAATCCAAGCTAAATTTATTTTTCATTTTAACTCACTTTACATATAATAATAGCCTACACCCCATTTTGTACGAACGTACTTAGGCTCCTTTGGGTTAGGCTCGATTTTTTCTCTGAGACGTCTAACATGTACATCTACTGTTCTTTCATCTCCTGGATAATCCTCACCCCAAATCTTATGCAACAAATCCTCTCTAGAGAAAACCTTCTTTGGATTTGTAACAAGCAATACAAGCATATCAAACTCTTTAGATGTAAGATTGTATTCTTCTCCTAATATGGTAAGTCTACGATTGCTCTTATCAAGAACTAAATCACCATCCTCGATAACATTCTCTTCCCTGTGCTCAGTTCTAACTGACTGTCCAAGAGATGCTCTTCGCATGATTGCTTTTATTCTAGCCTTAACTTCAAGGATATTAAATGGCTTAGTAATGTAATCGTCTGCGCCATATTCCAATCCAAGGATTTTATCCATATCATCACCCTTTGCTGTAAGCATAACGATAGGCACAGTGGAAAACTCTCTGATATTCTGACAAACCTCAAAACCATCAAGCTTTGGAAGCATTACATCAAGAAGAATCATATCGTAATGATTTGATGTAGCAAGGTCAAGAGCCTCCTGTCCATCATAAGCACAGTCTACCTCCATGCCATCCTGTTCCAAGGAAAATCTAATTCCCTTAACTATGAGTTTTTCGTCGTCTACAACTAATACTTTTTTTGCCATTTCTTCCCTCTAAACCATTCTTAAATTTTGATAAGTGAATTTATTTGATTGAAAATGCCATCGCCTATTCCAGACACCTTTTTGATATCATCAATTGAAGAAAAGCTTCCATTGGCTTCGCGATATGCCACAATCTGATTTGCCTTTGATTGCCCAATACCCGGTAAGCTCATAAGCTCTGTAGCGGTGGCTTTATTTATGTTGATAAGTCCATCATCGGCTTCCTTAGCTTCTTCCTTGGCTTCAAGCTCTTTAATTTCATCTGTTGTAAAGATATATAGCTTTTGACCATCCTCTAAGACTGCCGCCTGATTTATATCATTATCGTCTGCTGATTCAAGTAGACCACCTGCAGCTTCTATTGCTGCATAGACTCTAGAGCCTTCCGGAAGTTCGTAAACATCAGGCTTTTTAACAGCCCCTGCCACCTGAACATAGATTGTAGTTGGCAGAACATCATCCACCACCTGTTCCTTAGCAGCGCTTTCGTTATCTACTTCTTCCACTAGCTCTGTTGATTGAAAGTATGATGCTTTACTGCAGCCTGAAAATAAAAAGAGGCTACAAAAAGCAAGATAAAATAATTTTTTCATTAAATCTCCTTTTCACATTAAGGAGATTACAATATCGTCTTGCTTATTGTAGCGAATTTTTTTATATATTACAAGAGTTTTACAGAAATATGTCAAGGGTTTTTTCGATTTTTTCTTTAAACTCATCAATATCCTGTTCTGTAATAACAAGTGGTGGTAAAAGTCTAAGAACATCTGAACCTGCCGACAACACAACAAGGTGTTCATCTAAAAGTGCCCTGGTTACAACCTCCTTTACAGGAATAGTAAGAACAAGGCCTTGCATAAGCCCCATTCCTCTTCTTCCGGTAACAAAATCGTATTTTGCCACCAATGTGTCAAGCACCTGCTCAAAATAAGCTGTAATCTCATTAACATGATCAAGGAGCTTATAATCCTCAAACATATCTAATACCTGTGAAACTGCAGCTGTACAAAGTGGATTACCACCATAAGTAGTTCCATGGTCTCCTGGTACTAAGGAATTATCTGCCACATCCTCTGTCACCGCAAATGCTCCTATTGGAACGCCATTTCCCAAGGCCTTAGCAGTTGTTAGAATATCAGGCTTAATTCCATACTGTTGATATGCATACATACTTCCAGTACGACCCATTCCACATTGAACCTCATCAAGAATAAGAAGTATTCCTTCCTCATCACACAGATTTCTAACCTTTGTAATGAATTCCTTATCAGCAGGATACAAGCCTCCCTCACCTTGAACAGTCTCCATAATAATAGCGCAAGTCTTATCAGTAAGATTAGCAAGAACGCTGCCAAAATCATTGAAGGTAGCAAATTTAACGCCTGACATAAGTGGATAGAAAGGCTCTCTATAATGGTCAGTGCCTGTAACAGAAAGGGAGCCTACTGTTCTACCATGGAAAGAGTTTTCCATAGCTATTATTTCATATTCATCTGAACCCTTTTTATTGTATGCATATTTCTTAGCGGTCTTAAGTGCTCCCTCGATAGCCTCCGCACCAGAATTTGTAAAGAAAACCTTATCCATACCTGATGCTTTACAAAGCTTTTCGGCAGCCTCAATCATAGGCTGATGATAATATAGATTTGATGTATGAGTGATTCGCTTTACCTGGGCAATAAGAGCATTTTCGTAATCTTCATTTCCATATCCAAATGCCATTACACCTATTCCAGAAGCAAAATCAAGATATTTTTCATCTACTTCATCATATAGATGCACCCCTTTACCATAATCAAATACTACAGGAAATCTATTGTACACATGAAAAAGATTTTCCTCAGCCTTTTCAATCATCTGTTTTTTATTCATTGTAATACCTCGTATCCTTATCTCCTATAATTGCTGTTCCAATTCCTTTGTTTGTAAAGATTTCAAGAAGTAAACAATGTGCAATTCTGCCATCCAAAATATGCACTCTAGAAACCCCTTCCTCAATCGCTTCGATACAATTATTAAGCTTTGGAAGCATGCCTCCACCAATAAATCCGTCTCCAATAAGCTTCTTTGCCTCTTCTACAGATAGCTCAGAAATAAGTGTGTCTGGGTCATCCTTATCCTTGTAAACACCTTCTATATCAGTTAAAAACGCAAGCTTTTCAGCACTAACAGCCTTTGCAATGGCACATGCAGCATCATCAGCGTTGATATTATAGGTTACAAAGTTTTCATCCATTCCTATAGGACAAACGATTGGTAAGAAGTCTTTTTCCAATAAATCCGTAAGAATCTTTGGATTAACCTCTGTGATTTCTCCAACAAAACCAATGTCCTTGCCGTCAGAAAGCTTTTTTTCCACCTTTAATAGGCCGCCATCCTTGCCGGAAATTCCTATGGCATTAACTCCAAGAGATTGAACATTCTGTACTAAGGATTTGTTCACCTTATTAAGAACCATCTCAGCTATTTCCATTGTAGGCTCATCTGTTTTTCTAAGTCCATTAACAAACTCAGGGGTCATACCTGTTTTTTCAACCCACTTGGAAATTTCCTTACCGCCTCCATGAACAATGATTGGCTTAAATCCAACAAGTTTAAGAAGTGTCACATCCTGTATAACCTGCTTTTTAAGCTCCTCGTCAATCATGGCACTTCCGCCGTATTTAACTACAATAATCTTACGATTGAAGCGTTGGATATATGGCAATGCCTCGATTAATACTTCTGCCTTATCCATTGCTTTGTCCATTACCTTCTGCATACTTACGTCCATAACATCCTCCATATTAGCTGCGATAATCTGCATTAATCTTCACATAATCATAGGTCAGGTCACATCCCCATGCTGTGGCACAAGCTGTGCCCTCATGCATATCAACATATACAGTGACTGCATCAGCCTTCATTATCTTAAGTGCCTCATCCTCATCAAATACAATAGGTGTTCCTTTATCAAAAACCTTAAGTGTGCCATTTTCACTTTTAAAATAAAGCTCCACATCATTTTGATCAAAATCAGCTCCTGAATAACCCATAGCACATAGGAATCTGCCGAAATTAGCATCGCATCCAAATATTGCAGCCTTTGATAGATTAGAGCTTACAATGGCACGGGACAATGTCTTGGCATCTGCTTTTGATTTAGCGTTAACTACTGTAGCTTCAAAAAGCTTGCTGGCTCCTTCACCATCTGCTGCCATCTTCTTTGCAAGAGCTTCACATACGTAAGCTAATGCTTCCTTAAATGTATTATAATCTTCACCCTTTTCAGTAATCTTAGGATTTTCAGCAAGGCCATTTGCCATACATATAAGAGTATCATTTGTAGATGTATCGCCATCTACGGTAATCATATTGAAGGTGTCTGCAACCACATCACTGACCGCCTCCTGAAGAAGGGATTTTTCGATTGCCAAATCTGTTCCAAGAAAAGCAAGCATTGTGCACATATTAGGATGAATCATGCCTGAACCCTTGCTCATGCCGCCAAGAGTAACAGTTTTTTCACCAATCTGAAACTCTACTGCAAGCTCTTTATTTACAGTATCAGTTGTCATTATGGCCTTTGATGCTTCTGTTCCAGCTGCTATGCTTTCATCTAATTTAGCTGACATCATATCTACGCCAGCTACTAACTTGTCCACTGGAAGCTGCATACCTATAACACCTGTAGATGCAACAGCAACTCCCTTATATGGAACATCAAGCTTTGCCTCTACAGCCTTAGCTGTGGCTTCACAGGCATCAAAGCCTTCCTTACCTGTGCAGGCATTTGCAATACCTGAATTAATAACAACTGCCTGCAGGGGCTCTTTGGATTTTACAATCTCCATATCCCACTGAACGCAAGCCGCCTTTACCACATTAGATGTAAATGTTCCTGCACTAACACATGGTGCCGTAGAATATACAAGAGCCATATCGGTTCTACCTTGATATTTTATCCCAGCTGCAGCACTAGCTGCCATAAACCCCTTTGCTGCAGTAATTCCTCCATTAATCTCCTTCATAATCCGCTCCTATTTATTGAATGCTATTATATTTTCATCATTTAATACAAAATCATACACATTTAAATCAGTACGTGCTTTCCACTGCTCTGACTTCCAGAAGCTGTTTCCAAGCTCGTTTTCTGTAAAGGCTACAAGCTGTATCTTGGTAATCCCCTCAGCCTTAAGCCTAACCATAGCTTCCAGGGCCATGGCTCTTCCGATACCCTTTTTGCGATAGTCCTCATGAACACATACATGATAGAAGCAAGCGTGTCTGCCATCATGTCCTACCAGAATAGTTCCCACTATTTTATTATCAGCTACCGCTACTACAGAAAGATGTGGGTTTCTATCAAGCATTCGCTCAACCCCTTCTTTGGAATCATCGATGCTTCGCATAGCAAAGCCGTGGATTGTAGTCCAAAGCTTATAGACTTCATCATAATCTTCCTTTTCCATAGTTCTGATTGTGTAGTCCATATTAACTCCTAAATTAAGTGAAATCTGAAAGGTATCTTTTGTAATCATAGGTCCCTCCTTATTGCAAATTAGGGATACATTGGTGCAAAATCAAGTCCCGTTTTTTCATCAAGTCCAAATAATATGTTCATATTCTGAACAGCCTGTCCTGCAGCTCCTTTTACTAGATTATCAAGGGCGCCCATCATAACAATTCTTCCAGTACGCTCATCAATCTTGCAGCTCACATCCACAAAATTGCTGCCCTCAACCCATTTTGTTTCAGGGCACTCACCATATTCCAAAACTCTAACGAAAAACTCATCATCATACATATCATGATATGCCTTCATTACCTCTTCCTTAGTTGGAAGCTTCCCATCCTTCTTATTAAGGGTGGCATACTCTGTAACAAGAATACCTCTATTCATAGGAACCAAGTGAGGTGTGAAGTTAATCATAATCTCTTTACCACAGGCGTATCCTAACTGCTCCTCAATCTCTGGTGTATGTCTGTGGCTGGTAACTCCGTATGCCTTTATGCTTTCGTTAACCTCGCAATAAAGATTAGGGAGCTTAGCCCCCCTGCCTGCACCACTTGTACCAGACTTAGCATCAATAATAAGAGTAGAAGGGTCAATAAGACCAGCCTTAACAAGTGGATAAGCTGTAAGAATTGAACATGTGGTGTAGCAGCCAGGATTAGCAATAAGTCGCACTCCTGCTTCCTTATCCCTATTGATTTCACAAAGTCCATATACAGCCTCTTCTATAAACTGAGGACTTGCATGCTTAATGCCATACCATTTTTCATATACAGATACATCCTTGATACGATAATCAGCAGACAGATCGATAACCTTACAATTATTTAGAATCTCTTCTGTAAGAACCCCAGCCAAAAAGCCCTGTGGTGTAGCAGTAAAAATAACATCTACCTGCTTCGAAAGCTCTAGGATATTATCATCCAAGCACTTATCCTCCACCAAAGTGAACATGTTCTTATATATAGAAGCAAATCGTTCATCCACATAAGATTTTGAACCATACCATACAATCTTAACTTCTGGATGTCCGTATAAAATTCTTACAATCTCTGCTCCTGCATAACCAGTAGCTCCAATAATTCCTACTTTTATCATACCCTCAAGTCCTCCTAATAAACGTCTGAGTAAATTGTAGTACAATACTTTTATGAAGTAAAGTGTTACAGTAAATTTTTATCGATTAATTATGCATAAATATACACCGTAATTCCTACATTTTCAACATCATTTTTCACAAATCTCATTTTTATACGTTATTTATGCATATATTTACACTTGTATTTTTGACTTTAATGTAGTAAAGTATGAATCAACAAAGCCAAATGGCTTACAGGGAGATTTTTAATACACTATAGATTAAGGAGAATTTAAACATGGCACAAGAAAAAGTAATACTCGCTTATTCAGGCGGACTTGACACAACAGCTATCATTCCATGGCTAAAGGAAAACTACAATTATGAAGTAATCTGTTGCTGTATTGATTGTGGACAGGGGGATGAATTAGACGGACTTGAGGAAAGAGCTAAGCTCTCTGGTGCATCTAAGCTTTATATTGAAGATATCGTTGATGATTTCTGCGATAACTACATTGTTCCTTGCGTACAGGCAGGTGCCGTATACGAGAACAAATATCTTCTTGGTACTGCTATGGCTCGTCCAGGTATTGCAGCCAAGCTTGTAGAAATAGCTAGAAAAGAAGGTGCTACAGCAATCTGCCACGGTGCTACAGGTAAGGGTAACGATCAGATTCGTTTCGAGCTTGGTATCAAGGCTCTTGCACCAGACATCAAAATCATTGCTGCATGGCGTAGCGACAAGTGGAACCTTCAGTCTCGTCAGGAAGAAATAGACTACTGCAAGGCTCATGGCATCGACTTACCATTCTCAGCAGACCAGTCATACAGCCGTGATAGAAACCTTTGGCATATTAGCCATGAAGGTCTTGAGCTTGAAGATCCTGCTACAGAGCCGAACTACGATCACCTTCTTGTACTTACTACTCCACCAGAGAAGGCTCCTGAGACACCTGAATATGTAACACTTACATTTGAAAAGGGTGTTCCAACATCTGTAAACGGAAAGAAAATGAAGGTAAGCGATATTATCAAAGAGCTTAATGTGATCGGTGGCCGCAACGGAATCGGCATTATCGATATTGTAGAAAACCGTGTTGTTGGTATGAAGTCACGTGGCGTATATGAGACACCAGGTGGAACAATTCTTATGGAAGCACACGAACAGCTTGAAGAGCTTATCCTCGACCGCGCGACATTAGAGGTAAAGAAAGAAATGGGTTCAAAGCTTGCACAGGTTTGCTACGAAGGCAAATGGTTCACACCACTTTGTGACGCTATCCAGGCCTTTGTAAAATCAACTCAGGAATATGTTACTGGTGAAGTTAAGATTAAGCTTTACAAGGGCAACATCATCAAAGCAGGCACTACTTCACCATACTCACTCTACTCAGAGTCACTTGCATCATTCACAACTGGTGACCTTTACGACCACCACGACGCCGAAGGCTTCATCACACTCTGGGGCCTCCCACTAAAGGTACGTGCACTTAAGCTTCAAGAAAATAAGTAAAATAAAAACACTATGTAGCATAAAACCTACATAGTGTTTTTTTAATCTCTAGACTCACAGACGATTAGGTAGCCCTCGTCCACGTGGATGGTGGCGAAGTCATCTACGATTTCGTTGCTGACTGTGAGGGTGTTGAAGCCCCCTAAGGTGGCCCGATGAAGTGGATATTTGAACCCCTTCATGGTGACGCCATCTGCGAAGCCTGCGTATGGAAATACGGAAATGTATTTGCCGAATTGGTTGCCCTTTTCTAGTTCTAAAGTCCAACCTGGGGCAAGCATTAGGATGTAGTTGCGCTCGTCCACAAGGATAACATCACGGTCGTGCTTTAGGCCAAGGCCAAGTAAGTTGATGTTTCCTAGAGTGTGGTCAATGCGGGCGCCTGTGCCACCTAATATGTAGATTTCATCTATATCTTTTGTACGTTTAAAAGCTATGAGCAACGCTGCTTCTGTATCAGTATCATCCTTTATAGGATTAAGCTTTACTATTTCTGCACCTGACTTCTCAATACTAGAAAAACCTTCGTCAGAAACAGAATCAAAATCTCCAACAACAATATCAGGGCTGACACCAATCAACTGACATGATTCAAAACCACTGTCGCAAGCAATAAATAAAGTCTTATCAAATGAGTGGTCCGCTATAAATCCTTTGGCAAATTCAGGATTAAGCTTACCTCCTGCTATTATAAAAACTATCATCTCATTTTCTCCAATAGTGCTTCGGCGTTAGCTTTTACATCGCCCTTGAATACAGCCGAGCCTGCTACAATGATATTGGCACCTGCATCAAGTGCATCATCAATGGTGTCTATGTTAATACCACCATCAACCTCAATATCAATTTTCACACCAAGCTTATTGCACAAATCACAAAGCTCGCGAACCTTATCAATAGTGTAAGGGATTAGCTTCTGCCCACCAAATCCCGGGTTAACTGTCATAATAAGAACCATATCTACCTTATCAAGTACATGCTTGATAGTAGAAACTGGTGTAGCCGGATTAATAGCAACGCCAGCCATGGCTCCACATGATTTAATCAAATCAATAGTAGCATCTAAATGCTTGCAGGCCTCTGCATGAACAGTGATAATATCTGCTCCTGCCTCAGCAAAATCCTTAATGTATCTTTCAGGATCAACAATCATAAGATGTACATCAAATAACCTGTCGGTGTACTTGCGAATACTTTTAAGTACTGGCATTCCATAACTGATACTAGGCACAAAAACCCCGTCCATTACATCAAAATGAACATACTGTGCGCCAGCATCATCGATAAGCTCAAGCTGTTCCTTTAATACCCCAAAATCAGCTGATAAAATTGATGGTGCTAAGCATTTTTCCATTTTAATCACCTATACTTGTTATTCCTTTCGTTTACCATTTCCCCATAGATTTGCAGATAATTTTCATATCTGCTCTTTGCTATTTCTCCATTTTCCACTGCAAGCTTTACCCCACACTTAGGCTCCTTATCATGAGCACAGCCTGTGAACTTACAGTTAGCCGCCGGTCCAATAAACTCCGGAAACAGCGTATATAAATCAACTGGTTCCAGCTTCGGAACAAACAGCGATGAAAACCCTGGCGTATCCATAATGAATGTATCTTCCCCAAGATACAAAAGCTCAGAATGTCTAGTGGTATGCTTTCCTCTTCCAATCTTTTCGGAAACCTCTCCCGTTTCCATAGATTGGCCCTCAGTTAGCATATTTACTATAGAGCTTTTCCCTACACCAGATGGTCCTGCTACAGTTGATGTTTTACCTTGCAATATCTGTTTTATTTCATTAATACCTTTATCTTCCTTAGTAGAAGAAAAAATAACCTTATAGCCTGCCCTTTCATAGGTATCTCGCATTTTTTGCTCGAACCCTTCATCTGCAATATCCTCTTTATTAAAGCAAATTACAATAGGCAACTCCTGCTCTTCCATCATACACAAAAATCTATCAAGAAGATTAAGATTAGGTTCAGGATTCTTAGTAGCAAAAATGAGCAATGCCTGATCTACATTTGCTACTGCAGGTCTGATTAATTCAGTCCTGCGTGGCAAAAGCTTAACTACATTGCCCGTTTTTTCCTCTTCAGAGATGACATCAATAATGACGTCATCTCCTACAAGAGGTTTTATCTTATCTTTTCTGAAGGCACCCTTTGCCTTACATTCGTAGATGCCTGAATCTATTACATGTACATAATAGAAACCTGCAATTCCTTTGATAATCTTTCCTGTCATAGATTAATTGGCTGTTCCTTGTACAGTCTGTGTCTGTGCTGTTCCCTCAACACCTTCTACAGGTGTAAGTGTGACTGTAAGCTGTGACTTTGTAACATCTGATATATTGATTGCACCACTCTTTGGAATAGTACCTGACTTGTTAAGCTCAGCAATTGAATATGTGCAATCACCTTCAAATGGATTAGCAATTGTGTAATTGTATGTAGTGGCCTTTGCACCCTTGCTGATTACAAGTGTAATTGTTGTATTAGCTGCAACCATCTCACCTGGAGCAATTGACTGGCTGATAACCTGTCCCTGTGGAACACTATCAGAAAACTCTGATGAAGTGCTTGTAACAACAATATTCTTTGCATCAAGTACTGTTGTAGCCTCTGCCTGAGTAAGACCAACAACACTAGGAACTGCTACCTTCTTAGAGCTGTCTGCATCTGTAGAAGTGTTAGCGTTTGAATCAGTTGCTGGTGTCTGTGTAGTAGCATTGTTTGTATTACTATTTGCATTATTGCTTGTGCTGTTATTTGAGCTATTTGAGCTGTTAGAGCTTGTGCTATTACTGCTTGAACTACTGTTATCCTTTGAATCCTGGTTTGAAGAATCACCTGAAGCAGAACCATTATCTGCTGATTCATCACCTGCAACAGTAAGTCTAAGTGTATCATTTAAAGAGAATTCATCACCCTCTTTAGTAGACTGATTCATTACAACACCGTCTTCATAGTCATCAGTATCCTCATAAGAAACTAAAATATTGTCCTCATCCAAGCCAATACCAGCAAGCTGTGATTCAGCCTCCTCTAACTGGGTACCAACAACATTAATCATTTCTACCTTTTTAGCGCCAAACTTAAATATATCAAAATGTGTACCTAAAATAGCAACAAGAATAACTACGATTGCTATACCAGCTACGATTCCAGAAATAGTGATAATCTTATCCATTCTAGAATCATCTTCCTCATCCTCATCGTCGTAATACTCATCGTCATATTCGTCGTCATAGTACTCATCATCGTAGTACTCTTCTTCATCATCATCGTATTCGTCATCGAAGATAAGAGCCTGGGCAGCCTTTTTAGTAATAGATTCCTCCTGCTCAGGAGTAATACGGCTCATAACCTGTGTCTTACCAAGATCTGAGGCTTCCATAATCTGAACAAAATCCTCATTAGGACTAACAAGAGCCTTCTTTAAATCCATAAGCATGTCAGAGATAGTTGGATATCTTCTGTCTGGCGACTTCATTGTAGCCTTAAGGATAATCTTCTCTAATGAAATAGGTAGGTCTGGTGCATAAGCACTAGGTGCTACCATCTCTTCCTGCAAATGCTGAATGGCAATGGCAACTGTGTTATCTCCATCAAAAGGTACACGTCCTGTAACCATTTCGTACATAACAATACCAAGAGAATAAATATCACTCTTACCATCAACAAAACCATTTCTAGCCTGCTCAGGTGATGAATAATGAACAGAACCCATCACATCAGCATGTATTGTGTTAGAGCTTGCTGCTCTGGCAATACCAAAATCAGTAACCTTAACCTTACCCTCTGTAGAAATGATAATATTCTGAGGCTTAATATCTCTATGAATAATGCCCTTCTGGTGAGCAGCCTCAATACCACGTCCTACCTGAATAGCAATTGAGATAGCTTCTTTGAAATTAAGCTGTCCTTTCTTTTCGATATAGGTCTTAAGGGTAATACCCTCTACATATTCCATAACGATGAAATACATGCCATTCTCAGAACCTACATCATAGATGTTAACAATATTAGGGTGCTCTAAGCCTGCTGCTGACTGAGCCTCAGTTCTAAACTTAGCAACAAATGTTGCATCCTCAGAGAACTCCTGCTTTAAAATCTTGATAGCAACTTCTCTTCCTAAAATATGATCCTTAGCACGGTAAACATCTGACATTCCGCCAGCGCCTACCTTATCAATTACTTCATATCTGTCTGCTATAAATACGCCTTGTGTAATCATTTATTCTCCTTTTTACTACTCAATAATTATGACTGAAACATTGTCCTTGCCACCATGTGCATTGGCAAGTTCTATTAACCTGTTACCACGATTTGCAATGGTATTATCAGATGTAATCACTGAAAAGATTTCATCATCATCAACCATATTGGTTAAGCCATCTGAGCAAATAAGAATGTGTTCACCGCCGTTAATGGCTACATCAAAATAATCTGGAACAATAGTGCTTTCGGCACCGATTGCTCTTGTAATCATATTCTTGCGTTTATCATACTTGGCATTTGCCTCATCCAGCTCACCAGTACGAACCAGCTCTGCAACCACTGAGTGATCCTTGGTAATCTGCTTAAGTTTGTCTTTGCCAGCAACATACAACCTGCTGTCACCTACATTAGCTACGTAAAGATGTCCATCAAAAACAGTAGCCAGTACCAGTGTAGTTCCCATTCCAGCCTTAGTTGGGTCTGTCTTGGATTCAGAATATATTCTGTTATTTGCAAGCTGTATCGCCCTTTCAAAAATCCTGACAGTTTCAAGCTCTGTAGAATTCTTGATTTCATCTACTATAATCTCTACGCATTTAGCGGAAGCATAATCTCCAGCCAGCTCTCCGCCCATGCCATCTGCGACTATATATAGATTTGGCAATTTACCAACTCTTTCATCGGAAGAAAAAATGCAGTCCTGATTGACATGCCTTTTAATTCCAACATCTGTCTTTTCATAGCTTATCATTAAATAGTCCCTTTCGAAGCGTTCATGTCTGCATGTCGCTTTCTCAGTTGTCCACAGGCCCCGTCAATATCGCGACCCATTTCCCTTCTAATAGTAGCATTATTCACATATTTTTCAATCTTTTTTTGGAATGAATAAGCCCTGTCCATAGAAGGTGACTCAAAATCCCTTTCCTTTATTGGATTAACCGGAATAAGGTTAACATGACAGTTCAAATGACCTATCAGCTGTCCCAATTCCTCTGCATCCACATCTCTATCATTAACACCTGAAACAAGCGAATACTCAAAGGTAATTCTTCTACCTGTTTTGTTGAAGTAATATTCGCAGGCTTCTATCAGCTCATGTATCTCGTATTTGTTTGCAACTGGCATCAGCTCCTTTCTCTTCTCCTGATTAGGAGCGTGAAGAGAAATAGCAAGAGTGATTGTTAAATCCTCATCTGCAAGCTGCTTAATCTTTGGTACGATTCCACATGTACTAACCGTAATGTTACGCTGAGAAATGTTTAGTCCATTCTCATCAGATAATAGTCTAACAAATTTTACGATATTATCATAGTTATCCATTGGCTCCCCAGTGCCCATAACTACAACATTAGATACGCGCTCGCCTGTATCTCTTTGGATGGCATAAATCTGTCCAAGCATTTCTGCTGGAGTAAGATTTCTAACCCAGCCATCAAGTGTTGATGCGCAGAATCTGCATCCCATTTTGCAGCCAACCTGTGAGCTGATGCAAACAGAATTACCATGCTTATAGCTCATCCAAACGCTTTCTACCATCTGTCCATCAAACAGCTCAAAAAGATATTTTCTGGTACCGTCGATTTTGGAAACCTGCAAATCGATTTGCTTAAGTGGTCTGTAATTACAATTAGCCTTAAGCTTGTCCTTGAGAGAATTAGGAATGTTTTTCATCTCATCATAGTTGAGGGCCAAATGCTTATGCATCCACTCATAAAGCTGCTTTGATCTGAATTTAGGCTCACCTAAATCCTTTGTAATATAATCTGTTAGTTCTATTAAATTAAGCGACCTAATGTCTACTAGTTCTTTTTCATTACACATATAAAAAATCCATCATGTTCTTTATCAGGTAACAACTGTTCCATAGTCTCAATTGTAAACTCCTTATGTGAACTTAAGAAGTTTTCTACCTGATTTTCGTTTTCATCCTTGTTTATTGTGCAGGTACTGTAGCAAAGTGTTCCACCTGCCTTAACATACCTTGCAGCGTTTTTTAGTATCTTAGCCTGAAGCATAACCAGTTCATCTAAAGATTCTTTTGTCTGGTTGTATTTAATATCAGGCTTTTTTCTGATTATGCCAAGACCTGAACATGGCAAATCTGCAATTACTACATCGTACTTGTTTTCAGATGATTCGTCAAATACTGTGGCATCAAACTTCTGAGCCGTAACATTTGTAGCACCGGTTCTTTGAATATTTTCATTGATTAGCGCAACCTTAATATCAGTAAGGTCTCTTGCAAGTACTGTGCCTTTTGAAGCAAGCTCAGCTGCATGCAGCGCCTTTCCTCCTGGTGCAGCGCATAAATCAATAACTTTATCATCTTCCTTGATACCAGCTTTGTATGGAACCAACTGGGATGAATAATCCTGAATGTAAAATAAGCCTTCATTAAATTCTGGAATTGATGTAATCACATTAAAGCCTGCTATATAAAGTGCACTAGGAATACTATCGCATATACGAACTGATATATCTTGTGCTTCAAGCTTATTCATAAGCTCTTCTCTTGTAATCTTGCTTAGATTAACTCTAATGCAAAGCTCCTCAGGCTCGAAAAATCCCTTCAGAATCTCTTTAGTCTTATCTATACCATAATCAGTATTCCACTTATCTACAATCCACTGAGGCATTGAATACTTAACACTTAAATCTGTAATATTAAGATTACCCTTATCCCTTGCAATGCTTCGTAAAACTCCATTAACAAACCCAGATAATCCAGCAAAGCCGCGCTTCTTAGCAAGCTTTACATATTCATTACAGGTTGCAGAATCTGGTACTGCATCCATATAATATATTTCAAAAGCACCCATTCGCATGATTGTACGAATAAGTGGTTTCATCTTTTTCACCTTTGTTTTGGAGTAGCTGTTAATAATGTAATCAAGCTCAATCATTCGTTCCACTGTGCCATTAACAAGACGAGTGATAAAAGCTCTTTCACTTTTTTCCAGATATCCATATTTATCTAAAACTGCCTTAAGATAAATATGGGAAAACTGGCCATGCTCCAAAATCTCAATCAAGGTATCAGCTGATATTTCTCTGATATTAATCCCTGCCATTTACTACCTCACAATTATTTTCTATCTGTTAGATGAAAAAACAGTACCTGCTTCAAGCTGATATCCTCTTAGGAAATCACCTGTAGCCATACGCTTCTTGCCTTCTAACTGAAGCTCATTTATCTCAAGTGCTTTATCACCACATGCTATCGTAAATACGTTTTTATTAACATCGATGACTGTTCCTGCTTCACCTGTCTTATCTACTACTGTAGCCTTCCAAAGCTTAAGCTGTTTGCCATTTACAAATGTAAATGCAGATGGCCATGGATTAAGTCCTCTAATAAGACGCTCTATTTCCTCAGCTGGCTTTGTCCAATCGATATTTCCCATGTCCTTACTAATCATGCCTACATGAGTAGCCTCTGCTTCATTCTGAGGGATTGGAGTAATCTCACCTTTTTCAAGAGCTTCGATAGTCTTAACTGCAAGCTTACCACCATCAAGTGCCAGCTTATCAAAAAGGCTTCCACCAGTCTCATCAGCTGCAAGCTCTATCTCAGATTTAAGAAGCATATCTCCATCATCAAGGCCTGGGCCCATCAGCATTGTTGTATTTCCTGAAACCTTTTCTCCGTTGATAACAGCCCACTGAATTGGGGCAGCTCCACGATACTTAGGAAGAAGTGATCCGTGAACATTAACACAGCCAAGGCGTGGCATATCAAGAATCACCTTTGGAAGAATCTGTCCAAATGCTGCAACTACAAAAACATCTGCCTTATACTGGCTAAGATATTCCACTGACTCCTCAGCCCTGATTTTAACTGGTTGATAAACTGGAATGTCGTGCTCTACTGCAAACTCCTTAACAGGGGTAGGCTGAAGCTTTCCGCTACGACCCTTTGGCTTATCTGGCTGGCTCACCACAAGGATTACCTCATGGCCGGCCTCATATATTGCCTTAAGTGTCTCCACCGCAAAATCAGGTGTGCCCATAAAAACTACTTTCATCTATATCAATCCTTTCTCACTAACGCAAAATAAAACGCCTAAAAAGGCTACACTTTAGTGTAACATTTTAAGGCGTTTCGTACAACTTTTACAGGATCACATCCATTTTTTATTTATCTATAATCGTAACATTTTTCGCTATTTCTTCCGCCTGCTCAAATGAGAATTCTTTTTTAGCTAATGCCAAATAATAATACTTTTCATTTCCTTCTTTTAAATAATAGAATTCCCAGTATTCAGAAAAGGTATCAGCTTCTTTTAGCTCAACCCCAGCATCTTTTAATTCTTCTTCTAAAGCAAATGTGTAAAATTCATTTAAAGATGTAGCTTCCATAATATACCAACCATCGTTTTTCTCTGATGGGATTACATCTTGAATTCTCTTTTCGAAATGATTACCTGTAGGTAAACCATATGGTTGTGGAACGCCATCTAAAAATTCAATATTTACATCATTATTAGTAGCCAAAATCCTTCCTATAAATCCTGCACATCTCCATTCATCATAATGAGTTGTAGCATCTAACTCAGAGCCTGCTATATCTTCTTTAATCACATCGTATATTTCCTGTGACATAGGATAAACTTCCGGCAGAATAACTGCTCCGCCACTAATCCCTTGGTTAAAATTCAATTCTCCAATTGTATATTTTTCTGGAAGTTTCACAGTGAGCCACTTATCCAGCGATTCTCTTCTTGACACAAATTCATCCAAATCATTTTTGTATACATAATTATCATAAAGTATGACTACATCACCATTAATATCATTTTTAATGTATACTGCATCCAACTGATTATTTTCGGTATAACTAGCTTGTATCCAATAATAAATATCATCATAGCTAAAATAAATATTATAGCTATACCACAAATCTCCATCAGCTTCTCGAGTATCCAGATTGTTGGTAGAATCAGCGAATTTTGTAAAATCAATTTTATCAAAAGTATGATTGTAATATGCGTCTCTGAAAGCATTGTATTCAAACTCAACTAACTCTTTATTTGATTCTTGCGTTTCAGCTTTTGTGTCTTGAGTGCTAATAGTTTGCCCACAGCCTGTAAAAAGCAATACTCCCGCACATAATATATAAGCCATATTTTTTCTATACATTAGTCTATATTTTCCCTTCTTGTAGCTGCATAGACATAGTTTCTCAATGCTTTTTACTTAAAATTTCCTGTAGTTCAAATCTATACTTTTGCTTCACATCTGGATACTTTTCATGGTCTACTTCCGATAAAAACATTTCTTTTGGTCTCACCCAAAGTGAACCATCACCATATAATTTACGATATACAACCATCTCTTCTTGAGTTTCAGAATCTCTTGCGATATCTTCCACCAGGTAATAATCCCCCTTAAAGTGCTTATAAACTCTATGTAAAACTAATTCTTGCATCTTCGCCTCCGTATATTTAATTTTTGCTCGATTATCATATATCTTACAGAACCATAAACAATGTGCCTGCTCCTATCAGGATGCAACCAATAGCTGACTTTACAGTAAAATCCTCGTGCAGGAAAACAAATGCCAGCACCAATGTAATAATTATGGACAGCTTATCAATCGGAACAACCTTGGAAGCATCTCCTATCTGCAGTGCTTTGTAATAGCAAAGCCATGATGCACCCGTTGCAAGACCGGACAATATAAGGAAAATCCAACTCTTTGGGCTAATTGTTCTTATGCCATCCTGCTGATTAGTAATAAATACCATCCCCCATGCCATTATTACAACAACCATGGTGCGGATAGCTGTGGCAAGATTTGAGCCAACGCCTTCAATTCCTACTTTTGCCAGTATTGATGTTAATGCAGCAAACACTGCCGAACCAAGAGCTAACCAAAACCACATAACTATACCTCCTCATCTAATTGATAAAACATTCACGATTCTCGCATCAGCTTTTAACCTGGAAGCCTCGTCTTTATATTCCACTATTTGCTATTACAAGTGCTATTCCTGATGCGATTAAAAGTATGATTACTATCTTCTTTACTATCTTGTCATTTATTCTGTCAGCACTACTCATTCCTGCAATCAATCCCACTAACATAAATGGAGATAGCAACACAGCTTTCTTTAGCATATCTAAATTTAATATTCCATAAACGATATACAATGCAATTCTAAATGTATTCTCAATAATAAATACTGTACAAATATTAGCTTTAAAGGATTTTGAATCTTCAGTTGTTCTACCAATATAGGCACCAAGCAGTGCACCAACGCCATAAAGTCCGCAGAGAAAACCTGATAAAACCCCAATTATCACAAGCAAAATCTGTGAGTTCTTAGATTTCTTTTCAGATAGTTCTCTCAGCCACATCTCTATACCAACAATCACCACCAGAATACCAAAGATGATTTTTACTATAGTTATATCTGTATTTTTTAAGAAAAAAGCTCCTGCGCTGCTTCCAATAATTACCATAAAAGACAATGGCAACACTATCTTTAAATCAATTGATTTTCGCTCTTTCCAGCTAATTATCAGATTAGTTGGATAGCCCAACATTAGTTCCACCGGCGATATATTTACATTTGCCACTCCAAAGCTCAGTATTGAAGTAAATACCAGTGTGTTTGCAAATCCACATAATCCCTTTATATAAAAAGCAGCAAGCGTGGCAATTATCCAATAAAACATTTATTTCGTCACCCCTAACTATAATCTGGTTGCTGACCGTCATGGGTCTTCCATGCACATTCTGTAATTTCCATATTTGTAAATGTTGCCAAAAAAGATGAATCTTCTGGGCTACAGGCATAGATACCAAAACTAATCTCCATTGGAGCATTGAACATGTGACATATCCTCATCTGCTTAAAGTTTATTCCATCTAGGGAATTTTCAACACAAAAATCATCCTCCCTGCGGCTTAGACGAAACCAAATGGATTTTATCGATGGATCAATATCTGTAGATGCCCAGTCAGAGTAGCCGTTATTTGTGGCCACACTTCCTAGTCTCTGAATCTTTTCATTTTCATATTCCACCGATGCCTTAAGCCAATTGTCACTATCCAGATACATAATTATCCCACTTTGATCAAAACGTACCTTAGAATCAAAATCTGTCCGCACCACAAACGAAAAGAATTGCTCCTCTGTTTTCATTTGTAGTGCAGGAGCATTATCATTTCTAAAGTGATAATAGGTCCTCTGCCAAAGATCAGTGTGTGGCTCAGTTATGATTTCAACCTTATCCTTTGTGACCTGACAAGATTTTGGTTTTCTTATCCATTCCATTGAACTTGCATCAATTTTCATTATAATTTCCCCCTGTATCCAGATTTGAAGTCATCGCACTCCTGTACTTAAAGAGCCCTACAAACTCAAATTTATAAATTTCATTGTCCCCAAAATACGTATTTATTGAGCCTTAAGCTTCGAAAACACTTGCCAAGCGACTTACCACCTGATCATTTGTAACTTTATACATCTTCAAACTATTCTGGTCGAATTCATCTTCTCGAAGATTATTAATGAAATGATGAATATCCTCCTTGACAGATTCTGGCAAATCCGATACGGGATTCACTCATTAAATTTTAGCAGCCCTGCTACCATACATATTCCTCCAGCATTTCTCTTATAGAAATCTCGATTCTTTCATCTTTTTTTTCATCATCTGACAATGATAATAAAAGTGATAATGGATCAATAGCATCACCTTTTTCAAAAGAAACCACGTAACCTACCTCCTGTATGATACAGCCAGGTTCGTCTTTTTTTATATCAACCAACCTATCCTTCAGTGCCAAATCTTTTATATCTTTCTTTGCCACGACAAAGGTCGGATATTTATTATCAGATATCATTGAATATTCAGCAAGCGCTGACATTCCGCCTAAAACAGGAAGCTTCAGATTATCATTAATATAAAAGATATTAATCACCGGATTCCTCATATAAACTTCAATGCTACTCCACAATTCCTTTATATCATCTGGTACATTAATGACACGTGACTTGCCCTTGGTTCCAAGAATTGGCATATCAAAAAAATCTATCTCATCGAAACACCTAGAGGCAGACATTTTTGTTATATCTAGTTGTTCTGCAGCTTTTGTAACTGTAACCTCATTCCATTTTCCATAAATTGCTGTAAGAATCATTTTCTGAGTTAAAAATGATATTCTTTGAACTGGTTTTATAGTTCTTTCAGTAGCAGAATTAAGAAGGATACCTAAAAATGGAAGAAATATTTCCTTATCTTCTACGATAAAAGGAATTCCATCTGCAATCATTGCATTCTTAGAGTAAATGCTAGTATTCTTTATATACAAAGCACAACGCATATCCAAAAGCTTTTCAATTTGTCTATGGTTCTTTCGTAACTGAGCCAAATTGATTTTTTCCTTTGGAATTGCTATTAACCACTCTATATTATGCATACTTGCAATTTTGAAATCATATAATGAAGAATAAATCATTGGAAGTTTTCCATTATAGTCTACATCTTTAATATCTACTTCCATCCCAATGCTCTTCTCTAGAAATTCTTTCATACCCAAACCTCTTTTTATTTTGTAACGCAATTTATGTTACAAAATAAAAATAGCACTTTTAATGCCTAAAATCAAGACAAATCATATCTTTCTCCCAACTCGTAAACAGCTTGTTGATGATTCACTATATCAATCTCAAAATCGTCCACAGACTGTGGACAAATCTCCGCTTACAAAAAATAGAGAATCCTAAGATCCTCTACACTAAATAAACCTTTATTACAATCTTCTCCGGAAAGTGAAAACGTCTATGTGTATCATTATTTATTCAATTAGGTTGACAAATTTGAAGTTGTTATTTTCTCCTAAGTTCTTTAATAAAGCTCGCACTGACTATTATCATCATTACAGCTAATATATCTGAAGCAATCAATTGCCCAATCGCAGCCGCTGGAATTGGCTGCAACGGCCATGGCTCAATAAAACTGGCAAGACATGCCCTAAATATCCAAACCACCGTAAGAAAGAAATAAAAATAAATAATTTCTCGATTTATTGCCAATGCTCTTTTTCCTAACACAATTAGCATCGTGCTTAAACCAAACAGCAGCAACGAAAAGCAATAGTTCGTATAATCAATCCCCACTATAAGATTTTCATATTGCATTGGAAGATAGTCATACCACTGAAACATCCATGGGACAAAGAAATGCCACACTCCCACTAAAGCACTTATTACAACTGAAATATAATACAGAATCTTTATTCCTTTTTTCAAAATGAGTCACCTCTTTAAATTTGAATTTAGCGATTAGAGCTTCATGAAAGACTTGATTTCTTGTTCCAAGAGACGAAATACGTTTGCAACCAGATAGCCATCAGCGATTGCATGATTTAGACGAACGGTCACAGGCATGACAAGCCTACCGTTTTCTTCTCTGTATTTTCCCCAGTTAATGATTGGCGCAAAATATAGATTTCCATCGGGAAGTTCAAGATGAAGTGAATCATAGGAAAGCCAAGATATAAACGACGCATCAAACCAGTTGGGATGGTTCACTATATCCAGACCGTATTCCCTTGTCTTCTTTGCCTCTTCAACA
>NZ_JAFUSK010000038.1 GCF_017471675.1 Pseudobutyrivibrio sp.
AAAATCCTCGTGTCGTTGGTTCGATTCCGACTCTGGGCATCAACTTAACTATTCATATGTGTGTGTAGCTCAGCTGGATAGAGCACTTGGCTACGGACCAAGGTGTCGGGAGTTCGAATCTTCTCACGCACGCTGCTGTAAGCACTGAATCAATTTGGTTCAGTGCATTTTTTATTGTGTAGAAATAGTGCAACTAAATATAAATAAGTTTGGTATTGTATTATAAATGGTAATGGCTAAAATATTAAGTGAATTCGAATATTTTTTATTAACGTTCATTTATAAATTGATTAATTCTGTTATTTGGGAAGTGATTATATGGTTTATGTAGATAAATATGTACATACAGTTCAATATTATGAAACTGATAAGATGGGAATAACGCATCATTCTAATTATATTCGATGGATGGAAGAGGCAAGAGTAGACTTTTTAAATCAAATTGGTTGGCCATTTGATAAACTGGAATCTCTTGGTATTGTTTCTCCAGTTTTGAATGTTAATTGTGATTATAAGATTTCTACATTTTTTGCTGAGAAAATATTTATTTCTGTGAAGGTAAAAGAGTTTAAGGGCGTTAAACTCTTCTTATCTTATGAGATGACAAATAGTGATGGCAAAGTAGTATGTATTGGAACAACCAGTCATGCATTCTTAAATACTCAGGGGCGACCTATAAAGCTTAAGCAGGAATATCCTGTTTTTTATCAGTGTTTAAAAGATTTATGTGAATAGATATAGTTCTTTTGGTGATGATAATGGCATGATTATGCTAATAAAAACCATTACTGGGGGAAGCATCTAATGGTATACCATTAGATAATCAGTAGTGATGTAGTAGGTTAGCTATGCTCCTTTTCAAATATTTTTGCAGTAACCTTATAAATCTCACTAGTCTTTTCGTTATCAAAAGCTCTCTGGAGTTTGTTATTGTAGGTAGAAATAGTGTCACTTGAGGCAAAGGCATCATAGATTTTTTTATAGTCAGGAGCATTGAGCTCTTTATTCTTTAACGCAGCTCTAATTTCAGATTTTTGCCTATCTGTGACAGTAGGTCTAGGAGTTCTAGGTGTTCTTGGCTTTTTAGGCTGAGACTTAGTAACAACTTTTGGTCTGCTGCTTCTTGTAGTTCTAGAATGAGTAGAAGAAGTACGTTTTGTATAAGGCCTTTTTGGTTTTTCTTCTGAAATAATTTCGGTTTTTTCAGTCATAACTATAGCGTCTTGTCTTTTGATTGTGTATTTCTTTTGACTCCAAAAATCTACAACAGCATCAAACCCAGAATCCTTGCTAATAACAAATATTTCATCAAAGGTTTCTTTACCAAGCTTGTATCCCAAATAGGTGGTCAACTGAAAATCTAAATAATTTTTTGCTGTTTTTTCAGCTTTTAAGTGCTCAATATTAGCTTTGGAATTTGTAATAGCTATTAAAGAATCATAAGCTACAGATTTTACCTTTGAGCCATAAAAGATGATTACTGTGTCGTTATTTGTAAGAGTATCAACACCCACAATTCCCGCATCAGAGACATTTTCATAGTCTACGAGAAATAATCTCCTTATTGTTTTTACAGTGTCAACAGCTTTAATTGGTACATCAATTAATTTATTATCTGATTGTTTATTGTTGTCCTTATTAAAAATTCCCATAAAATATTACCTCACAAGAAATTATTATAATCCTAAAATGTGAAAAGAAATATACCGCAAAGTGTATATACAAAATCTTTTACTTACATGCATATTATAATGGATGTATAGGATAAATCCTAGGATTCATTACACTCATACTTAGAATATTTAACGGATTAAACACAATGAGATGATATTAAAAAATCAAAGATTGATATACGAAGGGGTTTCTGACAAACGTTAGGAATCCTTTATTATTAAGGACATAGTATATTTATAGGAAACACTTGCGGATATATTGTCTTTATTAATATAATAATTTACGGCAACAAGGAGGACTAGAATGAAAAAGAAATTATTAATGTGTTTAGTAGCATGTGCTATTTTAATTGGCGGTTATGGTTTTTATGGTACAGGCATTGCAGGCAATGATGAAAAAACAGTACAAATAGCTGAAACAGAAAAAGTACCTGCTTTTGGGGCAGTGTCAGATACAAAAAAGGTATCATCAGACTTTTCCATTGAGTAGGCGGGAAATTATGCTGGTAGCCCATACATCGTAATTAATGATAATATACCATTTTTTTCAGATGATGAGAAAACTAATGTGACTGCTTTTGAATCATACAGCGAATTAGATTTCTTAGGAAGATGTGGTGTGGCTTTTGCCAATATATGTAAGGAGCTAATGCCTATTGAAGATCGAGGGGAAATAGGAAGTATCAAGCCAAGTGGATGGCATACTGCAAATTATCACGAGTATATTGAAGGAAATTATTTATATAATCGATGCCATCTTATTGCATATCAGTTGAGTGGGGAGAATGCCAATGAAAAGAATCTGATTACAGGCACAAGATATCTTAATGTACAGGGAATGCTTCCATTTGAGGATAAAGTAGCAGAGTATGTAAAAAGAACCGGTAATCACGTTCTTTATAGAGTAACGCCTATATTTGAAGAGGATAACTTGGTAGCATCCGGGGTACTTATGGAGGCATATTCAGTAGAAGACCAGGGCAAAGGAATTATGTTTAATGTATATTGTTACAATGTTCAGCCTGGAATTGTAATTGATTATGCCACTGGAGATAGTGAATTATCAAATGACACTACTTCAATAAAAAATCCGGAAGTGACAGATTATACTGAAAATCCAGACACGCAGGTTGAAGTAGCTGAGTATGTTTTAAATACAAACACAATGAAGTTTCATTACCCTACATGTCAATCAGTAAGCGATATTAAAGAAAAAAATAGGCAATATTACCATGGCCTGAGGGACGAGTTGATTAATTATGGCTATAAACCATGTGGTAATTGTAAGCCTTAAAATGATTGTATCAATCAAATCATGGTTGACGATAATACTAAGTTTAAGTGGTGGAGCTTAAACAGATTGATTTTTAATAATTTCAAAACCTAATTTCATCGCTTTATCAGGAATATCAGGATTGTTTATTTTATCAAGTAGGAAGGTTGCGCCTTCAATTCCACATTCTCTGTAATAAAAATGCACTGTTGTAAGACTAGGGGAAAGTATAGAAGATGGTTTACTTTCTCCGAAGCCAGCAATAGCTATATCATCTGGTATTTTTATTTTGTTTTCGTTTAAATATTTGATGGCACCTAAGGCTATGGTGTCAGTAGCACATAAAATAGCGTCAATATTTATATTCTGACTTAGGAGAGCCTTGGTATTTTCATAGCCGTTATCCATATAGAAGGAACCGGTTTTGATAGAGTCCGCGGAAAGCTTGATATTATGGGTTTCTATAGCATCAAGAAAACCTTTCTTTCTATTAACTCCTACAGCAATATCCTTTTCGGTAACTCCGATGTATCCAATATTTTTATGACCTTTATTTATAATGTAATCTGCTAATTCGTATGCTGCAGTGTAATCATCGTGGAAGATGCAGGTGGAAATGTCAGTCTGCTGGCCTAAAACCACGTATGGAATAGTCAGACCTTTAAGGGCTTTTTTGTGCTTAGGGGTAAGTACAGTTCCAAGAAGGATGATACCATCAACTATGTTCTGCTTGAAGGTATTGATAAATTCCAGTTCCTTTTCATCATGGTTATCAGTGTTAGCTAAAAGCATTTTATAACCTTTTTCATTTAGAACTTCACCAATGCCGGCTACAACCTGTGAAATGGAATCCGAGTCTATTTTGGGGATAATAACTCCAATAATTTTAGTCTTTTTGGTCCTGAGGGTTTGAGCCTGAGTAGATGGAATGTATCCGGTTTCATCTATTATCTTTGCAATGGCCTGGCGCTTTTCCTCGCTTAGATAACCATTGTTTAAATATCTGGAAACTGCTGCTGGAGATACGCCAGCAAGCTTGGCTATTTGATTAATATTCATTAGCTGACTCCTAAAAAGTATTGAAATCGTTTTCACTATTATTATATTTATAAGATAGATTTAAATCAATTTTTGATGCCATAATAACGCTAATTCAACGTTTTTTGTGAAAAACATCTAAAAAATATGTGAAATCGTTATCACACATTACTAATAGGAATTTTGAATTAATCGTTATATAATGTCACCATGGTATGAAAACGATTTCACATGTTAGACTAATCGATTTCGGTAATAAGATTTTTTAGGGAAATAGAAAGGAAACAACATGGATTACAGATCATGTGCAAGCCAAATCTACGAGCAGATTGGTGGAAAGGATAATTTAATCTCAGCTGCACATTGTGCAACTAGACTTAGATTAGTAATTGCTGACAACAGCAAGGTAAATGTATCAGCATTAGAGGAAATAGATGGAGTTAAGGGTGTATTCGATGCATCTGGTCAGCTTCAGCTTATTATCGGTACAGGTACAGTTAATAAGGTTTATGATGAGTTTATTGATATAGCAGGTATAGAGGCATCTACTAAGGAAGAGCTTAAGCAGGTTGCTGCAAGCAAGGCTCCATGGTGGAAGCGTGCTATCAAGACTCTTGGTGATATCTTTATCCCAATTATTCCAGCCATTGTAGCAACTGGTCTTTTAAATGGTTTACTTGGTGGACTTGTACAGATTTGGCCATCAATGGCAGATTCATATTTCTATAATCTTGTAAATATGTTCTCAAATACTGCACTTACATTCTTACCAATTCTTATAGCTATTTCAGCAGCTAAGATTTTTGGTGGAAATATCTATCTTGGGGCAGTAATTGGTATGATTATGATTCACCCAAGCTTAGTTAACGCTTGGACAGTAGCAAGCGGTGCTGAGACTACCACACTTTGGTCTTGGTTTGGAGCATGGAATATTGATAACGTAGGTTATCAGGGACATGTTATTCCTATTGTACTTTCTGTTTGGCTCATGTGTACTATCGAAAAGAAGCTACACAAGATTGTTCCAGAGATGTTTGATTTATTCGTAACACCACTTTGTTCAGTTCTTGCAGCTGGTTTCTTAGCTATGACAGTTATCGGACCTGTATTTGCACAGATTGAAACATGGGTACTTTCTGGGGCTAAGGCTCTTATCGCAATCCCATTTGGTATTGGTGCATTCCTTATGGGTGGTTTCTATGCGCCAACAGTACTTGCTGGTGCTCACCACATGTACAATGCTATCGAGATGATGATGCTTTCAGATAATGGTATGAATATTTGGATGCCAATCGCTACAGCAGCAAATGTTGCACAGGGTTCTGCAGCTCTAGCAGTTTCATTAAAGACAAAAAATAAGAAGACAAAGTCAATGGCTCTTCCAGCTTCACTTTCAGCTTTCATGGGTATTACAGAGCCAGCAATCTTTGGTGTTAATATTCGTTACGGAAAGCCATTTGTTGCAGGTATGATTGGTGGTGCTGTAGGTGCTTGTATTGCTTCTATTATGGGAGTTTATGCTACAGCAAACGGTATTACAGGTTTATTTGGACTTCTTATTGTAACTGATTGCTTACCAGGATATTTACTTTCATTTGCAGTTGCATCAGTTGTAGCATTTGCAGTATCTTGGGTTCTTTATAAGGATGAGGAAAAGAACGCTTCTGTTGAAGTTGTAACAGAGTGCGATATTAATGTAGAGCCAGATTCAGTATACGCTCCTCTTAAGGGAGAAATCATTCCTCTTACAGAAGCTCCTGATAAAGTATTTGCTAGCGAGGCACTTGGAAAGGGAATCGCTATTAATCCAACAGAGGGTAGGGTAGTTGCTCCTTTCAACGGAACAGTTGCAATGCTTTACGATACAAAGCATGCTATTGGTCTTGTAAGTGACGATGGTATAGAGGTACTTATCCACATTGGTCTTGACACAGTTAAGTTAAACGGAGAGCACTTCACAGCACATGTTGCTCAAGGCGATACAGTTACTTGTGGACAGACTCTTGTAACATTTGATATGGACGCTATTACAAAGGCTGGATATCCACTTGTCACACCAGTCATTATTTCTAACACTCCAAAATATTCTGAAGTTAGCAACATCAAAATGGGTGACACAGATTTCAGTGAAAAGGTTTTAGCAGTAACAAAATAATAGGTGTTTATTAGATGAATTTAAAAGATAAAAAATATTTAACTCCTAGATTTCATCTTTTCCCAATGGCAGGCTGGCTTAATGACCCTAATGGTCTTTGCCAGCTTGATGGCATACATCACATATTTTTTCAGTATTCACCAGACTCACCTAAGGGCGGTGAAAAGGACTGGGGCCATTACTCAACAAAAGATTTCATCAATTATGAATTCTCGGGAGTATTTATGAAGCCTGATATGCCAGAGGATGCAAGTGGAGTTTATTCAGGCTGTGCTTATGTGGAAGATAATAAAATGTATATTTATTACACTGGCAACGTAAAGCACCCTGGAGATTACGACTATATCCTTGAGGGAAGAGAAAGTAATACAATATTAGTAACTAGCCAGGATGGAATAAATGCTAGTGAGAAAAAAGTATTACTGAGAAGTCAGGATTACCCGGACAATCTTACTCTTCACGTTAGAGATCCAAAGGTATGGTGCCAGGATGGTACTTACTACATGGTACTTGGGGCAAGAAAAAAGAATGACGAAGGCTGCGTTATCCTTTTCAAATCCCAGGATAAGATTAATTGGGAATTTAGTCACTTCATTGAAAAAGCAGACTACGGTTACATGTGGGAATGCCCTGATTTATGTTATGTAGATGGCAACCAGTTCTTGTCAGTATCCCCTCAGGGGCTGGAAGCGCAGGAATATAGATTCCAGAACATTTATCAGTCTGGTTATTTTAATACAAAATCAGATTTATTGGCTGACGGTAAGGGCTTAGGTGAATTTATAGAATGGGATTATGGATTTGATTTCTATGCACCACAGACCTATACAGATGAAAATAACAGAACAATCCTGATTGCCTGGGTGGGCATGCCTGATGCAGAGTATAGTCATGACATTTCGGTGGAAGATGGATGGCAACACATGTTGTCTTTGCCTAGGGAATTAGTCTTCGACAATAAGTCAGGAAAGATTCTTCAGAAGCCAGTGGCTGAAATCAAGGATTTAAGAGATAAAAAGATCGACATCAAGGACATTGCGGATGTAGAGACATATGAATTAGATATGTCTCAGTTTGGACAGGATGATTTTACTATCCAGTTTAACAAGGGCTTTGATGTCAAATACAATAAGCTAGCCAATGATTTAGTATTTTCTTTTACAGACAAGGAGCTTGGAAGTAACAGAACAACTAGAAAGCTAAAGCTAGCTAACGGGGAGAAAATAGAAAGCATGAAGATTTTTGTTGATACATGCAGCATTGAAATCTTCATCAATGACGGTCTGTATACCTTTACTACAAAGTACTTTAAGGCGAAGGACGTTGAGAATACACTTTCTATAGATGGAAGAATTGATAATATAGATGTCTATAGTCTTAAGCCGTTTAATGTAGTTTCTAAGTAATGGATTAGGATGACTAGTGTTAGAGATGGGAATATTTTCCCATCTCTTTTTTTGCTGTATAATAGAGGAAAGTATTAACATGGAGGTTCTGTAAATGATGGATTTAGGAAAACTAATTGAAGATTGGGTAGCATTGATGGAGGCCAAGTCTGATTTCGTTGAAGGTGAAGATGAGGATGAACCTTTTGAGGAAGGCGTATTATCTTCAGTTGCAGGATTTGAGTACGAAATCGAAAGAGTCCTTTACTATGATGTAAATAAAAGAGACTTAAGTGACTTCCAGGAGTTGGCTGCGGCTATTGGGTTCTAACGAAAAAATATAAAGAAAAGCTGAGTGGATATATTTTCGCCACGACACTTTTAATATTATCTCTTTATTTTACCAAGCTCAGTCTTTTCGAATTCTGTATCCTGAAATTCTACTTTAGAAATGCGCTTATAAATAGGCATCTTCTTGTTAAGGTCAGCTACGAAGCTTTGGATTTCATCATGGTCAGCCACGTCGCAGTAAACGGCAAGATGAATTCGGTCGTTGCATTCAAAGGCCTTGCACTCTTTTACCTTAGGGCAAGCGTAGGCAGCCTTTTCAAGCTCCTCAGGGCTTACGTTTTCGCCACCAGAAAGAATGATAAGGTTCTTCTTGCGGCCTGTGATGTAAAGGAAGCCGTCCTCGTCAAGGTAACCAAGGTCACCTGTATGAAGAAGTCCGTTTTCGTCAATTACTTCGGCAGTGCCCTCTGGGTCATTG
>NZ_JAFUSK010000039.1 GCF_017471675.1 Pseudobutyrivibrio sp.
ATTTGATTATGAATAAAGAAGGACGTAAATTAATTGCTAATAATAAAAAGGCTTATCATGAATATTTCATGGAGGAGGAGTATGAGGCAGGAATTGAGCTTCACGGCACTGAAGTGAAGTCTATGAGAATGGGCCAGTGCTCCATTAAGGAAGCTTTCGTGCGTATAGATAATGGTGAAATGTTTATCTATCAGATGCATGTAAATCCTTATGAAAAGGGTAACATTTTTAACCGTGACCCACTTCGCCCTAGAAAGCTTCTTTTGCATAAATCAGAGATTAATCGCTTACTTAGTAAGATAAAGGAAAGCGGTTATACTATAGTTCCTTTGGAGGTTTATCTTAACAATGGTCTTGTTAAGGTAAAGATTGCCCTTGCAAAAGGTAAGAAATTATATGATAAGCGTGCAGATATCCAAAAGAAGGATATGAAACGAGAAGCAGAAAGAGATTTTAAGATAAGGAATTTAGGCTAATGAAGATTATACTTGCATCAAACTCACCAAGAAGAAAAGAATTGCTTACACAGGCAGATATTGATTTTGAGGTTAAGTCTGCTGATGTTGAAGAAATAACAGATAAGACTAAGCCTGAGGAAGTTGTTATGGATTTGAGTCAGCTTAAGGCTAAGGCTATCGCAAAGGATAATCCAGGCAGAAGGATAATTGCTGCTGATACAGTAGTTGCTTTTAATGGACAGATTCTTGGAAAGCCAAAGGATGAAGCTGATGCCTTTAGAATGTTAAAGGAGCTATCAGGAGAGACTCATCATGTTTATACAGGTGTTACCATTATTGAAGAGGATGGAAGGGTTAATACCTTCTATGAGGCAACAGCTGTTAGTATGTATGATAATTCAGATGAGCTTATAAATAGATACATTGCAACAGGTGAGCCTATGGATAAGGCAGGAGCCTATGGCATCCAGGGCAAGGGCGCAGTTCTTGTTAAGGAGATATGTGGAGATTACAATAATGTGGTAGGACTTCCACTTGCAAAGGTTTATCGCAATTTATACTAGAAGTTTATTGATTTTTGCGTCAAAACCTATATAATAAAATGTGCTGCAAGGATATACAAGGGCTAGTAATGGTTTCGACAAAATGATGCTAAAAGCCGACCGAAGGGAGACTTGTTAGCGTCAGAAACCGGCTCAGTCTATAGGCTTTATAAGGGCTAGTAAAGGTTTCGACAGGGGTCATGCAGCGGAAGAAGCGAGTCCCACGGTAATGGGTTAAATGGCCAAACTTAAAATTAAACGCTGAAGATAATTTAGCATACGCAGCCTAGTTGCTGCAGTCTGACTTAGAGCACCTACACTTTAAGACCCAGACTTCGACTCTGTAGGAAACGACATTGCCAAAGCTTTGCGGTAATGGGCGTATCATGAAGCTACTAAAGCATGTATCTTGTTTGTAAGAGCCATGTGGAGGGAATGTTAAATTACAAACTACACTCGTAGAAGGGCCGGGAATTGGCTTTTGGACACGGGTTCGACTCCCGTCTAGTCCACTATAAATACCCGTAAGATTTAGTCTTACGGGTA
The DNA here is from genome assembly GCF_017471675.1 of Pseudobutyrivibrio sp. Taxonomy (GTDB): domain Bacteria; phylum Bacillota; class Clostridia; order Lachnospirales; family Lachnospiraceae; genus Pseudobutyrivibrio. The sequence continues at coordinate 1,547 of NZ_JAFUSK010000039.1, forward strand.
TTTTTTTAACAAATTGCGCACAGTTTCTTCATATGTGTCTAGTATATTGAATATAAGATATTTTAGTACGTTTAGGAGGAAACTATGAATAAACAAACTAATGTAAATAATCAATCTAAAAAAGGACCATCTCCTAAGGCTATAAGCAAGAGACTAACTCTTTTATTTGTGCTTATGTTGATAGCTAGTACGCTACTTGCTGAAGGAATTATTATTACACTTGGTTATGGCATGATTAAGGATTTAATTGATAAATCTTTGAATAATCAGGTTGTTGCGGAAGCAGGAGAAGTTAACAGAGAGCTTAATTCTATTTTCTATTATCTGAATGGTATAGCTGATGGAGTAGAAAATGAAACCTTTGAGGATGATGCAGCAATTCTTCACTACCTGGCACCAACTGTTGACAGATATCCTCTAATTCCACTGGGAGCTTATATCGGAACAAATGATGGAAAGTTCCTTGATGCATCAGGCTGGGTTCCGGATTCAGATTATATTGTGACAGAAAAAGGCTGGTATAAGGACGGCATGGGCTATGATAATACATGGTTTTACTATTATGATCAGCCTTACTTTGATGCAGCTACCGGTGATTTGTGCGCTACAGTAATTCGTCACGTAAAGCTAAAGGATGGTAGAGAAGGTGTGTTTGCATCTGATTTGATTCTTACATCTATTCAAGAGCAGCTTAATGAGGTTAAGCTATACAAGACTGGTGGCTGTATTATGGTCACAGGTGAAGGTCAAATTCTATCCCACAAGGATACTTCTATTTGCGGAACAAATATTGCAGATAACAAAGATGCCTTTTTCTCAGGTGTTAATTCATTCCTTGCTGAAGAGCATGGAATTGTAAAAACTGTTATGGCTAAAGGGACTGCTTATTATATGGTATCAGCTCCTGTAAGTGGAACTGATTGGCAGGTAATTGTTTACGCTAAGAGATCAGAAGTTTTGGCTTCACTCTTTACAATAGTATATATTCTTATTGGATTTACTATAGCTGCAGTCCTTATAGTTGTTCTTGTAATGATTAAGGTTCTTTCTAATATGATTAAGAAGCCTGTAACAGCGCTTACTGAAAATATCGAAAAGATTGCAAATGGTGATTTCACTGTTGAGATTGCATCGAAAGGCAATGATGAGATTGCATTTATGAATACTGCCATGGGCGGATTTATAAATGGTATGCGAAATAGTTTAAGTGAAATCAAGACGGTGTCTACAAGGTTAATTGATGATGCCCAAATATCTAAGGATACAGCTGAGAATCTGGAGCTTGCTGCTAATGAGCAATCTGTATCAATGGATCAGATTAGAAGTAACATCGATGATATGGCAGATGCAGTTACAGAGGTAGCTGAAAATGCCACAACCTTGGCTCAAACCATTTCAGATGTTACAAGCGAAGAAGAAGAAATCGAAAATACAATGAATGATTTGGTTAAGAAGGCAGATGTTGGTCAAAAAGATATGAAGACTGTATCTGAAGGAATGGACAACATCGTACTTTCTATGAATGATATGGCAGAAGCTGTTAGAAGCGTAGATGATGCTGCACAGCAGATTACTCAGATTGTTGATATGATTAATTCTATTTCTTCACAGACTAACCTACTTTCACTTAATGCTTCTATTGAAGCAGCAAGAGCTGGTGAGGCTGGCAAGGGATTTGCGGTAGTTGCAACAGAGATTGGTGCCCTTGCAAACAATTCTGCTGATGCAACAAATCAGATTGTTGATATTATTAAAGAAATGTCTGATAGAGTTAAGGATTTGTCAGAGAAATCTACAGCCAATACAGAGCTTATTAATAATAGTGCAGAATCAATTAACAATGCTGCTGATACATTCTTACAGATTACTACAGAATTAAATACAGCAAGCTCTACACTTAACGACATGGCTGAGCAGATGAGAAGAGTGAACGATGTTGCTACCAACATGGCATCGGTATCAGAACAGCAGTCTGCAGCCACACAGGAAATTGCATCTAATGTGGAGAAGGTAACGGAATCTGCTAAGGAGGTTGCAGCTTCTTCTGAAAAGGTTGCTAACGCTGCATCAAATGTTTCTACAGCTGTTGATACAATCAATAACAACCTGGTTCGATTCACAATTGATGCTGCAAACAAAATAAAAGATGATATGGATTCTGAGTAAATGCAAGGCGGAAGGGGCAAACCTTTCCGCCTTTTCGTTATATTTAACAGAAATTCCGTTCTGAATTGAACAGGATATTTCTTAATGCTAAAATTATAAGTAATTTTAGTGGGGAGCGGAGAGTAATTTTATGGCAAGGTATAATAGAAATATGACTGATGATGAACGAAAGGCCTATAGAAAGAAAAAAAGGCTTATTCGTAAAATACAGGTATACAGCGAGATAGCAATCATTTCTTTGTTAATCATAGTGTCAGCAGGTCTGATAATTACCCATTTTAGTGGAAATAAAGATAAGCTTAGTGTTGCAAAAGAAGAGACCAAAAAGGAGAGTCTTGAAACAGCATCAAAGGAAGAGGATTCAGGGCTTAAGGTTTCAGCAAAGGCAGATGAACCTGAACCTACAGAAACGGTAGAGGAAGAAGAAACTCCAAAGGCAGCTGCTTATTCGGCAAAAGAAAATGATAATACCGTTAATATAGAGGGAGATGTTGTAAGCCAAAATGCGGTGCTGATTAATAATCAGACTAAAGAGATAGTAGCTACTAGAGGTGCTCATGATAAAATCGTTCCAGCATCTATGACAAAGGTAATGACTGTGCTTACTGCAGCTAATCATATTTCTAAAGAGCAGCTTAATGAGGTGGTTACAATGTCTCATGAGGCTACTGATTATTCTTATGCTGGTGGCGGTTCTACTTCTGGATTTGTTGAAGGGGAAGAGGTTACTGTAAAGGATCTTTTCTATGGTACTATACTTCCATCTGGTGGTGATGCCGCAGCTGAACTTGCTATGTATGTAGCAGGTGATATAGACAGCTTTGTTGCTATGATGAATGAAGAGGTGGCGGCTTTAGGGCTTACAGATTCGCATTTTACTAACCCTGTTGGTTTTCATAACGAGAATCATTATAGTACGCCTTACGATATTTCAATTATTATGATGGCGGCATTAGATAACGAAATATGTAAAGAGGTTTTAAGTACCAAGGTATACAACTCTACTGGAACTAATGTGAATCCAGAGGGAATTACTATTTCTAACTGGTTCCTAAGAAAAATCGAGGATAAAGATATTGGGGGCGAGATAGAAGGAGCGAAAACAGGTTTTGTTAATGAATCTGGAAATTGTGCTGTAAGCTCCATGATTTCAGCCTCAGGTACCGAATATATCTGTTGTACAACTAATTCAACCTCTGGTTGGCGTTGTATATACGACCATGTGGCTATCTATAAAACTTATGCAAAATAAAAACCAGCTTCTCCCTATGGGAGAAGTTGTCTACACTCTGAGACTTAGTAGTTATCTACTAAGTCTTTTATTTTGAGATAAAACGTTATAAAAAAACATATTTGACAATATATATATATATATATAATGTATTTATCTGTTATAAATGTAATCATAATTTGGAGGTTTTAAAATTATGGACAAAATTAAGTATTTTATCAATGTATTATGGAACAATATTTGGCATTTTATTGTTGCATTGATAATGGCCTTTTTAACAATTTTCTTTTTCTTGATGATTTTTGTAGCAATATTTGAAGATCACAGTATGTCAGAGTTTTTAGTCATGCTTGTTGTAACTGCTGTTTCTGCCTTAATAACATGGTTATTCATTAATTCATGGTTTTTAAAGCCATATCGTTGCCCAAGCTGCCTTAGAAACTTTGCACTTAAGGGATGTGGTATTGAAGAGGTAGGCAATGAGCAGTCTATTGGTAATGAAACAAGCACATCATATGTTAATACGAAGGCTGACACTAACACAGTTTTTGGATCTGTAGATGTTAGGGTACCAGTAACACAAACTAATACTGTTGCTTATAATCAGAAGGTTTATCAGCGTAACTACGTATGTAGATTCTGTGGTGAGGAATGCTACAAGACATTTAAAGGTGATAAAACTCGCGCTTAGTTGTTTATATAATTATTAGAGAAATATCCTATGAAGAAGAAAGTATTATTTATTATTGCTATAGCAGTGATTTTGATTGGCGCTATAGCTGCAATTATTTTTTCTAAGAAAAATAATAATAATGACGATAATTCGTTAAAACTTCAGGACATGGATTATATAGAGATTTCAGAGGAAGATGCATTAACTGTTACTGAGTGGATGCATCTTCTTTCTAGTGAATTTGGATATGATGATCCTGAAGAATACAGTGATGAAAAGATTCTAGGTAAAGATGCAGTTGCGGCTGGTTTTGATCAGCTAGGTATTGCCTTTGAAGATTATGTCCTTGAAGGATTAGATAATACTGCCGAAAATAAGGCTAGTGTTGCAGTTAACCTTGATGTAATTAGTGAAGATTATTTGGATTCATATATTGGCGAAGAGCAGGCAGAAATCCTAATTAATAATCTCAAAGCTATTCAATCGCTATCAGACTATCATGTAGACATTAACGAAATTCAGTTGGCTGATGGAATTATTGATGGCACAACATGGAATGCCCAGTACTATGCAGTAATAGATGATAAAGAGGAAGTTATCATTGAAACTGGTGATTATATTCCACAAGTCAATGAACAGATAGTTTTTACAGACTTAGGTGGCGTTTTACGAGGCGGCACTGTTGTTGCGGTGCAAGAACGCGGTAAAGGAAAGTATGATATGCTTTTATCGCCATTTACTGCTGAAGATAATGTTATTGAAGATTATACAATAGCGGGATATGTTGATTTTTCTTATATACAAACCCTTAATTCTGCAACAATAGACACAGGGGAAAATATCGCTTATCAAGCAGATTTTTCAGATGATTTTCCGACTGGAGAATTTACTCAGACAAGTACCAAACATGAATGGTCAGGTTCAACAGATTTACATTTAAAACTTGATGTCATTAAAGAGGCAGGAAAAAATAAACAGAAGGTTAGAGTAAGGGCTGCAGAATTAGGTGATTTTGATATCACAGGCTATGTTGAAGCTGCTCAAAAAGTTGTCGATGGTTTAAATGCATCTGACGATAAAATTTCTGGTGCTTCAACTAAATCTATTGATATCTCTTTAAATGATTTAACTCTATATACATATTTTAAGAATAACGAAGCAGCTGAGATAGAAGTATCCTACTTACCTGTAGTTGAATGTGAGGAAGGATTATCTGGAGATATATCTATTCCGATAGGAGAACTTCCTCTAGGTAATAAATTTGCGGAAGTAAATGTTTCGATTACTGTAGAGATCAGTACTAATCTTGATGTATCAATAAAGCTTGAGCCAACATACCCAATTTCGGTTGGGGTTCATATGGGTGAGCATAACAATAAACAAATGGCGAACAGCCCACCACTGGATTGTAATATAGTAGATTTCATTTCAAGTGAATCCTTGGATTTGTCAGTGAATGCTAAAATTTCTCGAGGTTTTGGTATTGAAGTAAAGGCTAGCTTATTAGGTATAACAATATGTGATCCTAAACTAAATATTACTATTGAAGTTGCTGCAAAGGCGTTGGACCCAGTAGGGGACTATGATGTTGGCTGTATTGAAGTTAGAAATGCCTGCCCAATAGTTGAGATTGAACTAACTCGTGATGATGATTTTTCGGTTATGGGAGGGGTAATATCTATAAATAGATGGCCTAGTGAAATTGTATTAAATGATCCTGATGTTAGTGATTTTGTTAATGCGGAATATACCCATATAGAAATTTCTCCTGAGTTTAATAAATTGGATGACCCATTGGGCAATGCTTCTGTATGTACTCATTATCCTGATGGGGAAAGTCATAAAGCTGATCCTAAAATTAAGTTTTCTGGAGAGGCAAAAGCAGAAGAATTTTTACCTGTTACTTGGGCGGATTTGGAGCCAGAGTATAAAGAGTGGATAAACCAAGGAGATTGGTATTCTGCCTTTAAAAATGAATTTGATGTCGCATATATTCACATTGATGATGATAATATTCCTGAATTAGTTGTTTATACACCTTATATGAACTATGCTAGCTATGTTCTTACAATTCATGATGGAAAGGCTGTGGAATATAGTGGCAAAATGTCGGATGCTTACCCATCATATTCTCCATATTCTGGATATTTATTTTATACAGGTGGTGCAATGGATGTTTATTATGACAAAGTTGTTCAATTAAAGAATGGCGAGTTCATAGAAATAAACGTTGGACGTTATACTAGTGATGGTGAGTATACATGGGATGGTGTTGATATCAGTGAAGCTGAATATAATTCCAAGGTTAATACATGTTGTCCATCAGGAAGTTGGATAGAACCAGAAAAATCAAAGATGATAATGGAGTAGCGAATATGAAAAAAGGATTAATTTTAGGTGTTGGAGCTGTAGCTGCTATTGGAGTAGCTACAACTATAGGTTTAAATATAAAGAATAATGGTGCTAACGAGATAGATACAACAGAAGTAGTTGAAACTATCAATGAGACAGAGACTGCTGATTATAATGTCTTTGAAAACTATGAATCGACTTTTAATATGCTTACAGAGGTTGATGCAGAAAGTGGAACGGTTTATTATTCTGAAATCAATGACGGAAATATTCTAGTAGACATTGAATATAACAGTGATGATGCAGGCGTTTATATTAAGACATATTCTGCAAATACTAATGGTGGTGTAGAGTCGGTTGCGAATGAGTTGCTTACAAATATTGAACGCTCAGGTGTTGAAAATGCTTATACAATATCTGCTGGTAGCTATATTGACGGAAAGTATTATGTGATGCTTCAATATGATTGTGACCCATTAGGTGAAGGTTCACTTTCATGTGAACGAGTAAGTATAGCAGCTGTTTCGGAAGACGGCACTATTGAAAAAATTGCTGATTTAGAACAATGGTGGGCTACGGATGAGACTGATATGGAATTTAAACAGGACCGCCAAAATGATTTGACACAGATTTTTAATCAAGAATTTTCTAAGGATCAAGTGAAAACAATTGCTGACGGAGATGGCGTAGTTTCTGATTACCTTGATGGCATAGAAAAAGTATATAGTTTTTAACAAATAATTTAGTAAACCTTGGCCTTTTGGCCAAGGTTTTTATTTTACAATGTCTATGAGCTTGCGAATATTATCAATAAAAGCCACAGGCTTAAACTTAGATAACACATCCATATCCCTAAAGCCGTAGGTGCATAGAACATAATCAAGTCCTGCATTTTCTCCAGTGGCAGCATCCACCTCAGAATCTCCTACATAAAGCACCCTTGATTTATCAGTAACACCAAGAGCATTAAGTGCCATGTTTACAGGAGCAGGATCAGGCTTTCTTTCATGCTTTCCATTATCGCCGATTACTATATTTATATTAGGCTTAAAGAAATCATTAAGAAGAGATTCGCTGGCAGTTTGACCTTTGTTAGTTACAATTGCCATTTTAATACCCATATCAGAAAGCTCTTTTGTAGTTTCAATAATGCCATCGTAAGGCTTTGTTTTAATAAGATTGTGTGTGTTGTAATAATCAACGAACTCCTTAAAGAATTCATCAAAATGCTCATAATCTTCTCCCATTGGAAGGGCTCTTACCACAAGCATCCTAAGACCATTGCCTACAAAGCGGCGAACATCATCTATAGAGTGAGTTGGAAAGCCGTATTTATCAAGCATGTAGTTGATAGAATCTGTAAGATCCTCAAGTGTATATAGTAAAGTTCCGTCTAGGTCAAATAGAATTGTATCGTATTTCATTATTTTACTTCCTTTTGATTATTTCTTTATGTTATAAGACTATTATAGTTTTTTGTAAAGGAAAATATTGAATAATAAACACCCCTCTGATATGATTTTTATATATTAAATGCTAGGAGGATGATATGAATTACAAGATTAGAGAGGCTGAAACTTCCGACGCTAAAGCAATTCACGATATTTATGGATACTATGTGGCTAATACTTATGTCACATTTTCAGAGGTTAATCCTGATGTAGATTCTTATGCAGAAAGTATCGTAAATACGAAGAAGGATTATCCATACATTGTTGCAGTGGATGAAAATGATAAGGTGGTAGGCATGGCCTACGGCGGTAGGGTTCGTCATCATGATGCCTACAAATACGCTGTTGAAACTACCATTTATTTAGGACCAGATGTACCTAAGCATTCTGGAATTGGTAAGCTTTTGTATACAGAGCTTGAAAAAAGGCTTACTAGTATGGGCTACAAATTCATGTATGGTGTTATTACAGATGATAATGATGCAAGCATTGCCTTTCACAGGGCTCTTGGATTTGAAGAGGTAGGGCATTTTACAGATATTGGTTACAAATTTGGTAATTGGAAAGGAATAGTGTGGTACAGGAAGCAAATTGGTTCTTTAGCTGATATGCCACGATAATGTTATGAAAAGAGCGTTTAGATATTTTTTGATTTCTATACTATCAATTATTTTTACATTGATAGCAGTAGGCATTATTTATATAGTTGCAGATACACACAGCAGAATAAAGGTACAGGATAACAAAGAAACATATTCTTCGGAAGAAGTAGAAGAGCTTGTAAGTGAAGCTAAGGAGGAGGGACGAAACAGTGTGCTGGATTCCATAAAGGAATCTCTAGAAAACGGAAATGCCATAATTTCTGTACTAAAATCCTTATACCCTGAGTACATAGTTGTAGCTGCCAACTCTAAATACAATTTCGTTGAAATCAACAAGGATTTATCGAAGAACAGCTTTGATATAGACAATCTTTCGGAAGATGAATTAGGACGATATGTATACAAAACAGACGGAGAGTTAAAATCTCGCTTTGGAATAGATGTAAGCTCACATCAGGGAGATATAGACTGGGAAGCTGTTAAGGCTGAAGGTGTAGAATTTGTATTTGTAAGAGCTATCTACAGAGGCTACGGTACAGGAAAGCTTGTAATAGATGAAAAATGCCTTCAAAATATTGAAGGAGCCCAGGCGGTAGGCATTGATGTAGGTGTATATGTATTCTCTCAGGCAATTAATCAGGCTGAGGTTTTAGAAGAAGCTTCTACAGTTATTGGCTTACTTGATGGCTATACATTACAGCTTCCAATAGTATTTGATGTAGAAAAGGTGGCAGACAGCACAGCTAGAACAAATGCCCTTACAGTACAGGAGCGTACAGACCTTACTAAGACATTTCTTGAGGCTGTGAAAAATGCAGGCTATCAGCCAATGTTTTATCACAACACAGAGATGGGAGCTATGCTTTTAGATCTCACCCAGCTTACAGAATACCCTAAGTGGTTTGCAGGCTACAATCGTGAATTTTACTGGCCATACGAATACAATATTTGGCAGTATTCTGAAACTGGACGGGTAAATGGAATTAATGGAAACGTAGACCTGGATATATGGCTGGAAGGCAATTAAGGAAGGGACATCTCCCGAAAGTTTTTGTACATGTGTATTAGATAGACTGTGCAATATTTCTTATACTTTGAAATGAACTTAGAAAAATAAAAAGCAGGTTTTGTATATATTGGCATGTGCCGCCAGGACGGCGGCACAAGTGCGCAAGCAACAGGACGTTGCATCAAGCACGGTGCCTATATATTCAAAACCTGCTTTTTTAATTTTTCTTAGTGAATGTAATAGTAAAAGAAATACTGCACAGTCTATCTAATACACATGCTCCCTACGTTTTTGAAGATGTCCCGGTGCTAGTTGCGTTCTAATAATATGGCGGAGAGGGTGTCGTTGTCGGCGGGATTCATGAAGCAGAAGCGAATGTAGTTGTCACCTAGGTATGGGAAGGTGGAACAATCGCGAATCATGAGGCCCTTGCGGATAGCTTTGTCGAAAAGGTCGCCGCTGGTTATGCCTTCTTCTAAAATCTTAAGCAGCATGAAATTGCCATGTGGTTTGTAAGGCTTAAAGCGGTTGCTTTCGGCAAAAAGCTTATATAGTCTGTCACGTTCTGAACCGATGAGTGCTCTTGTTTTATCGATGTATTCCTGGTCTGTAAACATAAGAGTTCCTGCGACTACTGCAATGGAATTGATTGTCCATGGGTCCTTACGCTTATTGATTTCTGAAATCAAATCGGCGTTAGAGCAGATGGCGTAGCCCAGACGCAATCCAGGAGCAGAAAAGAACTTAGAGGTACCACGAAGAATGGCTATGTTGCCATAGGTACGTGTTAGACCTACAGCGGAAATCTTTGATACATCCTCAGCAAATTCTACATAAGTTTCATCAACCATAACAAAGATGTGGCAGGCCATACATGCATCGAGAATCTTTCGCATGTCATGGGTATCGATGGCTGTGCCGGTAGGGTTGTTAGGATTGCAGATAATGAGAAGGTCAATATCTTCTGTAAGCTTACTAACAAAATCTGCAGTATCAAGTACAAAGTCGTTTTCTTCCCTTAGAGGGTAGTATATTGTCTTGCCTCCTACTAAAGATATTTCTCTTTCGTATTCTGAATAGGTAGGACCTAGGATTAGAGCCTTCTTTGGATGTTCAATCTGAACGAAAAGAGAGATAAGCTCTGTAGAGCCGTTGCCTACGATTACATTTTCTGTTTCGCAGCCCGCATAGTTTGCAATGCATCCGCGAAGTTCACTGTACTCTCTGTCTGGGTAGGTGGTAATGCAATCTATGTGCTCCTTGATTCCTTCCTTTAATTTAGGAGATATTCCAAGCGGATTTACGTTAGCAGAAAAGCTAATGATATCTTCCTTTTTTATTCCATATATCTTTTCGATTTTTTCTAAATCACTTCCATGAAAATGGTCTTTGTGTTTTATCATAGTTATTCACCTCACAGTTTACATAGTAGCATCAAGTTGAATAATAATCTACAACTTTTTTGTCCCGTATTCGTTTGAAAACACTACATGTTGTGCTATAATTTGATATGAATATGCTAGGAGTAGTGGGCGAAGCCAACACTTCTATAGTAAATGAGGGAAATGTTTTGAGAAAAAGAATCTATCGTATATCGGAAGATAAATTCGATGACGTTAAACCAAATATAGAGTTTGAACATGAGCAGATTGTAGAAAGCTGCTTTGTTTCTGATGTTTTTAAGGGTGATATTTATTTTAAAAGCACTAATGATGTTAAGATTCGTGGTGTGATTTACTGCGACAATCCTTATGTACAGATAGATGAGCCTCTTTTTGATAAGGCTAATGTGCATATTACCTATAAGGTGGAGGATTATAATTTCAAAGTAGGAGAAACACTTACTGGAGAATTTGTTATTGTTGCAGTTGGAATAGAAAAACACCTTCCTTTTACTATCAGCTATGTAAAAAGGCCTCTTGTTTCATCGGAAGGGGAGATAACAAGCCTTGAGGATTATGTTGAGCTTGCCCAGAATCATTTTACTGAAGCTGTTTCAATTTTTTATTCAGACAGATTTGCAGAGTTTATAAAGACATTAGATAAAAGAACCAGGCTTTTATACAGGGGCTTTAAGGCTGCACCTATTGCTGCATGCAATGTGGATGAGTTTTTGGTGGCTTGCAACCTAAAGCCTAAGATGACCTTTGATGTAAAGGAGCGAGAGGACAGGTATTATGAGGTAGATGAGAATATCCGTGGCGAGATAGAAATTGTTCGTTCTACCTGGGGCTTTATTGATGTTGCAGTTTGCTGTGATGCAGATTTTGTTTCTATTGAAAAAGAACATATAACTTCTGATTTCTTCCTTGGCTCTATTTTTAATATGAGCTATTACATCCATAAGGATAAGATGCATGAGGGTATAAATCTGGCAAAGATTTGCTTTGATTATAGAGATATTCATAAGGAGATTATCATTCTTGCATCTACACATAAGGAGGGAGCAGTTCTAGAATCTGAAAGTCATGATAAGGATATGAAGATCCTTAAAGCTTGCAGATTGTACGAGGAATTCAGATTAAGAAGAATTACCACACCTATGTGGTGTCAGGAATCACTTGCCATTGTGGAAGAGCTTTCAGATGAAAAGAATAATGAGGATAATTTCCTACTTCTTACCAAGGCATTTTTGTATGTTACAAATAATCAAAAGCAGGAAGCTTTATGGATTATCCAGGATTTAAAGCGCTCTATAGAGGACAAGAGCAGCTGTGAGTGGGCATTTTTACTGTATATCTGTACTCTTATTGAGCGTGAAGAGGATTATGTAGATAGATTAACAGAAAATATTGAGACTATTTTCAGGGAACATCCTGATGATGTTAGGATATTCTGGTTCCTTTTGTTCCTTAGAAAGGAATACATAAAAAACTCTACAGCAAAGCTTAGAGATATAGCTACATGGGTTAATTCAGGGGTGGATTCTCCGCTTTTATATATCGAAGCATACTATATTTTTGTACAGGATCCATATCTTATTTCAGGCCTGGATGAATTTACCATTAAGATACTTAACTGGGCTAGAAAAAGAGGGGCTCTTTCTAAGGATATAGCAATCCAAATGGTTCATATTTTAGAAAATGAGCGAAGCTTTAATCCAAAGGTACTGCCTATTATCGATAGCTGCTATGAGATATATCCTGATTTACAGCTTTTGCTTGCAATTGTTACATATATTCTTAAGGCAAACTATGTTGAGCCTAAGTTTTTAAAGTGGTTCAAGCTGGCTATTGAGGCTAACTTACATGTGTCAGGTATTTTTGAGGCATACATGGATGCAATGCCTACCTATTCAGTAGATAAGTTTCCACAGCTTTTGACCATGTTTTTCAAATACAATAATGATTTGTCCTATGAGAAAAAAGCGCTTCTTTATGCCAATATCATTCTTCACAGGCAAGAGGATAATAAAACCTATGAACACTATGAAGAGGCAATTGAAAAATTTGCCTTAGAGCAGCTGAGACTTGGCAGACTAGATGAGAATCTTGCTGTATGCTACCAACGTCTTATGGAGCTTGGAATATTTGATTCAGAGGTTGCACGTCTTGTTTCAGAGCTTGCATTTAAGAAAAAGATTGCAGTTATTAATCCTGGCGTAAGAAGAGTATTTTTGTATCAGGATGAATTTAAGGCGCCAAATATTTCCAATGTTTCTGACCATAAGGCATATATTAATTATGTTGGAAGCAAGGGTGTTATTTTCTTAGAAGATAATAACGGATATTTATTTGTAGATGATGAAGCATATCTTACAGAGGATATTATTGATGCTACAGGATATCTTGATAATCTAAAGTCTCTTACGCCTCTTAATATGGCTTATGTGCTTATGGATTTTGAAAAGGGATTTGATTTTAGTGAGCCTAACAAATCTACTGTAGATGCAGTGAAGCTATTGCTTGAATCTAAACAGATATCCAGTGATTATATAGGGCATCTTTATCCTAAGATTATAGAGCTTTTTAGATTTAACGAAGAGGAAGCCTATATCGAAAACTTCTTTATGAATGAGGCTGATTTAAAGGGACTTAGCGCAGAGGTTATTGCAGATGTATTAGAGGTATTTGTATCTCGTAGCAAATATGATGAAGCATATTATATGCTCAAGCACACTAATGGAACTAAGATAAAGCCAGAGGTTCTTTCTAAGCTTTGCAGATATTTTATTAACGAAAAGCCTGATGAACCAGAGGATTTCTTAATTCTTCTTTGCAGTAAGCTTGTAAATAAGGGGCTTATACACGGTGATGTTATTCATTATCTTATTAAGTATTTTGTTGGTCCTACAGATACTATGCTTCGTATATACGATAATGGCTTGGAACGAGGGGAGGATATCGTCGAGTTTGCAGAACGTATTCTCACCCAGGTCTTATACAGAGATTTCCTTTGCGATGGCATAATGGATGTTTTTGAAACATACATTAATAGAAGAAACAATAAGATGATTGTGGAAGCCTTCCTTACCTATCAGGCTCACAGTTATCTTTCTTTGGGAGTTACAATTCCTGAGGAGATTTTTGCCCATATTTTCAATCGCTTCAAAAAGGGGCTTAATGTAAATGAAAGTATGCGAATAGCTCTTCTTAAATTCCTATGCGAAAGCAAGGATTTAAATGAAGATGAGCTTAACATGCTTGATATGCTTTTGGGTGATGCAATCCTTAAGAATCAATACTTTGGGTTCTATGTGAGATGTAATGAAAAGCTTAAGATTAAATATCATCTGTATGATAAGCATTTTATTGAGATAAATACTGATAAGCGCAAGTCTGTGGTTATTACATATTCAATAAATGGCGCCTCACCTAGGGAGGATGACATGATTGAAATGTATGATGGCTTGTATGTTAAGCAGTTTATTCTATTTTATGGTGACGAGCTTCGTTACGAAATCTACTGTGACGAGCTTTCAGACGAGCCTCTTAAAAGTGAGACTATCGTTATGAGTGAAGAGCCAGATGTGAAAAATGGCAGATTTGCAATTATGAATAATATTAGCAGGTACAACATGTATGGAGAAACAGGAGAGCTTGCTACAGCTCTAAAAACATACCAGGGCTTAGATGTTGTTACAAAAGATTTATTTACTATTATATAAAGGTTAGGAAAAGTTATGAGTGATTCTGGTGCAATTATAGGAATAGATATTAATCCTAGAAGTACAGTGCTTAGTATTTACAAATCGAATATGGATGAGCCTACTACTGTAAGCACGGTTCTTGGAGAAGAGAATTACTCAATTCCTACAGTGCTTGCTAAAAGAAATGGTATGGGCCAGTGGTTTTTTGGAGAAGAGGCTCTGCTTAAAGGTAGGACAAAGGAAGCAATACTTGTTGAGGATTTGTACAATCTTTCCCTTAGAAATGAGCAGGTTTATGTTGATGGGGATAACTTCTTTGCAAGGGATTTACTGGTGATTTATTTTAATAAGCTTTTTTCTATTCCTGGCATGATGGTTGCCATGGGAGATATAGAAAAGCTGGTTATCTGCGTAGAACAGGTAAAGCTAGAGGTTATGGAGCTTATGAATTATGTCACAGGTAAGCTTGGCATTGATTCTAAGAAGGTAATGCTTATAGATAGAAATGAATGCTTTTATTTCTACGCACTTTCTGGAAAGCCTGAGCTGTTCCTTTATAGCGTGGCTCTATTTGATTACAGCGGAAGCAATATGATTTCTGTTGTCATGAATAGAAATCAATCCACAAGGCCACAGTTAATCACACTTGATGTGGTTAATCATGGTGACATCACTGAAAATAAAGATGAAATGTTTGATTCAATTATTGCAAACACATTTGGTAGCAAGCTGTTTTCATCAGTTTATCTGGTAGGGGATGGCTTTGATGGTGATTGGATGAAGCTTAGCCTGTCGCGTCTTTGCAAAGGTAGAAAGGTTTTCTTGGGAAAGAATCTATATTCTAAGGGAGCCTGCTATGCAGGTTATGTAAAGGAAGGCAAGAGGGACTGGCCATTTATATTCATTGGAGATAATGACCTTAAGCTTAATCTTTCACTTAAGATTTTGGATAACAATGTGATGAAGTTTTTGCCTCTTATAGATGCAGGCCAAAGCTGGTACGATGCTAAGGGGGAATGTGAAGTAATACTTGATGGGGAGCCTGAAATAGAATTTTACGTTCAACGTCCCGAATCAAGAGAAGCACATACAGACGTGCTGGAGCTTACAGATTTACCAAAGCGAGAGAATCGTACAACAAGACTTAGAATAGAGGCTAGTCCTATTTCAGATGTTGCAGTATCTATTATTATTACAGATTTAGGATTTGGTGAAATTTCTCCTGCCTCAGGCAAGAATTGGGAACATACAATATCCTTGAAGGGAGAGTAATGAGTACTTTAATCTATTGTAAAACTCCAATAGCGGCTACTCCGTATTATATTGAGGAAGTCTCTCTTAATGTGTATTCATTGGAGGAGCTTAGCTATTTTATATTAAATAATGTATATCTTTTATCTAGCAAGTTTATGAGTACAGAACTTTGCAATTGGATTGGCAGAGAGCTTAAGCTACCTAACCTGTCTAAGGAATTGCATCAAATGGTGCAGAATAATTCGCCTTTGCATATTTTTGTAGGTCATATTCTTAGTGCTAATGGTTTTGCATCTAACAAAGAAATTAAGGACGCCCTTGCTATAATATCTACCTTTGAGAACAAATCAGAGGCTGAAAGAAGAAAGCTTAGGGCTGACAGGCTTATGGCTGGTGGCAAGCTTGTAGATGCTATTTATGAATACGAAACCCTTCTTTCAGAAGAGGTATCAAGCACAATGCCAAGGACAGTTGAAGGTGATGTTTATCACAATCTTGGATGTGCCTTTGCCAAGCTATTCTTTTTTGAAGAAGCCTGTCGCTCCTTTGATGAAGGGTACAAGCGCAATCAAAAGAAGCAGACATTATATCAATTACTTTATTCAGCCAGATGTGCTAAGGATAAGGCAGCATTTGATGAATATGTTAACAAATATCAGGTACCAAGAGCTGATGTGGAAGAGGTATTGCAGATTGTTAGCAGGGCTACAGTAAAGGATGATATTGTAGGCTTTGACAGCTCAATAAATGACATGCTTTATGGTGGCAATGGACAAGAAGTCAGTGAGACTATAAATAATGTAATTCAAAATTGGAAAAATGAATATATAAGACTTTGTAGAATATAATCATAAATGGGGAGAAGTATATGGGATTTTTTTCAAGTAAAAAAAAGAAAAAAGAAATAAGAGCAGCCAGGATAGATGATGCTTTTAACAGGGTGTATTCTCAGATAGAGGGGATGGGTTCTGCAGACGATCCTAAAAAGCTGGAGCGATATATCTTAGATTCCTGTGAGCAAATCATAGCAAGCACTAAGGCTATGGAGCGTCAAAAGATGGAGTATCGAATTGTTACCAGATATCTGAATGATATTAAGGCAATCGAAAATCTACCTAAGGAAAAGGCTAAGGATTTAAGAACTACAGCATCTAAGATTGTTGAGCTAGAAGAAAACTTGGTAAATGCCAGAGCTATTCAGCGTAATATTACAGATGAGCAGTTCCAGGTGATTTCCGATGATGAGGAGGATATGCCTGAAATCATAAATCGTTTTACATCAGACGAGATTTATCAGGCCAAGCTTAAAAGAAATCTTTCTTACCTGGAAGGAGAAAAAAGCAGATGGGAGATAGAAAGAGAAGAGCTTAGGTATCAGGTTAAGCTTTTTAAAAGAATGGCTCTTACAATAATGGTGTCTTTTATGACCCTTCTTATTTTGCTTTTTACTATGAGCTCTGCTACAGAAGTAGATATTTCAGTATGGGTTTTTGCAGTTTTATTTATATGTGCTGTCAGCGGATTTTTGGTATTTCTTAGACAAAACAAAATAGCTAAAGAAAAGAAGGTTGCTATTATTCATTTGAATCAGGCTATTAGTATGCTTAATGTGGAAAGAATGAAATACGTTAATGTTACTAACAGCGTTGAGTATTCAAAGGATAAATATTCTGTTAACAATGCAGCTGAGCTTCAGTATGTTTGGGAGCAATACCAGGATAAGGTTCGTGACCAGATTCGCTACATGGAAAATAACGAGGATTTGGAATTCTATAGTAATAAGCTTGAAAATATCCTAGGCAGTATAGGGCTTGCAGATGAAAAAATCTGGATTAATCAGATTAATGCTTTGATAGATAGACAAGAGATGGCTGATTGCAGACATAGGCTTGTAACCAGACGTAAAAAAATAAGAGAAAGATTAGATGACCATCGCAGAATTGTTCAGGAAGAACGTGATGAAATAGATAGGCTCATGATGAGTCATGAGCACTATCTACCTGAAATCACAGAAATTATTAAATCTGTTGATAAGCTTTGTGGAACCAGCTCAAGCAACAAATTAGATGCTTAATCCTTAAGGATAAAATCCATATAAACAGGGTTGTGATCTGAATACTTAAATCCGGTATCAAGTACGTTTGCTGATAATACCTCTATGTTACTTGATACAATAAAGCCATCTATTGTAAGTACATAAGAATTCTTAGAATATGGCTTATCGGCGTTTCTACAAGAGGGAACAGGATTTGCTTCATCAACTGGTCCGATAATTGTAAAGCTTTCATTAAGAAGACCATCAGGAATTGGCTGAGCCCAGTTTTCGGTGCTTGTGGTACCAAAATAAACAGATGAATCACCAAGTACATCCTTGTTCATATCGCCACCTGCGATTATATAATTGCCTTTTTCAAATTCCTCTTGCATATCAGCGTTAAGCATTACCACCTGATTTTCTGCTGTAGATGGGTCGGTGGTGTAGGCTGAAAGATGTACATTGTAGAGGATTAACTGCTTGCCATTTTCAAGGTTGATACAGTTTTTGCTATAACATCTGTCTAAATCAATAAACTTTGATAAACCTTCTTCAATAGGAAGAGAGCGTCTGGTGGAATCAGTGATAGTAGCAGGTGATACAGTAAGTAAACCAGCTCTTGATTTACCATGAGGTTGAGTTAATGGATAAAGTAAAAATGGACTGTCATAGTTCATTGCAAATGTATAATTAACATTATCGTAGCTACTGTTTTTTAGAATATCGATTATTAAATCCTTTTCATTAACGTGGTAGCTTCTGGTGGAATTAAGGTCTACCTCCTGAAATAGCATCAGGTTAGGATTTAGGGTAAGGATACTATTTATAGAGCCTTTAATATTTTTATTTACAGCATGTTTAGAAAAAGCCCAAGACTCAGTTCCGCCATCCATAAAGAAGGAATAGTCATCAGAATAGGCACCAAATCCTAGATTGGCTGATGAAATACGATACATCTCATTGGTTTTTAGTGCATCTGTTGCAGATTCGCCCTCAATGTCAAGTTGCAAGTTATCTTCAATACGATGATAGCTTAGAAGAACGTATGCGAAATAAGCACCAAATAAAACTACTATTGCAAGGATAATGATTAGGATTGATTTTAATATTTTTTTTACCATAAATATCTCCTTTCCTATATTTTTGAAGTCAACATTAATATATCATAAAAATTTTGCATTAAATTATTTTTCATAATAAATTAAAGATTTTTTAAGGAGAGAGTATGATTTACAAAATTAAAGAGTCACTGGAATTACGTTTGAACTTATCCTACATAGCCATTCAAGGGCTTTACTGGATGATTGTATGCTGCACTATCAGCCTTGGCAGCGCGTATTTGTCTAACAGAGGCTATTCTACTGTTGGAATAGGAGCTTTGTTTGCTATTGCATATCTTATTGCAAGTATCTTACAGCAGCTTATTTCAATTGAAACTGATAAAAGCAGCAGGTTTAATGTATTAGATGTGTTAGCTGTACTTGGAGCTGTTCTTGCAATTGATTTGCTTTTTGCAGTTAATACTGATGTAAAGGGATTTGGCACAGGATTTACTTTTCTTATAGCTGCCATGATAGCAACTA
This sequence comes from Pseudobutyrivibrio sp., assembly GCF_017471675.1. Classification (GTDB taxonomy): domain Bacteria; phylum Bacillota; class Clostridia; order Lachnospirales; family Lachnospiraceae; genus Pseudobutyrivibrio. The sequence continues at coordinate 20,992 of NZ_JAFUSK010000039.1, forward strand.
TTATGCAACCATTTCTTAATGCGCTTAATTTTCATATTGAAAAATATGATATTAAGATGAATTATGGAGTGGCTAGAGCTAGCGGTTCATTCTTTTTCTTTATTATGAGCTTGCTTGCTGGCAATCTTATGAAGAGCATTTCTGAAAAGGCAGCACCTGCATTAGGACTTATTGTCACAATTCTTTTTATCGCAAATGTCTTTTGGATTTTTAAGGAGCTTAAAAGCACAGGGAAGGAGCCTGCGAAGGATTATGATCCATTTCAAACTGCTAATGATAGTTCCTTTGATATTTTGGATTCAGATTCAATTAAGTTATTTATTGAAAAATACAAAATGTTTTTTATTTTTCTGATAGGTTTAATGGGATTTTATTTTGGTCATGTGCTTATTAATAATTTCCTATATCAGATTACTGTAAACGTAGGTGGAGATGAGGCGGATACAGGTGGACTTCTTGCAATGCAGGCTATTGTGGAGTTACCTGCAATGATATTCTTTACCTGGTTAAAAGACAGATTCGGCTCAAAGCTTCTTCTTTCTTTTTCCGCAGTATTTTATTTTGTAAAGATATTTGCCACTACTATAGCAACATCTGTTGGCATGTTGTATTTTAGTATGATTTTCCAGGCGTTGGCTTTTGCAGTATTTATTCCTGCTTCCGTTCATTTTGTGGATGAGATAATGTCTGAAAAGGATGCGGTAAAGGGGCAGTCATTTGTTACTGTTGCTATGACACTTAGCAATCTGCTTTCTAGTCTGTTAGGCGGAATTCTTATTAGATTAGTAGGTGTTACAGCTTCTCTTTGGTTTGGAACAATAGTTACACTTTGCGGAGTTGTAGTATCAATTTATGGCCTTGTAAAAATAAAACAAAAATAATTAATATAATATAGATTTTTGTATTGTAAATTGCTAAAATAACTATATAAGAATTGTAAAAAAGGATTAATATGGCTAAGTACAATATTGGTGGGTACATTTTCGACGATGAGAATAAAGCAAAGAAGGCCGCCAAAGAGCTTAAGGCTGTAGAGTATATCTTAGGTCAGATTAAGGATGCTGATGAAAAAGGAGTACTTTCAGTTTACAAGAAGCTCTTAAATCAAAGGCCTTTTTCCACTGAGATAGGTATGGGTTTTCTATCTCAACTTAGGCAAAATCTTGTTTCCTCAGGGGCTTTTACAGAGGAGGATGTTCCTTTAGTTTACAGCTTGGACGAATCGGATGACACTTCTAGGGATAATCCTATATCAGCAGTACAATCTAAAGAAAATGAGGAAAAATTAGAAGAAAAGCCTAAAGTCAAGAAGAAAATAGCCGATAAATCTGTTGTGAGTGGCGATGATCACTTAAAAGAGCTTAAAAGGCTCAAGCTAATCAACAGGATTTTATTAATCCTTTGCATAACATTATTGTTATGTGTGCTGGGAATGTTTTATGTGAACTCCACTATAAACAGTCCTACAATCCTCAACTATGAGGAGAAACTTATAGATAAGTATTCTTCATGGGAGCAAGAGCTTACCGAAAGGGAGGCGGCTGTTAAGGAGAAGGAACTACAACAACAATAATTTTTCAAGGATGGGGTTGGTGTTATGGCAAAAAACAAAATTCTTGTGGCTGATGATGAAAGCCGAATGAGGAAGTTAATCAAAGATTATTTAGTAAGAGAAGATTACGAAGTAATCGAAGCAGAGAACGGAGAACAGGCTCTTGACATGTTCTATATGGATAGCGAAATCGCTCTTATCATATTAGACGTTATGATGCCAAAGGTTGACGGCTTTGCTGTTCTTAAGGAAATCCGCGAAACTTCTTCTATTCCAGTCCTTATGCTTACAGCTAAGGGCGAAGAGAACGATGTGCTTAATGGTTTCGAGCTTGGTGCAGATGAATATATTAACAAACCATTCTCACCAAAGATTCTTATGGCCAGAGTTAATGCAGTACTCCGTAGAAGCACAGATGATTCTATAGGCAAGAAGGTTGTTGAAGCCGGTGGTATCCAATTAGATGTTGATGCACACGTGGCTACAAACGACGGTAATCCTGTAGAGCTTTCTGTTAAGGAGTTCGAGCTTCTTTATTACTTCATTAACAATGAAGGCATAGCACTATCTAGAGAAAAGATTCTTAATCATGTATGGGATTACGATTATTTCGGAGACGCGAGAACAATTGATACTCACGTAAAAAAGCTTCGTAGTAAGTTAGACGACAAGGGAAATTACATCAAAACTATTTGGGGCATGGGGTATAAATTTGAAGTCGACGCAAAAGTCTAATAAAATTAATCGCCAAATTGTAGGACTGATAGTTGTGACTATAATATCAGCACTGGTATTAGTCAGTCTAATATCATCCTGCTTTTTAGGCGATTATTATATTTATGAAAAAAGAAAAGATTTGAAGGCCATCTATGGCACGCTTACAAAACGCTGTGAAAATGGCACTTTATACGGGGAAGAGTACACACAAGAGACGGCAGCATTATTTGATATGTATACAGTGGCTTGCATAATTGCAGGCGCTGACGGGGAGCCATTAGTCTCATCCAACATGGATTCTGAGCTTCTGCTAAATCAGCTCAACTACGCAATGTTTTCAAATAATAAATCAGAGAATGCTTTAAACGAAACTGATTCTTATAAGATATTCAAACAGGTATTTCCTGGTTCAAAGGTTGAATATCTTGTTTTAGTTGGTTTGTTGCCGGATGGAAATAGTATATTTCTTAGGGTAACAGAATCTTCAATGAGGCATATTACCGGGGTGATGAATAAGTTCTTTATTCATATGGTAATGTGGGCGGTTGTTTTTACTGCCATAATTGGCTTTGCTGTTATTTCAAGATTTACACGTCCTCTTATAAATCTAATTGATATTACGAAGAGGATTTCTAATTTTGATTTTGATGCCAAGTATAGACCGCAGCGAATATACAATGAAATAGATGATTTAGGTGAACATATAAATGAAATGTCCACCACACTTAAGCGCGCAATCACCCAGCTTAGGGCGGCCAATGAAAGCTTAAAGCATGATTTGGAGGTAAAGGAAGAAACTGAGAACATGAGAAAGGAATTTGTTTCTAACGTTTCTCATGAGCTTAAGACTCCTATTGCTCTTATTCAAGGCTACGCTGAGGGCTTGCAGGAAGGCATTATGGATGATGAAGTCAGCAGACAGATTTACTTAGACATCATCATTGATGAAGCCAATAAAATGAATCGCCTGGTTAGAGAGATGCTTATTCTTAATCAGCTTGAGGCTGGTCAGATGAATATGGATCTTGTGGATTTTGATGTTACTGAAATGATTGACAGTATTGTTGACAGTAATAAGATTAATTTTGAGGCTCAGAATATCAAATATTCATTTATTAATAAGGCTGAGTGTTATGTTCATGCTGATGAATTTTTAGTAGAGCAGGTTATTACCAACTTTATTAGCAATGCTATTCATTATGTTATGAACGAGAACATAATAAATGTTAGATATGATTTCGCAAAAAAAGGAAAAGTTCGAATTAGTGTATTCAATTCGGGTAATAATATTGCCAAGAAGGATATTAAGCGTATTTGGGAGAAATTCTACAAAGCTGACAAAGCCAGAAGCCGTGAATATGGTGGAAGTGGTATAGGTCTTTCGGTAGTTAAAGCAACTATGGATCTTCTACATGAGAAGTTTGGCGTGGAAAATGTTTCCGATGGTGTTGAATTTTGGTGCGAACTAACTTTGGCAAAAGACACAAAAATCAATAAAAATTCATAGAATTTTCTGATTTTTTACGTTGAAGTGTACACATATTAATGCTAATATACCATTAATGATTAGTTTATTCTTCTAGGAGATGGTATGAAAATTAAAAGTTTAGGCCTTTTAATTTCTATATTGAGTATATCTTTTCTATTCACAGGCTGTGGTGAGCCATTAATGGAAATGACTGCCGAAGAAGAGGCAATTATTACGGCTTACGCTTCCAAAGCTGTTTCTAAATTTAACAAGAATCAGACTATTGGAATAGCAAATGCCAGAGTAAGAGAAGGTGAATTAGACGAAGAATACAGCCCTGATGAACCTGAAGAAGTAACTGATGATGAGGCTTTAGAACAACCTGAAATTGATCCAGAGACTGGAGAACCTATTAATATAGATGCTTCTTCAGAAAAGACGGAAGAATCAGGAGAAGAATCAGGAGAAGGTACAGTAGAAGATAGTTCTCAAGATTTAGGATATTCCTTTACAGAAGCCATAGGAATTGAACGTGTAGAGTTTAGTTGTTCTGAATTTGATGTATCAGAAGAATTTAAAACAAAAAAATTCTTTATGGAAAAAGTATCAGGAAAGAAATATGTAGTTTTATCAATAGAAGCAAAAAATACTTCAGATAAATCAGTTGATTTTTCTCAGTACAAGGATAAGAGCTATAGCTTATCTTTAAATGGCAAAGATAAAGCAAGTGCTAGCTTTACACCACTGGGGAATGATTTAGTTAATTATGATGGTATACTGGCAGCTGGTGATAAAAAATCTTTAATTTTAGTTTTTCAATTCAGCGACTCGTCAGTAGAAAATATAACTTCTATGGACCTTTTTGTTACAAGCGAAGGCACCACACGAGGCACAACCATATAAATCAGTATTGATTTAAATGAGAGGAGATTTGCATGGATACTAATATTTTATTGGAATCGGGCACAAACGAACTTGAGGTACTTGAATTCAAGGTTGGCAAGAATTTCTATGGAATCAACGTTGCCAAGATTAGGGAGATTTTGTTATATCAACCAGTAACACCGCTACCTAATGCGCATCCTTCCATAGAAGGAATATTTATGCCAAGAGATATTATGATATCTGTTATTTCTCTTCACAAATGTTTGAATATTCAGGATGAAGCTACAACAGATGGTCTGTTTATTATCACAAACTTTAACAGCTTGAATACAGCCTTCCATGTAGATGAAGTTCTTGGAATACATCGTGTATCCTGGGAAGATATTATCAAACCGGATGCAACTATTAGTTCTGATGAATCTGGCGTTTCAACAGGTGTTATTAAGCTAGAGGATAGACTTGTTGTTATTCTTGACTTTGAGAAGATTGTTACAGATATTAATCCAGAGACTGGTCTTAAGGTTTCTGAAATGGATGAATACGAGACAAAGGATAGAAGTAAATCACCTATTATGCTTTGCGAGGATTCACCACTTCTTTCAAAGCTTATTGTTGAGTGCTTGAAGAAGGCAGGTTACACAAATCTTCTTGTTAATATGAATGGACAAGAGGGCTGGGACAAGCTTGTTGAACTTCATAAGGCAGGAACAGTTCTTAACGATGTTCACCTTATTATTACAGATATTGAGATGCCTCTTATGGATGGTCATAGACTTTGTAAGCTTGTTAAGGAAAATGACACTCTTAAAAACATTCCTGTTATTATCTTCTCATCTCTTATTAATGATGAGATTAGAAGAAAGGGTGAAAGCCTTGGTGCAGATGCACAGCTTACAAAACCAGAAATTGGTAAGCTTATTACAGTAGTTGATGAGCTGGTTGCTAAGTATGAGGAAGCGCGCCGCGGCAATTAACAATTGAAATTATGAGGGGTATGCCATGCATGCCCCTTGTTTTGGTATAGGGAGGAAAAATAATGTCTCAGTCAGAGGACTACTTAGATGGACTACTTAATTCAATAAATAAGGCTAAGACTGATGCTATACAGGTTCAAGAGAAGGCGGAAGAATCAAGAAGGCAGGCTGTAGAAAGCCGCAAGGCAGTTGCCTATAACGAAGATTTTTTCGAAGCAACTGGAATCAATGTAGACGAAGTTCAGACTAAAAGCTCACATCCTTACCTCAGGAAGGTTCTTTCTGAGGAGGATTTTTTGCGCCAATTTGAAGAAGAGCTTGATACAGATGATGTTGATTTGTTTATAAGCAATTTTGAGCAGGAAATAGATGATGAAGAGCGACGCTTTGAAGAAACAGGAGAGGTTCCTGATTCTGAGGGGGTTGTTGATAATCTATTAAACAACATAAAATCTGCAGTAAAAAAAGAAACTGATGAGCTTGAAGAAAATCCAGTACTTGATAATGACATACATGAAGAGGTTGAGGAGGATGTAGACTTCCCTGACTTAGACTCTGTTATGAATGATGAAGAAGATGATAATGAGGAAGGTCAAAGTGAAGAGCCTGCTTTAGAGGAGGCAGAAGATACAAACGAGCCTATAGAGGATGATGATGCACCATTGTCACTTCCAGATGATGAGGATATTGATTTATCTGCTTTTATAGAGGAAGATACAGAAGAGTCAGGAGAGTCAGAGGGGGCAGGGAAAGCATCTGATGATGGCGATGATGACTTAGGATTTTCTTTAGATGACCTTGTTGAGGAAACAGAAGAAGAGCCTTTAGATGAATCCATGAAGGAATTTATGCCAGATGATATGGATGCCTTAGATGAGGCTGAATTTGGTGATGGTGAAGAGCCTGATTTATCCGGTGATGGCGACTTGGATTTAGATAATCTGCTTGAAGGTGGAGACGAGGATCTTCTTGATATCCAATCTCTTTTGAATGGTGATGAGGAAGGTGCTGCAGATGGGGCTGAGATAGATGATAGCGCCGAGGAAGCAGAAAATGCCTCTGATGAAGCTGAAGGTGATGAGGTTAAAGGCAAAAAGAAGGGAAAGAAAGAAAAAAAGGAAAAGAAGAAAAAGGAAAAAGGTGAAAAGAAACCTAATCCAATAATAGAAAAGCTTTTGCTTATTATTTTTGGTGCTCCTGATGAGGACGATATTGCAGAGGCTGAGGAAGCTGCCAAAAAGAAAGCTGGTAAAACAGTTGAGATAACCTACGATGAGGAAGGTAATCCAATCGTTCCCGAGGAGGAAGAGGATCCTAAGGCTAAGAAAAAGAGAGAAAAGGAAGAAAAGAAGGCAGCAAAAGAAGCTGCCAAAAAGGAAAAAGAGGCGGCTAAAAAGGAGAAAGCGGCAGCTAAAAAAGATAAGCCACCTAAGCCTCCAAAGCCTAAAAAAGAGAAAAAACCAAAAGAACCTGACAATTCTCCAAAAATTCCTCTTTCCATCATAGCTACTTTTTTGGTATTATCTATATCAATAATTGGTGTAGTAATGGTGGGTATGACCTTCACTGGATTGAAGCGTCATATGGAGCAGGCAAATACCCTGTTTGAAAATGGAGATTATATTGCTGCATACGAAAAGCTAAATGGATTTGATTTTAAGAGTGATGAGGAAGTAGAGCTTCTTAGAAATCAAGCAAGAACATTGGCTGATTTGCAGACATGTCAACAGCAATATGAAGCCTTTATTGAGTATGAGCAATATCCTTACGCGTTAGATGCCCTAATTATAGGAATTGGACGTTACGAGAAATACAAGGATAATGCTGTAGAATATGGTATTTCAGAGCAATACGAAGCCTATGGAAATCAGATAAAAGCTGAGCTAAATGATCAGTTTGGCTTGTCAGAAGAAGAAGCCTTGGCTATTTATAAGCAACCTAACCGACATTACTATACAATAGAACTTAGAAAGGTGCTGAGAGGCTTAGGGTTACCAGACAAATGATAGCGATACTAGATTATGATGCAGGAAATATTAAAAGTGTAGAAAAAGCATTCAAAATCCTTGGTGAGGAAACTATCCTCACCAGGGATTTTAGTGTAATTAAAAAAGCCGACCGCTTGGTGTTACCAGGTGTCGGCTCTTTTGCTGCAGCTATGGACAATCTTAAGAAATATGAGCTTGATAAGGCAATTCATGAATTTGTTGCCACAGGCAAGCCGTTTCTTGGAATATGTTTAGGCTTACAGCTTTTGTTTGAATCATCCGAGGAATCACCTGGTGTAGAGGGCTTACATGTTCTTGACGGAATTGTAAAGAGGATTCCTGACAGTGAAGGAATCAAGGTTCCTCATATTGGTTGGAACTCTTTAGATTTCCCTAATGAAGGCCGCTTATTTAATGGAATAGATGAGGGGGCTTTTGTTTATTTTGTTCATTCATATTATCTACAGGCAAAAGAGCCATCCATTGTTACCGCCTCCACAGAATATGGCTGTCACATCCATGCCTCTGTAGAAAAGGATAACATTTTTGCCTGTCAGTTCCACCCGGAAAAATCCTCTACTGTAGGATTAAAAATTCTTAAAAACTTTGCTACCCAATAGCCTTCCCCCTCTGGGAGAAGGTGGCTCGAAGAGCCGGATGAGGGTACTCAATACTATAGGAGAATAATATGTTCACAAAACGCATAATTCCCTGCCTGGACGTAAAAGATGGCAGAGTAGTAAAAGGTGTTAATTTCGTAGATTTAAAAGACGCAGGTGACCCTGTAGAAATAGCAGCGGCCTACGACAAGGCTGGCGCAGATGAGGTAGTATTTTTAGATATCACTGCATCATCTGATGGACGAAATACAGTAGTAGATATGGTTCGTCGTGTGGCAGAGCAGGTATTCATTCCATTTACAGTAGGCGGTGGTATCCGCACTGTAGATGATTTTAAGGCTCTTCTAAGAGAAGGTGCAGACAAGATATCTGTTAATTCAGCAGCGATAGATAATCCACGTCTTATTTCTGATGCAGCTGATAAATTTGGTAGTCAGTGTGTTGTTGTAGCAATAGATGCTAAGAGACGCCCTGATGGGGGCTTTAATATTTATAAGCACGGTGGAAGATTAGACTGCGGTATTGATGCAGTTGAATGGGCCATGAAGGCAGAAAAGCTTGGAGCCGGAGAAATTCTTCTTACATCTATGGACTGTGATGGAACAAAGGCAGGCTTTGATATAGCTCTTACAAAAGCAGTTTCAAGTGCGGTATCCATTCCTGTTATTGCATCAGGTGGCGCTGGTACCATGGAGCATTTCAAGGATGCCCTAACAGAAGGTGGCGCTGATGCAGCCCTTGCAGCTTCACTATTTCATTACAAGGAATTAGAAATCTTAGATTTAAAGAAGTATTTGCATAAAGAGGGCATACCTGTAAGATTGTAGAAAAACTGTTCACAGAATTAACAAAGGAATTTAGTAATATAATCATAAGTATAAGTATGTAATGACATAAGGAACAAGGATGTTCGATGTAATTTTTCAAAGGAGTGATGTTTATGTCTTTAACTATTAATTCTTTTGGTAATAATTCTATTTATTCATTGATTGGTGGAAGTAATTCATCAGGCGTAAGCTCAATGTTTGGAGGACTGGAAGGTTCTCTTTCAAGCTTGTCCCAGATTAAATCAGGTTCATATGGAAAGCTGGTAAAGTCTTATTATGCCAAGTATGATAAAGAAGGGAATCTTAAGTCTGATTCTACTAAGAAATCAAAGGCTGCCGATAGTAATCTTAGCGAAATAAGAAATGATTCATCTGCCTTAAGCAAGGCCACAGATAAGCTTCTTGCAAAGGGCAAGAATTCTATTTGGGATCAGGTAGAGACTACCGATGAAGATGGAAATACTACCAAAGACTACGACAAGGATAAGATTTATGGCGCCATTAAGGATTTTACAGAAGCCTATAATGAGCTGGTAGACAGTGGTCAAAAGGCTGAAAGTACAGGAATCCTGTCTCAGGTAGCATCAATGGTTACTACATCTGCCAAAACAGCGCAGACTCTAGGTAAAGCCGGCATTACCATTGATAGCAATAATCATCTAAACGTGGACGAGGACTTCCTTAAAAACAAGGCTAACATGACTTATGTTAAGGATTTATTCAACGGCACAGGTAGCTACGCCTACCAGGTTGCCAACAAATCATCCATGGCCAATTCTTACGCCAGCAACGAACTAGCTCAAGCCACCGGTCGTAAGTCCTACACCAACACCGGCGACTACTCCCTTTCCGCCGACGACATGATTAGCAAGTTCAACACCACAACGTAATCTACAATGGTTTTTTGAAAAGTAGCATGTTATAAAAAGTATAAGTAGCTTGTAGCTATCAATGAAAAGTATTACTCAAGGAGCAATCCCGCGACGGAGTAATACTTTTTATTGTTAGCGTAACAAGCGAGCTAAAAAAGTTAAAAATAGCTGGTAGGTAACAAGGATAATATTTCCTAAGGGAGACATTCTTAGTCGACTGTGGAAATATTATACTTGTGACCGTAACCAGCGAGCCAAAAAACTAGATATTTTGTGCTAGACATAAACCTTGGGTTCGGTTATAATTTGTTGCGGAAAACATACAATGAGGAGGAACCCATGGTAGTAAAATCTTTAGCTAGAGAATTATCAGAAACCACGTATCCAGGCAGAGGCATTGTCATTGGCCGTTCAGAAGACGGAACCAAGGCTGTCTCTGCTTATTTTATTATGGGGCGTTCTGAGAATTCCAGAAACAGAGTTTTTGTAGAAGAAGGAAAGGGCATTCGTACAGAGGCTTTTGACCCTTCCAAGTTGACAGACCCAAGCCTTATTATCTATGCACCAGTTAGAGTACTTGGCAATGATACTATTGTTACAAATGGTGACCAGACAGACACTATTTATGAGTACATGGAAAAGGGCGAGACATTTGAGCAGGCACTTCGCCGCCGTGAATTTGAGCCAGATGGCCCTAATTTCACACCTCGTATTTCAGGTCTACTTCACATCGAAAACGGTGAGTTTTCTTATTTGATGTCAATTCTTAAGTCCAACATGGGCGACAGCGATTCTTGTAACAGATATACATTTGATTATTCCAATCCAAAGGCTGGATACGGCCGATTTATTCATACATACATGAACGATGGTAATCCACTTCCATCCTATGAAGGTGAGCCAACTCCTATTGAAATCAAGGGAGATATTGATGAGTTCACAGATATGATTTGGACAAACCTTAATAACGATAACAAGGTTTCACTTTTTGTTCGCTACATCGACATCGCCACCGGTGCCGTAGAAACCCGCATCATAAATAAAAACGTAAGGGTGTAAGGAATAGTTAAAGTAAATTATTTGATGAGACTGTAGGCAACAAGCTCTTAGAATTCTCAAGGGAGACATCAGTCGACCGGAGAATTACTAAGGCTTGTGGCCGTAACAGTCGGATTTAAAGGAGAGAAAAGATGAAAGAATTGGAATTAAAGTATGGATGTAACCCTAATCAGAAGCCTTCAAGGATTTATATGGAAGAAGGCGAGCTTCCTATCGAAGTATTATCTGGTAAGCCAGGTTATATTAATTTTCTTGATGCATTTAATGGATGGCAGCTTGTTTCAGAGCTTAAGAAGGCTACAGGCCTTGCAGCTGCAACTTCATTTAAGCATGTAAGCCCGGCAGGTGCTGCTGTGGGACTTCCTCTTTCAGAAATAGAGCGTAAGATTTACTGGTGTGATGATTTGGATATGGAGTTTACTCCACTTGCTAATGCTTATGCAAGAGCTAGAGGTGCTGATAGAATGTCTTCATTTGGTGATTTTATTTCACTTTCAGATGTTTGCGATGTAGCTACTGCAAAGCTTATTAAGCGTGAGGTTTCAGACGGTGTTATTGCACCAGGATATGAGCCAGAGGCACTTGAGATTCTCAAGGCTAAGAAGAATGGTAACTATGCTGTAATCAAGATTGATCCAAATTATATTCCAAAGCAGCTAGAGCGTAAGGAAGTATTTGGTATCACATTTGAGCAAGGTAGAAATGAGCTTGTTATTGATGATGATTTCTTTGCAAACATCGTTACAGAGAATAAAGAGCTTACTGAGCAGGCAAAGATTGACCTTGCAATCGCCATGATTACTCTTAAATATACACAGTCAAATTCAGTTTGTTATGTTAAGGATGGTCAGGCAATCGGTATCGGCGCAGGTCAGCAGTCACGTATTCACTGTACACGTCTTGCTGGACAGAAGGCAGATAACTGGTGGCTTAGACAGTCACCAAAGGTTTTAGGTCTTGATTTTGTTAATGGAATTAAGAGAGCAGACAGAGACAATGCAATCGACCTTTACATTGGCGAGGAGTTTGAGGATGTAATCGGTGATGATGTATGGCAAAAGACATTTAAAACACGTCCTTCTGAGTTTACAAAGGCTGAAAAGCGTGCATGGCTTGATAGAATGACAGATGTAGCACTTGGAAGTGATGCATTCTTCCCATTTGGCGACAATATCGAGCGTGCTCACAAGTCTGGTGTTAAATATGTTGCACAGCCAGGTGGTTCAGTACGTGACGACAACGTAATTGACACTTGCAACAAGTACGGAATGGTAATGGCATTTACAGGACTTCGTCTATTCCATCACTAAAATAGCAAAAAGCCTTGAAAAATCTAATATTTCTGATATAATATCTATTGTTATTGAAGAGAGCGACTTAAGAGAGAGCAATATTTGCTCTCTCTTTGTTTATGCATTTTGCTCTTTATACACTTACAACTGAATAAGGAGGACATTTATGTCAAAACACACCGATTACGAAAAACGTACGGAAGAATTGATAACTCCTATTCTTGATGAGATGGGCTTTGAGCTTTACGACGTAGAATACGTTAAAGAAGGCGCAGATTACTACTTAAGAGCCTACATCGACAAGGAAGGTGGTATCACAATTGATGATTGCGTAGATGTAAGTCGTCGCATGAACGATTTACTTGACGCAGAGCCACAGATTGGTGGAGACGAGGGTTACATCTTCGAGGTAAGCTCACCAGGTCTTGGCAGAGTTTTAAAGAAGGATAAGCATTTTGAAAAGGCAATTGGACAGGATGTAGATATTAAGACCTACAAGCCTGTTAACGGAGCTAAAGAATTCACAGGCACACTTGTTGCTTTTGATAAGGACAGCTTCACTATAGAGTTTGAAGATGGCACTGAGAAGTTTAACAGATCAGATGTTGCACAAATAAGACTATTAATAGATTTTTAAATTAGGAGGAAATAATGGCAGCTAATACAAATGATTTTTGGGATGCTCTTACAGATCTTGCAAAAGAGAAAAATATCAGCATGGACGTGTTAATCGAGACAATCGAGAATTCACTTCTTATTGCATGTAAGAACAATTATGGTAAAGCAGATAATGCTTCTGTTGAAATTGATAAGGCTACTGGTGAGTACCATGTATACCTTTCTAAGACAGTAGTTGATGAGGTTATGGACCCAGTTGAGGAGATTTCTCTTACAGAGGCACAGAACATCAATGGTAAGCATCAGATAGGTGATGTGGTTCGTGTAGAGGTTAAGTCTAGAGACTTTGGCCGTATCGCAGCTACAGCAGCTAAGAACACAATCACACAGAAGATTCGTGAGGAAGAGCGTAAGGTTCTTTACGAGGAGTACTATGAGCTTCAGCACAAGGTAGTTACTGGTGTTGTTACACGTTTCTCTGGCAACAATATCCATGTTAACCTTGGTAAGCTTGAGGGCTTCCTTTCTGAGAGCGAGCAGGTTAGAGGCGAGTTCTACAAGCCTCAGGACCGTATTAAGGTATATATCGTAGAGGTTAAGACATCTAACAAGGGACCACGTATCCTTGTATCTCGTACACATCCAGAGCTTGTTAAGAAGCTTTTCGAGGAAGAGGTTTCAGAGGTACGTGAGGGTATCGTTGAGATTAAGTCAATATCTCGTGAGGCTGGTAGCCGTACTAAGATTGCAGTTTGGTCTAACGACGAGGATGTTGATCCAGTTGGAGCATGTGTAGGTCAGAACGGTACACGTGTTAACGCAATTGTTAATGAGCTTCGTGGTGAGAAGATCGATATTGTTGAGTGGGATGAGAACCCTGCTTACCTTATTGAAAATGCACTTTCACCTGCAAAGGTTGTTGCAGTTGTTGCAGATGCAGATGAGAAGAGCGCTCGCGTAGTAGTTCCTGATTATCAGCTTTCACTTGCAATTGGTAAGGAAGGACAGAATGCTCGTCTTGCAGCTCGTCTTACAGGCTTCAAGATTGATATTAAGTCAGAGACTCAGGCTCGTGAGGCTGGTGACTTCCTTGATTATGAGGAAGAGTACGAGGATGACGAGTACTACGATGATGATGAATATTATGATGAGGATGGCGAGTATACAGATGAGGAATATTCTGATGAAGAATATGAGGATTCTGAAGAGTCATCTGAGGAAGAGTAATGGATACAAAACAATTACCTCTTAGAAAATGTGTTGCCTGTAATGGCATGTTTGAAAAGGATAAGCTTTTTAGGCTTGTTAGATTATCAGATGGCATCCATCTTGATTTAACCTATAAAATGCAAGGCAGAGGCGCTTATGTATGCAAGAACAAATCCTGCATAGATTTAGCCCTTAAGAAGAAGGGCTTCAATCGCAGTCTTAAACAGGCAGTTCCTACAGAGGTTTTTGATAATTTATATATGGAGTTGGAGAATGACAGATAAAGCACTTAACATGATAAGCATAGCGATGAAGGCAGGAGCTTTGGTATCCGGTGAGTTTGCATGTGAGCAGGCCATTAAGGATGGAAGCGGCTTCCTTTGTATTGTTGCTTCTGATGCATCCGATAATACTAAGAAATCATTTTCTAATTCTTGTAATTTCTATGAGATTAATTACATAGAATACGGAACTAAAGAATCTTTAGGTCATGCAATTGGAAAAGAATATCGGGCATCAATTGTAGTGTGCGATGAAAATCTATCCTTAAGCATTCTAGATAAGATACAAAACGCGTAGATGAGGAGGATATTTGATGGCAAAAATTAAAGTACATGAATTAGCTAAAGAGTTAGGTAAAGAGAGCAAGGATGTAATTGCTTATCTTGAATCTAACGGTATAGAGGCAAAGGCACAAAGTGGTATTGAGGATGATGTGGCTGAAAAGGTGCGCAAGCATTTTACAAAGAAACAGCGTCCAGTAGATAAGGATGGTAATCCTATTAAAAAGAAAAAGAACGTTTTTGTTGTTACTCGTGGTAGTGACGATAGAAAGAGACGTAGCGGCTCAGGCAATGAAGGAGCTAGAAACGATAAGTCTAATTCTAAGGATAACCGTGATAAGAAGAATCAGCAGGCAGCTGCACCACGTGGACCAATTAGACCACGTACATTCTCAGATGGACTTCGTCCTTCACAGAGAGCTTCTGCACAGTCTACTGATACAGAGTTTGTTTCAAAGAAGAAGCCTGTAGAGGCAGAGGCTAACAACAAGCCTGAGAAGAAGAACGACCGTCCTGAGAGAAATGAACGTCAGGAGAAGAACGACCGTCCTAGAAACGAAAGAGGCCAGCAGGGCAATCGTTCAGAGAAGAACGACAATAACAAGAGAGACAATCGTGACAACAATAGAAACGATAGAAATGACAGAGGCCAGGGCAAGGGCGACAGAAATTCTTCAAGAAACAATCGTCCTTCACAGGCTGCACCTGCAGCTGACGTTGCACCAGCTAATAGCGGCAAGGGCGGACGTCGCGATGACAAGAAAAAGAAGAACAACCGTGACAACAACAATTTAGGTGGCAAGAAGCAGGAGAACTTCATCAACCTTGAGAAGAACGGTGGCAAGAAGAAAAAGAACAATACACCTAAGGCACCTGAGCGTGATATGAATGAAGTTCTTACAATTACAATTGCAGATAGAATCACTATCAAGGATCTTGCAGACAAGATGAAGGTTCAGCCTTCTGCTGTTGTAAAGACACTGTTTATGAAGGGCAAAATGGTTACAGTTAACCAGGAGGTTGATTTTGAGGAAGCTTCTGAAATCGCTCTTGAGTTCAACTGCATCTGCGAGGAAGAAGAAAAGGTAGATGTTATTGCAGAGCTTCTTAAGGAAGAAGAAGAAGACACATCTAATTTCCCATCACGTCCTCCTGTTGTCTGCGTAATGGGTCACGTTGACCACGGTAAAACATCACTTCTTGATGCAATCCGTGATACTAAGGTTACAGACCGTGAGGCTGGTGGAATCACACAGCATATCGGTGCTTATACAGTTTCAATTAATGGACAGGATATCACATTCCTTGATACACCAGGTCATGAGGCATTTACAGCTATGCGTATGCGTGGTGCTAATTCAACAGATATCGCTATCCTAGTAGTTGCTGCTGATGATGGTGTAATGCCACAAACAGTTGAGGCTATTAACCACGCCAAGGCAGCTGGCATCGAAATCATTGTTGCAATTAACAAGATTGATAAGCCAAACGCAAATATTGACAGAGTTAAGCAGGAGCTTTCAGAGTATCAGCTTATCCCAGAGGATTGGGGTGGAAGCACAGTATTCTGTCCAGTTTCAGCTCACACTAAGGAAGGTATTGATAACCTTCTTGAAATGATTCTTCTTACAGCTGAGGTACTTGAGCTTAAGGCTAACCCTAAGCGTAAGGCCCGTGGTCTTGTTATTGAGGCTCAGCTTGATAAGGGACGTGGTGCTGTTGCTACAGTACTTGTTCAGAAGGGTACACTTCACGTTGGTGATCCTGTTGCCTGCGGAAGCTGTCATGGTAAGGTACGTGCTATGATCGATGATACAGGAGCACGTGTTAAGACTGCTGGTCCATCTGTACCAGTTGAGATTCTTGGTCTT
The DNA here is from genome assembly GCF_017471675.1 of Pseudobutyrivibrio sp. Lineage (GTDB taxonomy): Bacteria > Bacillota > Clostridia > Lachnospirales > Lachnospiraceae > Pseudobutyrivibrio. The sequence continues at coordinate 37,507 of NZ_JAFUSK010000039.1, forward strand.
TCAGAGGTTCCAAATGCTGGTGAAGTATTCATGGCATTTGATTCAGAGAAGGAAGCTCATGCATTTGCAGATACATTCGTTGCAGAGCACAAGAATCGTCTTGTTGAACAGACTAAATCTAAGATGTCTCTTGACGCACTCTTTAGCGAGATTGAGTCAGGAAATCTTAAGGAACTTGATATTATTGTTAAGGCCGACGTTCAGGGTTCTGTTGAGGCTGTTAAGCAGTCACTTGAGAAGCTTTCTAACGAAGAGGTTGTTGTTAAGACAATCCACGGCGGTGTTGGTACAATCAACGAATCCGATGTAGTTCTTGCATCTGCATCTAACGCTATTATCATTGGATTTAATGTACGTATCGATCCTCAGGCTAAGGCTACTGCAGATAGAGAAGGTGTAGACCTTCGTCTCTACAAGGTTATCTACGATGCAATCAACGATGTAGAGGCTGCTATGAAGGGTATGCTTGATCCTGTATATGAGGAAAAGGTTATTGGTCACGCAGAGGTTCGTCAGATATTTAAGGCTTCTGGTGTTGGTAACATCGCTGGTTCTTACGTTACAGACGGTTACTTCGAAAGAGATTGTATGGTCCGCGTAAATCGTGATGGTGAGCAAATCTTCGAAGGCAAGCTTGCTTCTCTTAAGAGATTCAAGGATGACGTTAAGGAAGTTAAGTCTAACTTTGAATGTGGTCTTGTTATTGAAGACTTTAATGATGTTCAGGAAATGGATATTATTGAGGCTTACAAGATGGTTGAGGTACCAAGATAATGAGAAAGAATTCAGTAAAAAACACACGTATCAACGAAGAAGTTATGCGTGAACTTGCTAATATTATACGTCTTGAGGTTAAGGATCCACGCATCTCTCCAGTTACATCTGTTGTATCTGTAGAGGTTGCACCAGACCTTAAGACATGTAAGGCTTATATTTCAGTTTTAGGTGATGATGAGGCTGTTGCAAAGACTATCGAAGGCCTTAAAAGCTCAGCAGGATTTATCCGTCGTGAGCTTGCCCACAGGGTAAACCTTCGCAATACACCTGAGATTACATTTGTTTCAGACCAATCAATCGCTTACGCTGCTAAAATGAGCAAACTAATCGACGAGGTCAACGCACCTCTACATGAGAAAGAATAATGAGCCTTCCCCCTTTAAGGGGGAAGGTGCCCCGCAGGGGCGGATGAGGGTCTTTTATGATTAACAATTTCAACGATTTAATCGCTGCATCCACCACCATCGCCATCAGCGGCCACATTCGCCCAGATGGCGACTGTGTAGGTTCATGCCTTGCAGTATACAACTACATAAATACCTATTACCCAAACTGCGATGTTCATGTTTATCTAGAGCCTATCCCAAACATATTCAAGTTTTTGAAAAACGCGGATAAGATAGAGGACATACACACCCTTTCAGAGGACAAGGTCTTTGATTTATACATCGCCTTAGATTGTAGCGATGGAGGCAGACTTGGTGATGCCTTTGCCTTTTTTGAAAAGGCAAAGCACACTATATGTATCGACCATCACATGACAAACGGAGGCTTTGCAGAGTTTAGCTATATCATTCCTGATGATAGCTCTACCTGCGAGCTTCTTTACAATCAATTTGGCAAGGATAAAATCACAAAGGATATTGCAGAGTGCCTATATCTTGGAATTATCCATGATACAGGAGTATTTCAGTACTCATGCACTACAGAGTCTACAATGGCGGCTGCAGGCTTTTTAATGACAAAGGGTATTGATTATCCTAAGATTTGTACTGATACATATTTTGCCAAGACTATGATTCAAAATCGTATGCTTGGTAAAGCACTTCTTTCCTGCAAGACATACCTTGATGGTAAGGTAATTGCAGCTGTTATTACAGCTGAGGATATGGCAGAGTTTGGTGCCCAGAGTAAGCACTTAGAAGGAATTGTACAGCAGCTTCGTGACACTACAGGTGTAGAGGTGGCAGTATTCCTTTATGAGCTTGAGGATGGTGATTTCAAAGGAAGCACCAGAGCCACAGGGGATGTAGACCTTACAGTAATTACAGGTGTTTACGGTGGAGGCGGTCATAAGAAAGCCGCAGGCTTTTCTGTAAACACTAATAAGCCATGGGATGTTATTGATAACATTGTCTCTATGGTAGAAAAACAATTAATAGAGTTAGGAATTTGCTAATGAATAGTGGCATAATTAATGTCTATAAAGAAGCCGGGTATACTTCATTTGATGTAGTTGCCAGGCTTCGTGGCATATTAAAAATAAAAAAGATTGGGCATACCGGAACCTTAGACCCAGATGCAACAGGGGTACTTCCTGTATGTGTTGGTAAGGCGACTAAGCTTTGCGATATGCTCACAGATAAGGACAAGGTATACGAATGTGTAATGATGCTAGGGGTTGAAACAGACACCTATGATTTAAGCGGACGTATCCTTGATAGAAAATCAGTTAATTCAACAGAGGAAGAGATTGTAGGGGCGATTAATTCCTTTGTGGGGGATATCATGCAGGTTCCACCTATGTATTCAGCCCTTAAGGTCAACGGCAAGAAGCTATACGAGCTTGCACGAGAAGGAATAGAGGTTGAAAGAAAGGCTAGACCTGTTACCATTTTTAGCATCGATATTTTAAATATCAGCTTACCAGAGGTTAGCATTAGGATTCATTGTAGCAAGGGTACATATATAAGGTCCCTTTGTCATGATGTTGGACAGAAGCTTGGCTGTGGTTGTGCAATGAAATCACTGGTACGTACGAGGGTAAGTATGTTTGATATCTCTGATGCAAGAACACTAGATGAGATAGAACGCATTGTTAAGGCTGGCAATCTTGATGGAATAATGCTTCCTATAGACCAGGCCTTTGAAGGAATGGAGACTGTTTTTGTTATTCCTACGGAAGAAGCAATAAAGCATGCGGTTAATGGCAGTCCAATTCCTGCATCTCAGGTTTTTGCAGAATCAATAAGCGCCTTTAACAATGGGCATAAATACAGGATTTATTTACCTGACAACAGATTCATTGGAGTTTATTCCTTCAATGATGATATATTTACTTTGGAGAAAATGTTTTTGGAATAATTATGGAGTATTTACATTCACTTTTTGACACAAAACTAGATTGCGACACAGCAATTACAGTAGGTAAGTTTGATGGGGTTCACAGAGGACACCATCTACTTGCTTCTGATATTATCAGTAAGAATAATGAAGGCCTTGCCTCATGTATGATTACATTTACCAACTCACCTAGACAGGTGATTAATGATGACAACAGTCCTAGCTTAATCACCAATAAGGAGAGGATGTACATGCTTGAGCAAGGGGGCCTTAACTATCTAATAGAATGTCCTTTTGATGAAAGGCTGATGAACACAGAGGCTTTCGATTTCATCAAATTCCTTTGCGACAATCTTAACATGAAATATATGGTTTCAGGCTCTGATTTTACCTTTGGTAAATACGGAGCTGGTAATACCTCTATGCTTAAGGATATTTCTAAAGACCTTGGATTTGAATACAAGGAGATTAAGAAAATCCAGATTAACGATAGAGATATTAGCAGCACTTACATTCGAGAGGAGCTAAAGGAAGGCCATATTGGTATAGTAAATGAAATGCTAGGTTACGATTATTTTGTTTGGGGTGAAGTTGTTCACGGCGCACACCTTGGAACTAAAATCGGAATCCCTACTATTAATATTATGCCATCTGCTCTAAAGCTTGTTCCTAAGTTTGGAGTATATGTTACCACCATTGATTTTGATGGCAGAATCTACCATGGCGTTACTAATGTAGGAACAAAGCCGTCTGTATCAGATAAGAAGATAGTAGGCATTGAAACTCACATATTGGATTATAAAGGCGATTTATACGGAAAGTATGTAAAGGTAACCTTTAAAGCTTTCCTTCGTCCTGAAATGAAGTTTGGTTCTGTTGATGAGCTTAAGACACAGATGTCAAAGGATAAAATAGTAGCTAAAGATTATTTTAACAAGGGTTGATCATGATTTATTACATAATTGTTACAAAATCTTGACTACAGGTTGAACAATTGCTATAATACAGCTGTTGCGTTAAATGAATTAGTTTTGGAGGTTTTATGAAAAAGCGCATAATATCGGCTTTCTCATTAGTTTGTGCATCTGCACTTATTTTTGATTTTTGCTTAGATTCTAATAATAAAAATACACATACAGCATCTAATACAGAAGCTACACTTACAGCTGGTGCTATCACAGCTGGAGCTGTTGATATTGCATCACTTAATTCTATTTCAGTTACTGATTCAGATGCTATTGCTACTGCAAAATCACTTGGTGATATTTACGGCTATAATAATCTTGGTATCTGTAATGTTTCTGAGGGTAATCTTAATATCCGAGAGAGCGCATCTACAGATGGTAAGCTTGCTGGTAAGTTCCCTGCTAACGCTGGTTGCGAAATTCTTAGGGAAGAGGGAGACTGGAGCTACATTAAATCCGGTGAAGTAGAAGGTTACGTACTTACAGAATATCTTCTTACAGGTCAGGCAGCTTGGGATAAGGCTGTTGAGCTTGCAGAATATGTTGCTACAGCTAAGACAGGCGGTCTTCGTGTTAGAGCAGAGGGCAACACTGAATGTGAGATTATCTATCAGCTTGCAGAAGGTGAAGAAATAGCCATCCTTGATAATACACAGGATCAGGATTGGATTAAGGTAGATGTTGATGGTGATGAGGGTTATGTATATGCAGAATATGTAGATGTTGATCTTTCGCTTAAGACAGCTATGACACTTACTGAAGCAAGATATGGTGAGGGTGTTTCTGATGTCCGTTCAGCACTTTGCGATTACGCTCTTCAGTTTGTTGGTAACAGATATGTTTGGGGTGGAACATCCCTTACTAACGGTGTTGATTGCTCTGGCTTTACTATGCAGATTATGGCTAAGTACGGCGTATATCTTTCACATTCATCACGTGCTCAGGCTAACGAAGGAACTAAGGTTTCTACATCAGAGCTTAAGCCTGGTGACCTTATTTTCTACGGCAAGGGTGGACGCATCAACCATGTTGCTATTTATATTGGCGGTGGTCAGATTGTTCATGCATCTAATAAGCGTGATGGTATTAAGATATCTAATTATATGTACCGTACACCTATTAAATGCGTAAGAGTACTTTACGATTAATATTTGATTTTATAGGCTAGCTTCGGCTAGCCTTTTATTATGCATTGTGTTATAATTTCTATCGTGGCTTGCCACATATTTTGAGTAAAAGTTGGAGAGGAATTATTATGAGTTTGTTAGAAAACTGGCAAAAGATTGCCTACAACCAGAATCAATCACAGGCTGATTTACAGAAATTCTGGCAGAATTATTTTCTTTTAGAGAAAGGAATTTACGAGCAGCTTCTTAACGACCCTGATACAGAAGTTAAGGGTACAGTTAAAGAGCTTGCTGAGAAATATAACATCGAGGTTATGCCTATGGTTGGTTTCCTTGATGGAATTAACGAGTCACTTGTTACTCCTAACCCAATCGAGACAATGGAAGAGGATACAGTTGTTTCTCTTAAGTTTGATAAGGAAAAGCTTTTCAAGAACATGATTGATGCTAAGGCTGATTGGCTTTATGGTCTTCCACAGTGGGAGAACATCTTTGACGAGGACAAGAGAAAGGCTCTTACAAAGGAAGCTAAGAACATGCATACTATTGTTCGTTCAGAAAAGAAGGTTGGACGTAATGATCCATGTCCATGCGGTTCTGGCAAGAAGTATAAGCACTGCTGCATGAACAAGAAATAATTTTCTTTAGGAAAATTTATCATTAACATAATTTTAACAACATATAGCCCTCCTTTATGGTACATTATTATTGTACTGATAATGGAGGGCTATTTTTATGCATTTTAATATTAATATTATTTTAGGAATTTTAATCCCATTTATAGGTACCAGCTTAGGCGCTGGTATGGTTTTTATTTTAAAGGATAATATATCAGAGAAGCTTCAAAAGGTTCTAACGGGATTTGCCGCAGGTGTTATGGTGGCAGCTTCATTTTGGAGCTTGCTTTCACCAGCACTTGAAAGCAGCGAATATCTAGGAAGGCTTTCTTTTATACCAGCGGCTGTTGGTTTTTTAGTTGGTACATTCTTTTTGCTGTTTCTTGATATGGTAACACCACATATGCATATGGATAAGCAGACTGAAGGCCCTGAGAGTAAACTAAAAAGAACCACCAAACTGATTCTTGCTGTAACACTTCACAATATCCCTGAGGGAATGGCTGTAGGTGTTGTATATGCAGGTATAGTATCAGGACATGCTGGAATTGCAGCTGCAGGAGCTTTAGCCCTGTCACTTGGAATTGCTATTCAGAATTTTCCAGAGGGAGCTATTGTTTCCATGCCTCTTTTATCGGAAGGAATGCCAAAGGGCATGACCTTCTTATGGGGCGTTTTATCAGGCATAGTTGAGCCAATTGCTGCATTTATCACTATTCTTGCTGCAGGCCTTGTAGTACCGCTTATGCCTTATTTCCTATCATTTGCCGCCGGCGCTATGATGTATGTAGTAGTAGAGGAACTGATTCCTGAGATGTCCGAAGGAAAGCACTCTAACCTGGGAACAATCGCCTTCTCCCTAGGCTTTGTGCTTATGATGGTATTAGATGTAGCTTTAGGCTAAAAAAATAGCATTTATGAGAGAAGCCTATTTAATGTTTCAAAGAAATTAGGATATGAGATAACTGGGCACTTCTCATCATCAAAATCAGTCTTACCATCCGCAATCAACCCAGCCACCGCAAAGGCCATAGCAATGCGGTGGTCTTTATATGTCTTTATTGTAGTTCCCTGCAATTCTTTGCCGCCTACAATAATCATTCCATCATCAGTAGCCGTAACATCAGCTCCCATAGCCTTAAGATTCTCAGTAACCGTAGCAATTCTGTCACTTTCTTTAACCTTAAGCTCAGCGGCGTCCTTAATAATAGTAGTGCCAGAAGCCACTGCAGCCATCACAGCAATAACAGGAAGCTCATCTATAAGTGTAGGAATAATATCACCGGATATTTCGCATCCATGTAAGCTGCTTGTACTAACATGAATATCTGCAACAGGTTCCCCTGATACAATTCGTTCATTTAATAGTTCCAATTTTCCGCCCATATCTAAAGCAACTTTGATAATACCGGCTCTAGTTGGATTCGTATTTACGTTTTTAATTAACAAATCAGAATTTTCACATATAAGTCCTGCTGCAATAAAATAAGCAGCAGAAGATATATCACCAGGAACTGCTATCTTTTGACCTAAAAGCTTAGGATTACCAATAATAGATGCAGTAAGTCCTTCTGATTTAATGTCTGCACCAAAACCAGAAAGCATAAGCTCAGTGTGATTACGTGATACAACAGGCTCGGTAACAGATGTAATGCCATCAGCATATAATCCTGCAAGAAGCACACAGGATTTGACTTGGGCACTGGCAACAGGCGAATCATAGTGGATGGAATGTAGCTGACTTCCACCAATTTCCAGTGGGGCACAGCCATTATCTTTGATTGATTTGATATTAGCCCCCATCTGTGTTAAAGGTGTAATTATTCGTCCCATTGGACGCTTTTGGATGGACTCATCCCCATTTAATGAACTGATAAATGTTTGACCAGCTAAGATACCAGAAATAAGTCTGGTAGTAGTTCCACTGTTTCCTACATCTAACATATTAGAAGGGGCAGTTAGTCCGTGAAGGCCTTTTCCGTGAATCACTACATGGTCCTTATCCTGGGATATATCAATGCCCATGGCACGAAAACATGAAATAGTGCTTCTGCAATCAGCACCATCTAAAAATCCAGTAAGCTCTGTTATGCCTTCGGAGATGGCCCCAAACATAACACCTCTATGGCTTATGGATTTGTCTCCAGGAACTGTAATTTCACCCTTTAAACTTTTAGCTTTAGTAATTTTCATTAATTTGTCCTCTGTCGTACGTAATAATTGTTATGTGTAAGTACAGTCTTTGCCTTGTCCAAAGAATCCTGAGAGTAGAATTCTATACGAAGAACACCTGGCTCAAACTCACGGTTATGTATGATATCGATATTTTTAACGCTAATATCAGCATTGGCAAGTAGCTGAAGTACCCCAACTAAGGTACCAGGCTTGTCGTCAATGTCACAGTATAGCTCAAAGAATTTAAAGCTTCCACCATCAGGTATTGTGATTGAATCTCTGTAATCCTTAGCCTTAGTCCAAAGCTTAAGTATTTCATCAGCATCTCCGGATGCGATAGAATTTTCAAAATAGCTAAGCTGCTCCTTAAAATCCCCTATCAGTTTTAGCACAGCATCCTTGTTGCTAAGGAAAATGTGCTGCCACATAGTAGGAGAACCAGATGCGATTCTTGTTATGTCCTTAAATCCACCTGCTGCAATAGTTTTACAAATGTTTCGCTCATCATCATTGTCATTTACAAGATTGACAAGCGAAGCTGCAACTACATGTGGTAAGTGAGACACAGTGGCAGTAGCTTCATCATGCTCCTCTGGTGTAAGCTGAATAGGAATAGCCCCAAGGCTTTTTATGTAATCAGCAAACTGGCTATAGGTATCTTGGTTCATTTCAGGGTCAGCAGTTAATATATAGTATGCATTCTCAAGCAGGGAAGCAGAAGAATGTTCTAATCCTGTTAGCTCTGAGCCTGTCATTGGATGTCCGCCGATGAATTGATTTGTTATCCCAAGCTTTCTTGCTACAGCTGTAATATCTCCCTTTACGCTTCCAACATCAGTTATGATGCAATCAGGCTTAACAACATCTTTTAGCTTTTCAAGATATTCACAGTTTATTTTAACAGGAGAGCATAAGAATATTATGTCGCACTGGCCAAACTGGTGAATCTTAAGTAGTCCGTTGTTGTCAATTAGTCGTTCCTCAAATGCAGTCTCGATTGTAGCTTCTCTAGATGCTGTGGCAAGGATTCTGGTGTTAGGATAGATTTTAAGGATTGCTTTTGCAATGCTTCCACCTATAAGTCCAAGTCCAACAAAGCCGATTGTTTTTGTTTTCATAGCATGCCCCTTTTATCCATTACGCTTTAACACTTTAAAGCATTTATTTTATTTAATAATATCACATTTATGCATTGTAAATAGTCTGAATATTAGATAGAATGTATTTATAATATCAGTCAGCTAAGTATAAGCTGGTTGAAAATCTGACTAGAATGGGGATTCTAGTTTACATCAAGGCGCGGCGGGGTTTTAGGCGTCAAAAAATAGTTGGGAGGTACGGCACATGAAGGTTTTTACTACGGACAAGATTAGAAATGTTGTGTTACTTGGTCACAGCGGGGCGGGCAAAACCAGTCTCATAGAATCAATGGCATATCTGGCAGGTCAAATCACAAAGCCAGGTACCATCGAGGCTGGTAATACTATCAGCGACTATGACAAGTTGGAACAGAAAAACAAGTTTTCTATCTACACATCTTTAGCACCAATCATTTGGGGCGACACTAAGATTAATTTCCTAGATACACCAGGCTATTTTGATTTCGTCGGAGAGGTTGAGGAAGCTGTTAGTGCAGCTGACGCAGCTATTATTGTTATTTCAGGTAAAAGCGGAATTGAGGTTGGTACAAAGAAGGCTTGGGAGATGTGCGATAAGTTTAATCTGCCAAGAATGGTTTTTGTAACTGACATGGATATAGATGATGCCAGCTATCGAGAAATCGTGGAAGAACTTCAGGGTCTGTACGGCAAAAAGATAGCTCCTTTCCATCTTCCAATCAGAGAAAATGGAGAGTTTGTTGGCTATGTAAATGTTATTCAGCAGGTTGGAAAGAAATGGAAGGCAAGCGGTGCACCAGAGCATTGTGAGGTTCCAGATTACAATAAGGAATACTTAGAGAAATACCGTGAGGCACTGATGGAATCTGTTGCAGAAACATCAGAGGAATTCATGGATAGATATTTTGGTGGAGAAGAATTCTCTGAGGATGAAATTCGTCAGGCTCTCCGTGCCAATGTAGGAACAGGGGATATTGTTCCTGTTATGATGGGAAGCAATACACTGAACAGAGGTCAATACACTATGCTTGTAGATATTGTAAAATATCTTCCAAGCCCTGAAGACAGAAAGGTATCTGGAATTAACGCAAACACAAATGAGGTTTACGAGGCTAATTATGATTTCTCTAAGCCTAAGAGTGCTTACGTATTCAAGACAATCGTAGATCCTTTCGTAGGTAAATATTCACTTATTAAAGTAAATTCCGGTGTACTTAAGACAGACGATTTGCTTTATAACAAGCATAAGGAAACAGAAGAAAAAATCGGAAAGCTTTATATCCTGACAGGAAGTAAGGCAGAGGAGGTTCCAGAGCTTCACGCAGGAGACATTGGTGCACTTTCTAAGCTACAGAAGGTTGCCACCACAGATTCCCTTTCAACAAAGGCTAATCCAATTCTTTATATAAGAACACCTTTATCTACACCTTATACCTACAAGAGATATAAGGCTAAGAACAAGGGTGATGAGGATAAGATTGCACAGGCACTTGCAAAGCTGTGTGCAGAGGATCTTACTCTTAAGGTTGTAAATGATGGAGAAAACAGCCAGTCTCTTATTTATGGAATTGGTGACAGACACATTGATATGCTGGTGCAGAAGCTCAACGAAAAGTACAAGGTAGATATTGAGCTTAGTCAACCAAAGATTGCTTTCAAGGAAACAATCCGTGGCAAGTCAGATGTTGAATACAAATATAAGAAACAGACTGGTGGCCATGGTCAGTATGGACATGTAAAGATGACCTTTGAACCATCTGGCAATATGGAAGAGCATTACAACTTTACAGAATCAGTAGTAGGTGGTGCTGTTCCAAAGAACTATTTCCCAGCTGTTGAAAAGGGATTGCAGGAGGCAGTGCTTGCAGGTCCACTTGCAGCATATCCAGTAGTTGGAATCCATGCTAATCTGTATGATGGAAGCTATCATCCTGTAGATTCATCTGAAATGGCATTTAAGGTAGCTGCCAAGGGGGCTTTCAAGGAAGGTATCATGAAGGCAAATCCAATCCTGCTTGAGCCAATCGAAACACTTAAGGTAGTGGTTCCAGATGCATACACAGGCGATGTAATGGGTGACCTTAACAAGAGACGAGGCAGAGTACTTGGCATGAATCCTACAGATGCAGGTGGCAAGACCGAAGTGCTTGCAGAGGTACCAATGGCAGAGCTTTATGGCTACGATACCACACTTCGTTCTATGACAGGAGGCTATGGAACATTCTCTTATGAATTGGCAAGATACGAACAGGTTCCATCTGATGTACAGGCTAAGGAAGTGGAGCGAAGAGCTAACAAGATTAAGGATGTGGACGAAGAGTAAGTTTTTTGCAGGCTGCCTTGGGGCAGCCTGTTGTTAATTAGAAAACGGGGTGTTTTATGAAAAGAAAAATGCGAAAGTATGTAGTTGTACTACTAGGAGTTTTTTTTACTTTGTTTGGTATTGCAGTAATCGCACTAAACTTTTATAGAATTCAAATCAATAATGAATTTATGGAAAAAGCTGTTCCTGTGGAAGGCGAGATTGTCGATATTTCCCATACTTCATCAGGGACGGACTCTGACACCTATGATTATTACGCTTCTTATGAATTTAATGGTAAGGAATATAAACATGTAAAACTTTCGGTTGGGCAGACAAATCTATACGTAGGAAGGGAAATGATATTACTCATAGACCCTGATAATCCTGTTAACGTTAACACAGAAGAAAACATCTTACTTGAAAGAAAGATTTTATTTGGTATTGGTGGTTTTGCACTTGTAGTAGGTATGGGGATTCTTATTAGTACATTCCTAAGAAAGCTAAAGCATAAAAAACTGTTAGAAAATGGCAAGCATATATATGCAACGGTAGATAGCATAGAGCTTGATATGCAAAGAACATATATGGATAGACATCCATATGTTGTTAATTGCAGTTATGAGGATATTTCAACTAAAGAAAAATATTTCTTTAAGAGTCATCCTATTACCTTCAATCCAAACGAATTCTATAGACCTGGTGACAAAATAGATGTTTATATAGACCAATATAATAAAGATAAGTACTATGTGGAAGTACGTGATAAATCTGAAGATGGATTTATGTAAATCGAATATTTATTAGAAGGGCTTTACTAACGGTTCAATCCTTAGTAAAGCCCTTTATTATGCTGTTCACACATATTTTTTAAATTATTCACAATATAGATTTAATTATTTGCTATAAATATTGCAAGAAATAATTATCAAAGCGTTATATACAGTGTGACATTTGTGTGACATATAGTTTTATATAATGCTAATAACAAATAACAAATGGCACATCAATTGAGTGAGAAGGTTCATGTATTGCATTTTAAGTTAAGGAGGTAGCAATATGAGAAAATGATTAATAGCTCTTATGCTAATGGCAATATTTGCATTTGAGCAAACCAATGTGCTTACTGCATTTGCAGAAGAAAATTCGGGTGCGGGGTATACACCTTTATACGATGAATATGGAAATGAAGTTGATTACACTGGTCAATTGAATGATCCTAATTTCCTTGCTAATTTTGATAATTCAACAGAAAATGTAACTGAGAAAACAAATACTACTAATAATAGCAATACACCAACTAATGTATATGATAATGCTAATGCATCTGGTGATTATAGGCCAATTTATGATGAGCAAGGAAATGAAGTTAACCCGGTTGATATATTGGCATCAAAAAAGACAAATATTAATATTCCAATCTTTGATAAAGATGGAAATACAATTAATCCTACAGATCTGGAAGGCAAACTATATGATTTATATGGTTCTGAATTCAGATATATAAAAGTATATGATGAAGCTGGTAATGAAATAGACTGGTGCGGATTACTTAATAACGTAGAAGAATGGAACGCAAGAGGATTCTATACTGTTACTTACGTAGATTCATTTGATAATAGTGTGATTGATACTATTGTTGTACCAAAGGACGCAAGTGTGACTCAAATTCCAACTCCACCTGTACATGAGAATTATACATTCTTAACATGGGTAGGAAATTCAAATAATGTACAGAAGAACGAAACAGTTACAGCTGTTTACTTAGAATCAACACCAAGGCTTGATCTTTTTGGTTATGTAAATGATCTTAATGATTTCATAGAATTCTATGTTTATGGAACAAGAACTAATTATGATGGAGTTCTTACATCTGATTTATCCAAGGTTAATTTAAAGCTTAGTGATTATACCTGGACAGATGATGAGGGACGTGTATTCACACCTGATGAAGAAGGCAATTTTATAAACTCACAAACTGGAAATAAGTTTTCTATTTATTCCAAATCTAAAGTTCCTGATATAACTACAGATACATCAGTATCTATAGTAACAGATGATGGTAATATAGTTGCCACTGATGATGAAAAGATAAAAGATCTTGAAGCTTTAGCTGTTTCCTCCGCAAAGACTGCTGTAAAAGATACAACTAAAGCTTGTATAAAGGCATTGACAAAATCGCTAGGTGTTGATCCATTATCGGGTGCTTTTGAAAAACTTATACTAGGTGTATTAGGGCTACAAGGCGAAGATGATACCAGTAAGATTATAGACGAAATTAAAGAAGTTGATAAAAATCTAAAAAAGGCAGAGCAAGAATTAAAGCTCCAGACTTTAAATGTTGCAGAGTTTACAACACAGGCTAGTAAGATACAAGAAGTTGTTGGCGCCTCACAAGCATTAGAGCATCGAATAGATGGTATTATGGTTGATTATAATAGGGGCGAAATTGATGCAGCTAGACGTGACATGGAAATAGCAGCTTTATATGATAGACCAGCATGGGATAATTTAGATACAGCTTTAAATAATGCTACTAGTGTGTTTGAAACTGGCAATCCAAGTGCGTATAATGGTGACTCAATCATTATGAAAGCATATAAATTGGAATGTAATAACGTTATGTTTTCAAAAGAAGCGGAAGTAGCAATTACTCCATATGTCTTGAGGCAAATAAGTGTATATCTTAGAGGCTATGCGGTTCAAAATATGATACTAGACGCTTGTGAAAAGACAAAGTATGACGCTGTAGGAGTAGCTAATGCTAGAAAAGTAATGCTTGAAAGAACAGGTGGCATAGTTGATGGTAAATTTAATCCAAATAGTGAAGGTATAATTACTAATTTCTACACCTTTGTTAATAATAATAGTGATTTTATTTTCGTGAATAAGTCTCAGGATCCTACTCAGCATATAGCTTTAAAAGGCGAAATCGACATATATAATGGTGAGAATGATTGCTATAAACATGAAACTCGTGGTAGAGGTCGTCATAGCAGTGGTGTTACAGTAACCGTCTGGAGCTTACCTAAAGAAATCACTAACTATACATTATCTGAAGAACAGGTTAAGGCAATAGCAGATTATTGTACAGCTAAGGGTTATACAATATCTGAATACCTATTTGACAAAGTTGGATTTACATGTGGTAAAGGAATAGATGAGGCGACTAATGTTACTATTGATGCTGCAGTCAAAATGTTATCATATTCACCTTTAATTAAAGGTACAGATAGTGAGATTAGAACAGGAATTTTTAAATCTAGTTATATCCTTGCAGGACCACATGCAAAAGGTAAAGATGATTTTACTAGTTATTATTTTAATGCAGTAGAAATAAATAAAAAGGGTGCTAACATTGAAAAAACAGAATTCTATAATCTGTGGAGCAGAAATAAAACAAACTATACCATTTTGATTTTCCAAAGGCAGTAAAATATGACGTTTGAAGAATAATAGTAAAACCATATAGAATTAACTCAATATAAAGAATAGTCCCTCTTCTAGTGGAAAGACCACTGAAGGGGGATTTTTATTTGTCTACAATGTACACAATTTCGAAAAATTTATCTGATATCATATTTTCTGTAATAAATAACAGTTACACTGGATGAACTGCCATACGAATCAGTTTTCACATGAATAAATAATCAAAATATGAGGAGGTACATATGAAGAGATTATTTGGGGTAGTAATTTCATTAAGTATGATTTTTTTATTGATGGGCTGCACTTTTGAAATCAGTAAACATAAAGACACAGATAATGGTTCATTTGAATGGACTAGAACAGGATATTTTCAAGATGATAATATGAATACTCTGTACATTGATGAATCCCAACTTGACGAATATCCAGGTTGGTTTGTTGGACTGTATAATACAAGTGAAATGCACGGCTGGTATATTGAACAGGTAGGTGAAACTCTTTACGGAGATCTTACTGCTGAAGGTGAGGATGGGGAATTCATAGTAACAGTTTCAGAAGAAGGTGAAGATGGAGTTTTAGTAGAGGTTGAAAATGGTGATACATATCATTTCAAACCACAGGATGAAACAGCTTTAGCAGAAGGTTATTCAGTCACCTTAAACATCGATGGAATGGGTGAAGTTGCCTATATGGAGGGAACAGAAGCTCAATTTACTGATGATGATTACTATCAGTCATCTCAAATAAATATTGATGAACCAGCTACATATACATTATCTGCAAGAACTCTAGATGAAGGTTGGTCGTTTGTTAAATGGACTAAAGATGGTGAAGATTACGCTGCAGAGCCTACAGTTACCTATGATGTAGATGGAAGTGCGGACTTTGTAGCAGTATTTGAATTCTTTGATGGTAATGTAGAGTATGACTATGGAGAATCAGATATCTATACACAAGAAGATATGGATAGTGCAATAAATGTAATCTTGGATGAATTTGATACCTGGGAAGGTTATGAATTACATAATGTGAGATATATTTCGGATGATTGTGCTGATGATATATATCTTGAATGGCTTAATGGTAATGAAAACAATTATACAGAATGTATTGAATTTGTAACTGATTTTAGAACCCCTCTTGAAGACACAGAAGTAGTAAGCGCCAATTGTATCTATAAAGATTGGGAGTGGTGGCTTGCAAGAGAAGATGGTGGACAATGGGAATTAGTTAGTTATGGATATTAATGACTTTTATTTGTAGAATATGAGAAAACATATAAGAATTCCAGCAAAATATAATGCCGTTGATGGGGTGTTAAATAGCGTTAATGGTATTTTAAAAAAGCATAATGTATCAACCAAGGAAATAGGCAGGGCGATTCTTACTGTGGAGGAGGCTTTAGGCAGTCTTATAGATCATGCTGAAAGTGACAGCGAAATTGACATAGCAATTAATAGCATCTTTGGCAAAACTACCATAGAATTTCATTCTACAGGAGAGGAATTTAGTATCTCAGATGGTATTAAAGGTGTGAAGGAATCTATTGATTGTGTTGATGGTGACGAAGCACAAAACATAATCAGAGGTGCTTTATTTAAGGCTTATGTAGATGATTTACAGTATAATCACAAGTTAGGAAAAAATAATGTAAAAATGACTATACATAAATCCAAGCATATCCTTTTATATAGGACGCTAGGGGCTCTATCACTTGCATTATTATCCGGGCTACTGCTTACGGGCATAGGGGCAGATTCATTTAATGAAAATCTCTGTCACTATTTGCTTGTTCCTGTCAAAACTATGTTTTTAAATGCTCTAAAGGCTATTGTTGCGCCAGTGGTTTTCTTTTCAATTATTTCATGTGTTAGTGGTTTTTCAAACTATAAGGAGCTTGGAAGAGTTGGCATCAAAACCCTTATATCATATTTTTGCACCACATTAATTGCGACTTTTGTTGGGATAATGACCTTCCTTTTATTAAAGCCTGGAAGGGAAATTGTTAATCATCCGGATTTTGTGGAAGAGCAAGCAGAAAAGACCTCTTTGTCTGATATGTTATTAGATAGCATAGTAGGCGTTGTTCCTGATAATTTTGTAAAACCTTTTTTGGAATCTAATATGCTACAGCTAATCTTTTTGGCAATCCTATGTGGAATTGCTGTTGGCATGATTGGTGAATATTCAACTTCACTTAGAAATCTTTTGCAGGCTTTTAATGAGCTTTTTTTAAAGATTATTTCTATAATTATGCTATTTATGCCAATTGCTGTATACTGCTCAATCACATCACTTATACTTACACTTGGGGTAGATACTTTGCTTTCTCTTATTGGCATAGTTGCATCATTATTGTTTGGCATAATATGTATGATGATTATTTATTGCCTGTTACTTTTAATTTTTGGAAGGCTTAATCCTATTGTATTTCTTAAGAAATATTTTCCAACTATGCTTAATGTATTTTCTATTGCTGCCAGCAATCCGGCAATTCCTATCAATATGGAAGCCTGTGAGAAGAAATTAGGTATAGACAAAAAGGTGTATAGCTTTTCCATTCCTCTTGGAGCTACCATCAATATGGATGGAACTTGTATTTTTCTTGCGGTACAAGCACTAGCACTTGCTAAAATGTACGGGGTAAATGTCTCGGTTGCGGCAATGTTATCATTTGCCCTTTCTATTATTATATTCTCTATTGGTGCACCAGGTGTGCCAGGAGGCTTGATAATATGTTTATCCGCGCTTTTAACTCAGCTTAATGTGCCTACCAGCGCCTTAGAGCTTGTTATAGGAATAAGCCCGATAGTAGGAATGTTTTTAGCAGTCAGCAATTGCTTGGGAGATGTGGTAGTAACAACAATAGTTGCCAATAGCGAAGGATTATTAGATAAACAAAAGTTTTTAAAGAGTTACAGGACTTAATTATTGCTTATATATAAAAAATTATTTTAAGCTGTGTAGATTTATTGCAAATCTACACAGCTTTTATTATAATTCTTGTTTAGTTAGATTATTACGAGGTGAAATAGATGAAGCACAATTTTAAAGCAATTGAGAAAAAATGGCAGGCAGCCTGGGAAAAAGACGATATTTTCAAGGCTGTTGATGGTTCTGATAAGCCTAAGTTCTATGGATTGGTTGAGTTCCCATATCCATCAGGTGCTGGTATGCACGTTGGTCATATCAAGGCTTATTCTTCTGTTGAGGTAGTTTCTAGAAAGCGTAGAATGCAGGGCTACAATGTATTATTCCCTATCGGATTCGATGCATTTGGTCTTCCTACAGAGAATTACGCTGTAAAGACAAACACTCATCCTAGAAAGATTACTGACGACAACATTAAGAAGTTCACTAAACAGCTTAAGAGCGTAGGTTTTTCTTTTGATTACAGCCGTACAATCGACACAACTCAGGAGGATTACTACAAGTGGACTCAGTGGATTTTCCTTAAGATGTTCGAAAAGGGTCTTGTATTCAGAGATAAGACTTTAGTTAACTACTGTCCACATTGTAAGGTAGTTCTTTCAAACGAGGATTCACAGGGCGGTAAGTGTGATATCTGCGATACTGATGTTATCCAAAAGGAAAAGGATGTTTGGTATCTTCGTATTACAGAGTACGCTGATAAGCTTCTTGAGGGACTTAACGGACTTGATTTCCCTGAGAACATTAAGCAGCAGCAGGTTAACTGGATCGGTAAATCTAAGGGTGCCTTTGTTAATTTTACATTAGATGGTATTGAGGACAAGCTTGAGATTTATACAACTCGTCCTGATACGCTTTGCGGTGTTACATTTATGGTTATTGCACCAGAGCACCCATACATTGATAAGTACGCTGACAAGATTTCTAACATGGACGCTATCTTAGCTTACAGAGCTGAGTGTCAGAAGAAGTCTGAGTTCGAGCGTACACAGCTTGTTTCTAAGGACAAGACAGGCGTTAGGGTAGAGGGCTTTGATGCAATCAACCCAATCACTGGCAAGAAAATTCCTGTATATATTTCAGATTACGTAATGATGGGCTACGGTACAGGTGCTATCATGGCTGTTCCTGCTCACGACCAGCGTGACTGGGATTTTGCTACCAAGTTTGGCATCGATATCATCCCTGTTATCGAAGGTGGCGATGTTACTAAGGAAGCATACACAGGCGAAGGTAACATGATTAACTCAGAGTTCTTAAATGGTCTTAACAACAAGAAGGACTCTATTGATAGAATGATTTCAGAGCTTGAGAAATTAGGCTGCGGTAAGGCTGGTGTTCAGTTCAAGATGAAGGATTGGGCATTTAACAGACAGCGTTACTGGGGCGAGCCTATTCCAATTGTTCACTGTCCTACATGTGGCGATGTTGCAGTCCCATTTGAGGAGCTTCCACTTAAGCTTCCAGTAATGGAGAAGTTCGAGCCTGGTACTGATGGTGAGTCACCACTTGCAAGAGTAGAAAGCTTTGTAAATTGCAAGTGTCCTAAGTGTGGTGGTGCTGCAAAGCGTGAGACAGATACTATGCCACAGTGGGCTGGTTCATCTTGGTACTTCCTTCGTTACATCGATCCACACAACGATAATGAATTTGCTGCTATGGACAAGCTTAACTACTGGATGCCAGTTGATTGGTATAACGGTGGTATGGAGCACGTTACACGTCACTTAATTTACTCACGTTTCTGGCATCACTTCCTTTATGACCTTGGTGTAGTTAATACTCCAGAGCCATATTTAAAGCGTAGCGCTCAGGGTATGATTCTTGGTGAGGATGGACAGAAGATGTCTAAGTCTCGTGGAAACGTTATTGACCCACTTGATATTGTAGATGCTTATGGTGCTGACACACTTCGTACTTACGTACTTTTCATGGGTGATTACGGCGCAGCAGCTCCTTGGTCAGATGCTTCAGTTCGTGGATGCAAGAGATTCTTAGAGCGTTTTGCAGGTCTTACAGACATAGTTTCAGATGAAGCTAACAGCGAAAAGATTGAGACAGGTATTCAAAAGACAATCAAGAAGGTTTCAGAAGATATCGAAGCTATGAAGTACAACACAGCTATTGCAGCTATGATGGGACTTCTCAACGATATCGTTGCCGAAGGACATATTACAAAGGACAATCTCGTTATCCTTGTTAAGCTTCTTTGCCCATTTGCTCCACATCTTGCAGAAGAGATGTATGCAGAGCTTGGTGGCGAAGGCTACTGTTCACTTGCTGCATGGCCAGAATACGACCCTGCCAAAATCGTAGAATCTACTATCGAAATCGCAGTTCAGGTCAACGGCAAGCTTAAGGCTACAATTACCATCCCTAATGGATGCGACAAAGACACAGCTCTTTCCACAGCCAAGGCTGACGAAGCTGTCGCAAAGGCTCTTGATGGCAAGAACCTCGTAAAAGAAATCTACGTACCTAACAAGATCGTAAACCTCGTAGTAAAGTAGATTAATCATAGTTACTAAATTTTTTTCATGAGCCAAATGTTTCTCAACCTTGGCAAGCGCGAGCAGGGAGGCACCATACCGAGCATGGGAAGGACCTACGCCGGCGGGAGGGTTCCCATGCGAAAGTATGGGGGGTGCCCTGCGGGAGCACGGAAACCTCGGCAACATTTGGCGGACTAAAGTGTAAGGAGAATAAGTATGAGCAAGATTCAGATGACAACACCCCTAGTAGAGATGGATGGCGACGAGATGACTCGTATCCTCTGGCAGATGATTAAGGATGAGCTATTGCTTCCATTTATTGATTTGAAGACAGAGTATTACGATCTTGGATTAGAGAACAGAAATGAGACAGATGATAAGGTTACAGTGGAATCCGCTGAAGCTACTAAGAAGTATGGCGTTGCCGTAAAGTGCGCTACAATCACTCCTAATGCTGCTCGTATGACAGAGTATAATCTTAAGGAGATGTGGAAGAGTCCTAACGGTACAATTCGTGCAATCCTTGATGGTACTGTGTTTAGAGCTCCAATAGTTGTAAAGGGCATTGACCCAAATGTTAAGACCTGGAAGAAGCCTATTACAATTGCCCGTCATGCATATGGTGACGTTTATAAGAACACTGAAATGCGAATTCCAGGTGCTGGTAAGGTTGAGCTTGTATATACTAATGCAGATGGTGTTGAAGAGCGAGCACTTGTTCATACATTTAATGGACCTGGCGTAGTTCAGGGACAGCATAATATTGATGATTCTATTGAGAGCTTTGCTCATAGCTGCTTTAAGTTTGCTCTTGATACAAAGCAGGATTTGTGGTTTGCTACAAAGGATACTATCTCAAAGAAGTATGACCATAGATTCAAGGATATTTTCCAGGAGATATTTGATAAGGAATATAAGGATGCTTTCGATAAAGCGGGTATCGAATACTTCTATACACTTATTGATGATGCAGTAGCTCGTGTTATGAAGTCTGAGGGTGGATTTATCTGGGCATGTAAGAACTATGATGGTGATGTTATGTCAGATATGATTTCATCAGCCTTCGGTTCACTTGCTATGATGACTTCAGTTCTTGTTAGCCCTGCTGGCTACTATGAATACGAGGCTGCTCACGGTACAGTACAGCGTCACTATTATAAGCATCTTAAGGGCGAGGAGACATCTACTAACTCTGTAGCTACAATCTTTGCCTGGACAGGAGCTCTTAGAAAGCGCGGAGAGCTTGATAACATCCCTGAGCTTTCAGCATTTGCTGATAAACTTGAGAAGGCTTGTATCAAGACAATCGAGGATGGCAAGATGACTAAGGATTTGGCACTTATCACTTCAATCGAGAACCCTACAGTTCTCAATTCTCGCGATTTCATCATCGAAATCCGCAAGACCCTAGAGTCCCTCTAGAATTGTCAGACTACTAAATCTAGTGGTCACTCATATTGACATGCACAATATAGTCTTTTATAATAGTCTCATGCGTAGTCTCTACGTGTGAGACTATTTTATGTTCGTAGAAGATTGTAATGAATCTGTAGATCATTAATCAAAATGCCACACAACCTTGGCGAGCGCGAGGAAGAGGGCCCCATGGAGTTAAGGAGGGACCCTTTAGGGAGGTTCCCTTGACTCCAATGGGAGATGGCTTCCGGGAGCACGGAGTACTAGGATGCATTTTGATGGATAGGAAGGGAGAATTTATTTTGGAGATGCATGTAAAGCTTCAGGCGTTTGAGGGTCCTTTGGATTTACTTTTGCACCTGATAGATAAGAATAAAGTTGATATTTATGATATTCCTATTGTTGAGATTACAGACCAATATATGGAATACGTTAGGGCTATGGATAATAGTGATTTGGATGTTATGAGCGAGTTCTTGCTTATGGCTACCACACTTCTTGATATTAAGAGCCGCATGCTTCTTCCACGTGAAGAGAAGGAAGAGGAGGATGTGGAAGAAGAGGATCCACGTGCAGAGCTTGTTCAACAGCTCCTTGAATATAAGATGTATAAGACTATTTCTTATGAGCTTAGGGATAGACAGATGGATGCAAGCCTTGTGTTTTATAAGGAGCCTACTATTCCTGAGGAGGTTCTTAAGTATGAGCAGCCTGTTGATTTGGAAGAGCTTATGGGTGATTTAACACTTAATAAGCTGAATGATATTTTTAATCAGGTTCTTAAGAGACAGGATAATAGAAGGGACCCAATCCGTTCTACATTTGGTAAGATTAAGAAGGAAGAGGTTTCCCTTGAGCAGAAGATGGAGTGGACTATCGCTTTTGCCAAGGCGCATAATACATTTAGCTTTAGAAATCTTCTTGAGGCAGCACATTCTAAGACAGAGGTTATTGTTACATTCCTTTGTATTTTGGAGATGATGAAGGCTGGTCAGATTAATATTGCACAGGAAGATACATTTGCAGATATTTTGATTGAATCTAAGATTGCTGCATAATACTTTGATATGGAGAGAATATGGAATTAGCAGAGATTAAAAATATAGTAGAGGGCATTTTGTTTGCTATGGGTGGTACTGTTGAGCCATCTAAGATAGCTAAGGCTCTTGAGATTGATGATAAGCAGGTTGTAGAGGCTATTTTGGCCTTGAAGGAAGATTACGAAAAGGATAATAGAGGTATTACTATTACAGAAATAGATGGGGCTTACCAGATGTGTACCAGCCCTGATATTTATGAATATCTTATTAGAATAGCTAAGCAGCCAAAGAAGTACGTTCTTACAGATGTTCTTCTTGAGACACTTTCTATTATTGCTTATAAGCAGCCTATTACTAAATCTGAGATAGAAAAAATCAGGGGTGTTTCCTGTGATTTTGCTGTTTCAAAGCTTGTGGAGTTTGGGCTTTGTACAGAGCTTGGTCGTCTTGATGCCCCAGGCCGTCCTATGCTTTTTGGTACTACAGAGGAGTTTTTACGTTCATTTGGCGTAAGCTCTATCGAAGAGCTTCCAGAGCTTTCTCAGACACAGATAGAAGAGTTCAAGCAGGAGGCTGAAAACGAAGCTAATAATGTAGAGGTTACAATCTAATTGTCAATCAAAAAACCACCCAAATTTTAGGGTGGTTTTTTTGACATATTTTTAACATAATTTTAACACAACTGCATTGAAAATATGGGGCAAAAACGATATCATTATACTTGCGAGAAATTTTGAAATATTTTATATAAATGGAGGTATAAGATGGGTAGTGATTCAAATCAGGCTCAGGCTAGAATCAATGCTTTATTGGACGAAAACAGCTTCGTTGAGTTGCAGTCATTAGTCACAAGCAGAAACACAGATTTTAACCTGAATGCAAAAAAAGAACCATCAGATGGTGTAATTATTGGACATGGTCTTGTAGACGGAACCTTAGTTTTCGTATTCAGCCAGAATGCCGATGTTTTAGGCGGTACAATTGGTGAAATGCATGCTAAGAAGATTCTTTCTCTTTATGACATGGCTCTTAAGGTAGGAGCTCCAGTAATTGGCTTTATTGATTGTGGCGGTGTTCGTCTACAGGAGTCTTTTGATGCTCTTGAGGCACTTGGTTCAGTAATCGAGAGAGCAGCTGATGTTAAGGGGGTTATTCCTCAGCTTATGTGTGTAGCTGGCAACTGCGGTGGTGGACTTTCAGTTCTTCCTTCACTTGCAGATTTCACATTTATGGTTGAAGGCGCTTCACTTTACATCAATTCACCAGATACTATTACTGGCAATGATTGTGATACTTCATCTGCTAAGTTCCAGTTTGAAGAAGCTGGTACAGTAGATTGCGTAGGTTCCCTTTCAGAGGTTGTTGCTTCAATTAGACAGGTTATCTCTATGATTCCTAACGATATCGTAGAGGCATCTGATGATCTTAACAGAGCAGCAGAGGGACTTAATAGCAAGCTTACAGATGCAGCTTTAGTTGCAACAGAGCTTGCAGATAACAGACAGTTTATCGAGCTTAAGGCTGGTTTTGCTAAGGAAATGGTTACAGGTCTTATGAAACTTGACGGTGTAACAATCGGTGTGGTTGGTAACCGTGAGGTAGACGGTGAGGCTTACCTTTCAGCTGCAGGCTGTGAGAAGGCAGCTGATTTCGTTGATCTTTGCGATATGTACGAAATCCCAGTTCTTTCTATTACAAATGTTGCAGCATTTAAGTCTTGCAAGTGCCAGGAAAGACGTCTTCCAAGAGCTCTTTCACAGATGACACAGAGATTTGTAGATGCTAGCGTACCAAAGCTTAACCTTATTACAAAGCAGGCTTATGGTACTCCTTATGTTCTTATGAACTCTAAGGCACTTGGAGCTGATTTAGTATACGCTTTTGATTCAACATCAGTTGGAGCTATGGAAGCTTCTAAGGCAGCTAAGATTCTTGCAGATAATGGCACTGATGCAGCTGCTATCGAAAAGGATTACGCTTCTTTACAGGATAGCGCACTTACAGCAGCAGCTCATGGACATATTGATAGAATTGTTTCTATGGCAGATGCTAGAAAATACATTATTGCAGGATTTGAAATGTTCTTTTAGAGCAGGAAGGTGAAACATTATGAGAAAAAATTTATTAATGGTTTTATGCACCTTGGCTTTAATGCTTGGCCTTACTGCTTGTGGAAGCAAAGCTGATGAAACAATCGGTGGTCTTCCAGTTTCAAACTACGAAACAATGCTTAAGAATACAATGTCTCAGTTAGAGCAGATTGATGACCTTACAGCAGATAGCTATATTACACAGGCTGAAAGCTCAGATGATCAGGTTTCAGCTGGCTTGTTCGCTGATTGGAAAGAATGCTATAGCTTAAAGGGTGATTTCGTAGATTACTATGATAACAATGCAGTAGTTGGTGGCGTCAATATTGGAAGCTTCAACATTGGCGGAATCAAGGCATTTGATGTAGCAAAGTCAGGTAAAACAATTACAGCAACACTTATCGGACATTATTCTAAGAGAGATTTAAAGCTCACAGTTGTATTTAATGCAAATGATATGAAGAGCGGTGCTACTGCTATCAATATCGAGCCTGTATATTCTCTTGGAGAAACAATGGCTAAGGCAGGACTTAATACAGTAATGGGTATCCTTATTGTATTTGCAATGCTTGTTGTAATGTCTGGTATTATTAAGAGCTTCGAGCTTATTTCTAAGGTTCAGAACAGCGCAAAGGCTAAGGAAGAGGCAGTAGCCCAGGCACCTGTAGCAGCTGTATCTGCACCAGTTAAAAATGAAACAGATGATTTGCAGTTAGTAGCAGTTATCGCTGCCGCAATTGCTGCAAGCACAGGCGCTTCTACAGATTCGTTTGTAGTTCGTTCAATTAAGAAAAGACGTTAGAGTTTAGGAGGAATACCATGAAAAATTATACAATTACTGTTAATGGAACAGTTTATGATGTAACTGTAGAAGATAAGGGAGGCTCAGGAGTTTCTCCTGTAACACCTGCCGCTGCACCTAAGGCAGCTGCTCCTGCAGCACCTGCAAGCACAGGTTCAGCTGGTGCTGTTAAGATTGAAGCTGGTGCTGCTGGTAAGGTAGTTAAGATTGCAGCTAGTGCTGGTACAGCTGTAAAGAAGGGTGACCCAGTTGTTGTTCTTGAGGTTATGAAGATGGAAACACCTGTTGTTGCACCACAGGATGGTACTGTTGCATCTATCAACTGCAACGAAGGTCAGCAGGTTGATGCTGGCGCATTACTTGCAACTATGAACTAATAGGAGGATTACACATGAGTTACGTTGGAGAGACATTGTTAAACCTCGCACATCAGACTGCATTTTTCAATCTGACTTGGGGTAACTATGTCATGATAGCGGTTGCCTGTGTTTTCCTTTATCTAGCAATCAAGAAGGGATATGAGCCTTTACTTTTACTTCCAATCGCATTTGGTATGTTACTTGTAAATATCTATCCTGATATTATTGCTTCACCAGAGGAAACATCTAATGGTGTAGGCGGCTTGCTTTATTATTTCTATACTCTTGATGAGTATTCAATTCTTCCATCACTTATTTTCATGGGTGTTGGAGCTATGACTGATTTCGGTCCACTTATTGCCAACCCAATCAGCTTCTGGCTTGGTGCGGCTGCACAGATTGGTATTTTCACAGCTTACCTTCTTGCAATCCTTTTGGGATTCTCAGATCAGGCAGCAGCTGCTGTATCAATCATCGGTGGTGCAGATGGACCTACATCTATCTTCTTAGCTGGTAAATTAGGACAGTCAGCACTTATGGGACCTATTGCTGTTGCGGCATACTCATATATGTCACTTGTACCTATTATTCAGCCACCTATTATGAAGGCTCTTACAACAAAGAAGGAGCGTTCAATTAAGATGGCTCAACTTAGACCTGTATCTAAGCTAGAGAAAATCTTATTCCCTATTGTAGTTACTATCATCGTATGTTTGATTCTACCTACAACAGCACCTCTTGTTGGTATGCTTATGCTTGGTAACCTTTTCAAGGAGTCAGGCGTTGTTAACCAGCTTACAGAAACAGCATCTAATGCTCTTATGTACATTGTAGTTATTTTACTTGGTACATCTGTAGGTGCTTCTACATCAGCTGAGGCATTCCTTAATGCAGCTACAATCAAAATCGTAGTTCTTGGTCTTGTAGCATTCGTATTTGGTACAGCTGCTGGTGTATTATTCGGTAAGTTATTATGTCATCTTACACATGGTAAGATTAATCCACTTATTGGTTCGGCTGGTGTATCTGCCGTTCCTATGGCTGCACGTGTTTCTCAGAAGGTTGGCGCAGAGGAGGATCCTACAAACTTCCTTCTTATGCATGCTATGGGACCTAACGTTGCCGGTGTTATCGGTACTGCAGTTGCAGCCGGTGTATTTATGGCTATTTTTGGTGTATAAACTAAGGAGGGGCCCACTTTAGTGGGAAGATTCCTTAGTTTCCTGAACTGCCTTTGCCGAAGGCAATTACAATGGCAGTTCTTCATATTTTTTTAAAATTAATAGGAGGAATAAATTTTATGGCAGATATTAGTCCAAAGCCAGTTAAAATTACAGAGACAGTGCTCCGTGATGCACATCAGTCTCTTATAGCAACTCGTATGCCTACCTCTATGATGCTTCCTATCATTGATAAGATGGATAAGGTTGGCTACAACGCAGTAGAATGCTGGGGCGGTGCTACATTCGATGCTTGCCTTAGATTCTTAAAGGAAGATCCATGGGATAGACTTCGTAAGCTTCGTGATGGATTTAAGAACACAAAGCTTCAGATGCTTTTCAGAGGTCAGAACATCTTAGGATACAGCCAGTATCCAGATGATGTTGTAGAATATTTCGTTCAGAAGTCAATTGCAAATGGTATTGATATCATTCGTATTTTTGACTGCTTAAATGATATTAGAAACCTTCAGACAGCAGTAAATGCTACAAAGAAGGAAAATGGTCACGCTCAGGTTGCTCTTTCTTATACACTTGGCGAGGCTTTTACACTTGATTATTGGAAGAATATTGCAAAGCGTATCGAGGATATGGGCGCAGATTCTATCTGTATCAAGGATATGGCAGGCTTACTTGTACCTGCAAAGGCTTATGAGCTTGTTACAGCTTTAAAGGAATCTACATCCCTTCCAATCGAAATGCATACACACTACACATCAGGTGTTGCAAGTATGACTTATCTTAAGTCTGTTGAAGCTGGTGCAGATATCATTGACTGTGCAATGTCACCATTCGCACTTGGTACATCACAGCCAGCTACAGAGGTTATGGCTGCTGCATTTGAAGGCACACCATACGACACTGGATTTGATCAGGAGCTTCTTTCTGAAATCGCTGATTACTTCCGTCCTTACAGAGAAGAGTGCATCGAGAGTGGACTTATGTCTACAAAGGTTCTTGGTGTTAACATCAATACACTTCGTTATCAGGTTCCTGGCGGTATGCTTTCAAACCTTATCAGCCAGTTAAAGGAGCAGGGTAAGGAAGATAAGCTTCGCGAGGTTCTTGAGGAAGTACCACGTGTACGTAAGGATCTCGGTGAGCCACCACTTGTTACACCTTCATCACAGATCGTTGGTACTCAGGCTGTATTCAACGTACTTATGGGTGAAAGATACAAGGTAGTAACAGAGCAGACTAAGGATATCCTTCTTGGTAAGTATGGCCAGACAGTTAAGCCATTCAACCCAGAGGTTGTTGAGAAGGCACTTGGCGCTGACAAGGATAAGGCTATTACATGCCGTCCAGCAGATTTACTTGAGCCAGGTCTTAAGAAGTTTGAAGAAGAGTGTGCTAGATGGAAGCAGCAGGATGAAGATGTTTTATCTTACGCTTTGTTCCCAAAGGTAGCTACAGAATTCTTCGAGTATCGTGAGGCTCAGCAGACAAAGGTTGACCCTAAAAAGGCTGATACTGTAAACAAGGCTTATCCTGTATAGTATTATTAATTTTAAATTTAATAGGCGATGCAAGATTTCTTGCATTGCCTATTTTTTTTTAATATAATAAATATCTCAATAAACATATATGAGGTATTTTATGGCTACTACTACAGATTTAATTTCAAAAATTAATGAGAAATATGGCAGGATGTCAAAGGGGCAGAAGCTGCTTGCTAATTATATTATTGATAATTACGACAAGGCAGTTTTTCTTACTGCTGCAAAGCTTGGTGAGATTATAGGCGTATCTGAATCTACAGTTGTGCGCTTTGCATCCTTTATTGGCTATAAGGGATATCCTGAGTTTCAGCAGGCTCTAGAAGGCTTGGTTAGAAACAAGCTTAACACATCCGATAGAATAGAGATAACAAACGGTGGTATCGAGCAAAACGGTGTTCTTCGCACAGTGCTTTCTTCTGATGCACTAAAGATTAAGAATACTATGGAATCTATTGATGAGGCTGCATTTGACAATGCTGTTGAGACAATACTTAATGCAAGACGTATTTATGTTGTAGGTATCCGTACCTGTGCGCCACTTGCATCATTTCTTTCGTTTTATCTTAATATGATTTTTGATAATGTAGTAAACCTGCAGACCAGTTCAACGTCGGAATTATTTGAGCAGATGATACATATTACAGAAGAGGATTGTATTATCGGTATATCATTTCCTAGATATTCCATGCGTACCCTTAAGGCGCTGGAGTTTGCCAATAACAGAAGGGCTAATGTAATCACTATTACAGATTCTATTCATTCTCCAATGAACCTTTACAGCTCATGCAATCTTATTGCAGAAAGTGATATGCATGCTGCAGTTGATTCTTTGGTGGCACCACTTTCTGTTATAAATGCCCTGATAGTGGCACTTTGCAACAAGCGTCAGGCTCAGGTGGCCAAGAATCTAGAAATGATTGAGGAAGTCTGGAACGATTATCAATTTTATGAGAATGATGAGATTGATTTGGTGGACGATTCCCTTAAGATGTATTACCCAGGAGAGAACTAATGAGTAAGGTTATAGTTATAGGCGGCGGTGCTGCAGGTATGATGGCGGCTTACGCGGCTGGAATGTGTGGACATTCAGTTATTCTTCTTGAAAAGAATGAAAAGCTTGGAAAGAAGATATATATCACAGGCAAGGGCAGATGTAATTTTACAAACGCCTGCAGTGAAGAAGATTTTCTTAAGAATGTGGTAAGTAATCCTAAGTTTTTATATAGCGCTATTTACACATTTAATTCTGATGCAATGATAGATTTCATTGAAATGCATGGAACTGAGACTAAGGTGGAGCGAGGAAATCGAGCTTTTCCTGTATCTGATCATGCATCAGATATTACAAAGGCTCTTAAGAATGGGCTTAATGAATATAATATAGATGTTAGGCTAAATACTGAAGTTGCACAGATTCTGATTAAAGATGAAAGAGCATACGGTGTAAGGCTTAAGAATAAAGAAACTATAAATGCAGATGCAATAATCCTTTGCACCGGTGGTCTGTCATATCAGACTACTGGCTCTACAGGTGATGGACTTAAATGGGCTAAGGACATTGGCCTAAAGGTTACAGATACACGTCCTGCCCTTGTTCCATTAAACGTGGCTGAGGACTATATCCCCAATATGCAAGGTCTTGCCCTTAAGAATGTTACTCTTACTATATCTGATGGTAAAAAGAAGATTTACGATGGCTTTGGTGAGATGCTGTTTACCCATTTTGGCGTATCAGGTCCTTTGGTATTATCAGCAAGCTCTATTATCGGAAAAAAGCTCACACAGGCTGGAAAGCTCAAGGCTTCTATTGACCTAAAGCCAGCTTTATCATTTGATGAATTAGATGCAAGAATCCTTAGAGATTTTAATGATAATATGAACAAGCATTTAAGCTCTGTGCTGCGTGGGCTTCTTCCTTCATCAATGGTGCCTGTAGTTACTGATATTTTAGATTTTGATGATATGAGACAAATCAATTCTATTACAAAGGAAGAAAGAAATGATTTGGTTCATTTGCTTAAGGCCTTTCCTTTTACCATTACAGGTCTTAGGGAATACAAGGAAGCTATAATTACCCAGGGTGGAATTTCTGTAAAAGATATTGACCCATCCACAATGAAATGTAAAAATATAAATGGATTATCTGTTGCTGGTGAGGTTCTTGATCTTGATGCCTTTACCGGCGGTTTCAATCTGCAGATTGCCTGGTCAACAGGTTATTTAGCAGGTATTTCAATAGATTAAATATATTTTGGAGGATAGATTAATGGCATTTAATGTTGCAATTGACGGACCTGCAGGTGCAGGCAAATCTACAATAGCTAAGGCTGTTGCAGCGAAGAAGGGATATGTGTATGTTGACACAGGTGCAATGTATAGAGCAATGGCTTTGTATTTTCTTCGTGCTAATATTAGTAAGGATGATGAGGCTAAGATTTCAGCTTCGGTAGATGATATTAAGGTTTCTATTAAGTATCAGGATGGTGCTCAGCATGTAATCCTTAACGATGAGGATGTTACAGGTCTTATTCGTACAGAAGAGGTTGGCAACATGGCTAGTGCAACATCTGTATATGGCGCAGTTCGTACAAAGCTTGTTGCCCTACAGCAGGAGCTTGCTAAGACTACAGATGTTATTATGGATGGAAGAGATATTGGCACAGTCGTACTTCCTAATGCAGATGTTAAGGTTTTTCTTACAGCATCTGTTGAGTGCCGCGCTAAGAGAAGATTTGATGAGCTTAAGGCTAAGGGAGAAAATCCTGATTTTGATAAGATTGCTAAGGATATAGAAGAAAGAGATTATAGAGATTCCCATAGAGAAATCAGCCCACTTAAGCAGGCTGAGGATGCTACTTTAGTAGATAGCTCAGATATGACTATTGACGAAGTGGTTGATGCAATTATTAATCTTTGTAATAAGTAGGTAAGGTATGAATGTTATTTTAGCTGAGTCAGCTGGGTTTTGCTTTGGAGTGCAAAGGGCGGTTGATGTTGTAAAAAAGCAAATTTCCGAAGGACAGGGTCCGCTATATACCTATGGCCCTATCATACATAACGAAGAGGTTGTGAAGGATTTTGAAGCCCACGGTGTTACCGTTATGGAAGAGGATGTGGATAAGGCATATACACCAGGCACTGTTATTATTCGTTCCCATGGTGTTACCAAAGCTGTAGAAGATGGGCTTAAGGCAAAAGGGCATAATGTTATTGATGCTACCTGTCCTTTTGTAAAAAAAATACATAGAGCAGTGGATGAACATTCTAAAAATGGGGAATATATTGTGATTATTGGAAATCCCGATCATCCCGAAGTTAGAGGCATTATCGGATGGATTAATGGTGAAGATTATACTGTGATTTCAGGAGAGCAGTGTGCTAAAGACTTTTCAGTTAATTATGATAGAGATATATGTATTGTTTCTCAAACCACCTTTAATCATAATAAATTTCAAGAATTAGTTGAAATTATAAAGCAAAAAGGTTATCATATTATTGTTTTGAATACAATATGCGATGCGACTAATAAGAGACAGGTTGAAGCTGCAGAGATTGCATCTTCAGTTGATGCCATGTTAGTTATTGGAAGTAAGAATTCTTCTAATACGCAGAAGTTGTATGAGATATGCAAAACACGATGCAACAATACTTACTATATACAGACGGCTGATGATTTCCAGCCATCTGACCTTAGTTCCATTGAAAGTGTAGGTATTACCGCAGGGGCATCCACCCCAAACAATATTATTGAGGAGGTTCAAAAGAAATGTCAGAAATGAGTTTTGAACAAATGTTGGAGGAATCATTTAAAACTATACACAATGGAGAGGTAGTAGACGGTACTGTTATTAGCGTTAAGCCAGATGAAATCGTTTTAAATATCGGTTACAAGTCAGATGGTATCATTACACGTTCAGAGTACACAAACGAATCAAATGTTGATCTTACTACTGTAGTTAAAGTTGGTGATCCTTTATCAGCAATCGTAATCAAGGTTAATGATGGTGAAGGACAGGTTCTTCTTTCTTACAAGAGACTTGCTCAGGAAAAGGGCAATGAAAGACTTGCTGAAGCATTCGAGAACGGTGAAGTTCTTACAGCAACAGTTGATAAGGTGCTTAAGGGCGGCCTTACTGTAGTTGTTGATGAGGCTAGAGTATTTATTCCTGCTTCATTCGTTTCAGATGTATACGAAAAGGATCTTACAAAGTATCAGGGACAGGAAATTAGCTTCGTTATCACAGAATTCGATCCAAAGCGTCGTAGAATTATTGGTAACAGAAAGACTCTTCTTGTTGCAGATAGAGCTAAAGCTCAGGAAGAACTTATGGCAAAGATTGCTGTAGGTCAGGAATTCGAAGGAACAGTTAAGAATGTTAAGGATTTTGGTGCATTCATCGATTTAGGTGGTGCTGATGGACTTCTTCACATCTCTGAGATGAGCTGGGGTCGTGTTGAGAATCCTACAAAGACTCTTAATGTTGGCGATACAATTAAGGTATTTGTTAAGGAGATTAAGGACGGCAAGATTGCACTTTCTTGCAAGTTTGATGATGAGAATCCATGGAACGGTGCTGCTGAGAAGTATGCTGTTGGTTCTGTAGTTAAGGGCAAGGTAGTTCGTATGAAGGACTTCGGTGCTTTCGTAGAGCTTGCTCCTGGAATCGATGCACTTCTTCATGTATCGCAGATTTCTAAGGATCGTATTGAAAAGCCTTCTGATGTTCTTACAGTTGGTCAGGATATTGAAGCTAAGGTTGTTGAGTTCAACGATGCTGAGAAGAAGATTAGCCTTTCTATTAAGGCACTCCTTGAGCCAGAGGCTGATGAAGCTGACGTTGCAGATGTTAACATCGAAGAGGTTGCTTCTGAGGAGTAATTTTTAATCACATAATGTAAAGATAGAGTCATTGGCTATGCTAATGGCTCTTTTTTATTTAATTCTTAGATTAGTAACAATAAAGACACAATTGATTAGTATAATTAACTCAATTTAGAGCGTAACTAATTTTTATTTTAAGATAGGAGTTAAACTATATGGAGAATTACGATGGTTTCAAGAAAGAAGTTTATGATCTTACCAAAATCGATTTAAGCTCTTACAAAGAAAAACAGATGCGCCGACGTATAGATTCTCTTGTTACTAAGCACAAATGTAAGGAATATCACGAATATGTTGGACTTCTAAAAAAGGATAAAGAGGTTTTTGATGAATTTGTAAACTTCCTTACTATCAATGTGTCTGAATTTTATCGAAACCCTGAACAATGGGAACTTATGACTAAGGAATTTATTCCAGAGCTTATGAAGCATTCGGGACAGAACCTTAAGATTTGGAGTGCTGCATGCTCTACTGGTGACGAGCCTTATTCTTTAGTTATGGCTCTTTCGCAGCATTTGCCACTTAACAAAATTAAAATTTTTGCAACGGATATAGATAAGCAGGTTATTGCAACTGCAAAGGTGGGACTTTACAATGCAAAGAGTATTGCAGGTGTACCTGCTGACCTAAAAAAGAAGTTCTTTACACCTGTTGGAAATTCTTTCCAGATTAGCGAAGAAGTAAAGAAGTGTGTTGAATTTAAGGAACACAATCTTCTTAGGGATCCATATCCTAGCAACTATGACATGATTGTATGTAGAAACGTGCTCATATACTTCACCGATGAAGCAAAGGATGAAGTATATGCCAAGTTTGCAAAATCATTAAGGCAGGGCGGTATATTATTTATTGGATCTACCGAGCAGGTCATAGACTACAAGGATCTTGGATATAAGAGACGTTACTCATTCTATTATGAAAAGGTTTAATGTTTTAGCATATATCTGCATACCTTAACCAGCAGGGTTGGGGTGAGGTCCAAGATATCTATGTAGGTTTCCTTGGATTCGTAGGTTGGTTTGAAGGTGCGAGTGGTTCCTATATCGATCTTTTCAGGAAGGGCAAGAAATTGCCCTTCTTTTTTTGCTTTACAATCAGCTCTTTTTGCAGGGCGACGACATTCTTTATCCATGCTTTCGCCTATTGATTTTGGGATGATAATATCTTCGTTAATAAGATAATAATAGTTTTTGTAATCTGGCAAAAATGTGTAAAGCTCTCCTTCAAATAGATTCAATGTAACGTATATACGATTATTTTTTATAATATATAGACCATATTCTCTTTGTTTGCTAATGGGATTTGGCAATTCTAAATCTGTTTCAATTTCAAATCGTAATTTATTATCTTCAATTGTATGATTCAAATATCGTAAATCCGTAGTGAGCAATTCTGGGTAAGCAAGAATGTCTGTAATAAATATCATTCCTTTTACATCCTCAAAATTATGAAGAAGAATAAGCGCTTTAGACTTGTCATCATTCATCAAAGAATAATGCTGATATACAGGAATTAGCTCGCCGCCATTATATTTATCATCTCTATGTAATCCTAAAAATTCTTCTATAGTTTTCTGTTTGTAGTTAGGCAAATCAAGAAGGCATCTTGCCTTTGTAGAGCGAAGATACATATCGATATGATTCTTTGACTTTATCTTTGTGGCAAAGTTATACTTCCTGCATCTTTCTACAATGAAGGATTCATCAAAACGTGTAGAATTAAAGCCAAGAAGCTTGTCAAAGCTTTCCATTACATGCTCAAATTCCGTAAGAATCTCAATTTCCTCAGCTTCGTTTTTAGCAAGAAGTTGAGTGATGGTTATGTCATTAACGCATCTTGTGGCATACCCAATTAAATAGATGAAAGATTTTCTTGGGGAGAGGCCAGTACATTCAATATCAAAAAATAAAGTGTTTTCATCAAAATAAGTATCGTATATACGGTTTGTTTTTTCTAACTTATAGGTGTTATTAATTATTTCCATTTCTAAATATGTCCATTCATAAACTATTGTTAAATTTTACACTAAGTTTAACAGTTTGGTATTAAAAAATGTACAAAATAAATGATAAAATTTATCTTTTTGCTTATGCGAAAATGCTATAATTTAAGTAATAATTATGAAAAGAAAGAGGGGGGTAAGCTAATGGGCCTTAAAACATTTAAAGGTGGAGTGCATCCTTATGATGGCAAAGAGCTTTCTAAAGAGAAGCCTATTAAGGATTTATTACCACAGGGCGAAATGGTTTTTCCTCTGTCTCAGCACATTGGTGCACCGGCAGTTGCATGTGTAAATGTTGGTGACATGGTGCTTAGAGGACAGAAGATAGCAGATGCTGGCGGATTTGTTTCTGCTCCTATTTTTTCAAGTGTTTCCGGTACTGTTAAGGCAATCGAACCTAGACGAGTTGCCACTGGAGACATGGTAAATTCTATTATTATAACCAGCGACGGAAAATTTATCGAAACAGGTTTCGAGGGCTGTGAGGATTACGAAAGCCTTAGCAACGAAGCCATTATTAAAAAGATTCAGGATGCTGGTATCGTAGGTATGGGTGGTGCAGGTTTTCCTACCCATGTCAAATTATCTCCTAAAAATCCAGAAAAAATTCAGTTTATAATTGCTAACTGTGCTGAATGTGAGCCTTATCTTACATCAGATTACAGAAGCATGGTGGAAGAGCCTGAAAAGCTTATTAATGGTATGAAGATTATTCTTAAGCTTTTCCCTAATGCTAAGGGACTGCTTGGTATTGAGGATAACAAAAGCGATGTTATCAAATCTCTTTCAGAGCTTACTGCTAAGGAATCTCGTATTGAGGTAGTGCCACTTATGACAAAGTATCCACAGGGTGGTGAGCGTCAGCTTATTAAGGCCTGCACAGGCAGAGAAATCAATTCTAAGATGCTTCCAGCAGATGCAGGATGTATTGTAGATAACGTGGCTACTATTAATGCAATCTATACTGCTGTAGTAGAGGGAAAGCCAGTAATGGATCGTATATTTACACTTACTGGTGATGCAGTTATGGAACCACGCAATTATCGTATATGCATAGGAATGAGTTGCAAGGAAATCCTAGAGGCAGCAGGTGGATTTGTTAGAGAACCAGCTAAGATAATCTCCGGTGGTCCTATGATGGGATTTGCTGTAATGGATGCAGACATTCCTACAACTAAGACATCAGGTGCACTTCTTTGTTTATCAGAGGATGAGGTTTCTAAGTACGAAACAACTGCCTGCATTAATTGCGGCAGATGTGTTGAAGCCTGCCCTGAGAATCTTATTCCATCTAGACTTGCTAAGTTTTCAGAGCATGATGACAAAGAACAATTTGAAAGCTGGTACGGCTTAGAGTGTATTGAGTGTGGCAGCTGTAGCTTTGCTTGCCCGGCTAGAAAGCCTTTGGCACAGTCTATTAAGACAATGAAAAAGATGGTACTTGCAGATAAAAGAAAAAAGTAGAAAGGATGGGGTGAAAATTGAGTAATTTATTAAACGTTTCTTCATCTCCACATGTTAGAGCAAAGGACGATACTAGCCGTATTATGCTTTACGTCATTATAGCCCTCATGCCAACTACGATTTTTGGTATTTTTAATTTTGGACTTAGGGCACTCTTGCTTGTGGCAGTATGTATTATTACATGTGTTTTATCAGAGTTTTTATTTGAAAAGGCAGTTGGAAAGAAAAATACAATCAATGATTTAAGCGCAGTGGTTACAGGACTATTGCTTGCACTTAACCTTCCTCATACACTTCCAGTTTGGCAGGCTGTGCTAGGTAGTGTATTTGCAATTGTTGTTGTAAAGATGCTTTTTGGTGGATTAGGACAGAATTTCATGAACCCTGCATTAGGAGGTCGTGTTTTTC
Source organism: Pseudobutyrivibrio sp. (assembly GCF_017471675.1). Classification (GTDB taxonomy): domain Bacteria; phylum Bacillota; class Clostridia; order Lachnospirales; family Lachnospiraceae; genus Pseudobutyrivibrio. Next base: position 74,908 of record NZ_JAFUSK010000039.1, read on the forward strand.
TTCTAATTTCCTTTGCGGCTACCATGACTAATTTTGAGTTTGATGGAGTGTCATCGGCAACACCTCTTGCAGTTTTAAAAGGGGGAGATGCTGTTAATACTCTTGATATGTTGATTGGTAGATGTGGTGGTACAATCGGTGAAACCAGTGCTCTTTGTATTCTTATTGGAGCAATCATTTTGATTCTCCTTGGGGTAATCGACCTTACCATCCCTGGAGTTTATATTGTGACATTTGCAATATTTATTATTTTATTTGGTGGTCATGGTTTTGATGCTACATTCCTTGTTGCTCATCTTTGTGGTGGTGGTTTAATGCTTGGTGCATTCTTTATGGCAACAGATTATGTTACATCGCCAATTACACCTATGGGCAAGGTTATATTTGGAATTTGCTTAGGTGTTCTCACTGGTTTATTTAGAATATTTGGAAATAGTGCAGAGGGTGTTAGCTATGCTATTATCTTTAGCAACCTTCTTGTTCCTCTTATTGAAAAGGTTACTGTTCCTAGAGCATTTGGTGTTGCCAAGGTTAAGAAATCAAAGGAGGTGAAGTCTAATGAATAAATTAGTAAAAGACGCACTTATCCTTACTTGTATTACCGTTATTGCAGGCTTTGCACTTGGTCTTGTTTACGAAATCACAAAGGCTCCTATAGCAAAGGCTGAGGAGGCTGCCTTACAAAAGGCATACCAAACAGTTTTTGCTGATGCTGCATCATTTAGTGATTTAGATGGCTTCGATTCGGAAGCTGCTACAAAGATAGTAAAGGATGCAGGCTTTACTGATGAAACAATTGATAACTGTGTTCAGGCGCTCGATGCATCTGGTAATCCTCTTGGATATGTAATTACTGTTACCACATCTGCAGGATATGGCGGCAATATTACATTTTCTGTTGGAATAACAAATGATAGTGTTATAAACGGTTATTCAATTACAAATATTGCAGAAACAGCTGGTCTTGGTATGAAGGCTAGAGATGAAGGAGAAGGTACATTCTCTTCTCAGTTTGTAGCAAGAAATGCTGAGATTTTTACTGTTACAAAAACTGGTGCCCACGAATCATCTGAAATTGATGCCATTTCTGCAGCTACAATTACATCTAAGGCTGTCACAAATGGAGTTAATGCTGGTGTCACCTACTTTAATTCTTTGGTAGGAGGTGCATCAAATGAATAAGAATTTAGAAAGATTATATAACGGACTTTGGAAAGAAAATCCTACCTTTGTACTTATGCTTGGTATGTGTCCAACTCTTGCAGTTACCACATCAGCCATCAATGGTATAGGAATGGGACTTTCCACAACAGTGGTATTGGTATTATCTAATATGATGATATCAGCCCTTAGAAATCTTATTCCAGACAGAGTTAGAATGCCAGCATTCATAGTTGTTGTTGCATCCTTTGTTACAATAGTACAGTTTTTGATGCAGGGGTTTTTACCTGCCCTTTATACATCCCTTGGAATCTACATTCCTCTTATCGTTGTAAACTGTATTATCTTAGGACGTGCAGAAAGCTATGCATCTAAGAATCCTGTTATTCCATCTATGTTTGATGGTATAGGAATGGGACTTGGCTTTACAGTTGGCCTAACACTTATTGGTATTGTAAGAGAAATACTTGGAAATGGTTCTATATTTGATATAACAATCACTCCGCTTAATAATTTCCATATTACTTTGTTTGGACTTGCACCTGGTGCATTCATCGTGCTTGGCTTTTTAGTTGCAATCATGAATGTGATTAGACGCAAAATGGAAAAAGCAGGCAAGCCTCTTCCTAAGGCACAGGGCTGTTTGGCAGGAGATTGTACAGGTTGCACATTATCATCAGCATGTACAGGTAAATCTTATGTACATCAAGAGGATGGAAAGGAGGAAAGATAATGAGTTACGTCACAGGTCTTATACTTTTACTTGTTGCATCAGCAATCGTTAACAATGTTGTTCTTTCTCAGTTCCTTGGGCTATGTCCTTTCCTTGGAGTTTCAAAGAGAGTTGAAACAGCTGCTGGTATGGGTGGGGCGGTAATATTCGTAATTACTATAGCATCCTTCGTAACATCAATAATCTACAAATTTATCTTAGCACCTACAGGCTTTGAATACATGCAGACTATTGTATTCATTCTTGTTATTGCTGCCTTAGTTCAGTTTGTAGAAATGTTCCTTAAAAAAAGTGTGCCATCCCTCTATCAGTCACTTGGTGTTTACCTACCGCTGATTACTACTAATTGTGCCGTTCTTGGAACAGCCATCAACAATGTTACTAACAATTACGATATCTTAGAATCAGTCATCAATGGATTTGGCGTTGCTGTTGGTTTTACAATTGCAATCGTTATTATGGCTGGCATTCGTGAGAAGATTGAATACAACGACATTCCTCAGACTTTCAAGGGCTCTGCCATCGTGCTTATTACAGCAGGTCTTATGGCTATGGCTTTCCTTGGATTCTCTGGAGTAATATAAGGAGGTGCCCACATGAGTATAACAGGAATTTTACTGGCAGCTGTTATTGTTGGCGCTACCGGATGTATTATTGGATTTTTCCTTTGCTTCTCTGCTGAGAAGTTTAAGGTTGAGGTTGACCCAAAGGAAGAGGCTGTACTTGGAGTTTTACCTGGAAATAACTGTGGTGGTTGTGGCTATGCTGGATGTTCTGGTCTTGCAGCTGCTATTGCAAAAGGAGAAGCACCTGTTAATCAGTGCCCTGTAGGTGGTGCACCTGTTGCAGCACAGATTTCCGAAATAATGGGTGTAGAAGCTGATGAAAGTGTCCGCAAGGTAGCATTTGTAATGTGCCATGGCACCTGCGACAATGCAGCTCAGCTTTACGAATACACCGGTGTAGAAGATTGTAAAGCAATGGCATTCGTACCAGGCGGTGGTCCTAAAGCCTGCTCCTATGGCTGCATGGGCTTTGGAACTTGCGTAAAGGCCTGTCCATTTGACGCCATCCACATCGTAGATGGGGTAGCCCTAGTAGACAAGGAAGCCTGCAAAGCCTGCGGTAAGTGCGTAGCTGCTTGCCCTAACCACCTAATCGAACTCATCCCTTACGACTTTGGACATGCCGTTCGTTGCCACAACAACGACAAAGGCAAAGACGTAATGTCTGTCTGCAAGGTAGGCTGCATCGGATGCCACAAGTGCGAAAAGGTCTGCGAAGCAGACGCCATCCACGTAGATGGCTTCTTCGCCCACATCGACCAAGACAAGTGCACTGGCTGCGGCAAATGCGCCGAAGCCTGCCCTCGTAAGATAATTTTATAAGGGGATGCAACCATCCTTAGGTTTACATGCTCCCGCAGGCCACCTCCCATTGTCTTGCAACAGAAACTCCCCGCCGGCGTGGGTCCCCTCTGTTGCAAGCCATGGGGCCCTCCTGCTCGCGCTTGCCGAGGTTGTGCTGGTTGCATCAATTAAAGCCTTTAGTGTTACCATATCACTAAGGGCTTTTTGTTTTTCAGAGACGACTGCAAAGTGTTGGCAAGCGCGAGCAAGAGG
>NZ_JAFUSK010000040.1 GCF_017471675.1 Pseudobutyrivibrio sp.
ATAACACCTGTTGTACCGCAAACCTTTGAAAGCTCCTCTACGCACATGATGTATGTAAGAACATCACATCCCTGTCCGCCATACTCCTTTGGTACTGGAATACCCATGAAACCGTATTTCATCATCTTCTCTACGTTTTCACGTGGGAACTGTTCTGTCTCGTCAATTTCCTGAGCCACTGGCTTAACTTCATTCTGAGCGAAATCTCTGAATAACTGTCTAGCCATCTCATGCTTTTTATCTAATGTAAAATCCATGATCTGAATCTCCTTAATTTATTGATGTCACATTGCACTCTATGTTTACATGCTCCCGCAGGCCATCTCCCATACTTTCACTCCGGTGCAGTAGCTCCTCGCTCGGTATGGGGCCCTCCTGCTCGCGCTTGCCAAGGTTGAGAACAATGTGACTTATAATTTACATAAAGCCTTATATGGCTTATTTACGATTTACTGAGCATCTACTGCTGTCTTTGTGCGGTCTGCGTTGTATACGTAGAATCCCTTACCAGACTTAACACCAAGGTTACCACCACGAACCATCTTACGAAGAAGTGGGCAAGCACGATACTTGCTGTCACCTGTTTCGTTGTAAAGAACGTCCATGATTGCAAGGCAGATATCAAGACCGATGAAATCGCCAAGCTCAAGTGGTCCCATTGGGTGGTTAGCACCAAGCTTCATAGCAGCATCGATACCAGCGATATCAGAAACACCTTCCATCTTGATGAAAGCAGCTTCGTTAATCATTGGGATAAGGATACGGTTTACTACGAAACCAGCAGCCTCGTTAACCTGTACAGGAGTCTTACCGATTTCCTCAGAAATCTTCTTAATCTTCTCTACAGTCTCAACTGGTGTGTTAACACCTGCGATAACTTCAACAAGCTTCATTCTGTCAGCTGGGTTGAAGAAGTGCATACCGATCATTGGACGTGTAAGTCCGTTACCAATCTCTGTGATTGAAAGAGATGATGTGTTAGAAGCGAAGATGCAGTCAGCCTTTGCAATCTTGTCAAGCTCTGCAAATGTTGTCTTCTTAACTTCCATGTTCTCGAAAGCTGCCTCAACGATGAGGTCGCAATCTGCACAAAGATCTTCCTTAAGACCTGGTGTAATCTTAGCAAGGATAGCATCTACTGTAGCCTGCTCCATCTTGCCTTTCTCAACAAGTCTTGCATAACCCTTAGCAATCTTGTCCTTTCCACCTTCTGCCCACTCCTGCTTAATATCGCAGAGTGCTACTTCATAACCGTCAACCATTGCAAAAGCTTTTGCAATACCCTGGCCCATTGTACCAGCGCCAATTACGCCTACTTTCATTTTTATTCCTCCTGAATAATTTAGTCCGTGACAATTCCTCTATTCTTACATGCTCCCGCAGGCCATCTCCCATACTTTCGCTCCGGTGCGGTAGCTCCTCACTCGGTATGGTGCCCTCCTGCTCGCGCTTGCCTAGACTGAGAAATTGTCACTCACTTAATATTTATAATTTATAGAATAATTAAACTCTAAAACGTAGCCTTATGCTTCGTATTTCTCTGGGTTAAATTGTGGCCAAGGAAAGCCACAATTTAATCTGCTTTCAGCAGACAACTCATTTTGTGCTCCACACAAAATAAGTTGCCATTTACGAAAAGCATGAAGCTTTATGCTTCATACTTTTCTACGATAGTAGCGCAACCCATACCGCCACCGATGCAAAGAGTAGCAAGACCCTTCTTGTACTCTGGGTTGTGAATCATGTCGTAAAGTAATGTTACAAGGATACGAGCACCTGAAGCTCCAACTGGGTGACCAAGAGCGATAGCACCACCGTTTGGATTAAGCTTGTTAAGGTCGAAGCCAAGCTCCTTACCAACTGCTACTGACTGAGCAGCGAATGCTTCGTTTGCTTCGTAAACGTCAAGATCTTCGATTGTAAGACCAGCCTTAGCAAGAGCCTTCTTTGTTGCAGGAACAGGACCAACACCCATGATTTCTGGAGCGCATCCGCCAAGTGCACCAGCTACCCATGTAGCAAGTGGCTTAACACCAAGTTCCTTAGCCTTCTCCTCAGACATAACAACAAGTGCAGCTGCACCATCGTTGATACCTGAAGCATTACCAGCTGTAACAACTCCGTCTGGATAAAGAGCCTTAAGCTTAGCAAGACCTTCCATTGTTGTACCAGGTCTTGGGCCTTCATCTGTATCGAAAATAACTGTTTCTTTCTTCTTCTTGATTTCTACAGGAACGATTTCATCCTTGAATGCACCAGCTTCGATAGCCTTGCAAGCCTTGTTCTGAGAATTAACTGCGAACTCATCAAGCTCTTCTCTTGTAAGCTTCCACTGCTCAGCTACGTTATCAGCTGTCTTAATCATGTGGTAATCATTGTATGCATCCCAAAGAGCATCCTTAACCATTGTATCTACTAAAGCGCCCTGGCTGTTTGATGGCCATGTCATTCTGTAACCATAACGTCCGTTAGGAAGAGCGAATGGTGCAAGAGACATGTTCTCCATACCACCTGCTACAACAACATCAGCATCACCAGCGATGATCATCTGAGCTGCCTGGTTTACACAGTTAAGACCTGAACCGCAAACAACGTTTGTAGTAACTGCTGTTGTCTCATTTGGAAGACCAGCCTTGATAGCTGCCTGACGTGCAACGTTCTGTCCTAAACCTGCCTGGATAACGCAACCCATGTATACATGCTCTACGTCCTCTGGCTTGATTCCAGCTCTCTTAACTGCTTCCTTAATAACGATTGCACCAAGCTCTGGTGCAGGAATTGTGCTGAGTGATCCGCCCATTGTACCAATGGCTGTTCTACATGCACTAGCAATAACTACTTTTTTTCCCATGTTTTCTTTCTCCTTTTTCTAAGAAATACTTTTTGTTTCGACACTGTATTCCCTTTTTGGGGTTTCGTCATATTTAACAAATAAGGAAGTTCAAATCTGTTAATTTTTTAACGAGCCACCTCAAAAAAAAAGACTTTCCAATGCCGCCGATGGCTAAATTCTAACACAACCACATGTATAATTCAATTAAAGATTTTGTCAGCATTTATGTATATCGATAAGTTTTCTGAATTTTTGCATCCAATTTGCTCAATTCACACACTCCGCTCGTTAAAAAATTATCAAAAAACCTTGATTTTTCGTTGGCAAGGAAACCAAATCTATCAAGGACAGTTTCTCAATTGTGTCTTTTTAGGTGACAATTTGCATAAAATTCGCAATTTCGATATACCGTATTTACGCCTTAAACAGAAAAAGTTCTAGAGCCTTCGCCCTAGAACCCTACCGTCGTAAACCTATAACAATAAAAATTGCCACCCTTTTAATAATTATAGGTTGCAAATCCTGTTTGTTTTGCAATCACTAAAAAGCGATATCTACTGTCATTAATACAAGTTGAAAGTGTTACCAGTTTATCTTCTGCTGTCACCTGAACACCAGGCCTTACATGCTCTACACTTGATTTGGCATATCCTGATAAAGACATATTTATGAAGCTCTGCTTTCCAGCATCTGTATATGAAGGAAATGCAGATAAAATCAGCGCATTTGAATACTTAACTGTAGAATATATTTGGTAAGTATATACTCCTTCTGGTGTATAGATGTACATATCCTGATTCTGATTAAAGAAATCAGCATTATCAAAGCTATGCAGACTTCCAAAAGCTGACTTATTTTTCATGTTATGTCCGTATATTACTGTGTTAAAATCAGCAAAAGTTTTTGTATTGATTTTATTAGTATAAATAGCTCCTGGATATCCCTTACTACCATCAACATTTTTCATCAGGTAATAATCATCTTTAGCATTCTGAACTATTGGATAATTCACCTGTGTATTAGGAATATATATCCACGCATAAATATCAGGATTATATTCCTGTAATGCTGCAAAATCCACCTGATTATTGGCGTTGACAAGTGATAAGGTCTTGGTTTTAGCAGACGCTTCGCTACTACCTATTGGGGATATAAAAGTCCCTACAATGAAAAATAGTGCACATATTACACTAATAGCTCTTTTATGTCTCATAACTGCCCTCCTAACAAATATAATAGTTGTAATAACTATTATATATCATAGTTATTGTGGCAGCTATATCTATCAGTTAATTACATAAAAAGTTCATTATTATCACTCAACTCCAATTGTGAGGCTAAAATTTTTGTAGATATCTTTTAAATATTTCTCATTGTTGGAAGCAGCTAAAGCCATAGGAGCATATGCATCTCTTCCGCTGATATTAAACATATATGAATAATCTTTAAATCTCTTTTTGTAATCTGCAACAAAAGTAATGATACCATCCCATATGTCCTTTATGCCTTCTGGATTTGGTTCCGCTTTACCATAATATGGTTCAATATCTCCTGTAGCAGATACTTTAAAGCCTTTAAAAGATGGACTTGGAGATGATGTAAGCAACTCAAAAAACAGATTATATCCTAGATTTGGATTGTGTTTCTTCCATAAATCTCTGTTATCCATAGATGAATACAAATAGGACACCAGACTTTTATCAAGTATAAAAGTCTCACTCATATCAGGCTCAGAATTAAATACAGTATTGGTACCTGCGACGACACCTGTTAGTCTACAATCTATATTCCATTCCTTCTCAAATAGTGTCTTTAAAGCTACAAATCCACTACCTGCCCACCCTATATCTATGACAACTGCATTTGTTGAATCCCCAACAATTCTTCTATAATATTTACCAGCTAATTCAGTTTCCTTAGAATATATAGTAAGTATCTTAGCCCAATTTTTCTCTATAAAATCTTCGAATGTGTTGATATTGTCCGATGTTAAAAGATCATCCTTATCTAATTCAGATATTAGCTCTCCTAGCTCCATCTCTTTTAATATCTGAGAAAACGACTTTTTCTGCCCGATTTTGTGACGAACTAGCTTCCTAATGTAATCGTACTTCATATATTTAGCCGACCATTTAGCTGCCGCAATTCTTGATATTAACACATATTCTGTATTCTCATTTGAATATAGAAAATCATAAGCCTTCTTTAATATTTGCCCATCGCGGGACAAAAACAGAAGTTTATCGACAGAATTTTGCCTACAATACTCATGTATAAAATGGCAGTATCCAACTACAAATAATCCTCCATAAATAAAGCCATATTCTTGGTTCAAATTTAGTTTAGATATACCAGAATATAATCTATTGTTAATCACACCACGGTAAGCCCCACCTATAATTGGAGAAATATCATAAGAGCGATAAAGCAATGAGTTCCTATTAATATTGGAATAAAGATATGCATTAATTCCCGCTCTCCTAGCCTGAGTATAATCGCTATTCTCATTGTCTCCCACATGAATAATCTTAACATTCGGACCATAATTCTTCTTTTGATCCTCAATCATCTTAGCAAACAGCGTCCCCGTATATTTTGACTCTTGATATTCACAGGAAATGTATAAATCTTCATAACCACAGTAATTGCATTTTTCCAATATTTCCTGCATGACTCGAACCGGTAGATACATATCAGACGTAATTACTATGTGCTTACCAACACTCACTAGCCTTTCATATATTTGTTGCATATATCGGTTTGGATAGCATAATGATAGTTCCGTCTCTACCTCTGTTTTATAACCGTACTCTGCATTGATACCAGTCTTGATTTCTACTTCCTGCCATATTTCCTTTAGGTTCACTTCATAAGAACCATAATGCTTATACTTCTTATTTCTTGCTGCCACTTCGCACTCTATACGAATTCTCTTAAAATCAAGATATCCTAATTTTTCTCCAATTATATAGAACAAGTCTGTAGGCTCTGAAAATGGTCTAAATATCAATGTATCAAAAATATCAAATGATATCACATCATATTTCATTAGCTCACCTAACAGCTCTTCAATAGATGGGAGCTTCATCAATTGGGATTCTGGGATGCCTATTGATAACTTTTTACTTTCATATAAACTGCTTGGCTTATAATTTTCCAACCATTTGAACTGCAATATATAATAAGCAAAATTGAGCCAAAGTAAATATAGCCAGGATAATATTTTCCTAACACCCATTGTTCCATCATGGTATGAATGATATCGTTCTTTAATTCCTGGCTTTCTATTTACAAAAAAATTGTAGATGTTTAATTTCATGTTATTAAGCCCCCTGATGTAGTCAATGTTTTTTTCTAAATATACGTAATTATCTGCATTTCATAGCTATCCTATAACCGAAACAGAGTTGACAGAATTTGTCGACGGCATTATATTAATCTTAAAAGAAGCGCTTGATGATGGGCGTCTCACAGAACGCGAATATGAAGACTATATCGAACTTATTGATAAGTCTGCAAAACGCGTATTTAGTCGCTACAAAAATTTCAGAGAGCAGGTGATTTCTATGACAAAATCTTTAATAACTTTACCAAGTGAAAGATATGAGATTTATGAGAAACAATTGGCTGAGAAGGATATGCAGCTTTCCCAAAAAGATGCCATCTTGTCACAGCAAGAAGCTGAAATAGCGGCCCTTAAAAGACAGCTCGCAGAGGTTACAAACAAGTAACTTTCTTGGTTCCACCATTTGGTGGGACCTTTTTAGTTTCAAGAAAACATTGCCTTTATGTAAGGTATATTTTCTTCAATCCTTCTTCAAACATATCCACTGCTCTTTTTCCATTGTACCTATCCATTGATTTCCACCAAGTGTATGGGTACCCTGGATGCGATGTATATATCACCCTAGAATCCTCCACATATCTTCCATTTCCATGCTTATATGCTTCAGTCGCCGATACACTAGTAAACACTATGCACTTAGGATGCAGCGCTTCTATGACTTTGTCCACAATACTAACTGATTTAGCTTCCAATGTATTCCATGACATATAAGCATCATCTATGCTTCCAGTCTTGATTGCAGATTTGCACATGGATTCCCAAATATTCATGGCATTGTAGATTGCAGGCATCTGATAGAAATTCATGAAGGCAAAATATCTGTAGAGCTGTTTATCGTCGGCAGAAATACTCCTGATTTCACGCCCTAGCACTACCTCACTAAAAGACTTAACCACATTGTTAAATATCCCTACAGAATCTGCAGGATTACTTTGCATGTATTTTTCGATTACATCTCTAGTGTTAAATGATAGGCCATAGTCATCGGTTACATCAGGACATGGAGATGTCCACCAGTTGTCACAAAAGTACTTAAGGCTGTATTTATCTACAGCGTCAGGTGCATAAAGCTGGTTGATGTAGTGGCTTTCACCTATCTGCAAGATGCGGTGAGTGTCAAAATCTGCACCTATGAAAGGAGTGTATTCAGGGTGAAGTTGATAAAACTCAATATTTTCTGAATCGAAGGTCAAAACATCCATACAATTAACACCTACATTTTTCCAACAATTCCATTTTTATTCTTAATCATTAGGAATCTTCCTAGGCCAAACAGTAACACCGCCCATACCGTCAGCTTACCCCATGCGGTCCAGTGAGAAGGCAGATTATAAATCAAAGAATTTCTTACCAAATAAATTGACAGGAATATTGGATTATAAGTTAAAACCGAATGTAACCTTTCTGGCAAATGATCTATTGGTATAAACGCACCTGATACAAAGAACATCATAGTCATAAACACAGAATACAAATATGAAATATCAGCAAAATATACATAAGCAATTGCTAATATCTCGCCCATACCATTTACAACAATCACCGTCAACAATAATATTGGTATTAGCTGTACTGCCCTGAATGTAATTTTGATGTGAAAATACATCATAATTGGGATTAGAGCTATAGCCGAATAACACATTTCTTTAAAGGCTTCAAAGACTTTTTGAAAAATAAAAATTTCAATCGGTAATTGAGTCTTTGTAATGAACCCCTTATTATTAACCAAGCTATGCATTGCACCTGTTGTGGCATTTGTATAAAAATGTAGCATTGTGATACCTGTAAACACAAATATTGGGAAGTTATCAATCTTATGTATGATTACATTTTGATAATACACTGATAGAATCAACATATACAAAAATGGATTTATCACATTCCAAATAAAGCCTAGGTTTGTATCATCTATATTTCTTTTTTGCTCTTTAAAGCTTACTTGCCGTATCACAAAAAAATACTGCTTTATTTTTATTATTTCTTCTCCCATATCTGCCTTAATTCACACATTTAAACCATTTACAAAATGTTCAAATAATTCCACATCTTCTTTTGTTGTAATTTTAATATTACTCTGCTCACCATATGTATAAAATACTGTGTCGCCTAATGCATACATCAAACTGGTTGTATGCGGATCCACTATATCTAATAATTCGTTTTTACGCCCTCGATTATAAATATCTACTAAATACTCAAATCTAAAGCCATATGGACAAGCAATTTGTATAAATTCATCTCTATTGCAGTATTCACATGACGAATCGTCTGTTGTTCGTTTACTTATAAGCTGATAGCAAGGAGTAGCGGTTACAGCCATTCCCTTTTTTTCAGTCATGTCAATCACTGAATTCACAATTTTTTGGCTGGTAAACGGTGCTGCTCCGTATTGAATATATACAAAATCATCATCACATATTCCCTCTTGTAATAAATGATTTATACCATTAATAACCGATTTCTGAAAAGTATTCCCGCCTTCTACTACCCACTTAATTTTTGAAAAACCGTATTTTCTAATCATGTTTTTGCAATAAACAAGCCATTTATGATGACAAACTATTTCTATGCAATCAATCCTATTATTTTGCTCAAAAATATCCATTGTATACGCTAATATCGGTTTTCCACCAATTTCAATAAACTGTTTTGGTCTATCAGCACCTACTCTTGAGCCGACACCGCCTGCTAAAATCATAACCACATTCATCTTACGTTTCCACCAATACTATTTTTATGTATATCTTGTGCATGAATCAAATCTTCCACACTATTTACCTCTGCCCACTCGTCATTAGATATATCCCTATAATAAAGCTCAAACCTACGAAACATAATCATCTGTACCATTGCATCTTCCCAATACAAATCATACATATTATTCTGAATCATGGAATCGATTTCTCGCTTTAAGAGTCTGCTTGATACAGGATCCAATTTAATCACGCCACAATATTTAACACTGCTGTTAACCAGCCCTCTTGACATAGTTACGATTTTATCTTCTTTTATCATCGCATTATAAGAATCTTCTTTATTTGCTGTTTTATCTATAAATACATATGGATAATCAGTGTCACTGATTATATATTTCTCCATAATTGAATCAGCAAAAACCATATCTCCGTGTAAAATAGTAACATTTTCTCTTTCTAGGTACTCCCGTGCGAACCATAACGAAGAAATTGAATTTGTAACATCATAAAATGGATTTTGTACAAATATTACATTATCATCTTCTAATTCCTTCTTTACATTGCCAAACATATAACCAACAATAACAACTATTTCCGCATTTTTATCATATTTTCTTATTCCTCTAACTAATCGTTGAATTACTGAAGTATTTTCATCTAATTTATAACTAGTTTTTGGGTAATTAAGTGTAATAGATTGCAAGAATTTTCCTTTTCCAGCCGCTGGAATTATATAAGTCACAAATTATTCCTCCTCATACATTTCTATTGCTATTTTTGAATATTCATATGCATATCGATACCATAGTTCTTTATTCTCACCTACCATTTGTCCTTTTGACTCTTTTAACATTGTCCAATGTAAATAAAACCAGCCTGTTATTGCTATGTATGCGTAAAAATGTTTTTTCTGAATCTCATTAGGTTTATGTCCAAAGTAAGTAAATAAAATACGGTCAACATCATCTTGAGAGTGTTGCCCACCACATATATACGAACCTATATCAAATCCAGGGTCACCATATCCTCCATATTCCCAATCGATAAGATAGATGTTTTCTTTATTTATTAAGAAATTCACATCCCTTGCATCACCATGAATATTGCATTTACGTATACCATCATTTTTAGTTAGATTATCCAATTTGTATATTCTTTCTCTAATTTCATTAAATTTATCAAACCTGCCATATTCTTCCAGAGGAATTTGTTTCTTAATTCCTTCAGCTTTCTTAATAACATCAAAATTGCATCTAACTTTACAGGACACTGAATGTAAATCCCTTAATAGCATAATAGCTCTAACCATATGATTTAAATTGTGGTAATCAAAGTCAAAATGTTCTATATATCTTCCTATGCGCCAGCCATCATCAACATCCATAGCCACAAGTGTAGTGTCAATCCCTGCATTACCGACAACATATTGCATTATGGTCTCTCTACTTCTATCAACAAGTGCGTCTGACCCCAATCCAGGATGTCTATAAATATATTTTCCACCATTATACCTAAATGACATTACTATGTTGGTCATACCAGCTTGAACAGGTAAAAGCTCCTCTATTTCATCATTTTTACACGAAAAAACATGACATATGTTTTCAATTATCACATTACGTTCTTTATCTTTTAGCACCCCACCTGTTGTTATTACATCTGACATAAATGCCCTCCATTCTATATAAACTCATTTTTCTCTAAATAGGCAGTTATAATATCTACCGCCTCTTTTACTGTCATTTTTTCTGTATCAATTGTGATATGACTATTTTGAGGGATTTGGAAAGTATCATCAGCTCCATTTAAGTTTTTGATTTTTCCTCGTTTCGCTTTATCGTAATATCCTTTAACGTCGCGCTTAGCACATTCCTCATAAGAACATTTTACATACACTTCTATATATCCCGAAGGAAACACTTCTTTCACCATCTCGCGTTGTTTTTCATATGCCCCTACTTGTGTAACAATTACAGATATATTGTTACTTAGAAGGTAATCAAAAACAACGCACACAACCTTTTCACATTTTATCCTCTCCTCGTATGTATAACCAAAGATTCCGCCCATTTTATCTCTTATATCATCACCATCAATAAATTGATAGTTCTGTATATTTCGACTATTAAGTTCATTTTCCAAAGCTGAAGCAATAGTAGTTTTTCCGCTTCCACTAGTACCAATAAAATATAATAAAAATTTTTTCATAACACATTATCTCCCAAAATACACAAAGTAATTATCAAATTCATATTTTTCCTTTCACAAAAAACACCCAATGCAAAGCTTTTCATACTTCACATTGGGTGTTAGAAATCCCTTTATATTTTATTTTCATAATCCTCAAGCGTGTGATAAATCTTAACCACTTCAACTATATCATCCTTTATTCTGTAAAGCATAATATAATTGTGCCGCCTGAAATGTATCTTCCTAAGCTTTCGTCTTGCAAGCTCTGGTTCATCACATATCTTTATGCTGCCTGCATTGTTTTCAAGAGCAGCGATAGTCTCATCGTAATCGTCCGCAACAGCAAGTGCTGCTTCCACATTCATTAAATGATTTACTATATATGCTAAATAATCCTTGAACTGTTCCTTTGCCTCAGGTACTACCACTACTCTGTAGCTAATCATATACACAGTTCCTTTCTAATATCAACTAATGCTTCGTGTGCATCTTGATAATTCCCCATGTTTGCCTGTTCTATTCCTCTATCTAATGACTCCAAGAATTCGGCTTTTGTCTCTGGTTTAAATGGATTACTATATATATCATCAGCTAATGTGAGCCCTTGAATAAAACCTATTAGATAAGTAAGCTTAGCTTCAGGAATAAGATCAATCAGCTCCTTTGCTTTTTCACGATTACTCATGCTTTACCTCCTTGCACATAATCTTCACTAAATCAATAGAAAAGCTCATCACAATTCTTAATATAAATATATTATAACACGAAGATTGAAAAATTAAGAGCACAATCCAATGTAAAGTATGAAATTTTCAAGTTGCTATCACAAGGCAGCTAATCTTCCTGTTCTACTACAATATTTTCTGATTGAGCTGCTACTTTCTTCTGATATTCAGTTAGAATAAAATCCTTTATACGCTGACCGTTTTTTCCGTCGAAATGAGTGATATATTTATCAGCTATAGCATTACGTATATCGCACTTAGGATCATCTGCGTCGCGAATCATATTTAGGTAATTTACCATATCATTTGGCTGATAACACTTGTAATATGCCTCTATGATTTCAGGATGATTAATAGTAACCTCATAATCACCTTTGAAAAGTATTGCGATTGGTTTTCGTGTACATAACGCAGATATAGTAGTTCCGCTACCAACTTCCATCATCATTGCATCTGCAACTTGATATGAAACTGAATAATCAGGTCTTTCATCCCATACAATGTTTGGTGTGCTCAAAATATACCTTCTTAGTTGCTCTACATCTTTATCAGTCCATATACCGAAATTCTTCATATCTCTAACAAATACTGGATGCGGCCTAAAAATCAAAGCCATGTCATCGTTATTATCAAAAAATTCAAATACTGCTTTCGCATATATATCAAATGACACGCTAAAACTTTTATCCCATTCGTGATCAAGCAACCATAAAATTATTTTTTTGCCGTAAATCTTAGACCAATCCGCTGGTATGTCTTTGTTAGATGATATTTTTTCATATATACAATCAAATTTAGGATTACCTAAATTTCTAACTAAATTTTCACCAACCTTATTTTTTTGACAAATGTCGTACAATATCTGATCCGTAATCATACAGTCTACTTTTAAGTCTTCTAGTCTCCTCACTGTTCGAAGCAAATGACTTTCTGTATCATACTCATTTAATAAGATAGATACTGGCATAAATGCTAAAACAACTGAATTTAACCTATATAATTGAATCAAATTTTTAGGATATTCAAACATTTGATTAGTTCCTGCAAATATTATAATTTGCGGCCTATCTATCTCTACATTCCAATCGTTTTTATAACAAAAATTAATTTCTTCCCGATTAAGTATTTTTTCTAATTCAAAATCATTATCAAAATAAATTATTACTTTAAAATCTATCCCTCTCATTCCAATAAATGACTCAGCTAGAGTCTTCATACAATTCCAAAAATATCCACCTTTGCCACCCCAATATACAGCCCTTACCTTTATTTTTTTTGGCAGTATTCTAGATAACGCACATTTATCTCGGTAGAGCTTTCCAAATACAGCTATACCATCTCGTTCAAATCTTTCAACTCGATCATCATCATGGAAATCATATCTTATAGAATCAATTAATACTTTATAATCTAAATCATAAACAACAATGTTTACACCTCGAAGATTCAGTGCATAATCTTTATCATTAATTACTATTTTGCACTCATTCCCAGTTTTCCAGCTCTTACTGGATATTAAAAGTTTGGTATTACCGTCTATAGTTAGTGTCGTCTCTATATTTTGCTCTGGAACTTTCGCCCCTATATCCGCTAATACTTTCCCCTTATTTATGATTCCTATATATGTATGCCATAGAGACTTGTCAAAATTTGTAAATCCAAGATTTTTAAGCAATGAAATGGTAGTAGCTGAAATCAAGTTACCTGGCGTATCCTTTACCGCCGCAACTATTAGGTACTTATGCTTCATGTTATTCAGCGTATGAAGGTATTCATCGACACTTTTCATTTTTGAAAAAGGTGCAATATCATAATTGATATTTGTTCTATCACTCATTGTTTAACTATCCTTTCTTTTAATAAAAATAATCCCAATGTAAAGTTCAACCTCATACTTTACATTGGGATTTTCATTTCAAAATATTCAGATTTAACCAAACAATCTCTCGAACCACTCTCGCTCTATCTCGTAGCACTTATTCAATATATCAAATCTGACTTAATCTGGACCTGAGTTAGGATAGGTGGCGAATTCTTATCCTTTGGCATAAATTAATTCTCCATTTTCAATATCGTCAGCTATCTTGCTTGTATATTTTTTATTGGACTGGAAATATATAATATCATAGCTTTGTGAGAAATCATCAAACTGATATAATTTCCTAGTGAATTCTCTATATGTTTTTGAAGATAAGCACTTTGCCTTTGGCTTAGAGCCATAAACAGCTATATCCACATCAGAATCCTTTTTACATTTATTTGTTATACTAGAACCAAACAAAATAATCTTATCAATCGAATCACATGTTGAAGCTGCATCAATGATATTTTCAACACATTCCTGCTTGATATCTGCTACTTTAAAAGATTTACCACGCGCTTGCATTTTAATAACTTTACACATAATGCACCTCCTATGTTCATGGTAACATCTTAAAAATACCATGTAAAGTATGAAATTTTCAATGTTCAAATGGTATAACTACTTTTGTCTCATAATCATTTTTCTAAGACTTCTAGGAATACTTGTTACTGCTCTTCCTATCTTAAATGACTTCGACTTCCAAGTTTCAGCTAACCGCCATCGTGCATCATCTCTTTCACTTCTCAAAATTGAAATTTCTCTTTTTAAATTTTCCATTTCCTCCGAGGTTACATATCTTTCTTCTCCCGAAAAATGACTATATAAAAATTCATTTTCTTCGAGTAAATCCTCATAATCCTTAAGTGACAAGCTTCCCCCTACTTCCTCTGGCAAGCCATAATACTTTGATAATGATGCTATATGCTGATCCATCGTTGTAAGTCCTGTATGATTTTTCCAATATGTATCTAGCAGTGAAGGGGAATCTATTATTCTCTTTAATTTTTCGATGAACTGTGCTTCATTACCATTTTCAAATCTAAAAATTTCCGAATCACAAAGTTCACTTGCTCCCCCAGCATCACTACATAGGATTGGAATTCCGTTAGCTACCATTTCTATCGCTACCTGCGGCAAATTATCTTCCCACAATACTGGTATAATTCCCAAATTTGCATTCCGTAAAATACTAGGTAAATCAGAATGCCGATATCCATGTACTATCTTTATGTCATTAAATGCGTCTAGTTTACTTTCTATAGACTTATCCTTACCATTTGTTGTGGTGGTTAGAATAAGATTTATCCTCTTAGCATAGTCAGTTTCCAACCGCGACAATGCATTTAATAGGAAAGGATATCCCTTTTCTACATAGCCCAAATCTGAACCAAGATAGACTATAGTGAAATAATCTCTAACAGGATTAGATGATTTTCCGATTTGATACCCCGCTATCTTTGTACCAATGTAATCAATACTCAAGATGTTATTATCTATTCCATTCTCAATAGCAATGTCTTTTACCCTCTTTGAAACCGCTAAAACATAATCAAAGTTTTCATTTATAGCCTCCGTTGCCCTGACTGTAAACTCTGTAAAAGTTGTAGCTGGTCTTTTAGTATTAATATCTCCCAATCCTAATGCATCAAGCCACCCATATTCATCATATTTATAGGCATCCTGCACTGGATACTGACCACGTTTTATAATCTCTACTTCTATATTTTTAAATGTATTTCTATCTATACATTTATCACATCTCACTGAATCTTTTTTTGCATCGCAGATACGTTTCTCTTTTCTATCAAAGTAAAATCCAGTCATGCAAAAAGGAATATAATTATGAATTGAATAAATAAATTTTGTCTGACTATATTTTTTCTTTAAATCGAACACATCTAACGACAAGCCTTCAATATTATTAAAATGTACCGCCAGGAAAGGCCCATTCTCCTCCATAAAACTATCTATAACTTTTCGCAATTTATCATTACTAAATGTTATTTCCGGATTCATAAAACACATATCTATTGGTGCTGGTATAGGAGAATTAACAACTTCAAAGCTTCTTAATCTTTCTCCAAAAATATTATCCGTTTGTCTTATAAAGGTATCATTTACCGATACATCATAAGCCCATCCACTACTAAGGAAATAAATCTGAATATCTGGACGTTTTCTCAGTAAAGTTTGAATTAGATTTTTGCAGTAAATAGTTACACCGCCACCAACACTACCAGGATTATCAAATGGAACCCAATTGTATATTAATACTTTCCCTTGAGAAGGAATTAGGTCATATAATGGAGACCGATATTTAAAATAATTCTTTTGATCCCATATATTAAAATCATCAATAATAACATCCTGCTTCAGATTGTTAAGCATTTTTCTCATATAGGGGCGAACGGAATCTTTATATCGTATGTATGACTTTTCCTGGGTTAATCCAATAAGATACATTAATGCTCTTGCATATGCAAATTTCAATGTCTCCTCGTCAGCATGATTACACTTATCTATGGCATCTAAATTATCAATCATCCTTTCCATAGGAAGTTTCAAGTTGTACTCATTTGAAGAAGATGCCGAATTTGTTTTCCTGTAACAATAATAAGGTCGCCTAGTCCATTTAATGCTCTTTGCCAAACATAAAGTTTCAAAAAAGAACGGATTATCGACCCAACCTCCGCCTTCAACCTCTTTAAACTTAATGCCATTACTTAAAATGAAATCTCTTCGATATATACCAGACCAAATTGATGGATGCCCCCAAAGGATCTGAGGATACTCAGATAAATAAAATTTTTCTATAACATCTGGCATTTCTTTTCGCTCACGATTTACAACTTTTGTTACAGTTCCATCGTTTTCATCATAGCAATCCCAAAAGTTTCCCTTTACAACATCAACAGTTCCATCATCAGTCAGTGCATATAAGTCCTCATACATTTTAGGTACAATATAATCATCACTTTCTACAATACCTATATATTCTCCTTTAGCCAATTCAAAGCCTCTATTCATAGTATTTCCGTAGCCTGAATTTTCTTTATGTACAACAGAGAATCTGCCGTCTTTCTTAACAAAAGTATCAATAATCTCACTTGAAGCATCTGTTGAACCGTCATCCATACAAATAACTTCTATATCCCTTAAAGTCTGTTTTCTAATACTTTCCAGACATTGACATAGGTACTTTTCGACATTACATATTGGTACAATAATTGATATTTTAGGTGTATTGTTTATCATTATTTCTCACTATTCCCTTCGAAGTTTTCTTTCTACCAATCTCCAACTAATGGCAGTTCTATATTTACTAATTGGCATCGAGACTAACTTTACATGATTTTTACGTGTATCTAATTTTCTCAGCCACTGGATTCCACGCAAAAAGTCTCTCATTCCTATAATTACCATATATTCATTTAAATAATCTTCTTGAACATGATAAGATGTTATCTGAGTCTTCCAGTTAAACAATAATTTTTTTGGTTCTGAAATATATCCATACATCTCATTCACAAACAATGTATTCCTAGTATCGTAATATAGCATCACAGGGTTCATTTTCTTCTCCCATGTCTCATGCCATACCTGAACACCCTCAATAATAATCGGAACTTCGCCGCAACGTAGTCCGTACTCAACATCATCACAGTGAATGAAAAAGGGCATCACATCATTGTCTTTAACAAAGCTATAGGGATAACAACAGAACCACCAACCGCCATAATCAGCATCAATGTCATAATTGACCTTACCAGGTTGATATGTGCCATCACTGATGTCACGCAGGAATTCAACATGCTGTATATCTCCACCATTCCATTTCTCAGCTGCTGTCCATTGAATTGTAGGATTATCTTTATCAATCATCCTCCCTGCCACTGGACGTTTCTTGTATATTTCTTCTTCTGTCCTCAAGAAATCAAACAGAATATAGAAACAACTATTTTCAAAACTAACATCATCGTCCATAAAAATTACATGTGTGAATTCATTATCGTATTTACGGATTTCTTCAATTCCCCTTTGAAATCCTCCTGACCCACCTGTATTAGGATTGTGAAACAGATGAACAAATGGATTGGAATCCATATTAATTTCAGATGCATTATCCACAATAAAGATATCCAACTTGCCATAATATTCTTCTTCTAAATCATCAAAAAACTTTGACTGTAGTAGTTGAGAAATATTATGCTTTAGTTGGTCTTCACGTTTGTAGGTGCAAATATTTAAAGCCAAATGTACTCTATTTTTTAATTTTGTCACAACTCCCCCTGCCACTCTTCCTTAGGCTTTCCAATTAATTTTTTAAATTAAAAGTTTTGGTAATAAGTAGATAGAATCATCTAAATAGATGTGGTTTTAAGACACATAACCCTCTCTCCGCCATAACCTTATTCCCCAATACAATAATGCTCTTGCATTGATTATATTTTAAGTAATATGGATGGATAAATCAATAGCTATAGCCACCATTTAACAACTATTTTCTCTATTTAAAACAGTCATAGCTCGCACATGTTACAAAACAGCCCTAGGATTAAATATATCCTAGGGCTGTCTTCATTTATTCATCTTCAATATGATATAGTCTTACATAATCTCCAAACTCAGGTAATGTAAGCCAATACAATCCATCGTGATTGTTTGATGTTGCTATGATTCCTTTCCCTACCAATCTTTCTTTGTAGGTATTAAATGTAGTTGATTTCATCTTTTCCATTGACATACTTTTCAAAATACCAATAACCTAATAATTGATAAGCAAATGCGTAACCTTTTGTTTTCTTAGCAAGTCTTATCCCCGTCAACCTTTAGTATCCAACCTTATTTTTAGCAAACCTTTAGTATTACAATAATGCTCTGCATTCAGAGTTATTACTACTTGTTTCTGAATATAAAAGAAGCTCTAGCACAAAAGTCGTGCTAGAGCCTATAGAATCAACTTCAACAATTAACAAATTCCATTAATTTCTTAACCTTAGTTATACACCTATTTGATAAAAAGAATCTATCTAAATGCCGTTTTGAATAATTGTGTCCTGCATCAAGTGAAATGCTACGTAATTGCTCGGTAAAAAATTGTTCCCAGCTATCATATATTTTGCTTTCTGCATAATCATATGTTTCTTCCAATATTCCATTAGGGACATTGAATATGTTGGACTTTAGTAATAAGTACTCAAATGATTCTGGAGCATAAATAATGCAATTATTCTTATATTCAGAAATTGTTCTCATCATCTTCTGCATATCTGCACCAAAAGCCGCCCCATCAACAATCCCCAGCACTGTCTTTCCCTCATTTGCATATCTTTTCATCTGATTATGCATTTTTGTCTTTCCACTACTAGACACACAAGCACATTGAAAGAGTTCATCAAAAAATTCATATCCAGAATTTGTATCCTCTGTGATAACCACATCAGGTGTGACATTAGTAGGCGTATCTAAATTATAAATATTATATATTGATTGATACACTAGATTAGGCTTGATATATTTTTGACTTTCTCTATCTTCACGAATCTCATATATTTCATTAATACTATACGCCAACTGTGGAAGGCTATCTCTATAAACGATTACATAATAATTATCTGAGTGATGTAAGCATTTTGCAAATTCTTCTGTCTTAATAAATGGCATGTTCTCTTCAACAAAAATAATGCTATCTTTAGTATTAATGATAAAATCCTGCCATCTTTCATTCGGGAGCACATAACATTTTCTATCACAATTAAGCACTATTCCCGAGCTATTACCAAGCCTGGAATAATCAGCAATCATATTAATCAGCGTTGTTTTTCCCGTTGCACTGTTACCTTGTATTATAGTAATATTTCTTTTCACCTCAAATTGATAATGAAGTTTGTTGTTGTATATTTCTATAGAATATTTTCCTCTCATATTCTCTCCTAGATTAGATTATTATCAATTATTTCAGCATCTAGTTCAGACCTGTTTCTAACTAGCTTACCTGTATTTTTTACTATAATTTCAAAGTCTCCATCTCCAAAATCCATAAAATACCCAAGCCTGATAGTAACATCCTTAACTTTTCCTATTTCTAAAAGCCATTTGGCACAATTATCGCCACATGCAGAAGCATTGAAAATATGATTCAAATCGTTATTAATCAATATAAGAGTTTTCACTCCACCTGATAATTCCTTTTGGGAAATAGGCCCAAGTACTGGACTCTCTATAAGATGAGGTCCTATAACCTCTGACTTATCAACATCTTTGATCATCTTAATAGAAAGCTTGTCTGTTATCCACTCATCTTCATAAGTATTATTAAAAAAGGTATCTGGGTCAAATATGTAGTTTTGTTCTTCTATTTCACCATATATAATATTGAGCATATTAATCCCCTTGTATTTTTTCTTTTTAAATATAATAACATAGTTTCAATTAATTTTATGCTATTGTTAAAAAAAACCTTCTCACAATGAGAAGGCTTACAGTTTTTTCACTATATCATTTTCCTTATACTTAAAAACCAATAATCCTACCAAAAACATTCCTACTCCCCAAATGACCATAAGCTTCAGTTCCTGCACATCTACACTGCCTTCAAGCACGCAACGTCTTGCTATATTAGGGTAAAAATACAAAGGATTTAACCTGGTAATTTCGTGCAAGCTTTCTGGATATCTTTCTATTGGAATGTACACTGCCACCATGTGCACCAAAAGAACTATGAAGTTTCTCCATAGGAACTTTATATCTTTATAAAATACATAAATTGTAGCTAGTATAAACGAAACGCCAATCGAAAATAGCATTTCAAAAAATACATCCACCACAAATATAATAACTGTCCAATTCAATCTAACCCTAAACACCGCAAGCACAATAAGTAATGCTATACATGAAAATCCAAGATTAACTAACGCTGTGTAATCTCTGGACAATACAAAAATCTCTCTAGGGAGTTTGGTCTTTTGAAATAGATTTTTGTTATCTTCGAATGCCGTCATACTAGTAGTGGTTGCCGTATTGAACATTGACCACAGTGTAAACCCTGTAACATAATACACTGGATACATAGTCCTATTTGTGGAAAATCCGCTAAACACTATGCTCATTACAATCATAAATAACAACGGATTTAGTACAGACCATATGATACCAAGGAATGATCTTGCATATTTTCTAGTAATCTCTCTAGCTGTTAACTGACGGATTACAAATATATATTGTCTTATACCATAGTTCATAATCCTAGCTGGCTTCTCCCTCTTTCATTTTTCTGTAAGCGTCGCAAACCTTTTTAGGTTCATCCACCATCTTAAGTTCACCTTTTTCTATCCACACACACTTGCTACAATTGCTTATAATAGTCTCCATGCTATGACTAACAATAAGCACAGTGCTACCGCTATGAATCAACTCCTTAACCCTAGCAAGGCTTTTCTTTCTAAAAAATTCATCACCTACTGAAAGCACTTCATCCAGAATAAGTATCTCAGCAGCATCACCAGCTGTAGCTATAGCAAAACCCAGTCGGCTTACCATACCACTGGAATAGTTTTTAACCTTTTCATCCATGAAATCCTCAAGTTCAGCAAAAGCAACAATCTCATCGTAATGCTCATCCAAAAACTGCTTACTGTAGCCTATAATAGCACCATTTAAATAAACATTTTCCTTGCCAGTAAGTTCCATGTCAAACCCTGTTCCAAGAGTTAGAAGTTGAACCTTTTTCCTATCTACAGTGACCTTGCCTTCTGTTGGGCGCAAAGCTCCTGAAACTATTTTTAACAATGTAGATTTACCGGAACCATTTGTCCCAATAATTCCTACAATCTCTCCACGATAAACATCAAAGCTTACGTGATATAGAGCAAACAGCTTACGGTAACTTATCTGTCGCTTCAAAAACTGGATTATATAATCCTTAAGCCCAGAGGCCTGAGAGCTTGCTATATGAAATTCCATAGTAACATCATCTACAGAAATCACTGGCTCGTAATTTTCATTATTATCATCTGAATTATATATATCCTCTACCGTTATAACAGAGCCATCGTCTTCCAAATCCATAACATCCAACTTAGAAACTGTATGTTGTGAAGCTATTCCTCTTTTCTTTTTGAGCCTGCTTTTTTCTTTTACTCCAGATTGATTAGATAATTTATCTCCAAAGAATCTTTTTATAAGAGCCACAACAATCTGTGTAAATACGATAATCCCAATAAATACCACACCTATTACAAAATAAGGGTGATACATAATAGACTTTACTTTCTCCTCCTCATATGATTGTGCCGTATCTTCTACAGCCTCAGATATTATTTCTTCCTGCTGCGCATCTTTAACAGGTTGTACCTGCTCTTCCTCGGCAACTAATGGCTCTTCCTGAGTTTGCTCTTCTTGTATAGTCTCAGCCTGTGTTTCTTCTGCAGCTACATCCGCCTCTTCTTCAGTTACCGTTTCTTCCTGTTCTTCTTCATCTGCAGGCGCAGCAACAGTAATAGGCGCAGGATTAGATGCAGAAATATTAAATGCAGCGCCCGAATCGTTGTATATCTCAGCCGAAGCAAAGCTAACTGCCGTATCTCCCGCATTTGTTTTTGGTCTAAAATTAACCATGTATTTAATCTCAGGACCACCACTTTCTCCAACAAAGGCCAGATATCCTCCGGCAGTGTCGGCTCCATCTGCACCACCTAAATATTCCATTTTGCTTGGATCATATTTTATAGTTACAGCATAAGAACCAGTGCCACTTTCTGTATTAATATATACACCCACTGGAAAAGACTCACCCTCATTGGAGCTATATGATGTAGAGCCAAAATGAATGGAAGCATCATCCGCCTTAACTGTAATTTTATTTACCACTAGACCTACAGTCACAACAGATACCAATGCCACCGCAGATATTAAATAGATTTTATACTTTAATAGCTTTTCTAACATACATCCCTCTTTTATATAGACGTTCATTAAATAATGCCCATCTGCATTTAACACTATTCCCTAAAAGTTTAACAATGCTTCCCTCTGGCCATCCGCTTTCATGAAGCTTTTCTTTACTATTGAAAAACTTAATAGTAACTTTTCGTAAGAAGCCCTGCTTTTTTAGCTCATCCATATCCCAATTGGCAGCAACATTTTGCATCTGAAGTTCCAATACATCATCACAGAACTGTAATGAGCCAAACAACTTAGCCTCCATCTTCGTTGGACTTCCCATAAATAAAGACAGGAGCTTTGTTACTATTCCAATACTCAAATCCCCTGCCTTTAAATATCCTTCATATAACATTAATAATTCTTTATTACGTCTAAGCAGCTTTTCATTCGGATTACCAGCACCGCTGCAAATAGGTTTTATAACAGAATTTTTATTTTCATATCCCATCGTCATTCCCTCTGGCGATGAAAATAAGGTTTCAAATAAGCAAATGGAAAATCTAACCTTTCTTGAAATATCTTTATTCGGATGTAAATAGTAGGATTTGAAGCATTTACCATCAGCGTTTTTAGGGATATCATATATACCAAAATAGTATCCATTCACTTTTACAGTTCTTTTTAACATATGACTTAGAATATTTCCCATGCTGACTGCTGTTGTTCCAAGCCATCCACTATCTACTATCGCATATACGATATTTTCTGTGAGTCCAACATACTCAAAATAATCAGTAATACTTTTATAAAAATATTCAGAGTGCTCCTGAACCATTTCAAAAAAAGAAATACCAAAAGCATCTATCCGCGCCTTCAACTCCTGAATTTGCGCATAAGATAAGCATTCTTTTAGTCTATCTTCAAATCTAAGTTCTTTTGCAACCTCTAATATTTCTTCATCAGATAAAGCACAACGCTTCATCAGCTTTTCAAATGTAATATCTATACCACCTACACATATTGAATCTATGCATTTCCTGCCAATAAAATGATATTCTGCATTTCTTAAAACATACCTAGACACATGTATGTACCTTAAATCGATAACTATTCCAAGTTTTGGCATCAATTTCTTAGCCAATTCGTACATAAGCCAACCATCCCTAGCTAAGAAATACAACCTATTTATACCATCAGCTTTTGCCCTCTTTAACACCCAACTAACATATTCAGTCATAACAGGAGCATATACATGCAAGAAGCTTTTATCATAATAATCAGCTTGTTTGCCTAACTGTTCCAGCGAAAGTCTCAAAGCTTCTGAGTGATTCGGACTCGCTTTCAATATTGAGTTGTACTGATGCAGCCTCTCTTCTGGAATCATCCTTACGCTTTATTCCCTCCGAACGCTTAATAAACTCTAATAATACTGGTGGAACCAGACATGCAACTATAGGTCTAAGTACAAACACCCACCCAATTGGAAACAGCTTACCCATCTGTTTATAATTTCTATATCTTGTTTTCGCTTCGTTTATACGATATTTTGTCTTTCTCTTTCTATAAGATTCTTTAGTTTCTCTATATCTAAATAATGTTTCTTGCAGATTGTATCCTTTTAATCCTCTTTGAATTAGGTGCATAAAGATTTCATAGTCTTCGCATCTAAGGGTTTCCTCAGTAGCAAGGTATCCTCTTCCTTCATCAAATATCTCCGCTCTAAACATTACCGATGGGTGT
The DNA here is from genome assembly GCF_017471675.1 of Pseudobutyrivibrio sp. Classification (GTDB taxonomy): domain Bacteria; phylum Bacillota; class Clostridia; order Lachnospirales; family Lachnospiraceae; genus Pseudobutyrivibrio. The sequence goes on from NZ_JAFUSK010000040.1 coordinate 24,278, forward strand.
GCATAAGGTGAAAATCTGTAGTAATCCATCATCTGTGGAATTTCTGGATATGGTCGCTCTCCCCAAACACCATTTTCATCAAATAGCTCTGTATTACATCCACACCACGCATACTCAGCATGTTCCTCCAAGAAATCAACTTGCTTTTCAAGTCTTGTTCGCAGAGAAACGTCATCAGCATCCATCCTAGCAATATATTTTCCCTTTGCATGTAATATACATTCATTTAAAGAAAAGGCTAGACCTTTATTTTCTAAACGACGCATTACTACAATTCTCTCGTCTAGTTCTTTCAACCCCTGTACAATTTTTGCTGCTTCATCACATGAGCCATCGTCCCATATAATAAATTCTAAATTGTCGTAAGACTGATTTAGAATGGAAGATACTGCCTCTCTTAAAATCTTCTCATCCCATTGATTGTAAACACCCATAATAACGGAAACTAGCGGTTTATCCATGCCCCATATACCTTCTTCATAGTTTTCTCAACTTCATGCACTGTAAATATCATTCCAGACCGCCTACATATTTTTGACAATCTATCTCTATAGTTCTTGTCAACCATAAGTGTTTCTATAGCGTTTGCGAAATCCTTTACAGAATCCGGTCGACACACAATAGAATTTACAGTATCAATTGCGTACTCCCTTGTTCCCCTGTTATCTGCCACGATAAGAGGAACTCCACAAAGTAGTGCCTCAACTGCAGCAATTCCCAAACCTTCTCTATGTGAAGGGAAGGCAAAGACATCTGCAATACTTAAAATTTCAGGCATATCGGTCCTGAAACCTAACAGTTTAACTTGGGACTTGAAGTTGTATTCAGATATCTGCCTTTCCAACACTGACAAATTAGGTCCTTTACCACATATGAGGTAATATACCTTGCTTATATCAAAGCCTTTCTTATTCTTAAGATAAGCCAAGGCATCAATAACTATTTTTTGATTTTTATTCTTGTTTAATTCTGCAGCTGTTACAATAACGAATGCATCATCAGGAATGCCAAAGCTCCTACGAAGAGCCAGATTTTTCTCTCGCAGGCAAAAACGTTTTTCATCCACTCCCACACTATGAATCTGAGCGACTTTTCCCCCATCCTTTAATTTAAAAGTCTTAGCACGCTCATAGTCTTCGCAATTGATTGTAATAATCTGGTCTGTCCATCTTGCCAAGAATTTTTCTACTGTGTAATATAAAACCCAATTCCTTATTGGCGCTCCATTATAAAAATGGAATCCATGGGCAGTGTATATCACATATGGCTTTCTAGCGCAAAGCTTTGCAGCCACTCTAGCCACAACGCCTCCCATAGGGTTATGGCAATGTACAATATCTATCTCGTAATTATCAATTATATCTATAACCTGCTTAATAGCACCGAAGTTCTTGGTACTGGCAGGACTTTTTTCAATATCAATCTGATGAAATATTATCCCTTGTTTAATTAATTTTTCTTCATCAAATGTATAAATGGGATTTCTAAAGTTAGATGCATAATGTATCTCGCATCCCATCTCCTTCAAAAGCTTCACATCATTGCTTTCAAACTGAGGTAAGAATCCACTGATTGTAGTTAAAAATAGTATTTTCTTCATCTCATCCTCAAATATCAGGGAATGCACTTGGCATCCCCTGTAGTCCTTATCAACCACATGATTTCGGAATTAAAATTAGATCTAATCTTTTAATTCAAGCCCAAAATTTCAAGTGATAATTATTATTTAAGCTAATACCTTCTTTGTACAAACTACTGCACCTGCTGCACCAATCACAATAAACATTAATGCTGCTGGAAGTGTCTCACCTGTCTTTGGTGATGTTGCTGGAGCTGCTACAGAAGCAACGTTTAATTCTACTACTGCAAATGGTGAAAGTGTTGCAGACTCGATTGTAACTGCACCCTTAGTAGCTGCCTTTGGTACAAGAATTTCCCAAGACTTTGACTTCTCTAAATAGTGAAGTACATATACTCTACCTGTACCAATATAGTTGCAAGAAAGTGTAAACTCATAGTTGCCAGCCGCATTCTTTGTAGCACCTGCTGGTGTTACATCAACAACTGTACGAACGATTGCTGAAACAGTTTTCTTAGGATCTGCTGCTGCCTGTGCAATAGTAGGATCACCAAGCTTATCAAGATTGTTAAGAATGATGTTCTGTGTTGCAACAGATGCTGACTTAACTGTTGTTGCTGAAACAGCTGTCTCTTTATATCCTGTAGAAACTGTTGTTGCTGCATCATAAGCTTCTGGAGAAGCTACTGCTTCAACTGCTGTTCCAACTGCTGGTGTCTCAGCTGCAGGAACTGTAGCACTAGGAGCTGCAAATGCAGTGATAGAGCTCAATGTAATAACCATAGCAGCTGTAAGCGCTGTAATTACTGACTTTTTCATGTGTGATTTCCTCCTCTCCTAAATTCATGTGGTTTATATATCAAATTAGAGGTGTGGTCCCCTAAGTGATACCTATTTAACTTCTTCATAAAACAAATTAACTATCATCTCCTCAGCCGCATCCTCATCCATATAGAATTCTTCAAACTGAGTTCCATTCATAGTTTCACCTTCTAAGGTATATATATTGTCCAAATCAAAATCGTAGTCTAAATATTCTGTAGCCATGTAGGTGAATGTGCTTAAATCGATATCAGTAACCATGTACTCTCCCATGGTCTTATACAAATCCAACGCAATACGTATATCCGATAATGACTTTTCTTTAGCTTTATTTATAAAGGCCTTGAGATACTGTTTTTGTCTATCAAGTCTTAACTGATTAGAGTTAAATGCGTTCTCATTTCTCAATCGAACATACCAGTATGCCGTTTTACCCTTTAATGTGACATTTTCTCCTGTATGAAGATTCATGTTATATTCTGGGTATACGATGTCATCCAATACTGTTACATCAACTCCTCCAATAGCATCGTTAAGCTTTGGGACCCCATCCATGCTTATGGCAGCATAAGAATTAATCGGTATATTAAATAACATCCTGGATACTGCTTTTACCTGCCTCTCACAGCTTTCCACTCCACCATCTCCATAACCATGCTGAAGAGAAATCTGTTGTGTTATCACGCCTGTATAGTTCCCCTCATCATCCCAAACATCAACATCTGCCATAGTGTTTCTATTAATTGCAATGAAAGATATTTCCTTTGTATGAGGATTGATTACAGTTAAAAATAATGTATCCGCCTGCCCTCCCTTATTTGCTGTGTCACCAGCTTTCCAGCTCTGTCCTCCAACATCATCTACCGTCTCTGCATCAATTCCCATCACAAGAACTGATATCAAATCCTCATTGAGCTGATACACCTTACCTTTATATAGAATCTGATTTTCTGATAATGCTGTACTACTTTCCCCCACATCAGCATTACGTTCACCTGCTATTGCTTTACTCAATTGGCTTTTTCCAACAAGCCTTAAGACAAAGACAATCCCCACTATTACAATAATTATTGTCAAGATTGTAATAATCGTCCTCAATCCAACTGTCAGCTTCTTCTTTTCTGTAGTAATATTGTTATCAAGCATAATAAAACCTTTATCTTACTCTTCAGGAGGAATTAATACTCCTACAACTAAAAATCTTTGATCAGAATTATGATCTGTCGTGCAGGTCGAAAGAGTAATTATTCTATCCTCTTTAGTTACATCAATGTCGTCTTTGATATTAGCTATTCCATAGCCATTATCTTTTACATTAAAAATATCCTTTATGTATTGTTCATATACATATTCATTGTTGTAGTCATAATTCAGTAATAAATGATTGGAATTATACTCATACGCAGCAAAAACCTTATATACAAACACATCATTCTCTGTCCATATGTATATATACTGTTCTTTTGAAAATGTATCCTCTTCCTCATAATTATGAAGTGAAGAAAACATTGTCTTATCCTTAAGGTTATGACCATACAGCACTGTATTTTTATCACTAAAATCCTTAGCATTATAGTCTTCTGTATATATACAGCCAGGATAACCAGGTGTACCATCAATATTATTGTTCAAATAATACGTATTATCTGTAGGATGCTGAAGGACCGGATAATCTACCGTTGTATCCGTCACTGTAATCCAAGCATATATATCTTCGTTTTCTTTATGAAGCTTGTTCCAATCTAAATTCTTCTCGGGGATTTCGATTCCAAGATTACTATATGGCATTTCTTCTACTTCATCTTTAACAGGCTCGACATCATTAACAACTTCGGTGATTTCTTCAATTTTCTCTGCTGCCGATTTTCTTTTTTGAGCCTCTCTTAATATGAGGACAATACCAATAGCTATAACTACTAGAAATGCAATTAATGCAATGAAATATTTAGTCTTTTTCTTTTTCATAATTCTGTAAATCCCCTGTAAATACATATCCAATTCATATTTTACTTATTCTTTATCTGAAAATCAATAGCTATAGCTACTAATTAATAGTTATTACTACCTATTTCTTTATTGAATATTTCAGAAAATATTTATATGAAGCATTTATATATGACTTTTTTTAAGTTCAACAGACGAGGGGGATATAATGGCAGTTGATTACAAGCTAATTGGAACAAGGATTAAATCTTATAGAAAGGGCAAAAAACTAACCCAAGAAAAATTGGCTGAACTTCTTAATATTTCAGTTGGGTATGTTAGTAAAATGGAAAGAGGAATAGAACATCCAAACCTGGAAATGCTTTCTAATATTGCAGATATATGTAATTGCGATATTGCTAATTTAGTAAGTGAATCTACCATCAGTCAAACGGAATATTTAGATGATGATTTTAGAAAATTATTAGAAGAACTTTATCCTGATCAAAAATCTATGCTTTATTATATGTTAAAATACTATCTTAGTTCTGGAAAATGAAAATGTGCCCTGCAAAATACAGGGCACATTTTTTTATATCTTATACATAAAATCTTTATTAATTACAAAGCAATAGCTGTCTCAAGTGCAAGTTTCATCATTTCTGTAAATGATTTCTGGCGATCCTCTGCTGGGATTTCCTCAGATGTTACGAATGAATCAGAGATTGTAAGCATACAAGTAGCATTCTTTCCAAGCATGTTAGCGTTGTTGAAAAGTGCGAAGCTTTCCATCTCTACGCAATCGCAACCGCAACGCTCCTTAACTGCCTTCCAGCCGCCCATCTCTGGTGCTGTGTAGAACTGGTCTGCAGAATGAACCTTAGCAAGCTTAGCATCGATACCAAGCTCCTTAGCCTTTGCGATAGCAATATCGTTAATCTTCTTGCTTGGATAAAGTGTCTTGTCCTCTACTCCGTTTGTGTACTTAGCAAAAGTAGAATCTGAATAAGCGCTCTCAGAAATAACTACATCTAGAACATTAAGCTTATCTGTGTAGCTTCCTGCTGAACCGATACGAATGATGTTTTCTACATCATAGAATGCGTAAAGCTCGTAAGAATAGATACCGATTGAAGGCATACCCATTCCACTTGCCATTACTGAAACTGGAACTCCCTTGTAGGTACCTGTAAATCCAAGGCAGTTACGAACTGTGTTTACACACTTAACATCCTCCAAGAAATTATCAGCTACGAATTTAGCACGTAGTGGGTCTCCTGGCATAAGTACTGTTTTGGCGAAATCCCCTTTCTTCGCCTCGTTGTGTGGTGTTGCCATAATTTTTCCTCCTTATTAATTCATATTTGTAAGCTCCACTTACTAAAGTGCTGCAAATCCCATTAGAATCTGCCGGCACTCATTTGTAGTTATAGAAATAATGGGCGTTAATTGTTGTGCCCTCTGTTCTATCTAAAAATCCTGATTGCCCAGCTGCCACCTGAGAATCATGTAGGCTCTGAGCGTATGTATATGTACAGAAAAATAGTGCATCTGTATTAGTATTACCAGCTATCGCCTGTGCAGCCGCATATTGGCATGCACTATTAGGCCCCTCAGCTAATATAAGAGCAACACGGCCTGATGTAACAGGAGCAAACTGGCCTGATGCATATACTACCCCTGAAACGGTATTTGGAAACTTTGAGCTGGCTACCCTGTTCATAACAACAGAACCAACCGCAAGTCGCCCTGCATCTCCCTGATTTGCCGCCTCTGCCTGGATAAGTGCAGCCAATATCAGTGTCTCTTCATCAGATGTGCTGTAGCCTCCGGAATATCCACCATGCTCACCAGCTAACTTTTCAGCCAATGCCACCTGGGCATCCTGGTATTGCTTTTGGATTCTCTTTTCGTAATCCTTTGCCTCCTGCAGCTGCTTTTCTATTTGTTCTATAGCAGCCTGGGTGTCGGCAATCTGAGAATTAGTAATATTCAAAGCTGCCGATGTATCTCCTACCAATACTCCCAGCTGAGTCTTCTTGGACTCCAGATTATCCTGGTAGGCGCTTAGTTCCTGGCCTTTTTCTTCGATTGCACTTTTTGTATCTTCTATTTCTTTTTGGGTTGCCTCAAATTTCTCTACGGCCTTTTGGTCGTAAGCAGTAATCTGAGCCATATATTCCAGTCTTTGTAAAAACTCTGAAATCGAACCACTTTCTAAAAAGTTAACCAAGGTATTTGTAGTTCTGTTTTCATACATATATTGAATGCGAAGCTTCATGCTTTCCTTTTGTGCATCTAAAGATGCCTGATTTTGCTCCAGCTGCTCCTTTAGCACCTCAATATCAGCCTCTACCTTAGCTATATCCTCTTCTGTTTCAGATATTTCCCCTGTTACATTAGATATTTGATTGTTTAGATTACTAATCTGCCCTGAAAGGCTATCAGCCTGCCCCTCTAACTGTTGCTTAGTTCCTTCAACCTGCTTTCTTTTGTCGTTTAGCTCGTTTACAGTGCCTTTCGCTTTTTCCGATTCCTGCTTTAGCCTGTCTACTTCAGACTGTGACGCCTGGGCAGCCGACGAACATAAGCAAAGAGCCGCAATTATAAATATTGCAAGGCATCCTTTGAATCTCTTCATTCCCTTCTCCCTATCGGCACGAACTACTGATAGATTCAACAGCAACTGCGCCGCCTCTAGTCACCTCTATTTTCTTAAATCTAGATTTTAAAAGAGCTATAAGCTCGTTATTTTTACGTTCTGTAAGAGTACATTCAAACAAAACTGAATCATTACCTATATCTACTATTTTAACATTTCCGCCCTGATTGAAAACCTCTGCAATCTGAAAAGTTTCTGTCTTGCCTTCGCTGTTAAGTCCAAAAACCTTAGCGTAAAGGATTTCTTTCATATGTATAGGCATAGATGTTAAATCAATAACCTTTATTACCTCAACCATGGCATTTAACTGCTTCTTGATCTGCTCAAAGGTAGCGTCATCAGCCATTACAGAGATTGTCATTCGAGAAACATCTTCCCTTTCTGTAGTGCCAACTGTAAGAGTCTGCAAATTGTATGACTTTGCAGAAAAGAGCCCTGAAACCTTTGCCAAAACACCAACCTGATTTTCAACGTATAATGCAATCCATCTATTTTTCATATCATCTACCTCAGTATCATGTCGCTAAGTGGTGTGCCACTTTTTACCATAGGAAGTACTAAATCGTCTGGTGAAACAATAAATTCTAAGAGGATTGGACCACCCTTGTGCTCCCTTGCTTCCTTGAAAGCTGGCAGAATCTGCGCCTCCTCGGTTACTCTTATGCCCTTACAGCTATAGCTAGCCGCCCATGCCATAAAATCAGGATAATAATTGCCATCCTTGCTGGTAAGGTCTGTAATCTCGTATCGCTTACCATAAAACAGCTGTTGCATCTGACGCACCATGCCAAGATTAGAATTATTAAATAAGCATATAATTATTTGATGCTTCTCAGACATAGCAGTAGCCATCTCCTGCATATTCATCTGGAAACCACCATCACCTGTGATAAGCACAACAGGCTTGTCAGGATTTCCTATGGCTGCACCAAGGGCTGCCGGGAAACCAAATCCCATGGTTCCAAGACCACCTGATGTAATAAACTGCTGCCCCTTATGAAGTTGGATAAACTGAGACGCCCACATCTGATGCTGTCCAACATCTGTTACGATATTTGCATCAGGGAATACTTCATTAATAGCAAGACATACATCCTGAGGACAAACTCCTATCTTAGCCTTAGGCATAGAAAGCGGATGCTCTGCCTCCCACTCTGATATTTTATTAAGCCATTTCTCGCAGTTAATTCTCTCTGCATATTCTGCCAATCTATCCAATGCAATCTTTGCATCTGCAGTAACTGGCACATCTACTGACACATTTCTTGAAATAGATGCCGAAGCTATATCCACGTGGACAATCTTTGCATTAGGGGCAAATTCATCCAATTCGCCAGTGATTCTATCATTGAATCTGGTTCCGATGGAAAATAGCACATCACATTCTGTTACAGCCTTGTTGGCTGCAAATCTTCCATGCATCCCGCAGTTACCAATAAACAGCGGATGGTCCTCAGGCATTACGCCCTTTGCCATAACAGTGGTAGTTACTGGAATGTTCATCTTCTCAGCAAACTCTAAAAGCTTATCTTCTGCACCTGCTATTCTAACACCTCCACCTGCAAGCAAAAGTGGACGCTTAGCGCTTTTCAGCAATCTATATGCTTTCTTAAGCTGACCGATATGCACTGTCTCATTAGGATGATAGCCACGAATATCCACATGTTTAGGATACTCAGGATTACCTGAAATAGTCTGAATATCCTTTGGAATATCAATAAGTACAGGACCAGGCTTACCAGTTGATGCAATCTGAAAGCCCATCTTAATAAGCTTTCCCATATCATCACGATTTCGCACTGTAACGCCGTACTTAGTGATAGAACGGGTCATGCCAACAATATCTACCTCCTGGAAGGCGTCGTTTCCTATAAGATGAAGTGGCACCTGTCCTGTAAAAATCACCATAGGAATACTATCATAATAAGCATCTGCAATGCCTGTAATGGTATTAGTTGCACCAGGACCTGATGTGACAAGCACAACAGCTGTCTTACCTGTAGCTCTGGCATAGCCCTCTGCCTCGTGTACAAGAGCCTGCTCATGACGGCCTAAGACCACATTAATACCCTCGGTCTTGTATAGCTCATCTACAATATCTGTAATCATACCGCCTGGGTATGCAAATATAGTATCTACTCCTTCTTCCTTCAGTGCCTTTACGAACAACTTTCTTCCAGTAATATTAAGTGCCATCTTTAATTCCTCATAAAGCTAACTAACGTGTATATGTTCTAAAATAAAACTCTATATCATAATATGTCTGCTCCTCAGATTCCTCTGCAAGCTTCCAATCGATCATTTCATCTAAATTAGGGAAATAAGTATCTGCATCGTAAGCATAATCTACATAGGTAACGAAAGCTCTGTCACATTCATCAAGCATTAATCTGTAGATGCTTTCACCACCAATAACATAGATATCATCCGAATTGTACTTTTTTAATTCTTCATTTAATTCTTCCTTAGAGTGTACTACCACTGCGCCTTTGGCTTCGTATTTAGCATCTCTTGTAAGTACGATGTTAACCCTGTTAGGAAGTGGCTTGCTATTAGGGAAGCTTTCTAAGGTCTTGCGTCCCATAACCACTACCTTACCTGTGGTGGTCTCTCTAAAAAACTTCATATCATCTGGGATACTCACTAGCAGCTTGTTATCCTTGCCAATGGCCCAGTTTTTATCTACCGCAACAATAAGATTCATTTATTCTTCCTTTCTGTAATCAGCTTAGACAGCGATCGGTATATTACGAATTTGTTCGCCGGCTTCGTAGCCTTCTACGATAAGGTCGTCTGTGGTGAAATCGTAGAAGTTCTTAACCGCTGGGTTAAGGGAAACCTTAGGAGCTGGAAGCTCTGGGCGGCTAAGTAATTCCTTGATGGCATCCACATGTCTATCATAGATGTGGGCATCAGCAATAACGTGAACCAGCTGACCTGGAATCATATCGTTTACCTGTGCAACCATCATTAGAAGGATGGCGTACTGGCATACATTCCAATTATTAGCTGCAAGGATATCCTGAGAACGCTGATTTAGCACCATGTTAAGCACCAGCTTACCAGATTCCTTATCCTTAGTAACATTGTATGTAGCTGAGTAACAGCATGGATCAAGATGTCCTGTAGCAAGATCGTGGAACTGGTAAAGGTTAGTCATAATTCTACGTGAATATGGAGTCTCCTTAAGCTGCTTAAGAACATAATCCATCTGGTCAATCATCTCGCCCTTAAACTCAAACTTTTCGCCTACCACATAGCCATAGGCTGTTCCGATAGAGCCCTCTTCATCAGCCCATTCATCCCAAATATGAGGCTTAAGATCCTTAATATTGTTAGACTTGCGCTGATAAATCCACAGGATTTCATCCATAGCAGATTTAAGAGCGGTCTTTCTAAGGGTAAGAGCTGGGAATTCGTCCCTTAAATCGTATTTATTTACCACGCCAAACTGCTTGATGGTGTAAGCCTTTTCACCTGTATCCTGCCAGATTGGACGCACTATCTCATCCTTGGTATCTGTGCCATTGTCAAGAATATCCTGGCACATCTTCTTGAAAATAATGTCCGCTTTGCTCATAACATTCTCCTCTTGGAATTTACGATTTATGTTTTCTGATGAAAATCAAAAATCTTATACATTTGTCTTATTCTAACACAACATATTGAAGTTTGGATAGCTATTTTAATATTTTTAGTAGAGAATATATCCCTATTTTTCTTGAAAACACCCATGGTTTGCGTTACTATATTTTGTAGTTATTTATTTACCAGACCTCTCCACCTGGAAATATACCGGTCTGGTTCAGGAGAAGAAATGAGTCAACAAAAAGTAGATCAAAAGAAACACGATAAAGCTAATCGTAAATCAATTTTAAGAAAGAAAAAAGTTGAAGAAATCGCTAGCCTAGTATGCGTTACAGTAATCGCCATCGCTATCGTAGGCTGGATTGGATACTCAATTTACAATAAGGCTGAGCAAGCCAAAGCAGCAAACGCAACATATGAGTACAACGAAATTACTACAACTGCCATCCAGGACTATCTTAACACATTAAACTAGTCCGTCTGTGGCGTACAATTGTCGTCAGCTGTTTTAGATTTCACAATTTATCCACAGTTTTATTGCTACGTTGATGTTATAATATCTTTAAGAAAAGCAAATCATATTATTATTTATACTTTTCAAGGAGGTATTTGTAATGTTTGATTGTAGTTTATTCCAAGATCTTAAGGCAGATGGTATAGGAAAAGAATTAATCGAAAGTATCCAGGAGCGCATCGAACAGCGTGAATCTCAGGTTCATGAGCAGGCCGCTTCTTTGGGAGTTTTCTTATCACCAACTACCATGAATAGATAGGAAGGGCAATTTAATAGGGGGTTAAAAAAGAGATATCCGCGCTGGATATCTCTTTTTTTGTTCAATCTTAAATTTCGTCGCTACCCTTAAGCTCTTTTATTCTTCCTAGAATCTGTTTTTCATTAAAAGTAAAGAATATGCATGCACCTATAAAGCATGTAACAAAGGCTATCGCAGCTGTTGCTCTGTAGCTTTGCTTAGTCTGGGCAACTGTAACAGATGTAAACACTACCATTGCTATGGCCTGGCCCATCTTGAAAGCAAATGTTCTTGCCGCAAAGAACATTCCGCTTCTATCTTCTCCTGTCTCTAACCTAGTAAGCTCTGCCACATCTGCAACACAGGCCTGTGGAAGAATTCCAAGGATGGCCATAGGAATAGATGCTGCTACGGCTATAATGAATCCCCAATGTAATCCCTTTCCGCAGAAGGTTGTCACCATAAATACACACGCGTAGGCAAAGAAACCAATGATAATAAGCTGCTTCTTGCCAATCTTCTTAGCCAAAATATTTACAATTGGATACAAGCATACACTGATAAATGTCATTGTAGCAGTTAGGACAAATGTCCATGTATCTGCAATCTCCATAAGCTGTGTCTCATAGAATGCTAAGCCAGTTTGGAACAATGTCAACGCGAAGAAATAAATCACATCGCTGTAAACAAAATGCCTAAATTGCACATTGGAAAATGTTTTCACAAGAGATGCAAATGGCTTGGTATCGCTAGGCTTGCTCTCGATATAATCTCTTTCATTAATATAAAATGCTGGAATCAACATAGCAATACATGCAATAACAGCCATGATTGCAACAGCCATTCTAATGGACGCGACCTGTCCCAAGCTTCCTTCAAGAGCACCTGCAAGGTTTGGAAGCAAGAATGAAATCGACTGACCTACAATAAATGTGAATGAAATATAGGTTGATACATTAATTCTATGCTGCTGCGTATCTCCCAGCTCTGCTATAAGAGCATTATATGGTGTACAAAACATGGTCATAAAAAGATAGAACACCATAAGCAACACAAACAATACTACATCATTCACTTGCACATTAGCTGTCTGAGGCAATACAAATAACCCAATTGTACAAAGCGAAAAAGGTATCGCCATGGCGCGCATAAATGGGATTCGCCTTCCGCCCTTATAACCAGCTCTATCCGACCATCCCGCAATTAAAGGATCTGTAATAGCATCAAAAATACGACCTGCTGCAAGCACAAGGCCAAACAATGTTAACTTAAAAAATATTGGATGTTGTGTGATTCCAGAAGCAAAAAGACCTGTGTTAGGATTCTGATCACTAGGTGTTCCCGTGTAGTAATAGACCATCCAGTTGGATACCACTCCTGAAAGTAAGCTCCAACCAAATTGCCCCAAGGCAAACACCCATAGAAGTTTGTTAGTAATAGGTTTTAGTTGTTTCATTATTTAGTTATTCCCCCTTTGAATTAAATATACCCGCAGTAATATTATAGCGCATCTACCCTATTTTGGGGTAAGAAATATATTGTTCATTTTTAGCATTTACACGCATCTATAGGGATTCTCCTTACAAGAGATTGCAAATTAGGTGTAAATAAGGCATTCTAATCTTAGGAGGATTTTCCTATGGATAAAGAAAAGACCGGAATGCTTATAAAGGAAGCCCGCATCAGCAAAGGCTACACTCAGGCTGAATTAGCAGCTATTATAGGAGTATCAAACAAAGCTGTTTCGCATTGGGAAAACGGAGAAAGTTATCCTGATGTGGGACTATTAGAAAGTTTATCATCATGCCTGGGGATTAGCATCGAGGAGCTTGTTGTTGGTGAACCTGCAGACAATGATGAATTCACTATGAAAGACTTCAAAAGACTGCTGCGTTCCAAGCGCAAGGAATCCATAAAAAAGATTATTCCTCTATTTGCTAATGCCATCATTATGATTATTATTCTAGGAAGATTCTATTTCGCATTTCTTTCATGCAAAGGATATTCTTGGAGTTACGCAAATGACATTGCGCTACTTATAGTTTGTTATTTAATTATGTTTTTCATTAATTATAGGGGGCAAAAATCTCAGATAAGCTTTCAAGGGAAATCGTCAACAGCTGGAACAATATTAGCATTATCTCTGCTATCACTTAGCATTATAATTATGTTTTTTTCGTTGGTATTTGTGACATTATATTAGAGGTAATTCCTGCTGAATGTGTTGGGCCAATCCTTTCTTTTATCCTTGGGGTTATAGCTGTAATTAGTGCTGGTTTATTTGAATACATTTGGTTCATAGCCAAAAACAAATGTAATGAACTGGCATCATTTGTAAATATAGGCACTATTTTTCTATGCATTTCTTATAGAGAATGGCTTGGCAGTCTATTATCTATTGAGGTTTCATTACACTCATTGTGGATAATAACGATTGTTATTGGTGTAATGATGATTACTTCATGGATAATATCTTCGCTTTTACGATTAAAGGAGAAACGTCGAGCGTTCAACGGGAATAGTGTGCGTGTTCGAAAACACTAGTAAATAGGAGGTTTGTGGGACTGTCTTTTTATTTGTCCCCTTTTTGTCCCCCGTATATTTTCCATATTTGTCTTAGTATTTTCTATATTTGGTAATAGTTTCCCAATTACTAGGAAATCCCATTTCTTTTAAAATCATTGTTGCAATTTCTGCTTTTGATTCTCTCTGGTATCTTTTTATTAACTTGCTCAGACTATTTTTAAACTCTTTAAAATCAGAACTATCCAATAAATACTTAAAAGAAATAACAACAGAAAATAAATCTCGTTGCCCATATGTATATTCATTTCCATTTGCATTTAAAGGTATGCTTAATTTTTCATGCAACATCAATTTGGGACAAGCTTCTCTGGTTTTAAAAGTATATAAACGTTCTCCGTGTGCACATGAATTTCTACATATAGTTACTTCTCTTAGAACAGATGCAAGTGTACCTTCATTCAAGAAAGGATACTCTTTTGAAATACAATATTTTATAGATTGTTTTTGAAGTTGATACATCTTGACAGTCTGACCAAATGTAACAGCATTTAGTAACACCCATAAAGGAACGTTATTATGATTAGCTTTTGCATGTTCAATATAATGATAGTTTCCCTTATCTATTATAGATGTAATAACTTTAATTAACGTATTTATATCTTGCCTATTTTTTAATGTATCATAGTCATAATTGTTAACATCTAAATAATCACACTGAGACTCAGAAAAATTCTCTGTGAACGCAGTGGCTAGGTGAACTTTTAATTGTTTTTCTACAATAATAGAATACTGTAAAAACAATCTTCTAAGCGCAGCATCAAATTCGTACAACTGAACTATTTCTTCGAACTTAGTCCCATCCTTATAGTTTTTCGTGGTTTTATTCTTAAAAGCATCTTTATATCCGCAAATTAATGAATAATATCCATACTTCTTTAAAACTGTTAAGGCATATTTCTCATCAGAAATCGTAAGACCTTTCGATTTCAACTTTTCAATTTGTTCATTGTAGTTTAGATAAGGTTTATCCATAAATACTCTCCCAAATATAAAAAAAGGGAAGCTCCGCAGAGACTTCCCTGGGTCACAACTCACACAGAGATATGTGACGCATTCACTGTAATCATAATAGTCGCCACGCAACTATAAGTCAATACCTATCAGACTATATTTGTGGTTAAAATATTAATAAAATAAGCAGTTATCATTACTCTTTATCTGGAATGTTCAAATTATGGGTGAAGATATTCCATTTGTACAGTATTAAAATTTAATACATTAATCTTATATCATAAGGATGAGTTTATGCAAATAGCAGATGATGAATATCAGCATTTAAGAAGAATAAATCTAAGTTTTCCTATTCCTAGTATTACCTTTCACGGCTTGTAGTTTTCTCCCCGCGTTGCTAAACTTTTCGACAAGAGAAATAGTAAGCACAAATAAAAATGCCTCTCCTGTCTGATCCACAGAAGAGGCTGTTGTTCTCATTGAGAACATAACTAGTTATTTTCCTTGATAACTGTTTTAATTGTTCCAATCATATTCCGATGTTAAATTATCTGGATATTTATTAACACTTTGTTCGCGCATAAGCATTGAGCCATCCATTTCACCGCTATTGTAAAAACTGATTATCCATTCATTAGAAGAATAGTCTTTATATTCGTAAATACGGTTATTTTCATCACCATCTACAATTCCAATCCAATTGCCTCTGTCTGCATTATCAACTGCAACAAATGGCACAAATACCTTGTCATCAATAGTAATATATGCATAGTCGTCGTTTGTTCCAGATGTGTAAGTCTGTAAATTATCTGGCTCCTTTTCAGTTCCACATGCCGATAAGACTAGCATTGCCATAATTATAATATTAAAAAAATACTTTTTCATAGTTAATAATCCACTTTTTCTACGAATAGTTAATAGTGATTTACAATAAATATTCTTTGGCTCAACATATTTTATTTCTAACATTTTCTTTCTCCATGTTTATTTGTAAATAGTCCAATAATCTTTATATGCATAATGGTCTAGTGTTCCAACCAACAATCTATCTGATTTTGTAAATCCATATTCAGAAAATGCCTGTGCTCGTTCTACAGCATATAGCGGAACTTTAGAGATTATTTCGTCACATTCAAATAGTTCAAAAGCAGGCGGAACAATTATAGATAGAATTTCTTTAATAGCGGCAGCATTTTCATAATCGCTTCTTAAATCTAAGCGTAGAACTCCTACATGATTAAAATCATCCTCAGCTATTCTATGAAACAACTCTATACTACCAATTGATTTGGAAAAATTCCTGTCAATTATTGCCCATCTTACGAACCATTTCTTTTCATACGAATCATTCCAAAAATCTATGGCGGCTTCCATTTTCTCCAATGTCGGATAGTAAAAGTTATCCCCGTGACAATTATCACTATTAAAAAATGGTAATGCATTTTTATCACTATAAACTTCTAATAAATCACGAGAATCACTCTTCATTACAAAGCGTAAGGTGAAATTATCATTTTCATATTTAGGGCGGTTCTGATAAACACTTGACATACATTAAATCTCCTTATTTTCTTCTGCATTGACCCCATTCACTGCTTGTAGTTTTCTCCTCGCGTTGCTAAACTTTCTCTGCAAGAGAATTTGCACAATACTTATACTTATCATTCAAGAGCTATAAGATCTGCTCTTTCATAGCGATTATGTCCTTGAATTTGCTTTTTATATTTCCAGCACTTGATTGCGTCCTCCAAAGACTTTCCTTGGTTATCCGCGAAAAAATCACGAATATAAATATTATACTCAAATTGACGATCAATCGTTTTTTTTCCCTTTTTCTTTTCTTCAAGAATTTGATAATAAGCTGCAATTGCGTCTCTATAGGTTTTACCAGTATTACTCTTTAGCCATTTTTGAAAAGCCACATTAAAAGAAAACGTAGTTCCTATATGTTCCTTAAAAAATGCTCTGTGTTTCTCTGTGCAGACAAAATTGGGTTCGATTTTTGCATCCAAGTAAATATTGGATGTTGGAACTGTCATTTTCTTTTTTCTTGAAACAGATACAATCTCACCCGTATCAAGGAATTGAGCAATCCGTTCTGTTATCTCAATTTTTCCACCAGATGTAGGTAGCCCATTTTCTCTGCAAAAATTTATCAACTCTTCTTTCAAAAAGTAAAAATTGCGAAATGTTTGGCTATCCAAATTATTATCTAAAATAGGTCTTTCCACTATTTTCCCTCTATGAATCCCAGTTTATTTATTCTTCTAATTAAAACTCAAACTCAATACATCGGTAATTATTGTACTTCATTAACAGATTAATAGCTACATAAAAAAATCATGGGAATTTTCTAAAGCTAGCGATTAAAGTCGCTGTCTTTTTTGTGCGCACTTTAAAAATCAGAGATAACGGAGGAAAACGATAATTGTGGATAATAACGATTGTTATTGGTGTAATGATGATTACTTCATGGATAATATCTTCACTTTTACTATTAAAGGAGGCATCTTGCGTCCATACCACAAGGTTTTAAATGAATAAGTCAGATATATGGTTATCTTGTAGGCATTTTATTTCTGGACGATTAAGATTAATACACAGAATGAGCGAATAGCAGATTTCTTGTTAAGTGAAAAAGGGAAAAGTAACTATTCCACTTAAAAAGAGAGAATCGTGTTAAGTGAATATACGTAAATTTTATATCCACTTAAATCACATTAAATATTTTTAAGTATAGTTCAGTTTATTTTAAAACCTCTTATTTTCACTTAACAAGATTCATAAACTTGTTAAGTGAAAATTTGTTATAAAATAATAAACTTAACAAGTTCAAATATCATAACCAAAATGTTAAGTGATTTTTTTCAATAACCAAATAAACTTAACCCCATTTTACATTCTTAAGTGAAAATATTTATTTTATTAATTCACTTAACTTTTAGTCAATTTCTAATTAAGTGAATTTTAGAAAACAAAAAATTTCACTTAACTGCTGTAGAATAGGTTTGTTTTCAGCACCAAAACAAACGAAGCAGGAACAGAAACCGAGCCGGCAGGCGAGACCTCGAACCTTCGAGACCCGTATGGGCCTACGCGCGAGACGAAATTAAGGAAACATCACGATTTCTCATCGCAAGCTCGATAAATCAAACGGGAAGACGCAGCATTATATGTGCTTCGCACGGCCGCGTCGTGGCAAACAGGTTCCTCCCACTAAAGTGGATCCCTCCTATATGCATTTCGTCCCGCCTCGATTAAAGTGCTCTTTTAATACAAAAAATGAGGCCATCCAAATGGATGACCTCATTTTCTGTATTAAAAGAGCGCGAGACGGGACTCGAACCCGCGACCCCCACCTTGGCAAGGTGGTGCTCCACCAACTGAGCCACTCGCGCTTATTCGTGTATTTTTCGAGCTTCGCGAAGAAAAATCACGAAGTTGAGAAAATGCAAA
>NZ_JAFUSK010000041.1 GCF_017471675.1 Pseudobutyrivibrio sp.
TGGAAGCAGCTCTTCATCTAATGGAAGCAGTAAGGCAAGCAGTGGCACAAACACAATCGACGAAGCCAGCGTTCCAGCAGCAGCCCAAGCAGTATCATGTTCTACATCAGATCAAGCACGCAAGAATAATGCCACAGCTTCTGTAGCTCCTAAGAAATCTGCTTCAACAAATGCAGCTGGCACAAAGACTACAGATGTAGCCGATGATGAAACAGATGCTGAAGAGACAGAGGAAGTAGAAGTGAAGGCAGACGCGGATGTCAAAGAAGTAGATGAAAAGGCAGATGAAACTAGCGATGATTCTGTAGAAATCCAGGAAGAAGAAACTCCTACAGCAGTAGAGGAAAGCTCTAATTCAGGATTACTTGCAGGAATCATCATAGTAGCAATCCTTGCAGTGGGCGCTGCAGTCACAGCACTACTCAGAAAAGGAAAATTAAATATCAAGTAATATGATGACTCCCAGCTTCGGCTGGGAGTTTTTTGTGGATTTGCGCAAATCGTAAAATCCATATATAATAGCTCAGTATGTTTTTAGAATGGAGTTATTTATGTTATTAGATTTACTTACAAAGATTGATGATGTGATGTATTATCCAATCCTCATAATTGTTATGGGTGTTGCAGGATTATATTTCACAATTAGAACCAGATTTGTGCAGATTAGACTTTTTAGAGAAGCCTGCAGGCTTGTAATGGAAAAGCCAGAGGACAAGGCTCA
This sequence comes from Pseudobutyrivibrio sp., assembly GCF_017471675.1. Classification (GTDB taxonomy): domain Bacteria; phylum Bacillota; class Clostridia; order Lachnospirales; family Lachnospiraceae; genus Pseudobutyrivibrio. The sequence goes on from NZ_JAFUSK010000041.1 coordinate 722, forward strand.
TGTATCATCCTTTCAGGCGCTGATGGTGTCTACAGCATCAAGAGTAGGAACAGGAAATATTGTAGGTGTATCAACTGCTATTTGCATCGGTGGCCCAGGCGCTATGTTTTGGATGTGGATTATGTGTATCCTCGGCGCAGCCAGTGCTTTTGTAGAAAGTACACTAGCGCAGATTTATAAGCAGAAGGAAGATGATGGCAGCTGCTATGGTGGTCCTGCTTACTATATAGAAAAGGCACTTCATGCACCATGGTTATCTGTGCTGTTTTGTATCTTTTTGATTTCTACTTATGCATTTGGATTCAATTTGCTTTGCTCATATAATTTGCAGTCGTCATTTGCTGCGTATAGCTTTTATGATCCAAAGCTTACACCAATCATTGTAGGAGTAATAATTGCGGCTCTTGTAGGATTTTGCATCTTAAGCGGTGGTAAAAGAATTATTAAGCTGACAGAGGTGTTAGTTCCATTTATGGGAATAGCCTACGTGGTAGTTGCAATCATAGTCATTCTTGTAAACATCACTAATGTGCCAGCGATGTTTGCCGTAATCTTTAAGAATGCATTTGATTTTAAATCAATCTTCGGTGGAGTTGCAGGTTCGTGCCTAATCTACGGAATCAAAAGAGGATTGTATTCAAACGAAGCGGGTGTAGGTTCAGCTCCAAATGCTTCGGCATCAGCAAATGTTACTCATCCAGTAAAGCAGGGATTGGTACAGACAGTATCCGTTTACATTGATACAATCTTACTTTGTACTGCAACAGGACTTATGTGTCTGAGCTCTGGTGTTGCACCATCTGCGGAAGTAAGCGGAATCCTTTATGTGCAGAAGGCTATATCTACAGTGTTTGGTCATTTTGGCCCAGCATTTATCACTGTTGCAATGATTCTTTTTGCATTCACTACATTACTTGGAAACCTTTACTATGTAGATAATGCTTTGATTTATCTCAACGGTAAGAAGAACCCAAGCGCCAGATTCATGGTAATATTCAAATTATGCTGCGTAGCAGTCATTTTCTTCGGAGCAATCATTTCCATGGATACAGCATGGGCTGCCGCAGATATCACCATGGGACTTATGACAATCATCAACCTCCCATGCTGCGCTCTTTTGTATGGAGTAGTCAACAAGACCTTAAAAGACTACGAAAAGCAAAAGAAGGAAGGCAAGAATCCTGTATTTATCGGAAGTCACGTAGGACTAAAGGAAGATGAGATAAGCTTCTGGAAATAAAATCAATATGTATAGGTTTTTGTTTTTCATCAGAAAAACAAGAACCGGACATAGACCAATATTTTCTGAAAGAAAATATTGCTTGGCGAAGCCAAGTTCTTGTGGGCTTTTTCCTTAAGTAGCCCACAAGAAGTCATATACTAAAACTCCCAGCCCGTGCTGGGAGTTTTTTTGAAATATAAGATAATTGTTCTAGGATATTACTATCTATGGGGAAAATAGCTATAGATAGTAGTCATATGGAAGTCCATTACTACCTGCGGTTGAAATATAGCCATAGATAGTAGTCGCTCGAAATGATATTACTATCTGTAGGAACAAAATAGTCTTAGGGTAGTAGTTTTTGTTAGAGCCACTACTATCTGCGGGCGAAAAGTGATTATAGGTAGTAAATAATGTTAAAGTCACTACTACCTATGGAAGAAAAGTGTTTCTAGGTGGTAGATAATGTTAGAACACCTACTACCTGTAATAGAAATATAGATATAGATAGTAACTATTTAGAAGGACATTACTATCTGTAGTGGAAATATCGCTATAGATAGTAGCCAACAGGAAGGATGTTACTATCTGTATGGATAAAATACTCTTAGGGTAGTAGTTTTGGCTAGAACTATTACTACCTGCGGAAGAAAATATTATATAGGTAGTAGCTAATATGTGAATGTCTACTATCTGTCATGAAAAATGACTCGCAGGTAGTAGCCTGAATAGAAAATGCTACTATCTAGGCAGAATAATTAATGGTAGATAGTAATGTATTAAAAAAATAATAGCGAAACTAAGTGTTTTAGTAATTTTCCTAACGAGAAAATAATTTATATACAAACTAGAAAACTAATATGTTAAAATATCTCTAACCAAATCTTATAATCTGAGTAACAAATACGAATAGCAACAAAAACTCGGGAGGCTTAGATTATGGGAGAGACAAAAACAGTAGGTTACAAGGATATATTAAAGATAGCTAATTGTAGGAAGCTATTATTTTCAAATCTTATTAACAGATTTGGAGATTCAATAGATGCCATTGCATTTACCTGGCTGGTGTATCAGTTGACAGGTAGCGCAACCTGGTCAGCAATTATCTTTGGGCTTAATCAGCTACCAGGAATAGTTGTGCTTCCACTGGCTGGAGCATGGGTAGAGGGCAAGAACAAGAAAAAGATTATCGTATATACGGATTTGCTTCGCGGGCTGGTGATAGCTGGATTTGTGGTTTTGTATTATCTGCATTTGGTTAATCCTTTTATCATGGCTGGATTCACACTACTTATCACTACCATTGAATCCCTCAATGAACCTGCAGCAGGTGCTTTTGTGCCAGAGATAGTTCAGGGCGACTATTACACTGTTATGCAGAGTATGAAGATGACAATTGCTCAGGTGGTTAATCTTGTTGGAATGTCATTGGCTGGAATTATTATTGCAGCTTTTGGAGTGGGCGTTGCAATGCTTATTGATGTGGCTACCTTTTTTATTGGAGCATTCATTATCCTATTTATTGATTACAGCAAATGTAAGGCTCAGAGTGCAAGCATTAGCGAACAGGATTATATGACCAAACTCAAAGATGGCTTTAAGTATATGAAGGGCAATGGCACAATCCTTTATTTCTGCCTGACGGCGGTAATGTTAAACTTTGTGCTTTCACCACTGAATTCTTTATTAACACCACTTGTATCTAGTGTATATATGAAGGATGCTGATTTTTTGAGTATTGTTATGGCAGGACAGTGGATTGGTGCAATCATTGCATCACTAGTTTTGCCAAAGGTTATATCTAAGATTTCATTTGATAAAGCTGTTGGTTGTCTTGGAGCAATTGAGGGGGTGGCTTGCCTTTTGCTTTCAAGAGGAGCGTTAGTAAAAGGCAGCATGATTATGTCGCTTGTTTTGGCAACAGGTAGCATGTTTATAATCGGACTAACAATGTCTATCCTCGCTGGTATATTAAATGTGGAATTGGTAAAGAAGATAGATACGGACTATATGGCTAGATGTAGCAGCGCTTTTAATGCAGTAGGAACAGCTTCACTACCAGTTGGAACATTTTTTGTAACACTAGCTACAGTTAGGCTTAATTGCGACACCATACTTTTATTCACAGGAGTGCTTGGAATCATTATTTTTGGTGGAATATATTTTGTGAAAAAGGTAAGCACCATTAAGGAGAAGAATTTAGATGCAAAACAATCTATCAGAGAACATCAGAGCGAACAGGAAGAAGATGCTTCTTACCCAGGAGCAGCTGGCTGAGGCTATGGGCGTAACCGTGGGCACAGTGTCGAAATGGGAAAACGGCAACTGTGTCCCTGATATAAATACAATGATGGATTTGGCAGATTTCTTCAATCTTTCTATGGATGCGCTGGTTGGGTATTCCATGGTATCAAAGAGAGTGGATGATATTATCAAGGAATCATTTGAGTTATACAGGGAACATAGGTTTGACGAGGCAAGGGAGCATATCGATAAAGCTGTAGTGAGATATCCTAATGATGTAAAGATTTTGAAGAGAGCTGGTAGTGTATATTACATAAGCTGGTATCAGGATAATAAAAATGAGGATTTTAGAAATCGTGCCATAGAATTATTTAATCGAGCATTACACATACTAGCGGATTCTCCAGAAAACAAAATTGATGAGATGAAAATCCTTAAGCAACTTGCCTTGCTTGAGAAAGACAATGAAAAGCAGATAGAGATTATAAAGAATATAAATGTAGATGGAATATATGATGATTTGCTTGGAGAAATTTATTGGCAGCAGGGGAAAAAGGATGAGGCGTTAGCTTGCTATACAAAAAAGTTTCATTTCAGTGTTCTTGACGCTACTGATGTAGCAGGGCATATGCTGGATTATTTCTTCTCAAATAAAAAGTATAAGGATATGCTTGAATTATACCAGTGGGTAGAACAAACTGTAGCAGGGCTTATGCTTTCAGATAAACCCTCTTATTTAACAAGGTATGTTGCTATGATAAAAACCTGCGAGGCTATATGTTATGAACTCATTGGCAATCATGAGAAAATGATGTCGGAAATAGCTTTAGCTATTGAAAAAGCAAAAGCTTTCGACGCAGATCCAGTGTATGACATCTATACAAATATCAGATTTGTTTATGGTACTAAAAAAGATTTGCCAGTAGCTTATGATGATAAAGATAGCAATACCGTATTAGGAATAAAGCAAATTGTAAATGAAATATATAGCACAGGCGACCTGGGCTTCACCAAGAAAGAACTGCAAGCTATAAAACGAGTGCAGGAGTATATGGAAAATCTTATTTGACGCGCGTCAAATAAGATTGTATAATAGCCTTAGAAAGAGGGCTATTATGAGTGATGGAAAGATTATTATAGAAAAACAGGATTTAACATATTTAGAGTGGTCTCACGCTAGGACATCCAGTGGAACAGCGGGGACTTTTTTGAAATCAGAAGAGACAGCGAATGGTAAGAAACTATACTATAAGCTGTCTAATTTTGATTCAGAAAAAGGCATAATAGGACATGAATGTGTCAATGAAATAATAGTGGATAGATTGCTTACATTACTAAAAGTTGACCATCTACCATACAAACTAATCCATGCTGATGTGGAGATTGATGGTAAGATATATGATTCCTGGGTATGTGTATCGGAGGATTATAAGACTAGAGGAGAGACTAAGACTGCACTTGATGCATACTACCAATTGAATTGTGCCCTCCATAAGTCTCATTACGATTTTTGTGTGAGCCGGGGCTGGCAGCAATACATAGATACTATGTTAGCAGTTGATTATATAATACAAAATAGAGATCGCCATGGAGCAAATATTGAAATCTTAAGAAATGCTAGAGCCAAGACAATACGCATAGCACCATTATTTGATCATGGATTATCACTATTATTTTCATGCCAGAATGATAAAGATGTAGATATTTTTGATGTATCGGCTGACAGACAATGTCAGAATTTTATCGGGACAAAATCCACTCTAGAAAATCTAAATTTGATTAAAGATAAGAAAAATATTTTTTCAGGAAGCATCTCTGAGGATAGTAAAAATATAATTTTTGCTGATTTGGAAGAAGTAATATCTCAAAAGCTAATTGATAAAATATGGAAAATGATTTATTCGAGGTGGTGCTACTATGAGAGCCTTTAAAATATATGATGAAGATTTAGATAATAGAGAAATAGGAGTATTGCTTCACTACGAATTACAGAATTCCTTTATCATTGAATTAGATGATAGCCTAGATGAATGGGAGGCACCATTACTATTTTCAGTATTTGTCAAAAAAGGAAAATACACCATTCCAAAGGAAGCAGTGTATCTTTGGTTAAAAGAGCGCATCCCACCTACTGGTCGTCAAAACATCGGCATGATTCTTAAGAATATGAATCTCAAAAACTATAGTGAGGTCAGACTTCTTGCAGCCAATAATGGTAGGTCTTCACAGGATGCGTGCTATATTCAAGAGATTAAACCGGAGGAGCTCCCAGATTGGGTTATAGCCAGACAACAGAATAATATTAGAGACTGCTTTCCTATTGCTGATGATAGGGTTATATGTTTACTTTATAATGATAACTCTATAGAGGTTGATTTGAAAAAATGCATTAAGGATAATCCAAAGTTGGAAAGGGTAATAAAGAATCGAAATGTATTAGAAACACTTATTGTAGATGCAGGAGGATATGGTATTTCATTCAATAATACTATTTTTCTAGATGCAGATACCCTTCGTTCCAGTGGAGTAATACTTCCTATATATGCCAGCGTATTTTATGATTTTGTTAAACATAGCATCATAAACACAACTGAAGCCTGTAATCTTTTAGATTGCAGCAGACAGAATCTGGCATATATGGTGAAGCAAGGCACAGTCCAGCCTCTTAAGCAGGGGTGGAAGGAAAATGTGTTTTTAAAAGGAGATATTACAGGGATATAATTATAGCAGGGCTACTGAGAAGATTTCTCAGTAGCTCTTTTTTTACAAAATTTTGCTATCAATTTTTTTAATACGTGTTAATATAATAGAGCTGAATTAATTACACGCAATTTAATTAGTCTTTCCTAACTGCCACTGGCATGGGGTTAGGGAGTGTAACACATAGAACAGGAGTATAGATATGTTAGAAATCAAAAATCTTACATACAAGGTTGATGATGAAAATGATTCCGTTAAAGAAATCATTGATGGTCTTGACCTTACAGTAGAAGATGGTAAGTTTATCGTCATCACCGGTCCTAACGGTGGCGGTAAGTCCACACTTGCAAAGCTTATCATGGGCGTTAACCAGTTGACAAGCGGACAGATTATCCTTGATGGTGTGGATATCTCAGATAAGAATATCACTGAGCGTGCAAAAATGGGAATCAGCTTTGCTTTCCAGGCACCAGTTCACTTCAAGGGAATCAGAGTAATCGATTTACTTCGACTTGCAGCAGGTGAGCACATTTCTGTTGCAGTAGCTTGTGAGTACCTTTCGAAGGTAGGTCTTTGCGCTAAGGATTATGTAGAGCGTGAGGTAAACGGTTCACTTTCAGGTGGTGAACTTAAGCGTATCGAAATCGCCACAGTACTTGCACGTGGCACAAAGCTTTCTATCTTTGATGAGCCAGAGGCTGGAATCGATCTTTGGAGCTTCCAGAATCTTATTAAGGTATTTGAGAACATGCGCAAGGATATCAATGGAACAATCATTGTTATCTCACACCAGGAGCGCATCCTAAATATCGCAGATGAAATCGTAGTTATTGAAAACGGCAAGGTTAAGAAGCAGGGACCTAAGGATGAAATCCTCCCAGAGCTTCTTGGCACATCAGCAGCTGTTGGAGCAGCCTGCGAAAAGTTAGGAGGTGACCAGTAATGAATCTTGATGCAATTCAAAAGAACATTCTTCATGAGGTCGCTGATTTAGATGGCATACCTCAGGGTGCATATAATATTCGTTCAAACGGTGCCAGCGCTGGTAGAAACACAACAGCCAACATCGACATCGTTACAAAGGAAGATAAGCCAGGTATCGATATCATCATCAAGCCAGGCACTAAAGGCGAAAGCGTTCATATCCCTGTAGTTCTTACAGAAAGCGGTCTCAAGGATATGGTTTACAATGATTTCTATGTTGGAGAGGATGCAGATGTTACTATCGTAGCAGGCTGCGGTATTTCTAACTGTGGTGACCAGGATTCTCAGCATGATGGTATCCATACTTTCCACGTTGGCAAGAATGCCAAGGTTAAATACGTGGAAAAGCACTACGGAGAAGGCGACGGAAACGGAGCAAGAATCCTTAATCCTGTAACAACTGTTTACCAGGAAGAGGGTAGCCATGTAGAGATGGAAATGGTGCAGATTAAGGGTGTAGATTCTACAGTTCGTACTAATTACGCTGAGCTTGCTGAAGGCGCAACACTTCTTATCCACGAGGCACTTATGACTCACGGCAGCCAGAAGGCCACATCAGATTACAAGGTACTTCTCAACGGAAAGGATGCTAGCACAGATGTAGTTTCTCGTTCTGTTGCCAAAGACGATTCAGAGCAGATTTTTGAAGTAGCAATCGAAGGCAACACAGCCTGCAGCGGTCATGCAGCCTGCGATGCAATCATCATGGGTAACGCACACGTTGTAGCTATCCCACGTCTTGACGCCAAGAACGTAGACGCAGCCCTCATCCACGAGGCAGCCATCGGCAAAATCGCCGGTGACCAGCTCATCAAGCTCATGTCTCTTGGCCTTACAGAAGAAGAGGCTGAAGAACAAATCGTAGCCGGCTTCCTAAGATAAAAAGGCTTCCCCCTGGGGGGAAGCTGTCAGCGTAGCTGACTGATGAGGGGTATAATGTGAAAAAATCAAGAACTTAATCTCAAATATTTGTGTATTTCAGTTTTCAACCCTCCAAAGGTGCTATCATTGTGGTAGTCACTTTTGGAGGGATTTTTTTATGGCTATTGCACCTATTGGCGGATTAAGTTCATATAGTCCAATTAGTAGCGTTGAACCCATGAACTATGCCATTGACAATGATGCAGATTTTTCAGATGTGTATACTAATGAATCTGTAAAAAATGATGCTGCTGTTACTGGAGCAGCGCCTGTACAATATCCTAACGTCACAGTGCAGGAGATTGATAGGGATTTTACAACTGTAGATCCATATCAAAGGCAAAAGCATAATATCAAGGTATCCAGTGACTTCAATGACATAGCTGCTAAGTTCCTTTCGGAAAACACATCTTATGGAGTAAATGGAAGGGGCAGCACCTACAGCACATCTGGCTCACGCTTTGATGCCTACGCATAACAAAAAACTACAATTACAATTAGGAATCTATATATCCTGTCACAAATTAGCTTTTAGTAGCATATTTGTGACAGGATTTTTATTAATCTGTAGTGATAACATAAAAGTAGACACATCCGCCACAATGTAGACAAATCAATTTCTGATGTGTACCATCAAAATTGATAGATGTACAGGTCTTAATAAATATATACAGGAGGATATGTAAATGGCATTATCTAAACAAGAAAAAATAGACATAGGGAAACAACTATATGAACACACATTGACCAGAAGAGAAGCTATTCAACAATACAATGTTTCCGATGCAACACTAGGTAACTGTCTTACTGAATACAGAAAATCTGCTGGAATTCATATAGTAACTAAAAAAGAAGCATCTCTTCAAGCAAGAAAAAAAGATATTTTGAATATAGAGCAGACGTTAGATATAGATGCCTACATGGCAATGTCAAAAGAAGAATTAATAGATGAGCTTATTTTAGCTAAAGCTAATGAACTGAGGGCAAAAAAAGGTTACGAAGTGAAAGGAGTTGGTGCAAACAAGGAATTCATTTCTTTAAGCGACAAGAATACGAAATAGTATTTGAATTATCTTCTCAATTTTCAGTAAAACATTTATGCCGAGTTCTAGATGTTAATAGAAGTGGATTCTATAAATGGAAAAAGAGATTAGAAAATCCTTCCGCCAAGCTGAAATCATTTGCATCAGATATGCAGCTTTTCAAAGAGTATCATGAAAAATATCCATCACATGGATATAGGTGGCTTAATGCCAAAATTAGATTAGATACCGGTCTGATTATGTCAGATCAACGTGCACATAGAATTTGTAAAGCTGCTGGGATAGTAAGTAAATCAAAACATTACAGATACAAGAAGCCAGGTGATCCTTATAAGATTTATCCAAATCTATTTATGTCAGGCTTGAATATTACAGGTCCTCTTCAATGCATCGTTAGTGATATGACTGCATTTAGATTTGAGAAGACTTATTATGAACTCACTTTGTATATGGATTTGTGGAACAACGAAATAATATCATATGCATTGTCCGCTCAAAAAGGTGACAGGAAAACATATATCAGCGGACTTGAAGATTTAATAAATATAAAAAAGCACTATCCTGAATTAGAGATGATTCTTCATACGGACCAAGGTTCGGTGTATTCTTCAAAAAGCTTCAATGATCTTTTGCCTGTTTATAATATAATTCATTCAATGTCTAGGGCTGGAACCCCTACTGATAATGCTGCCATGGAAGCTATAAATGGATGGATAAAAGCAGAATTACTCGAAGATTTACATATAAAAAGTAAAGAAACTATTGAGGATGATTTAAAAGATTACATTGTGTTCTTTAATGAAGAGCGCCCTGCATACTCATTAAATTATCTGACTCCAAAACAATACAGAGAGTATTTTAGTGAAATGAGTATGTAGAAATAAATGAAGTGGGTGTCTACTTTTGCTTGACTAGTGCAATCCCCTAAAGTTTTGTCACATGAATTCCAAAAATGCTTATATTTCCATTAACTTTGTGACAGAACTGTAATACAATCCCTATGTAATATGATAAAATACTCTAAACTGGCAACAATTATGGAGGGGTCTATGGAGTACAGAAGTAACAAAAATGGGGAGCAGATATCAATACTTGGTTATGGTTGCATGAGATTCACTACAAAGGCTGGGGCTATTGATATAGATAAGGCTGAGCAGGAAATCATGACAGCTTACAATAGTGGAGTTAATTACTATGACACTGCCTATGTGTATCCTGGTAGCGAGGCGGCGCTGGGAGAAATATTAGAGCTCAACTCTATAAGAGAAAAGGTAAATATTGCGACTAAGCTGCCTCAGTATTTGGTTAGCAGTGCAGCAGCTCTTGATAAATATTTCAACGAAGAATTAAAGAGGCTGCGCACAGATTATATCGACTATTATCTTATGCACCACATGACAGCTATGAACCAGTGGGATAAGCTGGAAAAGCTTGGAGTGAAGGAGTGGATTGCACAGAAAAAAGCCAGTGGTCAGATAAGAAACATTGGATTTTCTTATCATGGCAACACTGAAGATTTCATAGGAATACTAGATGCTTATGATTGGGATTTCTGCCAGATTCAATATAATTACATGGATGAACATTCTCAGGCAGGCCTTAAGGGCCTTAAGCATGCGGCAAGTAAGGGGATTCCTGTAGTTATAATGGAGCCACTGCGTGGAGGCAAGCTGGTAAATCTGTTACCTGACAAAGCGAAGGAAAAGATTGCCCAGTACGATAAAGGCTATACTCCAGCTGAGCTTGGCCTTAGATGGCTTTGGAATCAGCCAGAGGTAACCTGTGTGCTTTCAGGAATGAATTCTGTAGAGATGGTGCAGGAAAATTGCAGAATAGCAGCTGATGCAAAGGCAGATACTTTTACAAAAGAAGATTTTGATTTGATTGAGCAAGTGAAAACTATTATTTCTGAATCAGAGCTTGTAGGCTGCACGGGCTGTAGATATTGCATGCCATGTCCTAAGGGTGTAGATATCCCAGCACTTTTCAGGTGTTACAACATGACAGCACTAGAGAGCAAATCGGCAGCCAGATTTGAGTATGCCCAGACAGTGGGATTAAAGGATGAGCCAGCATTTGCCACCCAGTGCATTGAATGCGGCAAATGCGAACAGCATTGTCCTCAGAGTATTCCAATAAGAAAGATGATAAAGAAGGCTGACAAAGCTGTTAGACCATTGCCATACAAGATTGGTATAAACATTGCTAGACGGATAATGTTAAAATAAGTATTAAATCTACGGGATAGAAAGGTAGATGAAAATTATGAGCGAATACTATTACAAACTAATTAGATCGATGAGAATTGATAAAAAGGTGAGTCAGAAGCAGTTGTCTAATGGTCTATGCAGTGTAAGTATGCTTTCATATATTGAAAAGGGAGAAAAAGTTCCAAGCATAGAATTGAGCCAAAGATTGTTGGATAGGCTTGGAGGTTCGTTTCAAAATAATATTAGTATTTTTAAAGGCAAAGAATATATTGATAAAAAAGAAAAGACCTATTTTATTAGTTTAGTTAAAGAAGCAAATTGGGAAGAGCTTAAACTCAACAGTGAGGTAATACAAGAGAAAATAAAGGATACTGACACAATAAATCAACAGTTTTATTATGATATGCTAGGCCGTATTTATATAAGTGAAAAGAATTATCAAAAGGCAAGGGAAGCATATAAACATGCAGCAGATTGTACTATGAAAGGCATTTCTCTTATAACATTGAACCAATTCTTGTTGGCGCCAATTGAGTATTATTATCTAATAATGTATTATTATTGCCTAGCTGAAGCCAAACCAGAAGAAGGAGAAATAGCATGTGATTTTATGCAAGCTATTTTGGAAAAAATTGATAGAAGTGATATGGCAGAGACAAAAAAATGTGGTATTTATTCTTTTGCCATAGAAAAGTACTATGAGATAGTTAACGATAAAGAGTGGTTCAACATAATATTATTGAATAGCAAAGTTGATGTAGCTCTTTCTATGTTGATTAGAGCTAACCGCACTTTTAATCTTATGGGACTCTTAAAGATTAAAGCATTTATCTATGATGGAATGAAAGGTGGGGAAAAAGAAAAGAAAATCTACGATGATAGAATTGAAGCGCTTGAAGAAATATACAGAATAGCAGGCGTTAGAAATAATACTAATTGTAGCGTGAATTTTTTGTATGACGAGGTATCTATAGATATATCTGATATGATTAGAAAAAGGCGGATGTTACTAGGCTATACACAAAACCAGCTTGCTGATGGGATTTGTAGTGTAAAGACATTGCGACGGATTGAACAGGGGATAGTCAACAGCCAGTATGCAGTAATAGAACCATTGCTTCAAAGATTAGGACTTTCTGGAGAAAGACAGTATGATAATTTTATTACTGATGATTGGGAGGTTTTGCGAACTACGCATGAATATAGAGTTTCATTAAGAGCAGGAGACTATATTCAGGCTAAGTATTTGCTGGCATTTTTGGAACAAAAAGTTAAAAAGATTCCGCAGAATATACAAATACTAAAGAACGAAAAAGCATTTTTGGATTATACTAATAAAGAGATTCAGCGTGATGAGTTCTTGGATCTGCTAGATGAGGCTTTGTGTGAAACCTTAGAATTGAGTGAAGTTTCAAATCATGTTGAGGGATTTTATACGGAAAGAGAAATACAGTGTTTGTATGATATGGCTATGGTTACTGACAAATATAAGAATATAGATTTCAAAAATTTCTTTAGCGATTTTTTTAATGAAAATAATGGTAATAATCTGAGCAAGGGATTGCAGGCTTTAATATTGAGGTGGTTGTCTGATAAATATGAAAAAGAAAGAAATTTTGTATTATCTGACAAGTATGCAAAAAAAGCTTTGCAGGTAGATTTGTTAAATAGTAAATTATCGACCGCACGCAAAAGTTTATATGATATTGCTTGGAATTCAGTTAAATCTGGTGAAGAAAAAGATATGTTTAGTCAAGAAATATATCATACACTTACTGCATGCTTAGTCCTGTCAGAATTTGTTAAGGATGAAAGAGGTGTCGAATTTCTGAGACAAAAACTAGATATCATCCTTGAGAAAAAAGGTGATTGGACAAATTAGTCTCTAGAATCTATTACCCAATCTGAATTTGTTTTGTTAACGAAAACTAGATTTTCATTTGAATAGTCTGTTTTAGTAATCTTGCTAGAAGGGATTACTAAAGCAGAAAGGACTATTCCAAAAACGATTAATAAAGAATTCAATTTTTTCATAGAATATAGCCTCCTTCGTAAAATATTCAGTTGTTATTATTATAAAAAGATAGATTATGTGCAAGGGACAAAGTTGTCAAATTAGTTTGACTACTTTGTCCCTTGTTTGCATTTTTAAGTTTTGATAAAAATATATGCAAGAAGCAATTAAGCAAAGGAGAGTGTATGTTTGAAAAGTTAACTTACTACATGGATAACGGTTTTAAAGTAGTAATGCATCGTGAAAATACCGAAAAGGTTGTTACTGTTGGAGTGATGATCAACTACGGAAGTATGTATGAGAATGAAGATAATAATGGAATAGCTCATTTTATAGAACATATTCTTTCAAGTGATAATCATGATGGGAGTATTATCAGCCAGAAAATGGAAGAAATGCGATTAAGTGGAGCAACTTATAGTGCACAGACGGATAAAGAAAGAACGATCTTCTATATTGATGGTATGTCTGATAACTTAAAACTTTATCTGGAATTGTTATCAAACTTGGTATTTGCTCATCGTGAGTTCTCAGACCAGGTATTTGATAATGAAAAGAAGGTTGTTGAACGTGAACTGGTCAGTTATTATTCATCCTTTAATCAGATAAATGGTAGAGCAATTCAAGCATTATATAGTGATGCTGGAGTTGGAAGGATTATAGTTGGTAAGAAGGATAATGTTCGCAACTTTACGAAGGACAATGTTTTGGAAATGCTTGATAAGGTTTATGTTCCAGAAAATGCGTCCATAGTTGTTTGTGGAGATTTCAACTACGATGAAGCTAAAGGGATTATAAATGACTGCTTTGGTCAAATAAAAGACACTGGTGTATCGAAGGAAATAGAGTCAGTTAAGTTAACACCAGGATACTTTTTTAATAATAATTTTGATGGCGAGAGTGCAGTTTTATCTCTCTGTTATAGGAAGATATCTAACGAAAACAAAAAAAAGATATCTGATTCTTGTGAATTGTTTTTAAAAGCTATGCTTGATCCTATTTTATTTCAAAGAATGGGATATCAATTGAGAATTAAAGATGGTCTTTCATACAATATGGGAGGCTTTGGATATTATACTGGGCAATTCCTGTCTCTTGGTGTAACGGCAATTTTTAATTCGAAGAAGCTATTTGACGTATACGATGTGATGAAAAATTCGCTTGATGAAATTAGAGATAGTGGTTTTAGGGAAGAAGAATTGGAAAAGGCGAAGAGAAATTGTATAACAAACAGACTTTATAAGCATTGCAATCATCGAGAATTAGCGGTTGAGTTAATAAAAAAAGCTAATGATATCGAGTTGTATTCTCCAGATAATGATATAAGAGAAATATCCAATTTAAAACTTGATGATGTAAATGGAGTGTTAAGTGATTTGTTGAAAGATGATAATTTAGGATTCGCATGTATAGGAAATTGTGAGTTTGAATCATTGATTGAAAGATATGTTGTTTAAAGGAGAAAGATTATGGTAAAGGAAATTGAGAATAATCAAAATGTTGATAATAAGGTAGTTTCAGGTATTTTATTATATGTCTATGGTGAACCAAAAACTGCAGAGCAGATTGCCAAAAACATGAATATGATGGGTGTGAAAACGCAATACTATTTAGATTATATGGTAAATAGAGGATATCTTGTGGGTTATGATGACAAAATTGTAGATGGGATAAAGAATAAATTATATATGGTAGCTGAGGACATTCAGGAAAATTTGATTTCTATCGACTCTGAAAGCCAGCTGGTAATTCAAGCCAAGCAAATGGGAATGCTCATGGAAAAAACAGTGGTTGCCATGAGAAAAGACAAGATTAATGACACAAGAGCAACGGTGGCGATGTTGGATGATGAAAGAGCAAAAGTGTTAATAGAGAAGTTCAACGAGTTACATAAGCTTATGAATCAGCTTGAAGCAAAGTCTTTGGAAGAGACACCAAAGGAAGAATTGAGACAGTATATGTTTATTGGCTCAATAGGTGAATGTTGTGAATAAAAGATTTTTGGAAAAGGAGAAGAAAATGGAAGAAAAAAAGGTAAAAGTAAGTAAGGATGCAGTGGAATATATTGATGGAAAAATGGTTATTAAAGATCAAGAGGTACTAGAAAAGATACAGGATGAATTAGGCATGGATATTACTGCGGAGGATGCTCAAAACGCATTTGTTAGACAAATCTGTATCTACTAATTAAATAATTATGCTTATTATTCTATAGATGTTTACGGCGCCAGTCTTGAATAATAAAGCCTAATTGATAAATAAAAAACAAAGGAGATAAAAAAATGAATGATGACAAGATTAAAGTATCAAAGGATGATGTAGAAGTAGTAGATGGTAAAATTGTTATTAAAAATGAGAAGGTTCTGGAAGCAATCCAGTCAGAACAGGGTGTTAATTTAAACAGCCCGGAGGGACAGGATGCTGTTTCTGTAGGAATTGTAGTTACATTCTAACGCATAGGAGTTTAATAATGGATGTTTTATTTGTAAACACCATTGAGTTTAATTCTGTTAATGTTGCCCCGCCATTGGGTTTATACTCTCTGGCGGGAGTTCTGCAGAGAGAAACAGAATTAGAAGTCAGTGTTATCAATTTTGATTATTTGGTTCAAGCTAAGAAGTTTAATTATGAAAATGACATGGATACTAATATAGAGAATATGGCACAGTATCTGTTAAATCAACAAGCTAAGGTTGTTGATTTTTACACTATGTGTAACTCTTTTGCAATTACTCTATGTGTTGCTGAAAGATTAAAACAATTGAATGAGGACATTATAATTACTTTTGGTGGTCCGCAAGCGTCCTTATGTGCAGCTGATATTTTAAATAACTTTCCTTTTGTGGAATTAGTGGGGATTGGAGAAGGAGAATTGTATATATCAGATTTGATGAAGGCGCTTGTTTCTAAAAGTGGTTATTCACATATAGAAGGTTTGGCATTTAGGGAAGGGAATTTAGTAAAAGAGAGTAAATGCCATAATATGATACCAAGTGATGAATTGGGCAAATATACGGTATTTGAGTATGACTTGGATGCATTAAATCTTTCTAAAGTAAAGTACTTTCCAATCGAGGCAGGAAGAGGATGCCCATTTGGCTGCACGTTCTGCTCTACGAGTATGTTTTGGGGGAGAAAATTTCGAGTAAAGCCAGTAAGTGTTTTGGTAGAAGAAATGAAAAAA
>NZ_JAFUSK010000042.1 GCF_017471675.1 Pseudobutyrivibrio sp.
AAGAAGTTTTAGTACCCGGAGAAATTAAGTGATTAGAAAACTTTTTAGATAATTTTGAAGATGTTAATAAGTTTTAGTACCCGGAGAAATTAAGTGATTAGAAAACCAATACCTACAACAACAAACGGGGTTACTAGTTTTAGTACCCGGAGAAATTAAGTGATTAGAAAACTGATTGTACAGACGATTTTAAAGAGTTTATGTTTTAGTACCCGGAGAAATTAAGTGATTAGAAAACATATTGCCTTTTAAATCCATTATCTACCCTGTTTTAGTACCCGGAGAAATTAAGTGATTAGAAAACTTCTTCTGAGAATACTTCATCAAGATTAGGTTTTAGTACCCGGAGAAATTAAGTGATTAGAAAACAAATAAAGGGAAGTGAGTTGCCTGACGAGGTTTTAGTATCTGTAAAAATTAAGTGATTAGAAATAATAAAGTGTATCTTTTTATCAGAGGGACTAGAAGGTTAAAAGCTGATACTTTGTAGTAAATGCTTAGATTTTTCTGTTTTTCGAACTTCTACAAAAAAATGGGTGGCAACAGCCACCCTGTTATTTATTGAACAGTTCTATTCCCAGCCAATACCTCGTGATAATCCTCAAGGTTCTTTCTAAGAAGGGTTGGAATCTGAAGCTCGTATGGGCAGTGAGTCATGCATTTGCCACAGTCCACGCAGTCGTTGATTTTTTCCATTTCTGCCTGCCAGTAGTCGCTAAGCCAGCCAGCACTTGGGGCACGGCGGAGCATTAGGGACATGCGGTTACATTGGTTGATTTGGATACCAACGGTGCAAGGCATGCAATAGCCGCAGCCACGGCAGAAATCTCCCATAAGTTCAGTGCGTTCTTTATCGATAAATGCTTTGATTTCCTCATCCATCTTAGGAGTTTCATCCATCATGGCAAGCCATTCATCTAGTTCAGATTCTCGCTGGATTCCCCAGATAGGAACCGTTCCATCAAATTGTGAAATGAAAGCCATAGCGGCTGTAGAGTTAGTAATAAGACCTCCAGCTAAGCCTTTCATGCCGATAAATCCCATGTTATGCTCGTTACAAAGCTTAATAAGCTCTACTTCTTTGTCGGTGGCAAGGTAGCTCATAGGATACTGCAATGTTTCGTATAAGCCTGATTCAATTATATCTCTAGCCACGCCCAGCTTGTGAGCGGTGCCTGCAATATGGCGAATCTTGCCTTGAGCCTTGGCCTCTAACATGCATTCGTAAAGTCCTGTGCCATCACTAGGTTTGAAACATTCAGGCATCATGTGAAACTGGTAGATGTCGATGTAATCAGTCTTAAGATTTGTAAGAGAAGTATCAAGATCCTTCCAAAAATCCTCCGGAGTTTTTGCAGCAGTCTTTGTTGCAATAATGATATCTTCACGTTTAACATAGCCAGTGCCAAAAGCTTCGCCAAGCTTAATTTCACTGTCAGAATAAGCTCTTGCAGTGTCAAAAAATCGCATACCACCGTCGTATGCTTTTCTAAGAATCTTAACGGCCTCTTCTACAGAAACACGCTGTATAGGAAGAGCGCCGAATCCGTTCTGTGGTACTTTTATGCCAGTATTTCCTAAAATGATTTCTTTCATTTGAAATCCTCCTTTAGAAATATTATAAGTGAAAGAGAAAAATTCTCAATTAGAAAAATATCAAAATAAATACTTGACACTATATAGCTGGTGTCGTAGAATCAATAGCAATTAAATAGTATCTTCAGGGCAGGGTGTGATTCCCTACCGGTGGTATAGCCCACGAGCCGCAAGGCATGATTCGGTGTGATTCCGAAGCCGACAGTATAGTCTGGATGAAAGAAGATTGGTGGTTTGTCAAAGATTAGATGCTCTGGGATTATTGTAATCTCAGAGCATTTTTGATTCTATTCAGAGTCAAGTAAAGCTTAATGTTAAAAAGCTGCTTGCTGCTTCTTTCATATTAAGCTTTATTTGACGAGATACACACATGAGCAAAAGGAAAGCAGTGAAACTGCGATTTTGCGAATGGGTGACTGAATAGAATCTTTTTTTTATGGGAGGAAAAATGGAAGACACAATCTACATGAAACGGGCAATTGAACTGGCAAAGAAAGGAGAAGGATTTGTTAATCCTAATCCTATGGTTGGAGCAGTAATAGTAAAGGATGGACGAATAATAGGTGAGGGTTTTCATCAGGAATATGGACAGCTTCATGCTGAAAGGAACGCACTAAAAAACTGCAAAGAAAAAGGAAATTCTCCAAAGGGAGCAACTATCTATGTGACACTAGAACCATGTTGTCATCACGGCAAGACTCCACCTTGCACTGAGGCCATTATAGAAAGCGGAATTTCCAGGGTAGTTATAGGCACCCTTGATGTGAACCCGCTAGTGGCAGGCAAGGGTGCTAAGATTCTCACTGAATATGGCATTAAGGTGGAGGTAGGAATTCTTGAAAAGGAATGTAGAAATCTTAACAGAGTTTTTAATAAATACGTGTCCACAAAACGTCCTTATGTGGTGATGAAATATGCCATGACAGCAGATGGCAAGATTGCCACAACTACAGGAGAATCAAAGTGGATTACTGGTGAGGCTGCAAGAGAAAATGTGCATAAGCTAAGAAAGAAGCTTTCAGGAATAATGGTTGGGGTATCTACTGTTATAGCAGATGACCCAATGTTAGATTGCAGGCTGCCTGAGCCAGCAAAGAATCCTGTAAGAATTATCTGCGATACAAACCTTCGCACACCGATTGATTCGAATGTGGTACAGACTGCTGACAAAATTCATACAATAATCGCTACAGCCAGCGAGGATGCTAAAAGGATAAAGGAGTATGAAAAAGAAGGATGTAAGGTGCTGATAATTCCAAAGACAAATAATGGTATAGACTTAAATTTTCTTATGAATGAAATTGGAAATCTTGGGATAGACAGTGTCCTTTTAGAAGGAGGCGGCACTATTAATTACAGCGCTTTGGAAAGCAGGATTGTGGACGAGATACATGTGCATGTGGCTCCTAAGATTTTTGGTGGAAATAGCAAATCTCCGGTGGAAGGCATAGGAATAGAACAGATTGACAAGGCTATTCATCTAAATCCAATAAGTACCACTTGGGCAGGGGAGGATTTGATTATTGAAAACGAGGTGGTGTACTGATGTTTACAGGAATTGTAGAAGAAATGGGCATCTTAACACAACTAGTTAGAGGCAGCAAGGAGCAAAGAATAACAATAAGCTGCAGCAAAATCCTGGAGGATATCCATATAGGGGATAGCATTGCAGTAAATGGGGTATGCCTAACAGTAGTTACCTATGATGGGAAAGGCTTTCAAGCTGATGTGATGAATGAGACATTTTTGCGTTCTAGCCTTGGGGAACTGCGACATGGAAGCCCTGTTAATCTGGAGCGGGCCATGGCAGCGGATGGCAGATTTGGCGGGCATATAGTAAGCGGACATATAGATGGAACAGGATTGATAAAAAGTATTAAAAAAGATGGTAATGCCATTTGGTTTGAAATAGCTGCATCAAGGGAAATCACAGATGGGATTGTTGAAAAGGGTTCTATAGCAATAGATGGAATCAGCCTTACAATTGCAGCAGTTGATAATGTAAGCTTTAAGGTTTCAATTATTCCTCACACTTTAAAGGAGACTGTTCTAGGTGTTAAAAAAGTGGGGGACACAGTAAATCTTGAAACAGATGTTATAGGAAAGTATGTAAAAAAGCTACTAGACAGTCAGACTACAAATGCTGGTCTTACAAAGGAAATGTTACTTGCAAATGGATTTTATTAGAAAGGGAAAGTAATGGAAAAACAATTGATTGAACAGGCCATCACCGATTTAAAAAATGGCAAGGTGATTATGGTGATGGATGATGAAGGGCGAGAAAACGAAGGTGATTTCATCTGTGCCGCTGAGTTTGCTACATCTGAAAATGTAAATCTAATGGCAACAGTAGGCAAAGGCCTTATCTGTATGCCAATGAGTGAAGAGCTTTCTGAAAAGCTTGCACTTGCGCCTATGGTGAGCCACAACACTGATAATCATGAAACTGCATTTACCATATCAATTGATTATGTGGGAACGACCACTGGAATATCGGCAGCAGAAAGAGGGCTTACTGCAAGAAGCTGCGTGAAGGAGGGTGTTACCCCACTTGATTTCAGACGACCAGGCCACATGTTTCCACTGGTGGCAAAGGCTGGTGGCGTAATAGATCGTCCGGGTCATACAGAGGCCACAGTGGATTTAATGAAGCTGGCAGGGCTAAAGGAATGTGGACTTTGCTGCGAGATTATGGCAGAGGATGGCACTATGATGCGAGGTGAGGCCTTGCGAAAGCTTGCTAAGGATATGGGAATAACCTTTATCACTATTCCTCAGCTTATAGAATATAGGAAGGTTTACGACAAGCTGGTGGAATGTGTATCGATTGCAAAGATGCCAACACGCTACGGTGAGTTCATGGCACACTGTTATATCAACAAGCTAAATGGGGAACACCATGTAGCACTTGTGATGGGAGATATTAGTGATGGGCAAAATGTGCTATGTCGTGTTCATTCTGAATGTCTCACAGGTGATGTATTTGGTTCTATGCGCTGTGACTGTGGCCAGCAGTTTGACGCAGCCATGAAGGCAATCGCAAGGGAAGGCCGAGGAGTGCTTTTATACATGCGCCAGGAGGGCCGAGGCATTGGACTTGTGAACAAGCTAAAGGCCTACAAGCTGCAGGATGAAGGAATGGACACATTGGATGCCAACATAGCATTAGGCTTCCCAGGAGACATGCGAGAGTACTACACTGGTGCCCAGATTCTTAGGAACCTTGGAATCCATTCCCTGAATCTGCTGACAAACAATCCCGACAAGGTGTATCAGCTATCAGATTACGGCATGGAAATAGCCCACCGCGTTCCTATAGAAATAGAAGCAAACAAATATGATGTGTTCTATCTAAAAACAAAGAAAGCCCGCATGGGACATATCTTAGAAGTCTAAAGGCTTCCCCTTTTGGGTTGCTAGGCTCCAGTGGAGCCTGTTTAGCAACGACCGAGCCGGGAGGCGAGACAAGCTGTCAGCTTTAGCTGACTGATGAGGTGTAAAGAAGGAGGATAAAAATGAAAGTTTACGAAGGAAAATTAGTATCAGAAGACATCAAGGTAGGCATCGTAGTAGCCCGCTTCAACGAATTCATCACATCAAAATTATTAGGCGGTGCAATCGA
Organism: Pseudobutyrivibrio sp.; assembly: GCF_017471675.1. GTDB lineage: Bacteria > Bacillota > Clostridia > Lachnospirales > Lachnospiraceae > Pseudobutyrivibrio. Next base: position 5,219 of record NZ_JAFUSK010000042.1, read on the forward strand.
TGGCCTTAAAAGAGAAAATGTAAAGGAAGAAGATATAGAAGTAGCCTGGGTGCCAGGTGCATTTGAAATCCCACTGATTGCAAAGAAGATGGCAGATAGTAAAAAATATGATGCTGTTATTTGTCTTGGCGCTGTAATTCGTGGCGCCACAAGCCACTACGATTATGTGTGCGCAGAGGTTTCTAAAGGAGTGGCACAGGTGAGCCTTAATGCAGGCATTCCTGTTATGTTTGGAATACTTACTACAGATACAATAGAGCAGGCTGTAGAGCGTGCCGGAACGAAGGCTGGAAACAAGGGATTTGAATGTGCCCAGGGAGCTATTGAAATGGTAAATCTTATCCGGGAGCTGAATTAATAATAAAGTCAAAAAATTGACATCACATAGTAAAGATTTAAAAGTCTCTAAAGCGTTTTGTTTGATAATATGACAATATCAAAGAAAACGTTTTAGGGGCTTTTTGTAAAAGGAGCCTATATTTAAGGAGGGTAATAACAATGACAAACATGCCAAATGTAAAAATTGGTGTAGTAGCAGTTTCTCGTGACTGCTTCCCAGAAAGCTTATCAGTAAATAGAAGAAAGGCACTTATCGAAGCATATACAAAGAAGTACGGTTCAGAGCACATCTATGAGTGCCCAGTATGTATCGTAGAGAGCGAAATCCACATGGTACAGGCTCTTGAGGATATCAAGAAAGCTGGATGTAACGCACTTTGCGTATACCTTGGAAACTTCGGTCCAGAAATCTCTGAGACACTTCTTGCTAAGCACTTTGATGGACCTAAGATGTTCTGTGCAGCAGCTGAGGAGTCTGGCAACAGCTTACTTGATGGTAGAGGAGATGCTTACTGCGGTATGCTTAATGCAAGCTACAATTTACAGCTTCGCAATATTAAGGCATACATCCCAGAGTATCCAGTAGGTGACGCTGAGGACTGTGCAGATATGATTCATGAGTTCGAGCCAATCGCTCGTGCCGTAATCGCACTTTCAGACCTTAAGATTATCAGCTTTGGACCACGTCCACTTAACTTCCTTGCTTGTAATGCACCAATCAAGCAGCTTTACAACCTTGGTGTTGAAATCGAGGAGAACTCAGAGCTTGATCTTTTCGAAGCATTCAACAAGCATGAAGGTGACAGCCGTATTCCAGAGGTTGTTGCAGACATGGAGAAGGAGCTTGGCGCTGGCAACAAGAAGCCAGAGGTTCTTGCTAAGCTTGCTCAGTACGAGCTTACACTTAAGGATTGGGTAAGAGATCACAAGGGATATCGTAAATACGTAGCAATCGCTGGCAAGTGCTGGCCTGCATTCCAGACACAGTTTGGTTTCGTTCCTTGCTATGTAAACTCTCGTCTTACAGGTGAAGGAATCCCTGTATCTTGCGAAGTTGATATCTACGGATGTCTTTCAGAATTTATCGGTACAGTTGTATCAGAGGATGTTGTTACACTTCTTGATATCAACAACTCAGTACCAAAGGATATGTACAACGAGGAAATCAAGGGTAAGACAAACTACACACTTGAGGATACATTCATGGGATTCCACTGCGGAAATACATGCTCTAAGAAGCTTGCATTCTGCGAGATGAGAAACCAGAAGATTATGGCTCGTTCACTTCCAGTAGAGGTTACAAACGGAACACTTGAAGGTGATATCGCTCCAGGTGAAATCACATTCTACAGACTTCAGTCTACAGCTGACAACATCCTTCGTGCTTACATTGCACAGGGCGAGGTTCTTCCAGTTGCAACTAAGTCATTCGGTTCAATCGGTGTATTCGCTATTCCAGAAATGGGACGCTTCTATCGTCACTGGTTAATCGAGAAGGGATTCCCACATCACGGAGCTGTTGCATTCGGACACTTTGGAAAGGCTCTCTTTGAGGTATTCAAGTACATTGGAGTAGAGGTTGATGAAATCGGATACAACCAGCCTGCAGGCGTACGTTACCCTACAGAGAATCCTTGGAGATAATTAAAGGCTTCCCCCTTTGGGGTTGCTAGGCTCCAGTGGAGCCTGTTTAGCAACGACCGAGCCGGGAGGCGAGACAAGCTGTCAGCGTAGCTGACTGATGAGGGGATATTTACTATAATATGCCCTCATCCACCGCTAATGCGGTCCCCCTTCCCCCAGAGGGGGAAGGCTTTTTTATTTATACGAATAGGAGATTATAGTTATGTATTATATTGGAGTTGATTTAGGGACTTCTGCTGTTAAGCTACTCCTGATGTCAGGGGATGGCACGATTGCAAAAATCGTTTCAAAAGAATACGCACTTAGCTTCCCTCATCCAGGCTGGTCTGAGCAGAAGCCAGAGGACTGGTGGACTCAGGTGGTAGCTGGTATTAAGGAGCTTACTGTAGAGGTTGACAAGACACAGGTAGCAGGTATTTCATTTGGTGGTCAGATGCACGGTCTTGTAACACTTGATGCAGATGATAACGTTATCCGTCCAGCTATCCTTTGGAATGACGGACGTACAGGAAAAGAGACTGAATACCTTAACAACGTGATTGGAAAGGATAAGCTTTCTCAGTACACAGCAAATATTGCATTCGCTGGCTTCACAGCTCCTAAGATTCTTTGGATGCAGGAGAATGAACCAGAACTTTGGCCGAAGGTAGCAAAGATTATGCTTCCTAAGGATTACATCGCTTACAAGCTTTCTGGAAGCTTCTGCACAGATTATTCAGATGCCAGCGGTATGCTTCTTTTAGATGTTAAGAATAGATGCTGGAGCAAGGAAATGATGGATATCTGCCACGTTTCAGAGTCTCAGCTTCCAAAGCTTTATGAAAGCTACGAAGTAGTTGGTACTATTAAGCCAGAGGTAGCTTCAGAGCTTGGCTTTACAAATGATGTTAAGATTATCGCAGGTGCTGGAGATAATGCAGCAGCTGCTGTAGGAACTGGTACAGTTGGAGAGGGCAAGTGCAACCTTTCAATTGGTACATCTGGTACAATCTTCATCTCTAGCAAGAACTTTACAGTAGACCCTGCAAACGCACTTCACTCATTTGACCACGCTGATGGTGGCTATCACCTTATGGGATGTATGCTTTCAGCTGCATCTTGCAACAAGTGGTGGATGGATGAAATCCTTAAGACTAAGGATTACCCAGCAGAGCAGGCAGGTATTAAGAACCTTGGTGAGAATCGTGTATTCTACCTTCCATACCTTATGGGAGAGCGTAGCCCACACAACAATCCAGATGCACGTGCTATGTTCATCGGTATGTCTATGGACACAACTCGTGAGGATATGACACAGGCTGTTCTTGAAGGTGTTGCTTTTGGTCTTCGTGATTCTCTTGAGGTTGCCAGAAGCCAGGGAATTAAGATTGAGCGTTCTAAGATTTGCGGTGGTGGTGCAAAGAGCCCATTATGGCAGCAGATTATTGCATCAGTAATGAACCTTAAGCTTGATATTCTTGAAAATGAGGAAGGCCCAGGACTTGGTGGTGCTATTCTTGCAGCAGTAGGATGCGGAGAGTATGCATCAGTAGAAGAGGCTTGCGACAAGCTTGTAAAGGTTAAGACTACAGTTGAGCCAGACCCAGAATTAATTCGTAAATACGAAGAGAGATATCAGGAATTTAAGAAGCTCTATCCAACAGTAAAGAGCTTATTCTAAATTTTAGACAGTAAAAAGCTAGTCCCATTTTTAAGGACTAGCTTTTTTAGGCTTATTTCTGAGAGAAATAGCTATCAATTCCATTAGCAATTCCCTTTACTAAATCTTGATTAGTATCAGTATTTCCGTTATCAGAACCAATCTGTACCTTTGCAGTAGGAACTGCGCACCAGTTAATGATTGATTCTTCATCAGATTCTACAACCTTGCTTTTTTCGATTTTAGTATTCTGATTAACAGAACCTAAAATTGCATCGGAAAGCAGGCGGCTGTTTTCGTAATTCCCATAGTTATAAGGGTTATCTGATGTCTGGCAAACAATATTAAGCCCAGCCTTTTCTTTTCCTGAGATGGCTACTAATATGTCAGCATTTGATGTGTTAGCTATCATAGCGCGTCCGCTGTTGCTGATATCTACATCATTTGTATCTCTTGTAAGGATTACAGTATAGCCCTGCTCTGCAAGAATTACTCCTAACTTTTCAGCAATCTGTAGATTAGTATCGCAGTCAAATTCATCTGAAACCTCTGGGGTAGATTTAAAAGCACCAGGACCAACAGGCTCTTTCTTATTGTTTTTAGTCTCTTGACCACAAGGATCGATGACAATTACCTTAGAAGCATTATCATTTTTCACTGATTGTTTAGCTTCTGCGGTGAGACTAGGTGCAATTATAGTAAACAGGAGTATTACTACAATACTTTTTCTCAATTTGCGAATCATGTTGTTTTTCATGTATAAGTCACACTCCCTTCTTCATTATTTTGTGTAACTATATTATGGTCTATATATGTGAAAAAATGATGATATTTGACTTCTTTTTTGCATAAAATGATATATTTTATGCAAAAGAATATTGTTATTAACGGAGGAGATTATGAAAAGAAAGCAAATACTTGCTGCAGTGACAGCATTTGTAGCTATTGTAGCTATGGGAGTAAATATCTTGCCAGTGGAAGCTAAGGTTAATACTGAAAGTACAGTAACACAGGAAATGTGTAATTCTACATATTGGAACAGCATGTCTGCAAATAATGGAAATATACTGATGGATGCAGGCTTGATTGATGCCTATAATGCTAAGGCATTAAAGACTAAAGAATGCAATATGTTTGATTTGACAGCCATGGATAGAAGCTTTAATGCCACTGAATTAAAGGGCGCTGTAGCAAATGCCATTTTATCTGAAATGCCCCAAAAGCCAATTTTTGTAAATAGTGTTCCTGTAGATACAGCACTCTATTATAATGCAGTTTCTCAGTTAGTACTTGCAACAGGCTGGGATGGAGTAATCAGTCCTAAATATGCATTAGCTGTAAGTCAGACTGAAATCAAATCTATCCCTGTTGTTGATTATATAGGTTATAGTCAGACAGATTCAGATGATGAAATAATTTTGTCCAGCTTAAAGGTGAATGAGCCTTTTGTAATTAAGCAATGGGCAAATGTTAATAACCATGTATTTTACTATGGCTATTCAAACAATGTAAGCGGATGGGTTCTTGCGGATGATTTGGCTATTTGTGACACTAAGGCTGAGTGGCTTAATATGTGGCAGACCAAAACAAATGGAAAGGATTTTATTGTTGTTACAACAGATTATTTCACATTGTCAGAATCGCACTATGCTCCTGCAACATCTGGGGTAAAGCTTACTATGGGAACAACCCTAAAGCTGGTTCCTGATAAAGATATCCCAAGGAATATTGCAATGCGCGGCACCTGGAACAATTATGTGGTATATCTACCTACCAGGGATGCAAATGGAAGATTTGTTAAGCAGATGGCACTTGTTGCTCAGAATAAGGATGTAAATGTTGGATATCTACCTTTAACATCAGCTAATGTTGTGGATTTATCCTTTAAATATCTGGGAGATACCTACGGCTGGGGTGGAATGCTTGATTCTGTTGATTGTTCTGCATTAGTGCGAAATGTGTATAAATGCTTTGGTTTGGAAATGCCTAGAAACACAAGCTGGCAAAAGGAAGTACCAGGAACCTGCTTTGATGTAGGAGAGTACGACAATGCAAGCAAAACATCAATTATTGCAGCCTGTATCCCAGGCACAGCACTGTATCTACCAGGACATACAATGATTTATCTAGGCACAGTTAATGGCGTACCTTATGTAATCAGTGCTATGGGCTCAGCTTCTGATAGCACAGGGGCATTTGATGTGGTGTCACAGAATTCTGTAACAGTTACGCCACTTACGGTACGTCGTAGAAATGGGGCTACATGGCTGGAAAGTGTTAACGGAATTGTAATTCCTTGGAATAGGTAATTTGGGCTTCCCCTCAAGGGCAATGTCATTAAGTTAAGATGGCAGCCAAAGGATCTCTATACCAGAAATGGTATAGGGGTCTTTTTATTTTGCGATAAAGGGGTTGACAAGGTGTTTCAGATGTGCGGCCGCTTTCGCTTTGAACTCAAGCAAAGAAGC
>NZ_JAFUSK010000043.1 GCF_017471675.1 Pseudobutyrivibrio sp.
ACGCTTGTTAGCTCTATTAATGGCTACCGAATGAAATATTGTGGAAATGCCATAGGAAGTTTAGCTGATTATTATGGATATGTGGAAGGCACTCCAAGCGTAACAATAGAAATAGGCACTGCCAATCCAGTACCTATCTCTCAATTTTCAAATATTTATGATAGAAATGTTATGGTTTTGCCTATAATTGCTAGCTTATATTAAGCTTGCCATAAGCAGCCAATATAAGAGGTGAAAGGTATGAATAAAAACAATGATAAGAGCAAATTAATTATAATATATTGCGTTGCATTAACTCTCGGTGTGTGTTCCATTATAGCAATGATAATGCAAAATGTTTGGATAGCACTGCTATCGTTTCTTGCACTGATACTATACTCAAAAAAGCATAGCCGTGATTCAGAAATAATCATTGCAGATTTCAGAAACGAAAAAAATAAGCCGAAGGCTTTCCTACTTAGCGCAATCATAAAGTGCGTACCTTACATAGTAGGAATATTATTGGGTGTTTTACTTTTTTATACATGGTAAAATTCTAGATGTAGAGATGGCTTTAAGATTTTCTCAACTAAATTAATGTAGTCTTTTCTTAATCAAATTAGGTCATGCCGGAGTAGCCAGCTACAACATAGGAATATTATTCTATATAAATACTGAAGAGTTTCCCGCACTAAAGTTATTATGTTTGTATATATTTCAATATTTATCTATTGCATAACTATGACATTGATGTTATACTCCTATAGTCGTTTCGACATTCATGTTAGAATCCTAAAAAATTCCCACAAGAAATATTAAATTAGTACGGAGGATAATAAACTTATTGACAAAAAAATATGATTACCCCACCAAGGGAAATCTTGTTGTGCCTATGACAAATGATTATTTGTTCAAAGCACTTTTACAGGAGAATGAGCATGTGTTAAAGGGTCTGCTGTGCTCTTTGTTACACATGGAAGAAAATGAAATCAAATCTACAGAAATCACAAACAGCATCAAGCTTGGAGAGTCATTTACTGATAAGACATTTTTACTAGATGTAATGATAATGCTTAACAATTCCAAATCCATTAATCTGGAGATGCAGGTCATAAATTTTGACAACTGGACGGAGCGTTCACTAGCTTATTTAGGTCGAGAGTTTTCTAAGATTCTAAAGGGAGCCAACTACGAGGATGCAATCCCTGTTCATCAAATCGGAATTCTTAATTTTACACTCTTTAAAGATTATCCACTTTTTTACTCCACTTACATGATGCAAGAACTAAAAAATCACAACATCTATAGTGACAAATTTGCCTTATCCGTGTTAGACTTAACTCAGATAGACAAAGCAACTGAGGAGGACAAGTCCTACAGGCTAGACCACTGGGCTCGACTTTTCAGTGCTAAAACTTGGGAAGATTTACATTCACTTGCAAAGGAGAATCCTATTATGGCTGAAGCTACTAGCACAATCAATAGATTAACTGAAGATGAACTAGTTCGCGAAGCCTGCTTTAGGCGTGATGAACAGTTGGCGCATGAGGCGAATATGCTGAAAAAGATTGAACGTCAAGCCGAGGAATTGATTAAAGATAAAGCTATCATTGCGGAGAAGGATAATACTATTGCTGAAAAGGATAGTGCACTAGCTCAGAATAAGGCTACTATTGCAAACTTAGAAGCTCTCGTCTCTGAATTGCAAAAGCAACTTAACTAGGCTAGCAAAACTTAGTTAGTAACACTAATAATCATCTTGTGGGAATTGGGATTTAACAATGTAAGGTTTGTTATATCAGAAATATTCTAGTAAACTGGTAGGATTTACATCTCTCTCTCCTTAAGCGGAAGAAGCTACACCCCTTCATCTGCTTAAGGATGTTTATTTTTATAGCAACTACCCTTCTTGAACTGGCAGCATAATTTTAAGCTTGAACCAACCATCTTCAACCTTTGCGGTCATAAATCCATTTTTATTAAATAAATCTTTAAATTTTATATTACCCCAATATATAATTGATTCTCTATTCTATTTGCTTCATGAGGAATAATCTCCATCAGCTGAAATATGCAATGTGAGATTTGCAGGCATTGAATAATTTAAAACAGTTCTGACGTTTCGCATATCAGAATACTCAACAAATTGCTTTGCCTCTTCTAGTGTAGCAACAGTTCTGGCTTTGCGCTCTACAAGACGATTATAAAGCATATCCTCATCCCCACTAAGAAAAATAGTATAATCTGCATAATTAGAGAGGTCGCACCAACCATCTTCGTTTAGAAGTAAATAATTGCCTTCAAGTAATACAATGTTTTTGTCTATAGTAATTACATTATCAATAGGATTATGAAGGTTTCTGTCATAGATAGGCCACTTGCAGATAGGTTTTTCCTTAATTTGTTTTACGCGGCTACGTAATTTGTCTAGGTCAAAGGTAATTGGGGCACCATTGATTTTTACCATTGGAATGACTTCGCCATCAAGCTCAATTGTATGGTTTAGTAAGTAATCTTGATAATGATGAAAGCCATCCATGCCAATAGCCTGAATTTCTTCTAAAGAAGGGTTATTCTTTGATAAATATTCTAGAAAGCTTAATAATGTGCTCTTCCCTGCTCCCGGAGGTGCAGCTAGCATCACTAAAATACGCTCCCTCTTTTTATGATAAAGCTCAGTTAAATCTTTAAGTAGAGGAAGAAAAATTTCATTTATTGTCCTTTGGTTATATTGGGCATTTACCAGCAAACCATTTATTTCTACATTGTAATCCATAGAATTCATCAATTCTCCCTAAATTATTCTTCTCCCCAATAATCCCATTGGAACTGTTTTAAATCAACTTTACCGTCAATGACAGTTACACCTTCTGATTCAAGTATCTCCGCTTGCTTCCAAGCTCCTCCGAAGGCATATTCACCAGCAAGCTCTCCTTTAGTATTTACTACTCTATGACAAGGAATTGTAGTAGAGTCAGGATTTTTATGCAAAGCATTTCCAACAGCTCTGGCCATCTTTTTATCACCAGCAACTGATGCAACCTGACCGTAAGTTGCCACCTTTCCTTTTTGTATCTTTGTCT
>NZ_JAFUSK010000044.1 GCF_017471675.1 Pseudobutyrivibrio sp.
GCTTCAAAGTGTTTCGTGCTCCCGCAAGGCATCCTCCATGCCTGCGCATGGGGCCTCCCCGCCGGCGTGGGTCCCCACCATGCTTGACATGGCGCCTCCTTGCTCGCGCTTGCCTAGGCTATGGTCAGTTTGTTACCTACTACCTCATCTATAGTTTGTGCTACTCCAACACGGAGTCTACCAGTACGAAGTAGGTGCCTTCGCCTTTGGTGTAGGTGGCGAAGCGGCCAACCACGGTGATTTTGGCTCCATCCTCGGGGTATTCTTCCTCGGGCAAAATATATTCTATACCTTCGGTACAACATCCTAAGGCGTCATACACAATGCAGGAATGGGTGCCGCCGTGGGTGGTATTGCTGTCTCCATCCATTCGCACCATCTGCCCCTTATAATCGGAAGGATGGGATAACATATCATACACATATGAATATACCATGGTTGATGACATGGTAGTTAAATCCACATCCACATCCGATACTTTAGTCTTTTTTCCACAGCCAGTAACTGTAAATAACATACAGGCTGCAAGTAAAATACACGTAAACCTCTTCATAAATCTAATATAACCCTTATTGTTCTATCTCAACCACAGTATCAGCCACTCCCATGGTTGATTTTCTGTGGGATACTAGCACTACAGTCTTGTCAGAAGCCTCCTCCTTAAGAGACTTTAAGATGATTCCTTCGTTTAAGGAATCAAGTGAGCTGGTTGGCTCATCCATTAATATCATATTGCCTCCATGAAGGAATGCTCTGGCTATTCCAATTCTTTGCTTTTCTCCACCAGATAGTGTGGATCCAAGTTCGCCAATTACTGTATCATATCCATGTGACAAACTAGTGATAAAGTCGTGAATACTAGCCTTCTTTGCCGCACTTATAATCTCTTCTTTTGTAGCATCAGGCTTTCCTACAGCAATATTATTTGCTATAGTGTCGTGGCTTACCCAGGTATCCTGGGTAACAAAGGATTGATTATCCCTCAATGACTGAGTATTAATATAATCTATCTCCACTGGCCCGTCCAACTTATCATAGTAATGAATCTGACCTGCATCTGTATCCCAAAATCTCATAAGCAAGCGAAGCAAGGTAGATTTGCCGCTACCGCTTGCCCCATGAATTCCAAGAATCTTTCCCTTTTTAATATCAAGAGAGATATTTTTAAGGACATCAACATCCTCGTAAGCAAATGATACATTGTTTACAGTGGCGATATTACCTCTGGCATTTGCCACCATTTCCAAATCGATTCCATCATCAATCTCTGCCACCAAAGGTTCTTCATCTAACAAATCCAGCACTCTCTTACCACAGGCAAGGGTTTGATTAAGATTATTTGAAAGTGCAGCAAGAGCCACAACAGGGCCAAAGGAGCTCATCATGGAAACTGTGGCTATAATCACCTGCTCAAAGCTGACTTTATCTTTGCTGTAAGCCACCAGCATCACGCCAAGCACTATAATAGAGAACAGCTGTATAGAAAGATTAGTAAGACTCTTTTGATTTTTCTCAAATCCAACAAGGGTCTCCTTTGTATCTGCTAAATCCTCTCCCCTGTTATTAAGCTGCTCTAATGTATCCTTGCCAGCCCTAAACTGAATTGTTTCATCAACACCGTAAAGTGCACCTAAAATAAAGCTATTCATCTTAGCAAATTCTGTTCTAAATCTAAGACCTGCCCCAGCAGATTCTATTTCGTTTGAAACAGGAATCATTCCTCCAACAGTCACGTATGCAATAGCTGCTATTATACCTGCTATAGGATACTGCATTCCTATAAAAATAGTCATTAATAATGACACCAAAACGCCAATTGCTATTGGAGAAATGGTGTGGGCAAAAAACACCTCCAAAAGCTCTATATCACTGGTAATCATAGTTATTAGATTACCCTTTTCTTTTCCCTCTAGCTTGGCTGGGCAAAGTATTCTTAGCTTTTCAAAAACCTTGTGTCTGATAATAGCAAGAATCCTAAAGGCTATATAATGATTGCAGTATTGCTCCCCGTAGTGGAACAGGCCTCTAAGTACACCTACTGCCACAAGGATGCCAAAAAGCTTTGGCACTGTCTTTTGTAACACAGGATTTTCGAAGCTTTGGGCCACCATTACCACACCCTCAGCACCTATTACAGTTACAAATATTGCACATAGATGGCCTAGGGTTCCAAGCAGTATGCCAAGTAGCATCACTGCGGTAAGTGGCTTAACCAACCAAATAAGGCGGGCCATAATTTTGAATCCAGAAGGTTTATTTTCTCTCATTAAATATCACCTCCTGAATATGTTTCCAGCTCATGCTGCGCCATAAATAGCTTTGCATAGCTTCCTTTTTTATCCATCAATTGCTTATGGGTACCATGTTCTATAATGCTTCCCTGCTCTAGCATAAGAATCTCATCTGACGCAACTACATTTGCCAGCCTATGGGATATCAACAGTACAGTCCTTCCCATATCCTTAGACAATTTTCTGATTACCTTCATGATGATTTCTTCCGATTCCACATCAATGTTACTGGTTGCTTCATCAAATATATAGATAGGACTGTTTTTAAGAAGAGCTCTTGCAAGGCAAAGACGCTGTCTTTGTCCACCTGAAAGATTACTGCCACCCTCTGTAAGGAGATAATCAAGCCCTCCAAGAGGCTGAAGTTCATCCAAAAGATTCATTATGTTAAGCGCACTATTAAGCTTTTTATCGCTAGCCTTTTTATTTCCCAAAAGAAGATTATCCCTTACTGTTCCAGGAAAAATAAAGCTATTGTAGGAAACAGCTGTAATAGCACTCATTAAAGAATCCTCACTAATATTCTTTATCTCCTTGCCGCCTACAGTAATGTTTCCCTCATATCCCTTAAACTGCCTTCTGATTATTCCTGCGATGGTAGATTTGCCAGAGCCTGATACACCTACAATAGAAACCATCTTTCCAGTTGGCACATCCATATTAATACCGCTTAAAACCTTTTGCCCCTTTTTTTCATAAGCAAAAGCAACGTTTCTAAATACAATATCATAGCTATCTTTATTCAGCTTTTCCTTGCCAAGCTTAGGCTCTTTAATATCAAGAAAATCAAATATCTTATCGGCAGCCTTCATACCGTTCATCCCAATATGAAAGTAGGAGCCAAGCAGTCTCATTGGAAGAAAGAACTCTGCTGAAAGCAGCAAGAACATAATAGCCTCATCAAGCTTCATCTCACCAATAGTAAACTGCCCCAATGTTACAGCAATTCCTACAGCAGCGCCAGCATAAGCTACCACATCCATTACGATGGTGCTATTAAGCTGCATAGAAAGCACCTTCATAGTGATTCTTCTAAACTTTTCTGATTCCTCATCCATCTCCTCTAAGGCCTTTTCATCAGCCTGGTAAATCTTAAGGGTGGTCATTCCATGAAGCTTCTCTAGGAATGTATCTCCCAAGCCGTAATAGATTGTAAAATACTTGTCTAGTAGCTTTCTTGCCACCTTCATTACAATCATGATGACAATAGGAATTAGCGGAACTGCCGCAAGTAGTACAGCTGCTGCTTTAACATTAAACTGAAATAAAAACAAAAATAATGTAACAGGAGCAATTAACGCATATACGAATTGGCTAATGTATTTACCAAAATATACCTCCAGCTGCTCTACTCCCTCACCCATCATCTGGGTAATCTGAGCAGATGATACGTATTTACGATATCCGCTTCCTAGGCGAAGAAGCTTAGCATAAATCATATCTCGCATTACATTTTTTACATCTACACTAGCCTCAAAGGATGCTTCCGTATACAGCCTGTCAAAAACCATACGTGCAAACACAGAAAATAGAGCTACCCCTAAATATATGAGTAGCTGCTTCACATTTAACTTATGAAAATATGCCTCTGACAGTGTACGTGAAATGCAACCCACAATAATAATCTGAGCCACTAATCCAAGCCACTGCCACACCACCTGCAAAAGTACATATTTTCTGCCGTTTTTTAACATCCCAAGTAATCTAGTTTTAATCATTTTATATTTACCTATTTCAGGAAATTTATTCCTTTAATAAAGCGTAGGCTCTAAGCACCTCTCCCACTGACCAGGCCTGGGCATAACATCCACGGGCTGTATGTGGTTCATCTCCATCAAAGATTTCAGAGATTGTTCCAATACATCCCTCTACTAAATGCTTTTCTACAGGTTCAAACATAGCCTTGGCTTCCTCAATTGTCTGGGCACTGTGGCCACCAGTCTTAAGATACGCCTCTATAAATGCTCCCAGCAAAAATCCCCAGGCTGTACCCTGATGATATGCATGGTCACGTTTTTCAAGTGCCCCTTGATATATGCCATGATACTGTTCATCCGATGCATCCAATGAACGCAGTCCCACGCCCACATACAATCTATCCTTCACTACCCTTACCACAGACTTTTCCTTTTCAGGGTCAAGCATTGTAAATGGTAAGCTTACTGCAAAAATCTGATTTGGTCTAAGTGTAGCATCCTTTGATTCATCATCAACTACATCATAAAGGTATCCACCCTCTTCATACCAAAACTCTGAATTAAATGCTTCCTTTACCCAAATAGCCAGCTGGCTACATCCACCTGCGTATGCCAGGTAATTCTCTGGCTTGTTATGAGTACGTCTGGCAATTCCTCTAGAGATTTCCTCCATAGTCATAAGGGCGTTATACCAAAGAGCATTAATCTCTACTGGCTTGCCATGTCTAGGGGTAACCACCTCATCACCAATACGCACATCCATCCAGGTAACCTGATCTAATCCACCGCCAGCACGCATAAGTGCATCATCATCCATTCCTATAGAAAACAATGTACCCTTCCTATATGCACCCATGATTTCCTGCAAACCAGGATATATCTCGTCCTCTACAAACTTCCAGGCTTCATCTGTATCAACATACTTAAGATAATTGTATACAGCATAAAAATACCAAAGTGACGCATCAGCCGTGTTATATAAAGGCTCCTGCCCACCATCTGGGAACATATTAGGAACAAGACCATTTTTGATATATTGTGCAAATGACAAAAGAATTGATTTAGCATCCTCAAATCTGCCTGTCTCAAGGCAAAGTCCAGTAAATGAAATCATTGTATCCCTGCCCCAATCTGTAAACCAAGGATAGCCTGCAATAATAGTCTTTCTTCCTGTAGATTTTCTATCAACAATAAACTGGTCTGCAGCAACAGTAAGAATCTGAGCCAGCTCGTCATCCTCCTCAAAGCCAGCCTTTTCTATAAGCTCTTCTATTCTCTTCTTATTCTTTTCAACCTCAATGAAAGCCGTATCCTTTTCAATTACAGGAAATGGCTTCCAGGTCTCCTTTTTCTTGCCCTTTGAATCATTTATCTCAACAGTACACACGAATGAAGACTTAGCAACCCCTCCGGCGTCCACTTCCATTACAAAATCGTATGGCTTAAGATGGCAATCAAGGCCATCCGCCTCATTATCAAGCTCGAACTGAAGCTCCATGTTCTCATCATAGATATTATTGCGCTTAACCATTTCACAGCCTGCCGCAATAAGAGATACCCTGACCTTCGAATTGCTAACAGGGGTATAATAAAAGCCCACATTACCCACTTCTTCATTTCGATATTCCTTAAAGACTTCCTCTGGAAGCTCCCAGCGCAAATCTTCCACAGTCATGTGCTCACCATGGTCACGATAATTCATAAGAGGCGTAATAACCACACCTGCAGCTGGTCCATTATTTTCTAACGTATATGCGATAGTACACTGATTCTTTCCCTGCACCAAAGATATAGTCTTGGTAAGACGCATACCACCAGCCTCGTACACAAATGTAATATTTCCATCGTATTTAAAGCTTTTAAGATGCATATTTCCCTGATTAAATTCGCTAGTATAAGGCCCCTTATGCTGTGCAGTTGTCAAATCGTATATACGGCTTGAGCATACCAACCTTTCATTTGTCTTGGAAAAAACCAGATATCTTTCAACTGGTGAATGCAAACTGGCTATTAGATAACCCTGATGTGTCCTAGAGTGTGCACCGATAATAGTGCTTCCTGCATATCCACCAATACCGTTTGTAAGAACCCATTCCTTATTAATACAATTCCTGTAGTTATTCAACTTATCAAAAACAAATTCAAAACTCATTATTATTCTCCA
Organism: Pseudobutyrivibrio sp.; assembly: GCF_017471675.1. Classification (GTDB taxonomy): domain Bacteria; phylum Bacillota; class Clostridia; order Lachnospirales; family Lachnospiraceae; genus Pseudobutyrivibrio. The sequence continues at coordinate 6,153 of NZ_JAFUSK010000044.1, forward strand.
TCTTCCCGCCTAAAAATATTTTCTACGTTTTATCCCTTTTTAGTCATATTATACACAATATGCCAATAATTATAAAACCGCTTAAGTAAATTTCTCAAAAATATTGTCACTATTCACGGCCATCCCCACCATAAGCGGATTTCCCCGCCCCCTCCAGGCCCCCTGCCCAGGGCTAGTCTAGGCATCTCAGATGTGCCCGCCCTATGAACCGGCCAGTATCCCAAGCTGATTGCATCATTGGAGAAGAATTGCTGATTTTCTTAATGCCACAAGCGAGCATACATCACGTGTCCTTTCACGGCTTTGACTATTCGAAGGCACTGTATGTATCTCGCAGACACTTGTTAGGTTACTTAATAGCAGTGGCGGCAATATTAGTATTAATTGCATTCATATTACATTCGCCAAGTGGAATTAAAAGCAGTTTTTGTATGTTTTCCTACCGGCTTCAAGCTCAGTCCATTTCGCTATCAGCCTTGGGCTGCCGTCCGTGGCAGCCCATATGAAAACATTCAAAAA
>NZ_JAFUSK010000045.1 GCF_017471675.1 Pseudobutyrivibrio sp.
AATGAGCCTAGTAGAATCTTAAAGCAGTTTTTGAATGTTTTCATATGGGCTGCCACGGACGGCAGCCCAAGGCTGATAGCGAAATGGACTGAGCTTGAAGCCGGTAGGAAAACATCCAAAAACTGCTTTTAATTCTACTTGGCGAATGTAATATGAATGCAATTAATACTAATATTGCCGCCACTGCTATTAAGTAACATAACAAGTGTCTGCGAGATACATACAGTCCCTTCGAATAGTCAAAGCCGTGAAAGGACACGTGACCTATGCTCGTTTGTGGCATTAAGAAAATCAGCAATTCTTCTCCAATGCTGCAATAGGCCAAGGCTACGGATTTATGCTTCCAGCGGGCACCTTCGATTAATTCAAGAACAAGTCCCTAGAGTTCACTACGCTATCTCTTTGCCAAATCCATATTCTGTAAAAAAATGCCCATGAATAGTAACATACTTATTCTACTCCCAGCCCAGGTTCTTTCGCTTTTCCTTCATGTCGGCTACGATTTGCTTGGCAAGTGCAACAGGGTCTGTGTTCACATTCATGGTAGAACCTAGGATTTCCTTGGTGCCATACTTTAGGAATTCGATGACATTTTTAGAGCCGTATATAGGCGCCTCCACACAGTGATAAGAGCTGATTCCATTTAGTCTAAAGCCAAGGGCTGCATCTATTCCCTTTTCATTGCCCCACTCTGGTGAGCTAAATGCAAAAGGTAGCTCATAGAGATTCTTACCAAGCTCTCCTGCTATACCTGCAAAGATTCCTGTGGACCTGGTGTTATCAATACACTCTCCCACATGCCAAACTGGTGGCAGGTCAGGCTCTAAGAACTGACGCAAGCTTTCTCCCGCCTTTTCCTTGCCAGAAATAGCACAATATCCAAGCTTCATCAGTGGGAAGGATGCACAGCCATTAGTGATAATAAGCACATTGTTCTTAAGAAGCTCGTCTGCCACATCCACAATGCACTTCTCATAAAGAACCTTAGGGTTGTTGCAGCCTACCATATTTACTACGCCAAGAATCTGTCCTGATTTAATAGCCTCTGCCAGTGGCTTCATGCTGCCAAATCTTCTGTGGATGTATTCTACAGAAAATCCTACCTCAGCTTCCACCTCGTATGGTGGGATGTATACAGGAATTCCCTTTCTATCCTCAAAGCTTTCAATAGCACGCCTTACAATCTTTTCTGCCAATGCCTTAGTTTCAGATATGTTGCTGTGATGATGGTCATACTCATATCTTTCAGCCCCAGGCAATCTCGCGGATTCACTGGTGGTTACCACTGTAGTCTTAAAGCATTTAGCCACATCCATAATGGCAGGGAAAACATCCTGCACATCTGCCACCCACAAATCAAGTGCTCCTGTACCAAGAACAAGTTCTGCGGAAACTGCATTCGAAAGAGGGATGACGCCGCTTTGTCTGTACATTGCAGAAAGTCCTGAACAGCAGATACCGTAAAAACGAATTCCCTTTGCCCCCTTAGATTTGGCTAGCTCCACTAAATCCTCTCTTTTTCCTGCCTCTACAATCTGGCTTACAAGAAGTGGAAGATGGCCGTGTACTGCAATATTTACATAACCCTTTTTTAGGGCTCCAATATTTACCTTAGATGTAACTCTATCACCTACTCCAAACAATGAATCTGTTGCGATTGATGCGCCTACTACACCTGAAAATGTAAATGCCAGACCACAACGCAAGAACTGCTGCATGATGCTCTTCCAATCCCCATCTGTAGCGCAGCCTGATTTGTGATATGCCTCAAACACTTCGTGGTAGGCGCTGATTGGCAGGATATCAAGGTCTTCCCACACCTTTTGTCTTTCAGGAAGGGCGCAGGCTGAGATGGTCTTGTATTCATCAGGAACTGTACGGGACAAATCCTCCAAGAGAGCATCTGCCAAATCCTTAGCCACATGCTTAAGCTGTCGATTCTTGGTTCTGATTCCAAAGGCCGCTGCTGTACTTCTTATTTTCTGCTCACCTAGAATTGGTATATCCAGCTCTCCCTCTGCTGCCTTCTTAAGTGCAAGCATTACCTCTCTTGCATGCATACCATGCTGAGCCGCACCAGCTGCTGCTGAGCGAAGCAAGTTTCTTGCTACAATCAAATCTGCATCTGCACCGCACACTCCCTTTGGAGCCTTAGGTGTAATGCGACATGGTCCCATATTACAAATCTTACAACAAGTGCCACAAAGACCAAAATTGCACTGAGGCTTTTGTGCATCAAACCTATCAAACGTGGTATCAATCCCAAGCTGCTCCATTCTAAGAAGCATTTCCCTTACTGCTGGATCTGGCGTGTTATCTATTACATCCTGCTTTGATGGGAATGTCTTTCGGTATTCTGCAACCGCATTCATGTAGTCCTTTGTGAAATCTCCATCGTCCTCATCCCCATGATGACTAGCCTCCAGAGTCACCGTAGGAATTCCGTGCTCATCAAAGCCTATAAGATTTCTGTGGGAATGAATGTGCTCTATGCCTTTCTTGCCAGTATGTGTTTCATGCTCATGTGTATGACTCATTATCTGCTCCTTTTACTATTAGATGTTGTACTCAATTGCATCTTCGTTTTTCATATTTAACAAATCAAAAATCTTATCTCTTACTAATAAGAAATCTCCGCTGGTTCTATCTCTAAAATGATGTAGTGGCACCTTTATAACTCCCTTTACCTTGCCAGGATTAGGTGTCATAACAACAATTCTATCAGCCAGATAAACTGCCTCTTCAATATCATGGGTGACAAAGATGATTGTCTTCTTTTCCCTTTTACAGATATCTAAAATGTCATCCTGAAGCTTCATTCTTGTGATTGCATCCAAAGCTCCAAGGGGCTCATCCATAAATAGGATATCAGGCTCCACTGCAAGCGCCCTTGCGATTGCAACTCTTTGCTTCATTCCACCAGAAAGCTGTCTAGGGTAGCTTTTGGCGAAATTCTCAAGCTTCACCATCTCAAGGTATGTCCTTACAATCTTAGCCCTCTCATCCTTACTTATCTTTTTGTTTTCAAGACCAAGTGCAACATTTTTCTCCACTGTGCGCCATGGAAGAAGTCCATAGTTTTGAAAAATAGTAACATTCTTTGTGCTAGGACCAGTTACCTCTTTTCCATCTATGGTAATACTTCCCTCGTTGACCAAATCAAAGCCTGCAATAGCATTTAATAGTGTACTTTTGCCACAGCCAGATGGACCAAGCAAGCAGATGAATTCTCCCTTTTCTATATCCAGATTAACATCTGTTAAAGCTCTAAATTCCTGACCGTTTTCAACAAATGTTTTCCCTGCATTTTCTATATGAATATAAGACATTTTATTCACCTCCCCATGCTCTTAATACCTTCTTTTCCACAATGCCAAGGAGAAAATCAAGAAGCAATCCGATGATACCTATTACAAATATTGTAGCAAGAAGCAAATCTGCCCGCACGTTGTTTCTCGCATCAATAATCTGATAGCCAAGGCCCGACTGGGCACCAACCATCTCACCTGCCACAAGAAATATCCATGCACTTCCCAAAGCTAAATGAATGGCATTTGCAATCTGTGGAAATGCCGCCGGAAGAATCACCTTCCACAAAAGGGCAGGCTGTCTTATTCCAAAATTCTCAGATACCCTAAAATAGATATCATCTATCTTCATAATTGCCGAAACCGTTGACAGCAGTACTGGGAAAAAAGCAGCGATAAATATAATCACAATAGCCGGCAAATCTCCTATTCCAAACAACAGCACCACAAAAGGCATCCAGGCTGTTGGAGATATTGGCCTAAGTAGCTGGAGGGCTGGGTTAACATAATTGAACACCTTTGGAAGGCTACCTAGAATTAGCCCTAAGATAACTGCAACAATTACAGATAGGCCATAGCCTATAGCAAATCTTCCCATGCTGGTAATGAATGATTCTAATAGCTGCCCTGATGTAAGAAGCTCAATCAATGCATTAAATGCCATTAGAGGTGATGGGAACAGAGCCTCGCTGTAATCACTAAATATAAATGCCACCTGCCAAAGTGCTATTAAGATAGCAATAGAAACAATTACATATTTTATAGAATTTAGTTTTTTCATAATCTTCATCCCTTAAAAATCGTTCTTAACAAATTCGTTGTAGCTTGGTGGATTATCTAATAAGCCGTAATCCACTACCTTTTCAGATAGCTGCTCGTACATAGCCTCTGTTATCTCCAGGTCATCAAAGGAAATCCATTTTAAGGAAATATCAAGGACATCATCCTTCTGATTTAGATATTCCTTTGCCACCTTCTTTGCCTCTTCTAAGGTAAGTGCGCTGCCTGCCTTTTTGTAGCCTTCCACATAAGCCTTTGCCACCTTTGGACGGCTTTCTATAAAGCTATCTGTAAGCACCAGACCACAGCATACGCTATCTTCCCAAAGCTCATTTGATTCGTACAGAACCTTACCTGCTCCAATAGATACTCCCATTGCCCCAAATGGCTCTGCCACGCAATATCCATCTATTGTTCCTGCTGCAAGAGCTGAAGGCATTTCTGTAGGCGCCAGCTCCACCACATTTATGTCATCTATAGTCAGACCATTCTTAGTAAGAGCATCGTTTACAAGGATGTTATGGGATGACTGTCTATGAGGGATGGCAATTGTTCTTCCCTTTAAATCTGCCCCGTCCTTAACATCATTTGAAACAACAATCACATTGCCATCTCTATGTCCTAATGCTACTGCCTTTATACCAATACCTTCTGCCTTAGACTTCATAGCAAGCTCAATGAGAACTGAAGCGCCATCCACCTGACCTGAATTAAGAGCATCCAAAAGCTCTGGCCATGAGCCATACTTTACAAGCTCCACCTGAATGTTTTCATTTTTCTCAAGCTCCTTTGCTTCCTTAAGCACTGCCAAAGAATGTGTAATTGGCAGATAAGCAATTTTTACTGTTTCTACAGATTCACTGGCTTTGCTTTTGCCGGCTCCGCCACATGCCACCAAAGAAAGTGCAAGGCATCCTAATAAGATAATCGATATAAGTTTTTTCATAGCATTTCTCCTTCATTTTTAGTATGAAGATACTATAAATATTATTACCCAGTAGGTCAATAGGTTTTAGGGCTAATAAAAAACTATAGCGAGTTATCAATATTTTTTATAACCCGCTATAGTTAAAATTGAAAACACTATTTTTCCATGGAATAAAGCTTAGCTGCAATAGCCGAAACACAAGGCACTGTGCCAATGATTCCAATAGAGCCTGCGATAGCTCTAATCATTTCGATTGCAACAAAATCTGTATTTACTAATTGGATGAAGGAAACCCCATAGGAATAAATAAGCACCATCATGTTAAGTGAGCCACCAACATAAGCTAGCACCAAGGTGTTTGCCATGGTTCCCATTGCATCCCTTCCGATATTCATACCTGCTGCAAAAAGCTCTTTAAAACCTAGCTTAGCATTTGCCTCATGGACCTCTCCTATTGCAGATGATATGGACATTGCAATATCCATTACAGCACCAATAGCCGCTATAAGGATGCTACTTATAAAAAGTCCTCTAAGCTGAACTGGATAGCTGGATTTAACTAAAAGCAAGGCCTCCGCCTCATCCATCTGAAATGTGGTAACACCACCTATATGTGCTACCATAGCTCCAAGAAGGGCTGCTATAAGAACTCCTGCAAGGCTGCCTAAAGCTGCTGCAACAGTTTTCTTTTGAATGCCGCCTATCAACAAATAGCATATTGCCGAAGTAATAAACACTATAGCGATAGTAAGTGGTATAGGTGCCACTCCCTTAAGAGTAAGAGGAAGCAGCACAAACACAATAACAAGCACTGTATATACAAGCCCAAGGAATGCCTTAAGCCCCTGCTTACCACCAAGAGCAATAAGAACTATCGCAAATACGATAACAAGCCCGATGATAAGTGGAACCCTGTCATAGTTGTAGATACTAACAGAATATTCATGCTCCCCTGTAGTATCGATTCTCACACTTACCCTATCTCCCTTTGACACATCCACATTATAAAGAGCGCTGTAATAGTTAGTCACCTTGCAGACATCGCCCTTGTAGCGACCTGTCAAAAGCTCCAGCTCAAGTGTGGTATCTCCTTTTTTTACATTTTCAATTTCTTCATCAACTGCCGTATTATCCTCTAAAACAGAGAGGACTCTAGCGGTTTCATATTCCACGCCAGAGTCCTCTGTAATAGTGTATGTAGGCCTGTCGGCATTAGCGTAAGCGATTACGCCAATGCTCAAACCTACAAATAATACGACTGATACAATTTTAATAATCAGTTCGTTTTTCATTTCTTACTTTCCAAGTAACTTTGCTAGTAGTCCAAACTTTCCTGCAAGTGTTACTCCAACTCCTGCAATAATTATAACAGATGCTGCAGCAACTGGCACTACTGGAAATTCCTTTTCTTCAGGAGCTGCTTCTGGAACCTGCTCATCAGCAATAGTCTCAGATGGCTGTGGATCCTGTGAAACTGTCTCTTCTTCAGTAGTCTCTTCTGTTACATCCTCAGTTGTATCATCTGCCATTTCTTCGTTGTCATTGCCAAGGATTGCATCTCTTACAGCTCTAAATCTGTTGACTACATTTCTTACTGCACGACCAACTGGTGTATCAGCAATAGGAGCGATAATAGCATCTACAGCCTTATCAACAGCTGTATTGATATTTCTGATTACTGCTGCGATTGGATTGCTGCTTGAACCACTATTTCCACTGTTGCCACCGTTACCACCTGGTGTTACCGAAGGTGCTGAACCAACAAGCTTAATATCATCACAGTTTCTTACTCTAAATACTGGCACTGAAACATCTGAATCTCCCTCAGGATGCTTGTAAAGAACACCTACTGCAGAAACTGTAGCGCCAACCTTTACAAAATCAGCAAGCTCATTCTTGCCTGTTGTAGCTGATTTGATGTAACCATCGATGAAGATAGCTGCTTCAACGCCTGTGTCATCCATGAGCCAGAACTCTTCGATAGCACCGTCTGCACCAATAGCTACTCTTGTAACCTTACCTTCTGTTTCAAGCAATGAACCACCAAGTGCTTCGTAGTCCATAGCAGTCTTTGTATCTACCTTCTTAGGAGCATAGATATATGGCTCATCCTTAAGAATCTTGTATGAGATAACCTTAAGCTCCTTATCGCCCTGATACTGTGATACATATCCTACGATACGCATCTTTGTACCGATTGCAAGACCTGGTGTTGCGTAAGGGAAGATATCAATACCGGCTGTCTCATCCTGAAGATAGATTGTATCGAAGAATGTAGTATTTTCGTTGTCTGTACCAGATGTTACATATCCTTCTACAGCAAATACTTCATTCATGGCACCTTTTCTTGCCTCAGCAATTGTTGAAACTGGAAGCTCAACCTGTGAACCATCTAAAATATTGTTTACAATTGTGTGGTTTACATAAGGAAGAGAATCGTTGTTATCCATCTCTGCCTTTACTTCGAAGTCTGAAAGGAATACACCACCGGCAACAATAATCTGTCCGCCTGCCTTAGTCTTCTGACGAGCAAGGAATGTTACATTACCTTCGTTGTCATTCTTCTTACCCTTAACTCCGTTTTCAAGAACACCTTCAACGGCCTTACCGTTTTCATCCTTGCAGTCTACAGAGTATGTTGTATCGTAACCCTTTACAAGCCACTCTGCTGCATCAACAAAATCGTTAGCCTTTGCATTTGAAATATCAACTGAACATCCTGAATACTGGCTGTATTTCTGTCCTTCCTTGAAGCCTGCAAGAAGCTCAGAATCAAGATTTACATTTGTAGGATACATTCTGTAAACCTGACCGCCGTTGTTCTTATCATCGCAAACTTCATCAGAACCCATGCGAATTGTAGCACCAATAGCTGAAAGAAGCTTGTTCTGCTCTGTTGCTGTCTGGCAATCTGTTGAATCAGAGTAATCTGCCAAACCACAAACTGCTACGGAACCACCATTTGCCACGTAATCCTTTACAAGTGCGATAAACTCATCGCTGTAGTGACTAACCTTGTAGTCACCTGCATTTGCTGTTCCAGATTTCTTAGCTGGAGCAGCAACTACAAGAAGCTTGCAGTTCTTTAATGTGTCAGCTGTTATTTCATCCTTAACAACTGTAGCGCGAATATTCTTTGCTGCGCAAAGCTTAATAAATGCATTTACATTTCCACCATAGTAGCCTGTTACATAATCATTGTAATGAGTACCATCAATAACAATATCTGCAATCATAGATGGAAGTGCATAGTTTACAGTGAGCTTATCTGTGTATACCTTTGGCACACCATTAAGCGTTGCTCTAACTGTAATCTCATAGGTTACCTGACCAGCTTCATTATATACATAATCTGTCTTAAATGTAGCTGTGCCCTTAGCTTCTACTGAAGGAACTCCTGCTTCTTCTCCAGTAAGTGCAGCCACTTCTGTTTCCTTGCCATCAACATCCTTAAGTACAACATCAACGAAATCAATCTTAAGGTCAGATGATTCATTGTTGTACAAGTCAACATTAACATCAAGGCTTTCTCCCTTAACAGGAAGTACTGTGTTTGTGTATGTCTTGTTAATACCACAAGCTTCTACCTCACCTACCCATACAGGAGCTGTAACAGCAATATCACCGTCATCCTCTGTAATCTTTAGATAGTAATATGAATAGCTTGAAGGTACATTGAATGTAACAGTAGTATCATTTGTTGATACATTCTCCATAGCGATTGACTGGCCACCATTTACGATAACTTCAACTCGGCCAATCTTTGAATCTGTAGGATCCTTGATGTCTGCCTTGATTTCTACTGTGTCATCTACAGCATCCTTCTCAAGGATTGTACCCATGATATAGCTGTTAAGTGTGTAGTAAATTGAAAGATCGTTATCCTCTGTTGCATAGATACGATAGTTTCTCATTGCATCATAGATAGCGTTCTCATCGTTAACATCAGCAAGCATTACTGTACGAGCTGTGTTAGCATCGCCCCACTTACCCTTGTGGTTATCCTGGTTGTTTGTAGGAGCTACGTGCCATCCCTTATCAAGTGCACGTGTGTAGTACTCATAAGATGGGAAGTAACCTGAAGAACCGATTGTTCCTTCACCGTTACCAACCTCAATCATAGTAATAAGGTTATCGTTCTCTTCTGAATAGTATGCAAAATCACTGAAATCACCGAAGGTTGTACCTGGGTGGTTGAACTGGCTGATAGAATCAGGAACAGTTCTAAGTGCTGCATAGTAGTTCTGAAGAGCTGTTGAGTATGTTGAAAACTCTGTCTGTGTACGGCTCTGGAAACCTGGTGTGTTGTATGTGTTCATATGACCAAGTCCATTTGACCATGTCATTTCATAACCGTAAGCACATGTGAATTTGTCTGTTGAATACTGCTTTACAAGATTGTGAGCGTATGTCCACTCATCTGTAGCAGCCTTATCAACGTTCTCAGTAATCTTTGATTCCTTTTCGTTATCAATTGAGTTACTGTGGTCTGTGATTACAATGTAATCTAAGTTATCTACATTTGTTGCATGCTTAAGAGCATCCTCTAAAGAACCTGCTCCATCTGAAATATTTGTATGAGCATGAATCTGTCCAAAGTAGATGTTGTATTTGTCATTAAGTCTCTTTGTAAACTTAACTGTTGCTACTGCGCTATCCTTGTAGCCTTCCTTTGTAGCCTTAACCTGAATCTGGCATGGAAGAGATTTAAGCTCAAATGAACCTGTGTATGTAATCCAGTCATCATGCTCATTAACTGTCTCCTCTTTAGTTTCAGACTCAGCATTCTCCTGGCTTGTCTTTTCTTCTGCTGCAATCTCTTCATCAGTCATGTATCTGTAAAGGATTGTTGCATCTTCTGTCTTAGACTTAAGTGTTACCTTTTGGTTCTCAATAACAGCACCACCGTTTGGTGTAGCCTTAACTGCTGCAACCTGAGCCTGAGTGTACATGTAGCTTACTGTAATACTCTTTTCTAAGCCTTCTTTAACAGCATAGGCCTGAACTGTAGCTGGAAGCTCATTAAGTGTAACCTTTTCATCAGGATTATACTTAGCAAATTCTGAACCGTTTACTGAATAGTAAACATCAGCGCCTTCTGTAAGAGATGTAAGTGCAATCTTCTCTCCTACTGCAACTTCCCCGCTTGTAGGATTTGCAACAACAAATCTTGTTCTTGTATTATCAACAACAGGGTTACCCTTTACAACAACGCCATCCATACGGATAACGCCACCCTTTGAAGGAGCCTTATCACCCTTAGCTGAAAGCTCTCCTGGAACTAATCTGATATATACCTTCTCAGCATTAGCTGCTGCATTTGGAATATCAAATGTGAAGTTTACATAATATGTAGGAGCCAAAGATGTCTTTGCAATACCATCTGTGATATCGCCAGAACCATTTACCTCAAATGGCTCCATAATAGCCTTGCCATCATCCCCTGTCTTACCAGAGTTCTTGTAAGCTGTGTACTTGTAAGAATATGTACCAGTCTTAAAGTTCTTAAAGTTCTCTCCATCTGTAGAGTACTGTAACTGGAAAGATCCTGCTGCTGTGTTTGAAGCTCTCATTCTAAACTCAAGGCCTAAGTTACCATAGCCTAAAGTAGAAAGCTCAAACTGCATGTAATCACTTGCTGCATTTGCTACACCAGTAGAACCCATGTAATAGCTTGTAGAACCAGTTGTTGTACTTGTAGCAGATGTCCATGGCTTTGATGCAGCACCGTCTACAACTGCTGTGTACTTTGCTGTCTTATCAAGCATATCGTTTGTAGCGTATTTATCACCATAGATTGTTGTAGCACACTCTTCGTACTCATTGTAATGAGCATTACCTGCCCACTGACCAACTGTAAGTCTTTCATCTTCGTACTCAAGCTTTACGGTCTTCTCGCCTTCTGCAAGAGCATAGAAGTTAAATGCATAAATAGCATCTTCCTTAAATCCGTATGCAGAAAATCCGCTGTAGTACTCTAATGCCTGCTGGCTTGAGCCAACCTTTGCAAAAGCATTCTTAAGATAATACTTACCTGAGTTATTATCATCAGCTGCAACCTCTGTCCAAAGGCCATTGTCTGTTAATGTATCTTTGAATGTAAGGTTTGCGTATGTCTTTGTCTTACCATTTGATTCCTTTTCTACTAAATCAATAGTAAGGTACTTATCATCTGCTGTCTTGAATGAATAGTTTCCATTGTCATCAAGAGCTACTTTAAGTACGACAGCACCTGTTCCCTTTGTCTCAAGTGTGCCATCCTCAGAAATAGTAGCATCAGCTTCCTTAAGCTTGCCGTTATTCTCTTCGGCTGTCATTACCTTTGATGAACCTGGAAAGTAAACTACTACCTCATCGCCATCATAAAGCTCTCTTGTAAGAAGCTTGCCTACTGTGTTTGTTGTTGGCTCCTCAGCCTTAGCTGTAACCTCAGGAACTGTGTAAGCTGAAAACTTGTAAGCATCAATCTTGCTCTTTCCAGCTGTGTAGCTGTAAGTTGTAAATAAATTATCTCTGCTATAGAATTCCATGTACTGAGGAGAATTCTTATAAGCAGCCTTTGCGTTCTTAATAAGGTAAGTTCCATCTTCCTGTGCTTCAAAAGACCATGCGCTGCAATCAGTCTTTTCTGTAACAAATGAAAGATTGTTACCTGTAGAACCTGTTGTAAGATAATGCTTCGTATATACGTTATCGATTGGAAGCATTGTAGTGATGTAGTACTCGCCCTCTACCTCAGCCTTCTCTAATGAAAGCTTTGCAATAGGAGCCTCAGCCTCTTCATAAGTAAGAAGCTTATCATCATTAAGCTTTGCAGCAACTGGCTCAAGCTTAGAGCTCTTTGCTGTTGTTGACATAATGCTTGCATCATTGAATGCAAGAACGAATTCCTGCTCTTCATCAAGCTTTGTTATGTCTGTAATCTTGCTACCCTTCTTTAGTGTGTAGCTGAATGAAACTATCTCACTCTTCTCGTCACCGTTTGTAGCATAAGCATAGATTGTAGTGTCCTTTGTGATAACAATTGCTTCCTTATATGGAGAATAGTTATCCTCGCTACCATTTACATTGTAGTAAATCTTTGCATCTTCGCTTGCAGTTTCAAGTGTTACTGCAGTACCAAAATCAACTGCCTCACCGCTTTCGATAGAAGCTGTTGGTGCTGCCACCTTAGCATCACCTGCGCTCTTTTCTGTAAGCTTGTAGAAACCAACGCTTTGATTTTTGATGTTGTTTGTAGTTGGGGATGTGTAAGCTCTAAAATCCTTCTTGTTATAAACTCCTAAATAACGAGCTACCCCCTTAGAATCCTTAGCTGAAAGATATCCGCAGTCAGCAAGCTCCCATCTAGCACCAACTTCATCACCTGGCATACTACTAACTCTAATACCATTGTTAGAAGCTGTAGTGTAAAGATAATTAGAACCAGAAGCAAATGTGTAATATGTCTTAGTTACAGTCTCTTCCTTCTTTTCATCTTCCTTCTCATCTTGCACTTCCTCTTCTATAGAAGTTTTCTCTTCTGTAGCTTCAGATAAAGATAAGTCTGCTTCACCCTCAGCGCTTACCTTATTAACCTCTTCCTTAGAAGAATCGGTGGCTTCCTCACCAACTGTTTCTGCTGTTGCAGATTCCTCTTCCTTACTAGAAGAATTATCCTCAGCCACGGTCTTTACTTCTGTATTTACATCAGTAAGACTCTTTTCTTCCAAAGATTCTTCCTTTGCTTCAGAGTTGTTCTCACTATCTGCAACAACAGTCTCCTCCACAGTTTTAGTTGAAACAGTCCAAGCGTAGTCGCTGTCCTTACCATCTAAAACAGTAAGTTCATTTCCATTAACTGTTGCAGGCACTGCACCAGGGCCTGTCTTAGTGGCAGCTGCGCTTGGCATAACATAGGTTTCGCCATCAGATGTTGTAATTGCGATGGCAATAGAGTCACTAGAAGTGATCTCGCCTAGGCTTACCTTAGTCCATACATGATTTGTTTCTTCTGCACGAGATACAAAGGACATATCAGAATATGCAGTCGTTGCAATCATCAAAAAAGCCAGAACTAAAGAAAGCCCTCTTCGAGCCAATTTTTTCATTCCTATACTCTCCTCCTTTATTAATATCTGACAAAACGCGTCAAAAAAAGCGACCCACACCAATCATCCGCTATTAACCTCAATGATTCGGTATGTAAATCGCCTTTCCTAAATCGTTATGTCGTGTAATGCTAGAGTATCATTTATTAAATCCCTTTTCAATAAAAAATTCACACTCTAATCACATTTTCATCACATTGTACAAAAATTTTAAATCTTCTGTGCTTTTTACTAATTGGTACTATTATTCAAAAGTTATCCCCTTGGTATGTTTTCTGTGTTATTATTATCCCATGAGAAAAAAAGAATTAGCACTTATAGTGATTGAAAGATTAAAAAAAGAATATCCTTACAGTGATTGCACCTTGGATTATGATGATGCCTGGAAGCTGCTGGTATCTGTCAGGCTTGCTGCCCAGTGCACAGATGCCAGAGTTAATGAAATCGTTCCACATCTCTATGAAAAATTTCCTACCATCAGCGCTATTGCCGATGCCGATGTAAGTGATGTGGAAGCAATCGTGCGCCCATGTGGCCTTGGCAAATCCAAAGCCAAAGACATCGTTGCCTGTATGAAGATGCTTAGGGATGTTTATGATTGCAAGGTTCCTGATACTATGGAAGAATTATTGGCACTTCCTGGTGTAGGCCGCAAATCTGCCAACCTGATTTTAGGTGACGTTTTTGGCAAGCCTGCCATCGTGACAGACACCCATGCCATCCGCCTTTCTAATAGAATTGGACTTGTAGATAACATAAAAGAGCCAACCAAGGTAGAGATGGCTCTTAGAAAAATTATCCCTTCTGAAGAGGGCAACAACCTTTGCCACAGGCTGGTGGATCACGGACGTGCTATCTGCACCGCCCGCACCGCACCTTACTGTGACAGATGTTGTCTTAATGATGTTTGTAAGAAAAATATATAATTGTTGAACCAAATACCAGAACGCCAATGACAATAATCCCAATAATAATACTTCTTGCATTAGTTGCCTCTTTCACGTCAGGTTCTGAAAGTGCTGTTTTATCATCAATGATTGTTGTTTGCGTTTTTATTTCCTTTTTTGATTTATCATCTACTACTTTTTCTTGTTGTTCCTCTTCGGTAGAACTTGCATCTTCAACTGGGTGGGTAGTTACTTTGGAACCTACATCACTTATTGACTTTGCAGCTTCTGCAGTCTTAGGAACATCAATAGCTGGAATAGTTAATGATTCTGTTGTATTTGTAATTTGTTTCTTATCACCTGTTACTACATTAATTTTTCCACTTGCATTTGTATCATTGCCTATACTTGAATCTGTGTCAGATTGTAATACCAATCTATATGAAGAAACAGGGTCTAATTTTAATTTTCCAGAAACTATATTATTACCATAAATCTTCCATCTACCTGCTGGAAGATTTATTTCTTCTACATTCTTATTAGGATTATATACAATAAGTACTGGCTCTTCTGTTGGTATCGTATATGCGATAACATTTCTTGGAACATCTTCAATGAACGAAATATTTGTTAAAGCATTCCTATCCCTTAAATAATCTTTTCTAAATTTAATTAGTTCCTTATAATATTCAACATTTTTCTTAATCTTATCATCATGTAAGTTATTCCATTTTATGCTATTTACATAGTCTGATACGTTATAACTATTAGTAATTATTTTGCCATTTTCATCTACTTTTGTGCGTAGCATTTCCTCACCAGCTTGCATGAACACAGCACCTGGTGCGGAATAGATGATTGCTGCCGCAAGATTATTTTCACTAATCTTAACTTTCTCATCCCCATCATTAACGAAGCCTATTTTATCCCATAGGGTTGCATCATCATGGCAGCTTACATAATTAATAATCTGATTTGGATTAGTTGTCCACCCAGCATCTCCTACCAGGCTTTCTTTAACTTCCTCTACATTTCCCTTCCCTGTAATATAACCTAGGCTAGTATCATTGCTTCCACCTTTTACTCTGTTTCTGATTGAGTCATCAAAATATCCAACCTGTGGTGTCACATTACTGTTTCTTTGAGTTGAAAATAAAGTACCTTCTTTTGTAGAAATGGTAGGCATGATCCATCCTTCACCATAGATTAATATAGATGGATTTATAGCATGCACTTCTGCTACTATTTCATTCATTGTATCCACATCTATCAATCCAGCAAGATCAAATCTAAAGCCGTCTATGTGGTATTCCTTTACCCAATATAATACGGAGTCAACAATATACTTTTTAACCATTGATCTTTCTGTAGCTGTATCATTTCCACAATAAGAACCATTAGAGTACATACCATCCTCATCTACTCTGGTAAAGTATTGTGGAACAATATTGTTAAAGCAAAAATCATTTGCTGAGAAAACATGATTGTATACAACATCAAGCACCACTCCCATATCTTCTTCATGAATAGCCTTAATCATTTCCTTTGTTTCTTTTACTCTAACATGTCCATCGTATGGATTACTTGAGTATGAACCTTCTGGAGCAAAAAAGTTTTTTGTACCATAACCCCAATTGTATTCAGAAATAGTTTTTTCGTCTAAATATGAATAATCCTGAATTGGCATCAATTGAACATAGTTCACCCCTAAATTCTTTATGTAATCTATACCTGTTATATCTCCATATTCATTTGTTGTATTTTTTTCTGTAAATGCAAGATATTTGCCCCGATTTTCCTCAGAAACGCCTGAGCTTGAATCTGAGGAAAAATCTCTTACACTTATCTCATAAATTATTGACGAGGCCAAATCTGCTATTTCATTAGTATTACAATCCGATTCCCAACCCTTAGGATTTGTGGAATCCAGGTCAATAACCATAGCTCTATCACCATTAATTCCTACGGCCTTAGCATATGGGTCACAAGCCTCGTACACATTGTCTTCTACCTTTACCTTGTATGTGTAATATATACCTTCAAGGTCACCGTCTACCTTAAGACTCCATACGCCCTTCTCTTCCAATTGCAATTCAAGCTCATCTCTAATATCAGAATCCGCGACATCTCCTGAGTCATACAAACAAAGCTTAACCCATTCAGCTGTAGGTGCCCATACCTTGAATATTGTAGAATCTTTAGTATAATTAGCTCCTAAATCATCCTGTAAATAAGTGTACTCGCTTTCAAACGAATCAGATGAGTATTTCTCTGATAAAGATTCCTTATCTTCAAATTTACTTCCAAATACTACATCATCACCATACTCAATCTTTACTTCAGATTCATCATGCTCAATGAAAACATCAATAGTACCGCTAATGATTTCCTTAAGATTTATAAATCTGTCTTCAGCTACATCCTTTTCCCATTCCTGTGTTCTTACTATGAATCCAACTCTTCTAGTATCTGGATATGCTGTCAGTTCAAAATAAACCTCTTCATCCCCCTCTGTAAATTGATTATCTACACCATTTCTGGAATCCTCCCAAGTCCAAAGACTCCATTTCTCATATTCACCATCTGGTCTGTGGTAGTGAAATCTAATTACAGTGTCCTCTTCATTAGCTTGTACTGGCAGCAAAAATGCAGAAAATGATAACAAAATTAGCATCATTGCCAACGCCAGATTCCATGTTTTGAAAAATTTCTTTTTCATTATTATTCTTCTCCTTTTTGTTTTTTATTATTTTAGGAAAAGAACAAAATCTACTATATAAAAAATACTACTTCAACTATCAATTATTTGTCATTGATAACATATCAATAAAATCTTCTACCGAAATATCATTTTTTATTAGAGAAGGCATTAAACTATCAAAGTCCTCTTTAATAATCTTATTCTGCCACTGCAATTGGTAGTTTGGAAATTCACCAGTATGTGAATCATATTCTGCTTGAAATTGTTTTGCTATTGAACTATGTGATTTTGGTTCTTCAGCAGTATTATCCCGTCTATATTCCATAAATAGCTGTGCCCCCTGCAGCACAGCTTCGTCCCCATTATTTACTATAGCCCATGCTGACATTCTATTATCAACCAGCATTACTCCTTGACAAAATGTGGAAAAGCCAGTGTTAAACATAGCCCCCTCTATCTGAGGAACCATCCAGTATCCACCTGGTATCATTGCTGCCTCGCCCGCTATGAACCTGGCTAAAGACTGATCATGACTAATATTTAATGCGTCACTATAGGTATAATCATAAAGTCTGTCCACACATGCCAACATATCCTTGAATGGGTCATTATCAAAGCTTTCAGGTAATATCTCCTTTAAGAATTCTGCTCCCTCTTCATTTCTTGTCATGTACGCTGTGGCAATAAGCACAGCTGACCAATAATCACCGCCACCATGTAGAGCTAACGGAGTATATCCTTCAGCTTTAATAATCTCACAATCCTGAAAGAACTCATCCCAAGTACTTGGATATGATGAAATACCACATTTTCTAAAAATATCATTGTTATAGTACATACCAGCAGATGAATACAAACCATCACTTAATGGATATAAACCATAATACCTATCGTTTTCCTCCATCAACGATAAAAAATCCGAACCAAAAGCTGCATCTGTGATAATGGTAGGCAATTCATCAATTGCATTTAATTCTTTAAGCCTAGTTCTATATCCTTCTTCTGTCTCGCTAATAAGTGTAACATCTAATTGATACTGTCCGGCATATTCCTTATTGAAGCCATCTATCAAATCAGAGTACGTGCTATCTCCACTATCTGGCTCACTTCGAAGTAATATAGGAATAGTTACAACATCAGATTCTCTTGTAGCTGTATTTTTTACTCTATCAATTTCAGTATCACCACATGCTACATTGTTTAAACCCAGTATTATAGTGACAGTTATGCATATTAGCTTTTTAATTACATTCTTAACATTCATCCATATAATCCCCGTCCATTACTAACTCAATGAAACACCTTGTACCATTCTCATAGCTATACACCATATCTACCTTTTGGCACATAATTTTTAAACGTCTTGCTACATTAAGAACACCATATCCACCTTCTTTTGAAACAGGCTTCGTGATATCGGCATTTTGGATACTCTCATTAAGAGTTCTAAGCTTTATAGCATCCATTCCACTTCCATTGTCTGAAACCAAGAATATAATAGAATTACCTTGCCCCTGCTTAACTTCTATGCTAATTTTGCCTCCCTCTTCCATATTAGCGAATCCATGCTTAATGGAATTTTCCACTATTGGCTGCAAAATCAGCTTAGGAACTTTATGTTTACAAAGATTATCCTGACATGTTATTTCATAATCAAACATATTGTTATTTCTAAATTGCTGGATATCCAAATATGATTTAACATGAGTCAGTTCTTCCTCTATTTCTATCACATTATTTCCGTTGGATAGTGTAATTCTAAGAAGCTTTGATAACGAATCTACCATTATCATAATCTTTTCCTGCTTATTAATTCTTGCAAGCATGTATATATTTTCCAAAGTGTTGTATAAAAAATGAGGATGAATCTGATACATCAATGACTCCATTTCAAGTCTACGTGCTTCTTTTTCTTTTGTTTGCACCTGCGTCATCAAATATTTTATTCTATGAAGCATTGTATTATAGGATTTCCCTATTTCATCCAACTCTGTATTTGTGTCTATATGCATTTCTTTAGACAATGATGTCTCTGAAAAATCTTGCATTTCTTTGGAAATCATCTGTACTGGTTCTGAAAAACGTTTTGCAGCACTAAAACTAAACCCTATGGCAAAAATAATTGCCATCCCCATAAAAATAAACATCCAACCTAATGCATTTTCAACAGATTTATATACCTCTTTATCGCTGATATAAGATACCAAATACATGTCCCCATC
Source organism: Pseudobutyrivibrio sp. (assembly GCF_017471675.1). Classification (GTDB taxonomy): domain Bacteria; phylum Bacillota; class Clostridia; order Lachnospirales; family Lachnospiraceae; genus Pseudobutyrivibrio. Next base: position 18,917 of record NZ_JAFUSK010000045.1, read on the forward strand.
TACATGATATCTACTGAATACATAACCCTCATCTATCTTTACCATGCCCTCATTCAATATAGACTCCTCGATTTTAGATAAAGTCTCATTGTTTATCTCTTGTTGGCATTTTTTAGCGTATATTTTTCTATCAGGACCTATTAAATAAAAGCTAAACCTATTATCTGTGCAGGCATTCAAGACCTCATCAACCAGGTTAGATTTTATTTCGATAAGAATTCTGTCTGATTCAAATAGAGTATCTATACTTCTAACATTTCTTATAGCAAACAGCTCTACACTATCATCCTTTTTAGTGCTATAGACATTAGCTAAGGGTTGCCAAAATATATGAAGCTTGGCATAATCCAAACTCAAAAGTCTGTCAAACTCTTCATTTTTCAAATTAACGCTATCACCAGAATAAGAGTACACTTGACCACTATTTTTTATATAATATGTACTGCTTTGAACATCATCTGTGTACATTAAAAGATTGTGAAGAAGGTTTTCCTTCTCCTTAACATTCAGCTCATCTTTAAAAATACATTTTTGAACAAATGAATCGATTATGATGGAATCTGTATCCTCTTTAATATCCTGAAAAAGGCTGTCCATTGAATCAGACATTTTGCTAACATTATTCATACCAATGTCTATTATAGCTTCTCGTTCCTCATTAACGAAACTAAGCATTACAAGCAAAAATGAGAATGACAGTCCAAAGATGAGAACTAATGCCAATAATAATATTTTATTTCTTATTCCATATACTTTTTTATTCATACTTATAATTTAGAATCAATTCTGTAATCACTAGGTATTTTTCCAGTTGCTTCTCTAAATATCTTTGTAAAATAGGACGAATTAGCAATTCCAACCCTTCTTCCTATTTCAGAAATGCTTAAATCCGTTGTAACTAATAGTCTTTTTGCAACATCTAACTTTTGGTTCAAAACATATTGCTTAAAGGAACAATTTGTAACCGCTTTAAATATTCTTCCAAAATATACTGGATTAAGATGAACCTGCTCAGCAACTAATCCTATTGTTAAGTCTTCTTCAAGATGTGCTTCTATATATTTACATGCACTGTTCACATATTCATTAGTTCTATGCTTTTCATCCCCTATCGCCATTTGTTTTCTTTTTGAAATAGCATATACTCCCAAGTCATAATACATTCTTACCAACTTGTGAGTAGGATGATTAAACAAAGCTTCATACATTCCCCTAAAACGCTTATATAAATCCTTATCCATTCCATAGCTTTCTCTAAGGAACATTTCTGTATTCAACACCAAATGATGGACGAAAGTACAATCAATTGATTCTTCTGCCACAAACGAATCTAAAAATACTATAAGCTTTGACTTGAATTCTTCCTCATCATTCTTCCTTAGTGCCTGTATTATTCCTGCCTCAACATCATATGGATACCCGGATAAATTATCCTCCATCTCACAATCTTCCATATCAGCGTCCACTTCACAGGCGAAATCATATAACTTCTTAGCAGCTGTAACAGAAGCAATAATCCCTTCTATACCATAATAACCATCAGTAACAGCTGAAATAATATCAAACCCTAAATCTATCTTGGCATTGCTAATGATAAGCTTACATTTGTATGGTTTGTTATTGTTCCCCAAATCTACAATAAAAATTCCACTACCATCAATATTCTTTTTTGTCCAAAGCTTATATTCTTTGGATAATCCGTTTTCAAGATAAGAAAACAGCGTAAATCGTTTTCTATCAAAATCCTCATACTCGCTTATCTTATAAATCACATCCACATCGGCAATTATCGTAGCATAATAATGCTCCTGGGCTCCATCTGAAAGAAAATCTTTACAACCAGTAATAAACTGTTCTTTTGTTAGACTTCCCTCAATCAGTCTACTAATCATATATGTTGGAAAGCTACTTTGATTTTCCTTAAAAATATTTTCCCAAGCCTCAACTGCAACATCCTTTTCCTTATCCTTTGTTACAATTCTATAGACCTTTTCCATGGTCAGTAGCATATCATCATTTATAGGTTTAACAATATAAGCCAAAGCCCCCTTATCACAGGCAGCTTTGGCGTACTCAAAATCTTTATAGGCACTCAACACCACAAATCGTATTTCTGGATTGGTTAAGGCTGCTTTTTCCATCAGCTCTATTCCGTCCATATTTTTCATGCAGATGTCCGTAAGCACAACATCCACTTTTTCGTTTTCAATAATAGATAATGCTTCCTTACCAGACATTGCTGTCCCCACAACCGAAAACCCTACTGATTCCCAATCAAAAGTCTTACTTAGACCTTCGAGAATAATCGGTTCATCATCTACTATTACAAGATTTAATAAATTCATAGTTTCTTTATTTATTCTTTAATACCAAAAATGTTATCGGTGGAATAACTACACAATTCTTATAATCATTCCTAATCCTATTATCGGAAGAAATAAGTTTTTCATACTCTCCTTCAGGAAGATTATAGCTTACTTCTCTATCCTCAGGATTAATAAGAATTAATATCCTTTCATTCTCACAGCTTCCTATTACCATTATGCTTTCATCATCAATGCCCTCTTTGAAACTCTCAAAAACAATATTAGCATAGGTTCTTTTAAATGATATAAGTGACTTATAGTAGTCTATCATATCCTGCTTCTCAGGATCTTTTAATACATTCCAATCTATACTATTTACAAAATCACTAGATTTATAGGAATTAGAAATAAGGTTACCTGCCTCATCTACTTTGGTTCTTCCAAACTCTTCTCCATTAAGTAATAACGTAGTACCTTTTGATACAAAACAAATACCAGCTGCAAGCATACACTGCTTATACAAAATATCATCAGGTAAATGTGAATCTGCCACCTTAAATTTATCAAACAATGTATAATCATCATGACAGCTAACATAATTAATCAGTTGAGTGGAATTTGAAGTGTAATACCTGTTTCCCAACAGACAACTTTTTAGCAGGCTCTTCATCCCACTTGCTCCGTTGCAATATCCCTTTTCTTTTGGATGGAAATTGTCGCCCCTTAAAAGGTTTCTGATAACATCATCAAAATATGCAAACTCCGGTGTCTTAGCTGCATTCATCTGAGTGGCAAGCCTTTTCTTTTCAGTCATTACTGTAGGAAGCTCCCAGCCTTCTCCGTGAAATATAACATCTGGTCTAATGGCATGTACTTTGGCAACTAATTCATTGATAGTATCCACATCAATAAGACCAACCAAATCAAATCTAAAGCCATCTATGTGGTACTCCTTAGTCCAATATAGAATATTATCAACTATAAATTTGCTGACCATATATCGTTCTGAGGCTGTATCATTGCCACAAAACGAGCCGTTGCTATATGTTCCCTCATTGCTTATTCTAGAAAAATACCCAGGTACAATTTTGTTAAAACAAAAATCCTTAGCATCAAATACATGGTTTAAAACAACATCCATTACAACACTAAGTCCCTTATTATGGCAAGCCATAATCATTTCCTTTAACTCTATTATTCTTGCCTTAGGGTTATATGGGTCTGTTGAATATGAGCCCTCCACCGAAAAATAATTTTTGGGATCATAACCCCAGTTAAAGCTCGGATTTTTTTCATCAACACTACCGAAATCATATATTGGAAGAAACTGAATATGTGTTACTCCCAAATCTGCAATGTAATTAAGTCCTACCTTACTACCCTCATTAGCAGTCTCAGTTACACCCTTGAACAATCCTTTGTGCTTCACATTAGAAGAATCAGATATAGTCAAATCTCGTACATGAGCTTCATAGATAACTCGCTCATTTGCTTGAAGAGATGCATTTGGATTTTTATCACTGTTCCACCCCTTAGGATTTGTTGTTTCTAAATCCACAATAGCTGCCCTATCTCCATTTATGCCAACAGCAATTGCATATGGATCACAGGCCTCTGTCAAATCATTATTCCTTTTTATTAGATATGTATAGTAGCAATTTAAAAAACATTTCCCTGCATTCGCAACAAATACACCTTTTCCTTCATTTGTCATTGGGATTTTAGTCTTACTTACTCTATCAAGAATATCTCCTGATTCATAAATGACAACCCAAACACTATCTGCCTCTGGTGCCCACAAACGAAATTCAATACCTTCCTTTGTCACCTTAAGACCTAATGGACCATCATAATTGAAATTGTTATTAAATTCTTCTGATATTTTTCCTTTGTATAAATTCATTTCTACCCCTTCGATGCGCCACTAGTTATTCCTTCTACATAATATCTCTGTAGCGCCATAAACAATATTGATATTGGAATTGAAACCAGTACACAACCAGCAGCAAACTGAGTGTAATACTCGGATATAAATTCTCTTTCCAGCATCTTAGCTAATCCAATAGCAACTGTATATTTATCATAATTATCTCCCATTATTACTGAGGCAAAGATATAATCAACCCACGGCCCCATAAACGATGTAAGAATTGTGGTCACGGCTATAGGTTTAGATAATGGCAAAATAATCTTAGTAAATATTTGAAGCCTTGTAGCTCCCTCAAGGCTAGCTGCCTCCTCCATAGACTTAGATATTGTATCAAAAAATCCTTTTGCCACAAAGAATCCTGCTCCTGATGCTCCTGAGTATACCATAACTAAGGCCAATAATGATTGTGTTATTCCAAGGCCTTTTAAAATATAGTATACGGCTATCATCGACATAAATCCTGGAAACATCCCAAGAATCATGGCCATATTCATAAAAGGTTTTCTCATTCTGAATCTTAGTCTACTCATGCAAAATGATACTGACAACACAAAAATAGTAGATATTAGGCAGCTGAATATTGCAACTAGCAATGTGTTACCAAACCATTTTGCAAAATGAAACTGCTCTGTTTCAAATAACAGCCTTCTATAATTATCTAAAGTATAAGCCTTTGGAAAAAAGTAGGATGTGTAAGATCCTTTTTCCTTTCTAAATGATGCAATTATAACCCAGAAAATAGGAAATAGCCAAACAACAGAAAGTAACACTAAGCCTATATGGGATACAACTGATTTTATTCTTGCTTTAGCTCTCATTATTGGAATCCCTCCTCATTTTTGTAAGCAGAAGTCCTATGATAGGTTAATAATGAAACTACTGCTGAAATAATAAATACCAAAATACCAATTGTAGAAGCATAACAATAATCTTTACTTCCTACCGTAAGCTTATATAACCAAGTTACCAGCAAATCAGTCTTTCCTGCCTGGTAATAATCAATTGTACTTGGACCTCCTGCAGTTAAAAGATAGATAACGTTAAAGTTATTAACATTGCCTATAAACTGAGTAATCAGATAGGGAGTCATAACAAAAATTATGTATGGCAATGTAATCTTTCTAAAAATAGTAAGTGTATTGGCGCCATCTATTTTAGCTGCCTCATATAACTCGCCTGGAATATTCATAAGAATTCCTGTAACAATCATCATGGTATAAGGCGCACCAATCCACAAATTCACTAATATAACAGTGACCCTGGCCCAAGTGGCATTTGTCCAAAATGGCAATGGATTATCAATTAGTCCTATTTCTTTTAATAGCACATTAATTGCACCCTCAGACTGAAGCATCGTTCTGATGATCAATAATGAAACAAATTGTGGTACAGCCACACTGGTGGCTAAAACTGAACGCCATAATTTTTTTATCTTTACATAAGGAGAATTAATCCACATTGCAAGTACTAACCCGAATAAGAAGCATGTAATTGTAGCAACTATAGCCCACACTACAGTCCATCCTAAAATAGGCCAGAAGCTTTTTCCTAAAGGAGAATTTTTGCTTAAAATTACAAAAAAATTATCAAGTCCTACCCAGTCAAATAATTTTCCTGGTGGTTGATGATCGTGATTATAATTTGTAAAAGCTACTAATATCATGTATAAAAGCGGCAAAACAGAAAACGCCAAAATTCCTATGATTGGTAAAGCAAGAAGTGTAATATGCACCTTTGAATCTAAAAAAAGGCCTATATCCTCCTTAATAGTTAACGGTCTTTTTCCCTTCTCTATAGCTTCCTGTGCCAAATATGCTGATTCCACACTTAGTCTTGCAACAATTATCAAGCTAACAATAATCATCAAACACAAGGTGCCAAACAATAGAAGGAGCATAGAATTATCTCCGTCCACCAGGATTTCTATGCCCTTTCTTTCATCCATCACCCAGCCCTGCTCTTGGGTTCCCAATGTAAAAAGACCCTTTAATGCATCGAGTCCATAAAAAACAAAATAAAGCACATAGGTAATTTCCACACAAAGAAATATTAACCCCTTTACTATTTGACCTCTCATAATATTACCAAAACCAAATATCAACAAAGATAGTTTGGTAATGCTATCGCCTTTTTTTAATGTTTTAAACATTACTACATTCCTTTCTAAAAAATAGACTCCCTAAAGTAACTTCAGAGAGTCTAAAGTAAGCTTTCTATCTAATTATTCTCCAAGTTTTGCAAGAATGCTTTCCACTAATATATCAAGTGATTGCTGCATATTTTCATGTGTAATATTTCCAGCAATGCAATCCTGACCAAAAGCTTCCATAGGTGACCAGAAATTAGAAATCTGTGGATTTGATGTCTGAACTGTTGATGCAAGTTCAACCTGCTCTGCCAAAGCACTTACAGCAGGATTTGAAGCTAACAATTCTTTATCTTCTACTAATGTATTGCAGACTGGTGTAGACGAACGTTGCTCAAAACGTAACTTCTGAACCTTTTCAGATGTAATATAATTTGCTAGTGCCATTGCCTCTAATGGATACTTTGTCTGAGCATTTACACCATAAATATTAAAATTAACAATTGGACTAGGCTGAATTTCCTTATCCTCTGTTATATTTACAGTTGGAAAAGTAGTAACTCCAAAATCATCACCTAAAGATTCCTTGATTGCTACTGCATTCCAGGTTCCTGTTATGGCAGCTCCAAGTGTTCTATCTGCAAATCCTGATAACAATAAAGTATCATCATAATTTCCTACTTTTTTATTATGTGTTAAATCGAGGATGTAATTTCCTACTTCTAAACCATTTTCATTATTAAATGAACATTCTGTAGCATCCTGACCATCGGTTCCAAACAATGTACAGCCGTTTCCAAAAAAGAAGCTGGCCATGTACCAACCATTATCCAAATCCATTGCAAAATTTATATCACTGCCTAAATCCTTTTCAAGCATTGTATCCAGGTTTTTAACCTCATCTTCTGTATATTTTGATTTATCGTAATACATGATGTAAGAATTCGATGTGGAAGGGTAACCATAAAGATTACCATCAAGTACCGCTGCATCAACTGCTGTTTTTGTTGTTCTTTGCTCTATTTCTTCTCTGTCAGATGTAATCTTATAAAGAGTTCCCGCTGTAACAAGACCATATAGTTGGTCTGATGCAAATTCAAATACATCAGCTGCTGCTTCAGTATCTTTTAAGACCTCGTCCTTGGCATCTGCTGAGCTTACAACCGCAAGCTCTATATCCCAGCCAGCTGCCTCTGGAAAATCCTTCTTGAAGTCATCGATTGCTTCCTGCAAATATGCCTGATCATCCTGGGATCCCCATAGCTTTAGCTTGGCATCACTAGCATATAAGCTTTCATCATCTGTTAATTCTTTGCTACTTCCTACATTCTCAGTTGTGCCGCAACCTACTAGCCCCAATACAATAGAACCGCTTAATACTAAACTTAATAATCTTTTTTTCATAAAAAAACCTATCCCTTTCTTTTAAGATAGGGATAGGTTATCAAAAATAAAAATATCCAAATATAAATTTTTAAATCTTGTATATCAAAAAATAAACTTACTATGCTCTTTTTCTAAAGATTACAATTCCTGCTCCAGCTGCTGCAATTACTAGTATAATCACAACTACAGCTACTGGATTAACTCCCTTAGATTCAACTGCAGCTTCATCTACAGCCTCTGGAGTTTCTTCATCTGCAATTGTTGTTTCAGTTGTTGTATCATCAGCATCTTCCGATGTATCTGAAACTACTTCCTCTGTTGTTTCATCTTCTACCTCAGCATCTTCTTCTGTAGCTTCTTCCTCTACTGATTCAGCCTTAGCTGTTTTTGTAGAAGATTTTGTGCTCTTCTTAGTAGAGGCATCAGTTGTCTTTGTTACATTTCCAGCTGCTGGAACTGTTGCATCAGCAATTGTTGTTGTGCTTGCTACAGGTGTTGTAACAGTAGTGCTTGACTGGGAGCTTGAGCTACTTGTAGAAGCTGAGCTGCTTGATGAACCAGCGCTACTTGAAGAACCTGAGCTGCTTGATGAACCTGAGCCACCTGATGTACTTGGAGTGCTTGGAGTACTTGGTGTGCTTGGCTCAGATGGTGTCTCTGGCTCTTTTTCTGTATCTTCCTGCTTTAGCTCATCAGCTGAAGGTCTTGTTGCTGTAAACAATGCTGTTGCAATCTTATCAACACTGTCGCCATCATTTACTCTAACTACAATGCCTTCATTGAATATGTCATGTTCTGCTGCACTTACTTGAAGTGGTGCAAATGCTGACTTAATAGCATTAAGGAATGATGTAACAACATTCTCTTCTTCTACTGGCTCAGTAGCATCATCTTCATTCTGAACATCACTATCTGTACTTGTCTTGCTATTAGACTCATTAATATCTTCATTTACTATCTCTTCCTTTGATTCCTCAGTTTGCTTATCACTATTTTCTAAAGAATCTTCAGCAGTCTCATCATTAACAGCCTCATCATTAGAAGCTTCTTCATCTAACTCTTCTTTATCTGCTTCCTCTGACTTCTCTTCACTGTAAAGCATGTCATTTGGAACATTTACTGAATACCAGCCGTTACCAATGTGAGCCATCTTCTTACCAGGATATGCTCCAAGTAAATCCTGCTGCTTTTCATCTATCGCATATACGAATGTATCCTTAGGGAATTCTTTATTATCAAGCTTTACATAAACCTTTGTCTGGCCTTCAACCTCTGACTCTTCCTCGTCGATAGCCTTGTTAATTTCCTCAGGAGTTTCAGGAGTATCTGGCTCATCCTTCTCTTCCTTTAATGTGCTTTCGTAAATGTTCTTTATCTCGCTACCTGTAAGGGCTGTATCGTATATACGAACATCATCAAACATTGCATTTCTAACATCTTCATCTGTCCAAATATCTCCGGCGCCTACCATTACATGGTTAGCATTTTGGATTGCTGCACCTTGTCCCGAGAAGCAATTTGAAATATCTTTTTTATCGTATACTATCTCATTTCCATTCAGATATACCTTAATTCCATTTGGAGCTACTGTGTAGGTTACAAGCTGCCATTTGTTTGTAAGGTCACTGTAAGATAAGCCTGGAACTGCATCTGAATAATCATTTGCATTAATTCTTCCAATTAGGTTTGCTCCAATTCTAGTCATTGGATATGTTCCTGTAGATGCTCCATCTGCCAGCCAATCTGCTTCAAACAATGCACTGTGCTCCCATGTAGATGAATCAATATTTACCCACATACTTACAGTGTATCCAGCTTTATCCACATTGGAAAATACATCGCTTGGTAGTGATAAATAGTTTACCTGCTTGTTGCCAGCTTCATTTTCAAGCTTAAGCACCTGACCTCTTTCTTCATCAGTAACCACCTTAGCATCACCCTTAAGTGTTGCAGCGCTATCTTTTGTAGATGCTGATGTAGCACTAACAGCATCTCCATCAACACTATCAAAATCGTAGCCTACGATTACCTTTGGAGCATCATATACAAGCACCTTAAATGTAGCATCAGTGCTGTAACTATTAACTGTAACTTTGCCTGTAAGAGTAACCTCTGTATCTGATGAAGGGGTGCCTACCTTACCATCAGCTGAAAGTACAGCCTGATTATCTGATAACCATTCAATCTTGGCCTTGCCAAGCTCAGTAGGAAGCTGAATATTCTCACGTGTAGATTCAGGAATAATATCCTTAAGCTGCTCAATCACCTTGCCTACAGCTATTTCATCTGTTTCCTCGTATTTGCTTCCCCAGATTGCCAGGTTGTTATTTCCATTTGCAGTAAATGTCATGGTCTTCTCACCATTGTCATTTGTCTGCTCAAAGAACACACCCTTGTAGGTTGCGTTATCTGCGTTGATTGTTACGTAAGTATAATCACGGTCTGTAGCATCTGCCATTGTCCATGTACCTGTTACATCTCCTGTAACTGTGCCGTCTGCATTAAGGGCAACTGACTGAGTAGAAATCATGCTACCGTCCTTTTCCCCATTGCCATGATTTACATATTCGTATGTACCAACCACATCATCCATTGTGTACTTTTGAATCTGCTCATTTCTGTTTTCGTAAACAGCTGTTACAAGCCAGTCATCCTCATTTAAGAACTGCTGATGTACTCTTACCTCATGTCCCTCTCCTCTTGAAGAATCAAGGAATCTCTGGTGATAGATGAGATAATATTTTCCATCATCTGTAATGAGTGCTGAGTTGTGACCTGCTGCACGATAACCAGGCTGGCCATAGAACTGATAGTTACCAATAAGCTTTGTACCATACTGATAGCAGTTCTTACCACTGCCAGCTGCATTCTTTCCTGATGCATCCTCGTATGGTCCCATTGGATTCTTAGAACGGAATAATCTCATGTTATATCCGCCTGTTGTTGTAAGACCACCGTATGTTTCATACATGTAATAGTAGCCAGTATTCTTATCGTACTCGATGTAAGGGCCTTCGCCTGACTGATGATTTCCACCAGCGATGTGTACACCAAAGTATCTATCAACAGTATTTCCACTTGTTGCATCTACCCCATCCTTACCTGGATAGATTGCCTCACCTGTTGCCTGATCAATTTCTAGAATGAAAAGACCACCTGACCAAGAGCCATATACCATGTAAAGGTGTTCCCCTGTTGCATCATAAAAAAGGGTTGGGTCAATGGCGTTTGGCGCGTAGTTGTTATTCCAGCTACCATCTGAGTTGAAACACTTCCATGTGCTTACATCCCCATCAATCTTCCCCTCAGCAATAAGCTTGTTAAATGGAAGATAGTCATTTGTGTATGTAGTATCTCTTGTACTGTTTCCGTCATAATTTACCTTGCCAGTATTGGTAAATCCTGAGTATACTACTGTTCCACCGTAGCTATAGCCACCGTCAGCTCTGTCGCTAACCATATAGCCAATGCATGAACGACGCCATGTAGATGATGCACTATAATAGAGCATGTATGCACCCTTGTGACCGTCAGCCCACTCATAATTTGGATTGTAGATTACATCTGGTGCCCAAACCGCATAGCCACCCTTGCAATCTCCGTCATCATAGCCTGCCCACTTAAATGACTCGGCCAGATTCTCCTTTACGTTTCCATAGATTGGATTGTTTTCTACGCTTTGATAATCTGTAGAAACCTGTGTCCAGTTTACTAAATCTGATGATTTAGCAGTTGCAATGTGTGATCCAAATACGTAGTACTCATCATTGTACTCAAAAATAGATGGATCATGTACCATAACCCTGCTAATGCTTTCTGCCGCATTTGCATTCAGCGAACCAAGGCTTGAATTTGGAATCGCTGGCAGGACCATTGCTGTTGCCATAGAAAGTGCTATGGCTTTCTTCATTCTTCTCTTCATCTGTTCCCCCTGCTTTCCTTTCTCTATACTTTAGATTATTCTAAACTATTTTAGTTCGAATAGTCTTTACTACAAATATATACCCCATAGCTATTTCCCATTCAATAGATTTTGTCATTTTTTCGTCCAAAAATCATATTTTTGTAAAATAGTTTAGCATTTACTATTCTATTTTTGTCAATTTTTCACAAGGGTGTACTGATGATATTTCGTGGTCATGCACAAAAAAGACATGACCATCTGGCCATGCCTTTATAAGTATTATTCTATTCGTATCTAAGTGCATCAATAGGATTAAGCTTAGCTGCCTTATTAGCTGGGTAATATCCAAAGAAAATACCAATCGCCATAGAAAATCCTACCGCAATTACGATACTTGAAAGAGAAACCGATGCCTCATATCCCATTAGCTTAACAGCTACTGTTCCAAGTACAATACCAAAGATAATACCAATGATACCACCAATCAAACAGATAACCACTGATTCGGTAATGAACTGTAATCTGATTGAGCCATTGGTTGCGCCTAGGGCTTTTCTAGTTCCTATCTCCTTAGTTCGTTCTGTAATAGAAACAAGCATGATGTTCATAACACCGATACCACCTACCACAAGAGATATTCCTGCAATAACTGAAAGCGCAAGCTGAATCGCACCAATCATGGTATTCATCTGATCCATCATAGATGTCATAGATACAACCATAACTTCGTATGCGTCATTTCGCGAATAATAATTAATATTAAAGAAATCTCTTACCTTTGTAGCAAACTCATCATTGTTTGTATTGACAGATGTTACCAAAGTGAAGTAATAATCACCCTTATTCTGATTATGATTTGCCACTCTGGCTGTCTCATAAGGAATAATCAATTCTGTTGTAGGATTATCTGAAACACCAAATGTGAACTGTTCCTGAACATATTCGTACACGCCTACCACATAATAGCTATAATAGGTACCAGCTACATTTACCTCTATCTGCTTACCTAAAACAGCATCATTATCTCCATTGTAAAGACGCTCTACCAATTTATCAGTAACAAGGCAAACCTTCTTAGCATTATCAAAATCACGATTTAAAAATGCTCTTCCGGCAATAACTGTTCTATCTTTAAACTCAAAGTTATCTTTGTTATAACCAATTATTTGCACATTAGCGCTTTTGCTACCTTCGGTAACCTTTCCCTTCTCACCAACATTCTCATACTTAAGAACATATTTAATATCATCTGGGAATTCTGCCCTAAAAGCATCAAGCATTTCCTTGGTTATCAAATCCTGGTCTGTCATATCACGTACATAACCTGAACCATAATTAGCCCCGGAATCAGATGATTTATTCTCCTGAGATTTTTGCATAACACCCATCTCTAAGTTGTTGGCACCAAGGTCTTGCATAGTGCTATTAACTATGGAGGTAATAGAATTTCCTACTGTCATTATGGCAATAACTGAGGCGATACCGATGATGATTCCAAGCATTGTCAGAAGGGAACGCATGATATTAGCCTTTAGTCCTGCTAAAGCAACAAGGATGTTTTCTGTAAATAGCATTTACTCCACCTCCTTTGCTGCCCTATTCCAGCGACCGGCAGATTCACCTATGATGTTGCCATCTTTAAGTGTAATGATTCGCTCTGTCTCCTGTGAAAGCTCTGGTGAGTGAGTGATAAGAACGATTGTCTTGCCCTGCTCCTCATGAAGCTTGTGGAAAATATCCATAATCATTCTACCAGTTGCAGAATCAAGAGCACCTGTAGGTTCGTCAGCTAATATAATTGCAGGGTCATTTGCCATAGCTCTTGCAATAGCAACACGCTGCTTCTGACCACCTGAAAGCTCATCAGGATTATGATGCATTCTATCTGTCATATCTACTTCTGCAAGAAGCATCTTTGCTCGCTCTGTTCGCTCAGCGCGTCCCATTCCTGCGTACATCATAGGAAGCTCCACATTTTTAAGAGCGTTTGTACGAGCAATTAGATTGTAAGTCTGAAACACGAATCCAATCTTCTTATTTCTTAAAGCTGAAAGCTCATGATCCTTCGCTTTTTCAATATCTATTCCATCAAGAGTGTACTCTCCTGCGGTAGGTCTGTCCAAGGCTCCAATGATATTCATCAGTGTGGATTTACCTGAACCAGACTGACCTACTATTGAAACAAATTCGCCCTTCTTTACTGTAAAGTTTAGGCCATGTAAAACCTCAAACTCATTTGGTGTTCCAATAAAGAAGCTTTTATGAATATTGCGAAGGTCAAGCATAATATTATCTTCCAATTTATTATCCTCCGCTATTCTTCTGTTGAAATCTCCATGTAATCCATAATATTTGTACTTGGAGCATCCTTAACGATTGCCTCTACTGTCATGCCTTCCTTAAGGCCTTCGCCCTTGATTTCTACATAGTAATCACTTTCAAGACCTGTAGTTACATAAACATTTTTCTTAGTGCCGTCTTTCTTTACTACTGCAACGAAATCCTTACCCTTATCATCTTGCTGAATGCAATCGTATGGAACTGATAATACATTAGCAACAGAATCTAATATGACACTTGCCTTAGCTGTCATACCTACTCGTAATCTATCATCTTTATCATTAAGCTTGATTTTGATTTTATAGTTTGCTACACCTGATGTCCCCTGAGCAGCCTGAGGATTCTGACCAGAAATTGAACCTTCAGAAGCTATAGAAACAAATGTTACTTCACCGCCAAACTCCTCGTCTCCTGTTGCTTCAAACTTAATATTTGCTGGTAGTCCCTGGGCAATATTTGCAATATCATATTCATTAACAGTAGCATCTACAACAAATCCGCTAGTATCAGCTATGGTAAATACGGTATTACCCTGTGTATAGTTATTACCAACATCTACATTCATAGTAATAATGTATCCGGAAATTGGTGCAGATACATGTGTCTTTTCCATGCTCTCATATACATCATCCTTAGCATCTACCTGAGTATATGTCTGAGCATAATTCTGCTTAAGCTGAGCAAGCTCTATCTGATTCTGATATGTTTGAATCTGAAGATTAAGTGTTTCAATTTCGTCCTGTGTTTTTTCGTAGATTTCAATAGTTACAGGCTCTGCTCTACCAGCTGCAATAGCTGATTGCTCATCCCATCTCTTTTTCACATCATCAGTACGATACTTTTCGTATTGCTGAAATGCATCCTTAATATCTTCATATATATATTTATTATCATCTAAATATTTCTGCTTTTTAGCTAACTGAGTCTGAGCATCTTTAATCTTCTGCTGCAAATCAGCTATATCTATTTCAGACTGTCTGTTTTCAATATTATGCTGGGCATTTAATTCTGCAATCTTTCTGTTGTAATCATCACCGTCAAATTCAACTACAACATCACCTGCGTTAACATAGTCACCCTCTTCAAAATTAATTTTTGAAACCTTAATGCCTGTTACACCTGTTCCACCTATTGTGGATGTAACAGTAGCCTTATTGTTGGCCTTAAGTGTACCTGTTACTGCAACAGACTGCTGCAAATCCATCTTCTTAATCTCTGATGTAACAGGCTCATTTGCTGCCTCTTCAATAGCCTTCTTGGCAACCTGTGCATTATGCCAAATAAATCCAACAATGACTGCTATAATCGCAAGAACAATAACTAACTTTAGATGCTTCTTAAAGAAGCCTCCAATACCTTTTAGAACCTTCACTTTTCATCCTCCTTGGCGCCCACAAAAGCGCATTTATTCATATTCACACTTGGTAATTAGTGTAAATTTATGTCTTATCAATGTAAATAGATATCACAATTATTTTATATAATTTTTAGATTTACACTGAGAGCTTACGATCCATAATGCTTGCTGTAACAATATAAAGTACCACTGTAAGTACGATATAATAAACAATTGAGCATATTGTTTTTTCTAATGAATAGCCTGTAGCAGTACCAAAAATCATATTAGTGGAACAATAAAATATCTTTTCGATTATGTAAGTGACTACAAGAAAAACAATAAAGCTGATAAAGCCATTAAACTTTCTACCATTTAAAAAGCTTGCACTTAAAACAACTGCAAAAAATCCCACCATAATAGTGAATACCCAAGATACAATTTGTTCAGCACTTGATATGGCAACATTGAAAAAATCAAGCTGGTAATCTTCACCAAATTCTCCCAAAATAGCATTTATGATATTAAACATATCCTTTACTCCTTTGCTTTTAGCAACCCACAATGTAATATCTCCTATACCAATTAACAGGAACATAGCACTAAAAAGTAAGATAGAACCAAAGTTTTCAATAATCTTTGCTCCAAGGATTTTAAATGTGCTATTTGGTGTCATAAAAAGCATATAGCTTTGTTTAGTATTCAAATCTTTATGTAAAATGAAAATACTAAGAACACCAATAATAAAGATGGAACAAATTGTAATAAATGTTAAAAATACCGCACTTGAAAGTGCCACATCATCATTTCCAGAAATAGCACCCACTAAAAACATCACTTCAAAAATTGCAGTGATAGCAAGAATTATCGCCTTTACCATCCAGCTTTTTCTAAATTCGTATTTAATCAATTTTCCCATTACTGAACACCTCCAACTTCAATTCCTGCAAACACCTGTCTATATTTGTCAGCTAATGAAATACCATCAACAGTTCTTAATTCCTCAACATCAACTATTCCTGCAAAATGTGCTTCCTTAATAAAAATAGCCTTGTCAACTACAGCTTCCAGTTCCTCTACCAAATGACTAGAGATTAATAAAATCTTGTTTTCCCCTGCTGCCTGAAGAATCATGTTCATTACAGAATCCCTTGCAAGTAAATCAATTCCATTTAGAGGCTCATCTAACATATATACACTAACATCTCTTGCCATTGTAGCTGCCACCTTAAGCTTTGCCATCATACCAGATGAAAGTGACTTAACCTTTAGCTTCTTTTCAAGGGTCATCTGCCCAATCATGTAATCATATCTTTCCATAGAAAAATCTTTGAAAAAATCCTGATAATAATTTCCAACATCACCTACAGTCATCCAATCATAAAAATATGGTTCTGTAGACATATAGGCAATATCATTTCTTGTTTCGATACCAATTGGCTCACCGTTGTATCTAATCTCTCCGAAGGTAGGCTTAATCAGACCTGCTGCCATCTTCATCCATGTTGTCTTTCCACTTCCGTTAGGTCCTAAAAGTGCATATATGTGACCTGGTTCCAGCTGCATGTTAATGCCATCTACAGCAACCTTTCCCACAAACTTCTTAGTCACTTCAATACTTTCTAGCATAGCTATTCCTCCTTTTGCTTTAGAAGCTCTATTGCTTCATCAATTGAAATACCAAGCTCACCTATTGATTTTACAAATATATCAATTGCTTCCTCAGCCATCTCTTTTTTTAGACCAGTTATTATCTGCTCATCCTCGGTAACAAATGTACCCATACCACGCTTGGTGTAACATACACCCTCTCGCTCCAGCTCCTGATAAACACGAGCAGCTGTATTAGGGTTAATGGTGTATTCCACTGCCAAATCACGGCTGGATGGTAGCTTTTGCCCACAGGTAATCCGCCCATTAATAATATCTGTCTTGATCATATTAATTACTTGTAAATAAATAGGCACCTTTGAATCATATTGCATATTCACACTCCTCCTATTCTGTCTGCACTACTGTACTATATGAATAGTACACTATGTCAATATTACTGTCAACACTTTTTCTAAATGAAAAATTTTTTAAGTCATGAGAATCGATAGACAAAATCAAAATCCCACACATTTCTTTTAAAAGAAGTATTATAATGGAACTTGGATTCTAAGTTTCCTTCTGAAACTAGAATCTTATATCATAGGTTTTTGTTTTTCATCAGAAAAACAAGAACCGGACATAGACCAATATTTTCTGAAAGAAAATATTGCTTGGCGAAGCCAAGTTCTTGTGGGCTTTTTCCTTAAGTAGCCCACAAGAAGTCATCAACAATTAAGGTATTGGAGGAAATGAAATGAAAAAGCTTTTTAAAGAAATTCCCATTACAGATATTGGAAATATAAAAATCGGCCAGGTTGAAAATGCAGATGCTGGCACTGGTGTTACTGTTATTATCGCACCTGACAGTGCTCCATGCGGCTTAGATATAAGAGGTGGCGGACCTGCCAGCAGAGAATCCGGCCTTATGGACCCACTTGCAGCTGCAGAGGTAATACATGCAGTTGTTTTAGGTGGTGGTTCTGCTTTTGGTCTTGATGCAGCTGGAGGTGTCATGAAGTACTTAGCCGAGAATGGCATAGGTTTTCCTGTAGGTGATGTGGTTGTACCTCTTGTTTGCCAATCAGATATTTTTGATTTAGGCTATGGCAAAAACAATGTGTATCCTGATAAGGATATGGGCTATAAAGCAGCTTCACTTGCTTTTGAGGGTGCCGCTGGTAATTTTAAACCCGGCAACTTCGGTGCAGGCTGCGGCGCTACTGTAGGAAAGCTTCTTGGTCCAGACCGCTGCACCAAATCTGGAATTGCTAGCTATGCAGTAGCTTTGGGTGATTTAAAGGTTGGAGCAATTGTTTGCACTAACGCCGTTGGTGATGTTTACGATTATCTAGACAGCAAACGCATCGCTGGTGTATTAAATGCTGATGGTTCTGCACTTAATGATATTTCTTGCGAAGAGCTTATGTATGACATGGTCGCTAACCCACCTGCTGATTTTGCTGCAAACACAACTATCGGTATCGTATTTACGAATGCCAAATTCAATAAAACTCAGCTTTGCAAGCTAGCCGGCATGACTCACGATGCCTATGCCCGCTGTATCCGTCCTGTACACACATCTATGGACGGTGACAGCATCTATGCCATATCACTTGGCTTGGTAGACGCCTCTCTTGATGTAGTTGGAACTCTTGCTAATCAGGTAATGTGCGAAGCTATTAAGAGAAGCGTTAATGTATAGACATTTTTTCATTATAATAACAAAGAACCGGAGATTTCCTATCTGGAATTCTCCGGTATTTTTATTGGTATATAATCTCTTATACTTTTAAATTAAAAAGAGGCTAACCAGTTCGTTAACCTCTTATTATTAATCTTCTTTATATTCAATTATATCTGTAACACCACAATCTAGAATAAAACACAAAGTATCAAGCGTTGTAGTCGTTATAGGCTTACCATGCTTCATCCTGTTAATTGTATTTGCTGATATACCATTTTTATATATCAGTTCATATTCAGTTATCCCCTTTGACAATAACGTCGCATAGAATGGTTCATATGATATCATCTTATTTTCCTCATTCATACTTTACCATTATCAATAGATTGACTATGCTCAATATATTGACTATAATATTAATTATCAGAATATTCTCAATTCTATAGGAGGGGTTTAAAATGAGTGAAACAAAAATTTGTAAGTATTGTAAAACTGAAATTCCAAAAGATGCCAAAATCTGCCCTAATTGTCGAAAGAAACAAAAAGGTCCTGTTGGCATTATTATCGCTGTTGTTGTAGTGCTGCTTATAATTGGAGTTGCAGCTGGTGGTGGAAATGATAACTCAGCAACTTTAGGCAATGGCTCATCTACTTCGCAAACTTCAAAGAATGAAGCTACTACACAAGAATCCTCAAGTGATACAGATACTGTTGAAACAGCCTCTGAACCAGAGATTGAATATCTACCAGTTACTAAAGAAGAACTAAGTAATGCATTACATGATAATGCCCTAAAAGCATCAGAAACATACAAAGGGCAGTATTTAGAAGTTTCTGGCTATCTTGATGTTATTGATAGTAGTGGAAAATACATTTCACTTAACTCAGGTGAAGAGGATTATTCATTTGTTAATGTTCAATGTTACATAAAGTCTGATGATCAAAAGACAACTATTATGGATTTAAGTAAAGGTAGTTCTTTAACTATTAAAGGAAAATGTAAAGATGTAGGTGAGTTGATGGGCTATTCTATCGATATAGATGAAATAATTGTTAATTAATTGAAATAGGAAACATAAAAAAGAGAGCAACCTCTTAACTATGTTGCTCTCTTTTAATGTATAGGATAGATAATTCCAGCTACAGAAGTAAACCTCAATCTTAATTAAGTGGCGTAGGTTGTATTTATAAATCTAAATTGTTATAACCCCTGAACAATAAGTCTTCTTTTCATATACAAGATTTGGGAAATCTTTTTTTAATTCGTCGATGACGAAATATATTTCATCGTCATCCCAGTCATCACCAGCCTCTGCCTTACATTTTTCTAACTCAGCTCTAGTTTCAAAAGCTACATCTCCTATTAGAATTTTGCCACCTTCATTCAAATGACTTAATAATTCATGAAAGAAGGCAACTTTTTGTTCATCATCTAGATGGTGAATTGAATATGTTCCAATTATATAATCAAACTTGCAGTTGTTTAGTTCCTTCACTAAACCTTTAGAAAAATCACCTTGATATAAATTTGCATTTGGCATTTTTTTCTTTGCCAGTTCAATCATTCTTTGAGAAAAATCTTGGCCATATACGTTGCAGCCATACTCATAAAGCTTTGTTGTAAGAGTACCTGTTCCAAATCCAATATCTAAAACACAAGGATTCTTTTGGGAAACTATTTCTTGAAAAATATCACCAAGAACCGCCTTATATCCTGCAAAAGGATATGAATTAGCTTCTTCTGATAAACCTACAGCCTTATCGTATCCATCTGCCCATAAATCAAAACCTTTGTTATCTAACATTTTGTCGCTCCCTTTCAGTTTAACTACGCTGTCATTTAACGCTTTAATATTACTATAGTATATAGCTAAATAACAAGTTGCTATTGAATTATATACAATATTTTTTCTTAAGCTGGTAAATTATAAATACCTTTTTATCATAAAATTCAATTCTTTAACATCTAATCCATCTCCACCAGTCTCGAATGTAAACAACAGCTTCTGCCCATACTCATATCCTAGTTCACGATACTTAGCAATCTTTCTTATTGCTGCTGTGGCATACTCTGGCTTGTCCATCATTCCAAAATGCTCGTAATAAAAAGTCTCTCTAGTAGCCACGTTTAGCAGAGCAAAATCCGGATGCAACCCCTTTCTATTTAACTCACAGCTCGGCTCATACACATACGGCACCTTCTCCTTCGCCAGCTTATCCGCAATTATCTTCTCTGACTTAGACCTAACATGCTCCCCATTATCCGTATAATACGGCGTCTCCACTGGATACCTCTCCTTAAACGCATTCCCCTCCTCCCCCGCGAAGGCCCCCTTCCAGTTTATGATGAAAACATCATCATCTACATAATCGCTTTCTATCAATGCTTTTCTCTCTGGCGAAAGCTTTGTATATAAATCACTTTTTCTATTCTTGCTATAACAGCCTAATACCGCATCTATTTTCCCAAGACGAGAAACAACATCCATATATAGCTTCCTGTCATATTCAGCCTGCGCAAGCTTCTTAGCAATATCTATATCACTTTTCCTAATAAAATCTTTTTCTATTTCATCCTTGCCTGCCAGCTTATGGCATCTGTAATATTGAACATATTTCCCTTTATTCTTCTTAATTTCCAAGTAATACCCATCATCCCCAACAATAACTTGCTCTAATCTCTTTTTCTCAATGATAAGCTGCTTTCTCTCTTCACTTAAAACATCAATAATAACTTTACTCATAATACTCCTTTTCTCTTTAGTTCCATTTCTTTACCACTGAATTTCGGCTTTCACGTTTTCCAGTGGTAATCTCCTTTGACTTTTACCACTGGATTTCAGCTTTCCATTTTCCAGTGGTAATCTTCTCTGACTTTTACCACTGGATTTCAGCTTTCACGTTTTCCAGTGGTAATCTCTTCCGACTTTTACCACTGAATTCCGGCTTTTCACGTTTTCCAGTGGTAATCTTCCCTGACTTTTACCACTGGATTTCAGCTTTCCCATTTTCCAGTGGTAATCTTCTCTGACTTTTACCACTGGATTTCAGCTTTCCCATTTTTCCAGTGGTAATCTTCTCTGACTTTTACCACTGGATTCCGGCTTTTCCGTTTTCCAGTGGTAATCACCTCTGACTTTTACCACTGAATTTCAGCCTTTCCATTTTCCAGTGGTAATCTCTTCATAATCTCCAGTCTACCACCTCCCCAAATAGCCAGGGCTAGTGGTAAAGGCCCTACGCAGGTTCAAGTCCTGTCACCAGCCTAGAACCCCAGGATCAAAAAAATGTCCGCTCCTTTCCCTATAAATATTCCTCTGTCACCCTGCCCTCGCTAAAAAAGGGTAACAAAATAAACCTTATCAGCTTAGTTGCACTCTAAGTGATACGGTACGTCCAACTTACCATGAAAAATGCCATCGAAATGATAGCTATTAGAATGTTTAGCCTAACTAGAAAAGTGTAGGCAAATTATAAAAAGATTTCCCCGTTCTCTTATAACAATAAACAAAAAACTCACATACCTGTGTATGTGAGTAATGCGGGTGACAGGACTTGAACCTGCACGGTCGCCCACTAGAACCTAAATCTAGCGCGTCTGCCAATTCCGCCACACCCGCATAAATCAAGGCAATGATTATAAAAATCTACCGCCTCGAGTCGGCTCATCGACATGCATTAATATATCATACTCCCCACCCAAAAGCAACAAAAAACTGCCAAAAATTTGGCAGCTTTTTGGAATTAAAATATTTAATTATTATGATGGCTTGCGCCTTTAAGTCGAGCCATGGCCCGGGCCATATTTGCAATAGAAATCTGGTGTTCAATATAGCTTTGCTTTTGTTGTAATTCATCCTGGGCGCGCTCTAGGGCTTCCTTTGCACGGAAGGTATCAATATCCTCTGGCTTCTCGCAAGAGTATGCCAATACCTTAACGCTTCCATCTGGATACACGCTAAGCAAACCGTCTGAAATGATTGCTCGTTGCCAAGTTCCATCCTCTAGCTTAAAACGAATCTCGCCAATGTCTACAACACCTGTCATCTTTTCATGATGATTCATGATGGCAACTTCTCCATCATCGGCAGGATATATTAGCATCTCGCTTGGTCCATCATAAAACACGCCATCACAAACTATTATTTTAAGATTAAATAATGATGCCATAAGCTACTCCTTTGCAAGCTCTGCAGCCTTTGCCTTAACATCCTCTATTGTTCCAACATTGAAGAAGGCTGCCTCTGGGTACTCAGCCATTTCGCCATCGAGAATTGCCTTAAAGCCCTTAACTGTCTCCTCAACTGGTACAAATTGTCCCTTTACGCCTGTAAAATTCTCAGCTACTGAGAATGGCTGTGAAAGGAAACGCTGCACCTTTCTTGCACGGTATACAGTGATTTTATCCTCATCAGAAAGCTCTTCCATACCAAGGATTGCAATGATGTCCTGTAATTCCTTGTACTTCTGAAGAATCTCCTGAACACCGCGGGCTATTGCGTAGTGTTCCTCACCAACCACATCTGGCTCAAGGATACGTGATGTAGATTCAAGTGGATCAACGGCTGGATAAATACCCTGCTCTACAATCTTTCTTGAAAGTACTGTTGTAGCATCCAAATGTGAGAAGGTTGTAGCTGGAGCTGGGTCTGTTAAGTCATCAGCAGGTACGTATACAGCCTGAACTGATGTGATTGAACCACTCTTTGTAGATGCAATACGCTCCTGTAGCTCACCTAAATCGTTAGCAAGTGTTGGCTGATAACCAACGGCTGATGGCATACGTCCAAGCAAGGCTGAAACCTCTGAACCAGCCTGTACAAAACGGAAGATGTTATCAATGAAAAGAAGTACATCCTGATGCTTAACATCACGGAAGTATTCTGCCATTGTAAGTCCTGTTTCAGCTACTCGCATACGTGCTCCTGGTGGTTCGTTCATCTGACCAAACACTAGGGCTGTTTTATCAAGAACTCCTGAATCTCCCATTTCTGTCCATAGGTCATTACCCTCACGGGAACGCTCTCCTACACCTGTAAAGATTGAATAGCCACCACTTTCTGTAGCTATATTGTGGATAAGCTCCTGGATAAGAACTGTTTTACCAACACCAGCACCGCCGAATAGACCAACCTTTCCACCCTTAGCATAAGGAGCAAGTAAGTCGATAACCTTGATACCTGTTTCCAGCATTTCTACTACTGGGCTCTGGTCTTCAAATGTAGGTGGCTCACGATGAATACACCAATGCTCACCTTCATCAAGCTTCTCGCCATTATCAAGAGTGTCACCCAGTACATTGAAAAGTCTGCCAAGAGTCTGTTCACCTACAGGAACTGATATGCCAGCACCTGTTGCAACAACCTCCATGTCACGGCAAAGACCTTCAGATGGTGCAAGCATGATACATCTAACAACATTGAAGCCGATGTGCTGGCTAACTTCCATCACTCGCTTCTCGTCGCCAACCATTACGTATAATGCATCTCTGATAGCAGGTAAATCATTGCTTCTAAATTCAACATCCACAACAGGTCCTGAGACCTGTACGATTTTTCCTTTTAATTGTGACATATAATTTCACCTCTCATTTCCAAACAAAAACTGCTTAGAAATAATTATTTATTCTGTAACTTCTTCTTTTCTTTTTTCTTCTTAAGTGCCTTAGCTCCGCCGATTACCTCGGTGATTTCCTGTGTAATCTGAGCCTGACGCACTCTGTTGTATTCTATAGATAAATCATGAAGCAAAGCCTTGGCATTATCTGTCGCAGATTGCATTGCCATCATTCTGGCATTTTCCTCACTGGCTGAACACTCTACAAGTGCGCCATAGCAAAAGGCAGTAAAATGATTATGCACAAGCTTTTCAAGTACTTCCTTAAGAGATGGATAAAATGGAATGAAATCATCTCCATGAGATATTGCCTCCATTTCATAATTGTTGATTGAATGAACGTGTTTAACGCCAGCCTTCATTTCCTGGGCTGCCTTTGATACACCTTCTTCATCAGCGGCTATCTCCTGGGCCTGCTCCTTAATAAACTTGTGGGTTTTCAGAGGAAGCAAACGCTCTACACAAATCTCTTCTGTAATAGAATTAAGCATCTTTGTATAGATTACATCTATCCTGTCTAGTTCACCCTTGTTGTACAAATCAATCATATACTCTGCCATTACTCTGGCACGATGCATTGTAGGATTGTTTGATGAAAACCTAAACTTTTCGTCAACATTATATCCACCGTTCTTAAAAAATGCCCGACCAACTTCACCTACAACAAACAGTGTACATTCATCACCCTCAGCCATACCTTTGATTCTATCTACGGTAGTTTTGATGGCATTGTGGTTGTATGCTCCTGCCATACCTTTGTCACCGGTGAATACGATGATTCCATGCTTCTTTGTAGTCTCATGGTCATCTTCTATACGGTTATCAAAATAGATATGTCTGATGTCTGGAAAATGTGCTAAGCATTCAGCTAATCCAATCTGAGTGCCTTGAAAGAAAGGTTCAGTCTCTTCTAGCTTCTTTTTAGCTTTTCTAAGCTTCATAGATGACATCATGTACATGGCTCTAGTAATCTTCATGGTATCCTGAATACTATTTATTCTATTTTGGATTTCCTTTGTACTAGCCATAAGTTACTCCTGATTCTTCTTAAATTCAGTGGCAGCATCGATAATCGCAGACTTAGTATCCTCTGACAAATCCTTTGTAGATTCAAGAGTGCTTATGATTTCTGGATGCTCTGTCTCAAAGAACTCTAACATATCTGCCCTGAATTTCTTAATATCCGAAAGAGCTACATCACTGAAAATATGAGCATTTGCAGATACTAAAATAATTACCTGCTCTGCCATAGTAAATGGTCTGCCTAAAGGCTGCTTTAAAAGCTCCATAAGAGCACGTCCATGGGCAAGCTGCTTCTGAGTTGCTTCATCAAGGTCTGATGAGAACTGTGTAAACACTTCCATTTCACGGTACTGTGCAAGGTCAATACGAACTGAACCTGCGGCCTTTTTCATAGCCTTGGTCTGAGCAGCACCACCTACACGGGATACTGAAAGACCTACGTTTACCGCTGGACGCTGACCGGCGTTGAAAAGCTCTGACTCAAGGAATATTTGACCATCTGTGATGGAAATAACATTTGTAGGAATGTAAGCTGACAAATCACCAGCCTGTGTCTCGATGATTGGAAGGGCTGTAATAGAGCCACCTCCTGCCTCATCTGTAATTCGTGCACTTCTTTCAAGCAACCTTGAATGGAGATAGAATACATCTCCAGGATATGCCTCACGTCCAGGTGAACGCTCCAAAAGAAGTGAAATGGCACGATAAGCAACTGCATGCTTTGACAAATCATCATAAACAATAAGAACATCCTTGCCGGAATACATAAAGTACTCTGCAAGAGCAGTTCCTGCATAAGGTGCGATATACTGCAAAGATGCTGAATCTGATGCAGTAGCGTTTACGATGATTGTATAATCCATGGCACCGTGTGCTTTTAATGTGCTAACAAGCTTTGCAACAGTAGATGCCTTCTGACCAATTGCAACGTAAACACATATAACATCCTTACCCTTTTGGTTGATGATTGTATCTGTGGCGATAGATGTCTTACCTGTTTGTCTGTCTCCAATGATAAGCTCACGCTGACCACGTCCGATAGGGAACATTGAATCAATTGAAAGCAAACCTGTTTCCATAGGAACGCTTACTGATTTTCTATCAACAATGCTAGGGGCTGGACACTCGATTGGTCTGTAACCATCCTCTTCAATCTCACCAGCTCCATCAAGTGGTGTACCAAGGGCATCAACAATACGTCCAAGGAAGCCGTTACCTACTGGAATACCAGCCATCTTACCTGTACGAACTACACGTGAGCCCTCTTTGATAAGTGTGTCGCGGCCAAACAGGATAACACCGATTTCATCACGGCGCACATCCTGAACCATACCCTTGACACCACAATCAAAGATAACAATCTCACCGTAGAATGCGTGGTCAATACCATCGATATTGGCAATACCATCGCCAACCCATGTTACGATACCAACCTCGTTATCCTTAATCTCCAGCTCGAACTCATCCACGCTAGACTTTAGGATTGAAAGAATGCTTTCATCAACAGATGAAACACCAACTGCTGCATCAATCTTTGTGGCTAACTGCTTGATACGTCCCTGCTCACTCCAGTCATACTCCTTTGTTCCAACTGAAAGGACAAATCCGCTCTTAAGTGATGGGTCACTTACAAGCTCCACCTGAATATCAGCATTACCTGTTTCCTTTGCAAGGAAGCGCTTGATGCCATTAAGCTGCTCATCAGTAGGTGCAGTCACATATCTAAGCTTAGCCTTTTCTACTACCTCTGACTTAGCTGCAAGGCTTTCTTCAAAGGCCTCTTTAATATCATTAAATAAATCAAAATCACCGTTTGAGC
Source organism: Pseudobutyrivibrio sp. (assembly GCF_017471675.1). GTDB lineage: Bacteria > Bacillota > Clostridia > Lachnospirales > Lachnospiraceae > Pseudobutyrivibrio. Next base: position 45,940 of record NZ_JAFUSK010000045.1, read on the forward strand.
ATAGAAGCTTTAAGAAGTTTCTAATCTCATGTGGGAAGATGCTATCAACTACAATGCACTTCTTTGAAAGCTCCACTGTAGGATTGTTCAGCTCCTCTCCAACTGCAGGCACAGCTTCAAGAATAGAAGCGGCAGACTGCAAGAAAACTTCTGCATTAGCTATGCTATGCAAGCCACGGGCGTATTCTAAAGTTTTTTCTGTCACTTTTACTCACCTGCTTTACCAATAAACTCATCAAACAAGTTGCTATCAACCTCTGCACCTGTCTGACCTCCAACAACCTTTGTTGTTGCATCAACAATAATATTTGCAATTTCCTTCTTAGCGCTGGCAATAATCTGTTCCTTCTCACGATTAGCCTCGGTAGCTGCTGCAGTCTTGATTTCTGATGCATTAGCTCTGGCCTCAGCAACGATATGCTGATATTGCTCGTCTGCGCTCTTTCTTGCTTCGGAAAGTATCTGCTTCTTTTCCTGTTCTACCTGAGCAATCCTCTCATCACATTGAAGTGATTTAGCCTCAGCCTCATCTTCCTTTGCCTGCGCCGCCTTGAAGGCCTCATTAGCCTCCTCCTGACGCTTTGCAATTATGGCCGCAATAGGTTTGAAGAAGAAAATTCTGAATGCTATGAACAGAACAAGAAGATTTACTACTGTCCAAAGAATATTCCAAAATGAAACTGTAATCATTTTTTAATCCTCTTTCAAATTTTATACATTCAATAAAACAGAACACCTCATTCGCAAAATCGCAATTTCATTGCTTTCCTTTTGCTCATTGATGTGTACTCACCAAATAAATCTTATTTTAATGTTTAATGCAAGCATTACATTAAACTAAGATTTACTTGGCTCTGTTTTATTGCAACATCACAATAATCATAAGTGCGATAACAAAACCGTAAATAGCTGTTGCCTCTGCAAGGGCACAACCTAAGATTAAGTTCTTCTGAATCTTACCTTCTGCCTCTGGCTGACGAGCGATACCCTCGCATGCCTTACCTGTTGCGATACCAATACCGATACCTGCGCCAAGACCTGTTACTACTGCAATACCTGCACCAATTGCTATAAGTGTGTTCATTTTTAATCCTCCTAAATTTACTCTACTGCTTCTTTAATATACAGTGATGTTAAGAATACGAATACGTATGCCTGAAGCAATCCATCGAATAAGTCGAAGTACAAACTAAATACTGCCGGGATTACTGGTGGACATACAATCTTTAAAAGTTCCATAATTACGAATGCACCAAGTACATTACCAAAAAGTCGCATACATAATGATAGCGGCCTTGTAAACACATCCAATATATTGAATGGTGTAACAATGGCGACTGGCTCTGTGAATTTATGAAGCCATTTCTTTACGCCATTTTGATAAATGCCTGCAAACTCTACTAAAACAATACTCATAAGAGCAAGAGCTGCTGTAACATTTAAATCCTTCGTAGGTGACTTGAATCCGAACAAACCAATAATGTTGGACAATCCTATGTATAGAAGAACCGTTGTAAGATATCCTGTATAAATCTTGCCTTCTTCTCCTAGCATACCACCCACGATTCCTGTAAGCTTTTCGTAAACTAGTTCAGCGAACGCTTGTCTTTTACTAATGTTCTGCGTTTTTAAGTCTCTGGTCAAAAAGATGGCAAGCAGAATTAGCACTGCCATAACAATCCAAGTGACCACTACCGATTCCATAACAGGAATCTCTAAGCTTCCCAGATGGATGGTGAAGACCGTCTCGCAATTTAGCTCTTCAATAAGCCTTTCTGCTAATGACGAACCCACATAAACACCTCCTATTCTTTCTTTGATAGCCCTCATTTTAAACTTTTCTCACAAAAATATAAGATACAAATTAGTCAATCTGTATATCTTTTTAGACTTGACATTAGCTTTGTCTAACCCGCATTAACAATCCATATAATACTGTAAAAGCCCATAGAAATAGAGGCTGGCAAATCATTACCAGCCCCTATTTTTCTCATTTATTCAGCCTCTGAATCATCTTCTCCATTATCTTTAAAGAATAGCATCTCTTCATTAAGCTTAAGAGCAATCTCTTTCAAATCGTCTGCTGAATTTGCTAGACTTGAAACTGTAGCTGATAGCTCTTGTACGGAAGCACCTGTTGTCTCTGAACTAGCTGCATTCTCTTCTGAAATTGCTGAAAGTGATGACATTGCATCTGATACAACATCATTTGATGTAACACAGGTAGATGCACCACCTGCTATATCTCTGATACCAACAACAGTGCCATCAATATCTTCAAGCATACCGTTTACAGATTCAAGAGTGCCACCAATAGCCTCCTGCTGCTCCAGGTTGCCCTGCTTAACCAGATTTGCTGCCGCAACAGCAGCCTCTGCCTGCTTCAAAAGCTCATCCATTTCAACTCGGATGGCCTGTGCCATGCTATCAGAATCATCAGCAAGCTTTCTGATTTCCTCCGCAACTACTGCGAAGCCCTTACCAGCCTCACCAGCACGGGCTGCCTCGATTGAAGCGTTAAGTGAAAGCAGGTTGGTCTGAGAAGCGATACCAGAAATACCTTCTACTCTATCGTTGATATTAGCAACGGCACTCTGTGTAGCGGAAATTGTTCTTGCAATCTCTTCAATCTTTTCTGTCATATCGCTACTAGAATCCTTAAGATTGATAAGTGACTGGCTCGAAGTCTGTGAAGCCTCCTTCATCTTACCAGCAAGGCTTTCTACATTATCTGTTGAATGCTGAACTCCGCCTACAGCATCTGTAATCTTTCCAACATTTTCTGCTGCTTCTTGAATTTCCTCTGCCTGCTGAACTGCACCAGTTGCAATTTCTTGTACTGCATTTGCAACAGTATCTGTTGTTGCGGCAATCTGATTAGCCATATCGGCCAAATCTTCGGATGATGTAGTAACTGTTGCAGCAGAATGCTTTATAGCAGCAACAATAGCCCCTAATTTATCAATAACTGAATTTGTACTTCTTACAATCTCGCCAAATTCATCCTTGCGTTTTGTATAACCATCAATCTTCTTAAATCTACCATCTGCAAGAAGTGTAACAGTGTTTGTAACAGCAACGATTGGGTTTGTAAAGCTTGTTGCAACAAATATAGCAATAATTACACCAATTATCAAAAGAATCGTACCAATAATCACAGTAACTAAAGCAGATTTTACGGCATGTGCCATAATCTCAGAATCCTTTTGTGAAACTGCTACATAATAGCCACTTAATGGTTCTTTAGTCCATGACATATATGTTAGATTTCCATCAAATTTTGATGTAATTAGTCCCTTAGTATCTGATGATGTCATAAACTCATAACCACTAAGATCATATTCATCTTCTGGAGTGATTTCGAACTGTGCATGAGCAACCATCATTCCCTTTCTATCGGCAATGAAACCATCACTAATATTTGAAGCAAGGAATTCATGTAATACATTCAAATCAAAGCTTCGTTGAATTGTTCCTATTACCTGAGTGTGGGCTTCATTATAGATAGGAACACAAATAATAGTGATTCTGTTTCCTACTGACTTACTGACAACTACGTCAGAAATAGCTGGCTTTCCAGTAGAAACTGCTTCCTGAAAATATTCTCTATCGGCAATGTTTGCTAGCTCTTTTCTATCTGCTCTAATGAGCTGTTCTCCAGATGCCTTAGACAAAATGATACTAGAATTACCATCGTTCATATATTCGTTCAGCATATCCATCTGTGCCATCATAGCGCTATCTGGAACTGCCTGCCCTTCCGTTCCATAGGTCTCTAAATATGCAATGGCACTAGGGGATGTAGCGATAGCTTCTAGCATTGAAGTATTCTTTTCGACCATCTCAGAAAATTCCGCCTCAACAACACTTGCTCTAGCACTTAACAAATCCAATGCGTCTTCCTTAGCTTTTCCTGTAGAACTGTTATAGCTAACAATAATTGCGATTAACAATGGCACCGCTACCAATGCCGCCATTAGAGCAATCAGTTTTGTTTTAATACTGTCTTTAACAGCTATGGTACCAGATGTTTTTCTTGATTTTGTCTGCGCTTTCTTACCCATATATATATGCCTCCTTTGCATACAAAAACAACCCATAGCGTAATTCTACAAAATATTTCCGTTATAATTGTGTGACAAGTGTTAAAAGTCTGTGTACAAATCAACATTTTTTACTATTCTCCCCAATAAGATTTCTACATAAAGAAGCTTTTCCTAAAAAAAGAGTAGCCCCGAAGGACAATGTCATTAAGTTAAGATGACATTGTCCCGAAGGACTACTCTTTAACTATTCTGAACGTGAATATATTTTACTTCCTCGAACATATTTATCCGTAATAATTGCGTCTGCATCGTTATAGACCATACGCTCCACACGCTCTCTAACTGACATGTCACGCATTGAATACATCTTGCTGTCATCGATTACAACTGCATCAAAATCGTATCCATCCTTAAATGTACCAACCTTACCAAAGTATTTACCACCACCCATTGTTGCAAGATAGAACATCTCCTCAAATGACAAAGGTTTAACATCAGTATCAACAAGTCTATAGTACATCTTGGATGCCTGCAGTGAAATCAACATAGTCTTAAGCATATTCATAGATGAGCCTGCAGCTACATCTGTACCAAGACCGATGTTGATACCTGCATCTAAGAACTTACGTATTGGAGCAATGCCTGATGCAAGATTCATATTAGAATCCGCGCAGTGGGCAATAAATGCACCATGCTTTTTAAGAATACTCATTTCTCCCTCATCAGAATATACGCAATGAGCCATGATAGTTGGAAGCTCAACTGTGCCCATAGTATCAAAAATCTCGTATGCATTAGCATAGCTTGTTGACGAAGGCACAAGTTCCTTTACCCAGGCAATTTCAGACTGATTTTCTGATAAGTGGGATTGGATTCTAAGCCCCTTCTCAGCTGAAAGCTTACCTAAGCCCTTCATCAGCTCATCTGAGCATGATGGAATGAATCTTGGTGTAAGGATTGGCATAGTATTGGTGTATTTACCTTGGATTTGCTCAAGCCATTCTAATGTAGCCTGAAGTGAGGCATCGGCACTTTCCTCTTCAAGTCCCACTCCACCATTTCTATCCATATTGACCTTACCTACGTAAGTAATTACCCCAGTCTTATCAAGCTGATCCATAAGCTCTATGGTAGCCTCGTTATGAAGTGTTGCAAAAACAACTGCACGAGTAGTAAAGCAACGACGTAAATCCTCAGCAAAATATCCATAAGCCTTACGGGCATAAGATAAATCTGAATACTTAGCCTCTTCCGGAAATGTATATTTACTGAGCCACTCTAAAAGCTCTTCGTCCATACCAATTCCACGGAAAGTGTACTGTGGTGCATGAACGTGTAAATCTGTCATTCCTGGAATGATAAGCTGATTCTTGCAATCCACTAGTGGTAGATTTTCGTAACGCTTTGGAAACTCGCTAAAAGCTCCCTTGCAAATACCATCTACACACACAACATAGCCATCTCTATATGTGACTATACTTTTACTTCCCTCCGAAAAGGCAATGCCTCCGCGAAGCACAAAACTATCTTTATTCATAAAACTCCTAATTGTAAAAATAACTGCTAGCTACGGGAAAGCAAGGCCCATGCAAATTGCCTTCGGCAATGGGCCTGCTGTGGCAAACAGGTTCCTCCCACTAAAGTGGGCCCCTCCTATCTGCTAGCCCTGAAGACCTCTTGCTTGTCTGTCCATATCTTCAACTACGATATCATAGATTTCGCCAAGAGTGCGGCAGTACTCTAAAACCTTCCATGGCTCGTTTGTGTGATAATGAATCTTGATAAGCTCCTCATCGCCTACTGCAAGAAGGCTATCGCCAACAAAATTCTCTGTGATGTAATCGTTGATTTCATCTTCATCAAGGTTCTCACCTTCGATAAGAAGCTGTGTGTCATATCTAAATTCTATTGTCTGTTCTGGTAACATATTTTCCTCCTAATAATCCATTTGCTTTTTAAATGCAAAATAGATTTTATCATATCTTCCTAAAAAAAACATCCTCTCTTGCCAACCATGCAAAAGAGGATGTGAAAAAGTTTATCATTATTATTGTGTCATTTGATCTGGTGTAAGCTGGAATTCCTTAATGATTCCCTTTAACTTATCCGACAAATCTAAGGATTCAATAGCTATTTCGTTAGCGTCGCTTGCAAGCTGAACAATATCAGTTTCCTTGGCAGCCATATCAGTAATACCAGCTGCAGAGTCACCCATCGCACTATTTATATCACCAATAGAATTTTCAATAAGCTCAATAGATTCTGTAAGCTCTGATACGTTAGATGAAATATCCTTCATGGATTCCTCAAAATACTTAGCATCATCATGATACTGATTGAAGCCCTCTTCAAATGCATGATAATCCTTAAGTACCACATTATTCATCAAATCAAGCATCTGTGAAATGCAATCTGCCATGTTCTGGACTGCAGTATTAACATCACCAATAATAGATGAAATATCACCTACAGCAACACCGGTCTGATCTGCAAGGGTTCCAATCTCACCAGCAACAACCGCAAAGCCTTTACCCATTTCACCAGCTCTTGCAGCCTCAATAGAAGCATTTAATGCAAGAAGGTTTGTCTGACTTGCAATAGAGTTAATTGTGTCTGTAAGCTCGTTAATTCTATTAACAGCCTTTGACTCCTCCACTGCGGAATCTGCACGGGCTGAAATCTCCTTAATAGCATTCTGAGTCTTATCACCAGATGTTTTAGCCTGCACCGCAATCTCCTGTGCCTTGCTTTGAATATCGCTGGCAGTCTTCATACCATCAGATGCATTCTGATTTACATTTCTAGCCTTTTCAGTAACTGTATTCATGCTATTGGTAATTGAATCTGTAGTAGCAGTTGTTTCTTCCATAAATGCTGCAAGCTCTTCACTTGTAGCAGAATTAGAAGATGTATTTTGAGAGACATGAGCCATAGTATCCTTAAGGTGGGTTGCTTTGCCATTAAGGTCATCAGATGAGCTATCAAGACGGCCTAAAACCTCTATAAGATTATGTCTCATTCTACGAACTGAACGGGCAATAATACCAAATTCATCTCTTCTTTGGTACAGCTTAAGTGTGGTAGGACGATGGTCGCGCTGTAGATTAAATTCTGTAACTCGCTGCACAATATCCTCGATAACAGCAACAGGCTTAACTACATAGCCTACAACCATATAAGCCAAAAGTGCGATTATTATAAGAACAACAACATATATACCACTAGATGTCTTAACAAAGCTTGCTGTAATCTCAGCTGTAACCTCATCCTGATTCATTACAGCTGCCATAATTCTCTTATCCTTAGTGATATAATATGCAGCAAATTTTTCTACTCCATCAATTGTATACTGTGAATATCCGCTAGTTACATTTTCACCTTTTTGGAGCTTGGCAGATATTTCCTTAACAGCCGTACTCATTGTTTCCTTTCCAACACGTGAGGAATCGGTGCCATGGAAAAGAACTGTTCCAAATTCATCTGTTAAAAGTAAATAGCTGGACTCAAGTCCACCAATTTTTACACCACTAAAAATACTATTGTAATCAGCCTCTGGGGATTCATCCAGTAGCTTACCGTAGGCCGTTGCTTGCTCCTCCATTACATTTAACATGGTAGCTTCCTGATCTGCTACAAATATCTCAAGAGCAATTATTTCTCCAGCAGCAGCAATAATAATCATGCTCACAAGTACCAATAATGCTACTGTAGATTTAATCGACTTAAATCCAGTCATTTTATTGGTATCAATCACTTTTTCGTTTTTTCCCATACTCAAGCTCCTCTCGTTACAAAGTCACACGCTCATAACTATCTAAATTTTACGATAACTGTAATATTTTTCAACACAATACACAGAATTTTTAAAATATCTACCAACTTAACCCGTTATTGTCTAATTATTTGCATAAAAAACAGGAACAACCATAACGGTTGTTCCCAAGTCTTCATATTTCCCTTATAATTTGTCATTACGCTTAATATAAGCAGGCGTCACAGAGTCTGAAACAATCTTCTTAATCTTCTTCACCTCTACCCACTTATCTATTACAGCATTTTCGATATAAACGCCATCTGCAATATCTACATAGGAAAGAATGATGGAATTCTTTACCACAGCTCCCTTTCCAATATGAACATTACGTCCAATGATGGAATTCTCAACTGTTCCTTCTATAAGACCTGCATTACAAACCATAGAATGCTTTACATTAGCCCCATGGAAATACTGGGTAGGACAAGCATCTGTAGTTCTTGTGTAAAATGGCCAATCTGTCTTAAAGAAATCCATTGCAGTCTCGTAATCTAAAAGCTCTGTGTTAGCCTTAAAGTAATCATCCAGACTAGTAATTGCTGCAAAATATCCCTTATGCTGATAGCCTCTTACATCTAGCACTTCACATGCAAGTGCAATCATATCTGCAAGTGAATATGCCGATGATTCTCTCTTTGCCCGCTTTATTAATTCAACAAAAAGTTCTTTTTTCATAACATAGGTATCCATGCTAATCAGTTTTTCCTTAGCGGTGCCCATGTTTCTTTCTATATGCTGTACTCCCTTTTGCTTATTTAAAGTAATTACATTACAGCCTCTAAAATAATCCTTGGCTGAATCTACCTTATGATAAAGAAGTGTAATGTCTCCACCTGATTCTACATGGTCATCTAACAGCTTCTGATAATCCTGCTTATAAACCATATAGCTTGGCGCAACCACCACATAATCCTGTGGCATTCTTTCTATCTGCTCCAGATTCTCAAGGTATGCATTAATATCTGTATTGTAGATAGAGCTGGCACCATTATTCTGAGTAAACAAAAGCTGCAAATTACCACGCTTTGAATTGATATTATAGTGCCTGCCATCTCCAATATGCTCCACTATAGAACGAGGTCGCGAATTTAGATACACATGGATTCTATCAAGTCCACTATTACTCATATTTGATATAGGAAAATCGATAACTCGAAATCTTCCTAGGAAAGAGAATGCTCCGATTGGTCTATAATCATGCAATCCCTCTACTCTAATATAGTTTGCAGCTGAGTTAATCACACCAAATGCTTTATTTGCCATATTAATCCTCCCCCTTTACATTTTTTGCCACGAGAAGGATTTCCTCGCTCTTTTTATTTCCAACTATACAATTCTTACCAATACGAACATTCTCCGCCACAAGAGCCCTTGTAACTACAGCTCCCTCCTCAACAATTACCCCAGGCATCAGCACCGAATCAATTACCTTGGCACCAGGAGCAATCTTTACATTGGTAAAGATAACAGATTTTGTAACCGAGCCACCAATATGCGCCCCCTGATTGATATAGGCATTATCTATCTTTGCAGTCTCAGCAATATACTGAGGGATAATACCATTATCCTCCGTATACACCTTCCATGATGTATCATCCAAATTAAGCTCATTATCACTATCAAGAAGATCCATATTAGCTTCCCAGAGAGAATCAATGGTTCCAACATCCTTCCAATAGCCTGAGAACTCATAAGCGAAAAGACGCTTTCCTCCATCAATCATCTTAGGAATAATATCGTTACCAAAATCATGAGTAGAATCAGGATTTTTCATATCCTCCACAAGTAGCTTTCTCATAGTCTTCCATGTGAAAATATAAATACCCATTGAAGCCAGATTGCTCTTAGGCTTAGCAGGTTTTTCTTCAAATTCTACGATACGGCGCTCGTCATCAGTATTCATAATTCCAAAGCGGCTAGCTTCCTTCATTGGTACGCTTCTAACTGCAATAGTTGCATCAGCATTTTGCTCCTTATGGAAGGTAAGCATCTTATCATAATTCATTTTGTAGATATGATCTCCAGATAACACAAGCAGATATTCCGGATCATACGCATCAATAAAATCAATATTCTGAGAAATCGCATCAGCTGTACCGCGATAAACATCCAGCCCAGAATCAGCCTTTTCTCTAGGTGTCAGTACAAATACGCCACTATCCTTAGTATCAAGTCCCCATCTTCCACCTGCAGCAACATAACTATTCAATAGCACTGATTCATACTGTGTCAGCACACCCACAATATCAATACCACTATTAGCACAATTACTAAGCGGAAAATCAATGATACGGTATTTACCACCATAGGATACCGCAGGCTTAGCAACCTTGTTAGTAAGTTCGTGCAAGCGACTACCTCGGCCGCCAGCCAAAATCATAGCCAGCATGTTGTTTTGAGCCATATTATTACCCCCTTTTTCTTCTTCCTTTACCCTCATCTTACGTATATTTTTATTCTAATAGTTTTGCACAAAAATCTCAACAAATTCCAGAATTTATTGTTAAAAATAACATGTCATTTTTCTGTTGACTTTCTGGCAAAATTCCTGTATTATTATCTTCGTTGCTGAGGCAAACACCTAAGAAAACAACAAATATGGTTCCTTGGTCAAGCGGTTAAGACGTCGCCCTCTCACGGCGAAAACAGCGGTTCGATTCCGCTAGGAACTGCTCAAAGCACTGCAAATCGCAGTGCTTTTTTTGTACCCAGATATCTCACAGACACTTGGTGTTTTTCATAATAGCAGGGGTGCCAATATTAGTATTAATTGCATTCATATTACATTCGCTAAGTAGAATCTAAAAGCAGTTTTTGTATGTTTACGTACCGGCTTCAAGCTCAGTCCTTTTCGCTATCAGCCTTGGGCTGCCGTCCGTGGCAGCCCATACGTAAACATTCAAAACCTGCTTTAATATTCTACTAAGCTCATTACAAAATCATGCAATTAATACTAATATTGCCACCCCTGCTATTACTTTAGGTTGAGTGTGTCTGTGAGATACCTGGGTACAAAAAAAGCCAGTGAGAACTCACTGACTTTTTAGCAATTGCCACCGAACTATTTATTATCCTCTTCAGGCATTACGATGGCGATGTGTACTTCGTCAAGCTGCTTCTGCTCAACTGTTGCAGGAGCGTCCATCATAATATCCTGGGCGTTCTTATTCATAGGGAATGGAATAATCTCACGGATTGATTCCTCACCAGCAATAAGCATAACCATTCTATCAACACCTGGTGCAATACCGCCGTGTGGTGGTGCACCGTATGTAAATGCATTGTACATAGCAGGGAACTTAGCCTTAACATCATCCTCACCAAGACCTACAAGCTTAAATGCTTCAATCATGATTTCTGGGTCGTGGTTACGGATAGCACCTGATGAAAGCTCAACACCGTTACATACTAAATCGTACTGGTATGCAAGGATATCAAGTGGCTTCTGGTTCTTAAGTGCGTCCATACCGCCCTGTGGCATAGAGAATGGGTTGTGGCAGAACTCAAGCTCGCCTGACTCTTCTCCAATTTCGTACATAGGGAAATCTACTATCCAGCAGAATTCGTATGTATCCTTCTTCATGTGACCTTCTGCTGCTGCACCAAGAAGCTTTCTGAATACACCGGCAGTCTTTTGTGCTGTAAGAAGTGGACCTGCTGCAAGACCAACAAAATCACCTGGCTTAAGTGAAAGCTTATCAATAACAGCCTGCTTTCTCTCCTGAAGGAACTTAGCGATACCGCCAACGATTTCTCCATTTTCATCGAGCTTGAACCAGTATGTCTTCTGTGCTGTAGCTACTTCAACCTCAGCTATCATAGCATCAATCTGCTTACGTGTAGCTGAAAGATTATCAACAACGATAGCCTTAACTACATTGCCTTCAAATGGACCAAAGCCGCAGTCAGCCATAACATCTGTAGCATCCTGAAGAACTAAATCAATACGAAGGTCTGGCTTGTCTGAACCGTACTTATCCATAGCCTCAAGATATGGGATTCGTACAAATGGAGCTGTTGAAGCGCTCTTGTATACACCGTATTTTGCAAAGATAGGAGGAAGTACATCCTCGATAACTGCGAAGACATCTTCCTGAGATGCAAATGCCATCTCCATATCAAGCTGATAGAACTCTCCTGGAGAACGATCGGCACGTGCGTCCTCATCGCGGAAGCAAGGAGCTATCTGGAAATATCTATCAAAACCTGATGCCATAAGTATCTGCTTAAACTGCTGTGGTGCCTGAGGAAGGGCGTAGAACTTGCCAGGATGATTACGTGCTGGAACAAGGTAATCACGTGCGCCCTCAGGTGATGAGCATGTAAGAATTGGAGTAGTAATCTCCATGAAATCGTGTGCTATCATAGCTGCTCTAAGCTCTGCTACGATTTTGCTTCTAAGAACGATTTTGCTCTTAACCTCTGGATTACGAAGGTCAAGATAACGATATTTTAAACGTGTATTCTCATCAGCTTCCTTAGAACGATTAATCTCAAATGGAAGCTCGTTGTGAGTACACTTTCCAAGTATTTCAATGCTAGTAGGAACAACCTCTATCTCACCAGTAGGAAGCTCTGTGTTCTTAGATGAACGCTCACGAACTGTACCAGTAACTGAAATAGTAGATTCCTTATTAACAGAATCAATGATAGCCATCATATCCTCTGTCTCTACAACTATCTGTGTAGTGCCATAAAAATCACGAAGGATAACAAAACCAAGATTCTTAGACACTTTTCTAATGTTTTCAAACCAACCAACTAATGTAACTTCTTTGCCAGCATCAGCAAGACGAAGCTCGTTACAATTGTGTGTACGTGACTGAGTCATTTTATATCTCCTCTTCTAATTACAAAACTAGGGCTGCCAGTACCTACTAGCAGCCCTTTTATCATACATCAGAACAAAAATTTATTCAATAACCTACATAGCCAATCTGGCAATCTTCTTATCTGATTTCACACGACCTGTGGCATGTAAGCCTGCCTCCAAAAGCTTAGCCAATTCATCTCTTCCAATAACAAGCTTTGTATCATCATCTAATGTAACAACTACATTGGTTTCACAGGCCACGCAGCTGCCGCCAGGACACCCCTCTTCACAGTCAGCATCAGCGCAAAGATTAGCACAGTTGGTGCAATCCACCTGATACATATTCTTACGGTTGATTACCCCAATTTCCTCAAGAGTGTTCACCATTCTATATACGGTGGCGCTGCCGATATTTTTATCGATTTTGACAGCTTCTCTATAAATTTCCTTAACACATGAAGGATCGCTATTTAAAATAATATCCAAAATAGTAAGACGCTGCTTTGTAATTCGACAGCCTGATTCCCTAAGCTGTTGAATTATAATATCCCTCTGCTCTGTTTCCATTACATCCATTTCACTACCTCAATACTCTTTCTCAGAAAAAAATCCCAGCCCTTATGGGCTGGAAATCTTTGTACCTAGAAACCTGATTAAAATGCAACAAGCGCGGTTGCACCCTAACCTAATAATCAAAGGAGCTTATCCTTAGCGTATTCTCTAACTGCCTTAAAGCTCTCTTTGCTGATTACATGCTCAATACGGCAAGCATCCTCTGCTGCGATTTCCTCGTCAACACCAAGCTTAACTAAAATCTCTGTGATAAGCTCATGTCTTTCAAGAATCATCTCGGCAATTTCCTTACCGGCATCTGTAAGATATATGTATCCAGCCTCTGTAACAGTGATGTGATTCTTCTCTCTAAGATTCTTCATTGCAATGCTGACTGATGACTTTTTAAAATTCAATTCATTCGCAATATCAACAGAACGAACAACTGGTAATCTCTTACTAAGAATCAAAATAGTCTCTAAATAGTTTTCTGCTGACTCATTAACAAATGTTCTCAAAATGTTTTCCTCCTATGATGATAAATGGATTCAAAATTTCAATTGCACACAACCCACTTACAATGAATAGGTTATCACACTTCTCACATTGGTGCAACCTTATAAACTATAGTTAGTTTACCCTAACCCAAAACTTTTTTCAAGTATTCTAAATCAAATATTAAACTTTTCTAAAATAACCTTCCAAACTGTTGACGATAGCCACTTTAGAGTTTAAAGTTCAACTATGAATTGTACAGAACTTCTATTTTTGTGGCAAGCTTATTACAAAAATAGAAAGCTACATTTTCATAAACACTTTATCATAGAAAGGATTAAGCGATGAACGACTTCAGATATAAATTAGCTCGTTTTTTTAGCGGACGTACTGGGGTGGATGCATTAGGAAGAACCTTTACCTGGTTAGCACTTATCCTAATGTTTTTAACAATGATTACCCATTCCAATATTGTATATCTGCTTGCTATGGCATGTCTTATCTATAGTCTATGGAGAATGCTTTCCAAGAACTACCAGAAGCGCTACATGGAAAATGCTAAGTTTTTAGAAAAGACAGCTGGTATTCGTAGTGTTCTTTCGGTGCTGCCTTTCAAGATAAAAACATTTATTAACAAAACTAAAGCCGATTACAATCAGCGAAAGGTATATGCAATATTTAAATGCCCTAGCTGTAAGCAAAAGCTTCGTGCCCCAAAGGGCCGTGGTAAAATCCAGGTAACCTGTAGTAAGTGTCATGCAGTATTTATAAAAAAGGTGTAGATTTGTTTGGATATATTAATGCCGATATGAGGCAACTATCAGAGCAAGACAAAAATAAATACAGGCAGTTTTATTGTGGACTGTGCCTTGCACTTGGTACTAAGGCTGGCTTTAAGGGTCAAATGTTGCTTAACTACGATTTATGTTTTCTTGCAATCCTGTTACAAAGCCTTTATGAACCAGAGATTTCTCAGGGCAAGCATAGATGCATAATTCATCCAGTTAAGCTTAAGGACTTTTACACCAGCGAAGCAATAGACTACGCTGCTGATATGGATATTATTCTTTCCTATCACAGTCTGATGGATAATTATAAGGATGAGCATTCCCAGATTTCTAAGCTTGCAGCCGATTCCATCAAAAAAGACTACGATAGAATCAAGGATAAATATCCTAGGCAAACAGCTGCTGTAGAGGATTACATATATAAATTAAGTATGGCAGAAGCCCAAAGAGAAACCAACATAGACAAAATTTCCAGCTATACAGGCGAAATGCTTGGTACACTTATGAACTGGAAAGATGACAGTTGGGGAAAGACTTTGCATTGCATGGGCTTTCACATGGGCAAGTTCATTTATATTTTAGATGCCTATGATGATTTGAAAAAGGATGAAAAGCATGGTCGCTACAATCCTTTATCTTTTATGAAGAATGAATCGCCAAAGGAATACGAGACATTTGTAAGAATTAATCTTACTTCTCTCATGGCAGAATGCGCCAAGGGCTTTGAGCGATTGCCTATAGTAGATAACGCAGATATACTTCGCAACATCATTTATTCAGGTGTGTGGACCAAATACGAATATCTGCAGATTAAAGAAAAGAAATCCACTCCAAAGGAGAAGCCTTGATGATTGATCCTTATAGTGTCCTTGGCGTAAATAGAGGCGCAAGTGACGAGGAAATCAAAAAAGCATATCGTTCACTTAGTAGAAAATATCATCCTGATGCTAATATTAACAATCCTAACAAAGCACAGGCTGAGGAACGCTTCAAAGAAATCCAAGCTGCCTATAACCAGATTATGGATGAAAGACAAAACGGAAGCTATTCAAGCGGATACGGCTATGGCAACAGCTATAGCGGCTATTCAGGTGGCTTTGGCTATGAAGGTACCGATTCAGGTAACTCTTCTATAGAAATGCAGGCAGCAGCTAATTACATCAATGCAAGGCAATTTGCTCAAGCTATGAATGTACTTAATTCTATCCCTGATAATGCCAGAAATGGCAGATGGTACTTCTTTGCTGCTGTTGCTTCACAGGGGCTAGGAAATCTTAATGATGCAAGAGAATATATTTCTCGCGCCATCGCCTTAGAGCCTAGCAATTTTAGATATAGACAATTTGAGCAAAGCATCAATTTTACCAGTGGTTGGTATGAAACCAGAGGTGCAAGCTACGGTTACTCAAGACCATATTCAGGGGTTACACGTTGGTGCATAAATATGGTAATATTAAACCTGCTTTGCAATATATGTTGTTTCTTTTAAAAGCTTATAACTAGGTCATTCGGACCGTTCATATATTTTCTCCCTTCAAAAGACCCCGCGGGCTTCAGCCACCCGCGGGGTCTTTGTCATTCATTATTAATCATTTTTCTCTTTAGATATTTCCTTTTTCTTTCTTCTAAAAAGAGGTCCTTTCCCCTTTTTCTTACGAACCTTTACAATAATAAATATAACAATGCCAATTATAATTAAGTATGGTAGCAAATAGATTATTGCAATCACTAAATTTTGCAGGAATGTGATAAATCCAGCAAATGAACCGGCAAAAGCATCTGCGAAGCGATTCCATGCTGTATCAGCCTTAACCTCTGAGTATGTGGCTACCTCGCTAATATCAATTGAAACAGTACTGTAATCTATCTGGTCGTCATAGGCTTTTTTCTGAGCTGTGTAGCTTTCAATCTGATACTGAACATCGTTTATTCTATCTTCTATTTCAAGAAGCTCTGTCACATTTTCTGCGTTAGCCTCAAGCTCCTGAAGGCGAGCCAGCTTAGTATTAAGGCTCTTTAATCTTGCCTGAACATCAACATAGCTTGATGTAATATCATCTACACTTTCGCTCTTAGATGTTACTGAGCCTACATCCCCCACGCTAGACATAAATGCTTGATATTTATCAGCAGGAATACGGGCTATCATGCTTGCACTGCGGCTGCCATATTCTGCATTACCATAGGTGGAATTGTTTTCTAAATAACCTCCGTTTTCAGTGACAAGTGCTTTTACCCTGGCAAGGTCATCATCAAACTTCTTAGTTTCTAGCCTTATATTAGAATTATATACTAGTTTTCTGCTGGTATCGTATTCGGATAGGTCTACTTCCTCTCCACCTGCATCCGTGGTGGTATTAGTATCCATGTCATAGGATTCTGCTGTGGTTTCTTCAAACCCAACTGCATCCTTTGCCATAAATGAATTAGTAGCGCCTTCAAGTGTTGCTGCACTATCTGCACTACTTGTTCCCCCACAGGCAGTAGTTGCTAGAACCATACAAGAAATAATTACTGCTAATAGTCTTCTTTTCATAATTACCCCTCACCTTCTTTGTTTGAAATCTCTACCCAACAATGCCGTAATTGGATTTACAAATATATTATCTATGAAATAGGCCGTAATTAGTGAGCCTATTAAGGTTATTAATACTATTAAAACAAATCCAAGCCCTTGATAATATAGAGCGCTAAAATATTTGTATATATATAGCTTAACAGCAAAATTAATTACAAGCATATGAACCAGGATTATTCCATAGCTATATTTACTTATTAACCTGATTAAGTATACGTTCTTCAGCCTATTTTGCAGTTTGAAAAATATAGCCATTATTCCAATAGATGCAGGAATTACAAATGGATACTCACTATCAAAATCATCCGGTAAACCTGTTCGCAATTTAAGATATATTCCAAAGATAATTGCTGCAAATAAGCCTAGTGCTATGGCAATATTATCGTATTTTCTGGTTTCACTTCTACCATACCAATAGCCCATAATAAACATCATAAGCCAAAAACTAAAATGCATTGGCATAGCACTTTCATTGATAATAAACCTTGTAAGTAAATAATATATAAACAGCACTGCCACAAGGGATGTAAGCACAATATAGGGCATATCCTTTAACATATATCGTAAAAAAGGTACTATCACATACAAGGAAATAATGATGTATATGAGCCAAAAATGATATACATTTGCCCCTGTATAATCTGCTGTGATAATCTTTTTGGCAATCTGCCACAGGTTGAGTCCTCCCATAGCATCATACTGCCAGAGATAAAATAGATAATATATGATAAGTGGAATCGCAACCTTAGTTAATCTTTTTCTATAAAAGGTTAATACGCTCTCTTCCTTAAAGCCCAGTAACAATGCCCCAGAAATCATAATAAAAAGGCAATCACCACTGACACCTGTGAAACAGCGAATGTAGTTTAGCACATGGTAGATAATGGTATTTTCCATGCCTTTAGTATTTTCCCAATCAGGCCCAAGTATATGAACGCTTATGATAAAAACTACAGCGATAATTCTAATATAATCATATACCGGCTTACGATTATTCTCAGGAATGGCTAGTGTATTTGGCAGATATCCAGGAGTTTTGTATGACTTAATTACGCTATATATACTAAATCCAACAACGCCAATAGCCACCACCCATAGATTAGCCTTATGGCTTGAAAACAGGCAAGCAAGTACTATCGTTATTAAATCTATTATAAACCAACATACTACCTCTAATGAACCTTTTTTCATCATTATCCTCCATTGTAGCTTCTCCCTTAACCCTCTTTTTACTTTACATCATTACATGTTCAAGATAAAGCCCTCAGTCAAAAACTAAACCATAAAAAAAAGAACCAAGGTGCTTATTTACCTCGGTTCAGTTTCTATCATACACTAATTTACATCTACTTAAAAAACTCTCTCTGGCATATTCTTAGATTGATATTGCATGTCACTTACTTTATACACTGTGACAAAGGCCTTAGGATCAACCTTATCAATAAATGCCATAAGCTTCTGAAACTCACCCTTATCTACGATAGTGATGATTTCATCATGTTCTTCCATTCTGTAAGCACCGGTAACCTTATAAACACTGGCGCCGCTGTGAAGTTCGTTTAAAATATAATCTCTAATCTGTGCTTCGTATGGTGAAACAATGCACACTCTTCTTTTGAGCTTCTGATCAAAGATGAAATGATCAAGCACCATTCCATTTAAATATGTACCAAGTACACTAAGAATAACTGTCTTAGAATCATAAGCAAGTGCTGATGAAAGGGCTATACACATACCTGATATTGACATAGCTTTTCCTAAATCTAAGCGCAAATATTTATTAAGTATCTTTGCAACTATATCAAGTCCACCAGATGAAGCGTTCCTGTTGAAAAGTATTGCACTACCAATGCTTACCACAAATATGTAGCAGACTACATCAAGCGCTGCATCCCCAGTAAGTGATGTGTACTTAGGAAGCATTCTCTCAAACACGCCAATAACTACTGGAAGCAAAATCGATGTATACACCGTCTTATATCCAAACTCTGTTCCACAAGTAAAAAAGCCAACAATTAGCAATATTACATTTAAAACCATGGTAATTGCCGAAACTGAAAATGGAATGAAATTACTAAGCACTATGGCAAATCCCGAAATACTGCTTACTGCTGCATGGCTTGGCATTAGAAAAAAGAAAACTCCTGCACCTATAATAATAATTGCAAATGTAAGTATGCAAATTTCTTTAATAACTGATTTGATATTCATTTATATTATCCGTCCCTCAATATTAATCCTTGTTTTAATTAAGCAACGATTAATAGATTACGGCTTGGATAGGTAAATGTCAAGGGGAATCCCCAATAAAAAAACAGGTAGAGATTTAACCTCTACCTGCAACTTCAACATAACTTAAAGCATAGGCAAATACTTACTGAATTCATTCTTGTCAATTCCAAGTGCTATCATAGCTTGCTCTGCAGTAAGTTTCATGTTTTCCATAAGATTTTTAATATCTATAACCTTAGTTTCTATTTTTCCTTCTTCTCTGCCTTCTTCTCTACCTTCTTCTTTGCCTTCATTACGAATAAGCGCTTCCTCTTCCCATCTTTGCATATATTTAACACCCACTTCCTCACTGGCCTTCACCTGAGAAACTCGATTAATAATCCTATCTAAATTCGGTGAAGATTGTTTATATTCTTCACTTTCATTATATTCAATGAATTTCATCAGCGCAATAAATTCAGGTGATACTTCATCATTATTTTTTCCGTGTGTGTTAATGAAGATACGCTTTGCTCCATCCTCAAGCTTTAAATCAGGATACTCCCTACAAATTTCTTCAAAAGTATAAATATACTTACCCATTCTAAACAAATCAAATGGCATAATCATTATAATTGTAGTGTTTTTGATATTGTTAAAATTAATCTCACCGGGTTCAAGTAATGATGAATCTATTAGTGCCTGATAATATCTAGTTCTCTTAATTAAATCTGCTCTCCATTCCTTCTGCATCTCAGTGTTATAGATTGTAGATTTGTCATCCATAGCAAACACATCTACCCTGATGGAACGCAGCCAAGGAGCAGTCCTAAGTTCCTTCTCTGATTGAGCCTCAGTCAAGAGATTTAATTCTTCATCTCCTAAAATGATTCGCAGCAAAGCCTCATAGGTTTCTTTGTCTTCAATAACTTCGTCGAATAAAAATTTGTCCAATAATGTAAGTTCTTGTAGGGTTTTCAATATAATACCTCCTGTACCCTGTTTTATTTCATACTTATATTATAGAACATGTTTTCTCGAACACAATGTTCGATTCCAACAAATTTTTTCACTTATAAGGTGATGTTCTGGCTATAATAACCAACGGTGCATCCTTTATCTTTCCTTGGAAACCATTTCTTCCCTAATAACCATAGGTAACGATCTAATTCCTTAAGTGAATACATATCAAGTCCATAATACTTTTTAAACTGATGTATAGTTTCAAAAAACATTTATAGTCTCTTAAATCTGAATCTTTGAAATCATAAAATCCATACGCACCTCTAAAGTATTTCAGCATCTTTTCTACATAACTATCGAATATTGCCTATTTCTCTGGCATATGATGACTGCAATACTTAGTTGCAAAGGAATAGAAATAATGCTCTTTTCCCGCAGTCGAAACAGCAAAAATATCCCCATATCCCACCGTAGTAAGTGATATAGTAGCCCAATAAACAGCATCAAAAAAAGATGGAAAGGTTTCAGGTTCAACAGATATAACAACAAGTGCTGATACTAAAATATAGCCAATTGCTAACCCACCAACGACTAATAGTGATTCTTTTTGTTTCTTAAATACGTTCAATATTATTACTATACTTTTTGAATATCTAATTATTTTAAATACGCGAAAAACTCGTAGCGTTCTAAGCAGCCTTAATACCCTTAATATTTTAAAAGCGCCGTTTATTGCAATAAGCGATGGTAATATCGACAAAAGGTCTATTATTGCCATCGGTGTAAATGGGTATATGCAAAAAGACATTGTTTTTCTTTCAAGTTTATAATCTGCAGTGATTAATCGTAGTAAATAATCAACTAAAAATATTATAGTTGAAACATGGTCAAGCACAGCTATATACCCATCAGATTTCTTCAAAGCAATGGGTAATAAACTAAGTACAATAACTATCATCATAATCACATCGTATATTTTACTGATAGTATCATTATCTTCCGCAACTTCTATAATTTCATATATACGCTTTCTCATATAGTTCTCCATTTATCACTAATTCTTACATATTGGGTTATACGATAGGCATTTTCCTAATACTATCTTCTTTTATTACTTGACTTTTTTTCTGATATTTTCACTGAAGGGCTGAAATTTACAGCCCCTCTTTAGCATATTTTGCAAGCAACTCATCTATCTTACGATTGGTGTTATCAATTGCTGAGTTTTGATCCTCTATAATCTTTACCCACAAATCTATGTCTGCATACTTTTTGCGATACCTGGTAGACTTTGGAGTGTCGGATACTACCATCTTTACCTGAGCTTTCTTTTGCTCAAATAGAGGGATAACTACATAATATAGCCTATCATCCTTAAAGCTAAGATAGCCTACTATCTCACCGCCTTTGCTTCTTAAATATAAACGATGCTTTGATACACCAGCCGGATATAGCGCAGTACCTGGCTTTGGTACAGGTGAATTAATATCAAGCTCAACCATTGCATCTATTTTATAGGCGCTGGTATCCATTACAGCAAGTTCATTTAACGTAAGCGTGCTATCAATAAACTGCCCTGTAAGAAGATATGTAATGTCAGCCAGATATTTTTGTTTGATTACTGCTGGCGGTTCAAAAAACAATGTAGGTCTTGCATTATCTATCAATTCTTTGCTAGTCTCATATATACTCTTTAGAAATAAAGAAAACTCCTCGTCTTTGGACCAGACATATTTGCCTCTGGCAATCTCTATAGTGCCTATGCTACTGCCATCATAATCCTCCACCTCATGAAAAATAGGACGAGCACAGTAGGCATTTTTATTTTCCTTGGCATTCCAATTTTTTGTTTTGGTAGCTCTTTTAGTTGTGGACTTCTTCTTGGTGCTATTTGACCTACCACCGCTGCCATCAAAATCCTTCATTATCAGCTCGTAGGCTGAATTAATCTTTGCAGCAAGCTCACTATCATCTGACTCACTATTATCGGGATGATGGTCGTGCATCAGCTTTCTGTATTTCCTTTTTATTGCTCTTTCATCCTCGGTTCCATTTAGCCCTAAGATTTTTCGCGCAGTACTTTTATTCATTTACTTTATAAGCTCCAGTAATAAATCAAGTTATCTTAGTATTTCGTCGATAGTAGATACTGTACTAAAACTACCTGAATGATTAGAAATAATCTCCTTCATAATTGGCAGTTCAAAATAACTGATGTAGCAAATCAAGGTATTGTTCTCCCCTGCTATGGCACCTCTGGAATCCATGATTGTGCAGGTCTTGTTAAGCCTCTTTTTAATGTCTTCGATAATGTTATCAGGGTCTTGGGTGATAATGGTAACCTGCTTAATGGCTTCGAAATGGTCTGTGTAATGATCGATAACAGTGGTAGCCACCACATAAACCAAAAGACTAAGCAATGCCGCTGTCATATCTATCGTGAGAAACACTGTGAAATAAACTAATGCATTGAATGCAAGCAAAACGGGAGTCATGCTATAATTTCGACCTGTTTTATCAGATAGGCGCTTAACAACTATATTGGCTAATATCTCAGAACCATCTATGCATCCACCATTTCGAAGGATAAGGGATAGGCCTGCCCCAAGAATTGCCCCGCCAAAAGCAACTGCAAGGAAATGCTCGGTGTTAAGCTCGAAGGGAATCTCCTCGAAAAAATGGATTCCCAAAGTGTAGGTCAAAGAACCTAATGTAGCTTTGATAGTGAAGCTTTTTCCAAGCACTACGTGTCCTGCTATTATAAAAGGTATAAATACTAAAAATACAAGAGGCGCCAGTGAAAGCCCAGTAAGCTTGCTGATAATGATGGCAACCCCTGCTGTTCCATAATCAATGGCGTCATTTGGCAATATAATCAGTGCGACTGAAAAACTGGCCATTATGGCTCCAACTATAATAAATATGTACTGTAAAATCCCTTGAGTTTTCTTCATATATACCTTTCTTCTGTAAATGTTCTGTAAAATTGATTCTTATAAAAATTATAACTAACAATATTTCCCATATCAACAGATGTGTCTCACGCTTATTGAAAAATATTTTAACAAGTGCTATCTTGTTTATAACGTTATCGCTTTAAAGCGCTAAACTATTATTTATAAGAAAGGATGGAATTATGTTATGAAACAAATCAGTAGCTTTATCGGAAAGTACATGGCTATCATCGTACTTGTAGTCGCAGCGTTGGCTCTTTTTAAGCCAGGCACATGCCTTTGGATTCAGACTAGTTGGATTAACTATCTCCTTATGATAGTAATGTTTGGAATGGGTCTTACAATTAAGCCTGAAGATTTTGTTTTAGTATTCACTCATCCAAAGGATATTCTTATTGGCTGTATTGCCCAATTCACAATAATGCCTCTGCTTGCATTTATACTGGGAAAGACCTTCGGTCTTGAGGCTGGACTTCTTGCAGGTGTTATTCTAGTTGGAACTTGCCCTGGTGGTACATCCAGCAACGTCATCACATATCTTAGCGAAGGTGATGTAGCTCTATCTGTTGGCATGACTAGCGTAAACACTCTTCTTGCTCCACTGCTTACACCTGTTATCACATATTTATTCCTTCGCACAACAGTATCTGTTGATGTGCTTGCTATGTTCCTATCAATTATCAAGGTAGTAATCGTTCCAATCGCACTTGGTTTCGTCATTAACCACTTCTTTGGAAAATTCACTACTAAGGTAAAGGAAGCACTTCCACTTGTTTCTGTGCTTGCAATCACACTGATTGTTGCAGCCGTTGTATCTCACAACTCACAGCAGATTCTTACAACTGGCGCCGTAATCTTTGTAGTGGTAATCCTTCATAATCTTCTTGGTTATGGCTGCGGATTACTCCTTGGAAGAGCCCTTAGGCTTCCACTTGCTAAGAAGAAGGCTCTTTCTGTTGAAATTGGAATGCAAAACTCAGGACTTGCAACCTCTCTTGCAGCCACAGCATTTCCTAATCTTGCAATGGCCACAGTGCCTGGCGCAATCTTTTCTGTATGGCACAACATCTCAGGCGCTTTGCTTGCAAAC
Source organism: Pseudobutyrivibrio sp. (assembly GCF_017471675.1). Taxonomy (GTDB): domain Bacteria; phylum Bacillota; class Clostridia; order Lachnospirales; family Lachnospiraceae; genus Pseudobutyrivibrio. The sequence goes on from NZ_JAFUSK010000045.1 coordinate 70,244, forward strand.
ATCTACCGCAGGATGACTGAGGATAAGGATGTTGCTGTTTTACACAAACTCAGAATCGAAATGTAGATTAATTTATTGTAAATAGCAAAAATCCCACGGCATCAGCCGTGGGATTTCTATTAATCAGCTATAACTTCTTTAAGAATAACTTCATTTCCTGTGACAAGATATGTGTTGCCGCTGCCACAATGTGGACAGGTTTTACCGTGGGCAACTGTTTCGTACTCCTGCTTGCAATCCTCGCAGAAGGTCACAGCCTTAATTGTTTCGCAAGTGAGCTTGCTGCCATCAAGTCTTGGGTACTTTTTCGCATTCCAAGCCCAGCAGTCAATCAAATAATCTGGAATGACTGTGGAAACCTCACCGATTGAGAGCACTACCTCATTGATGTGCTCAGCGTTGTTCTCAATAGCAACTTCCTCTACCTGTTTCGCTACATGAAACACAATACCTAATTCATGCATTATTTATACTTCCTCTCTAACTCTAAGCCACCTTGAGCTGACTTTTACACCCTACTTTATCATATTTTCCATAATAAGTCACACCTTATTTCTGGGCTGAGAAATGCAGTTCACGTAAGCCCTCCACTTCATCGCAAATCTTTTGCAGTGAACATGAGCCGCAGTCCATTATTACATTCTTAAAGATATGATCAATTGTACCAGTGATATCTTCAAGATGCTTTGCCTGCTGAAGCAGCCCATTATAATTAACGTCTTTAGCAGTTATAAATATAAGCTTTACAGCTTCAATATTTTTGTTTTCATGATAGGTATCAATAAATAGTTTGCCTACTTTAGCAAAATCTAATCCTTTTTCTATAGCTTCTTTGCCCACACGAACCGGTTCTCTATTGTTAGATGCAGATATACGTGTCATATAACCTTCAGGATTAATATGATACCTGACATATTCAATTTTTCTAATAGCATTATAAAGTGTGTTGCCATCACCAAGACTGTCCTCTGCCACCTTTATGATTGCAATTCTCGCATAGGGTATATCTTCCTTTATCTCGTTAAGGTCTGGCCCAATCAAAAATACTTCATCCGTATTTACGAATTCATCATTACATGTAACAGCCATAGCGCTTACCGCTGGAAATATACCTCCACCAAGCTCATAAGCCATATCTGCCCTCAGAATAAGATTGTGGTCCCCCACATCCTTCCAATCCGCATTTACGATATCAAGCTTCTTAGCTGTACTCATATCAATACCAGCAAGCAACTCCTTAATGCTTTCATCATATAGCTTCATTAGATTTTTCTATCTCTCTTAATCTTGTCATAATGCTTCTCAAGTAAAGGCTGGATAGCGCTTGTGAGCTTCATATCCAGGTTGAAGAAATATACAATTAGAGAAAGCACAAACAAACACAATAATACGATTGCGATAATTAATAAAATTTTTAACATACTTTTCCCTCATCAGCGGCACCCCCAAGTACTCCGTGCTCCCGCAAGCCATCTCCCATTGGAGTCAAGGGAACCTCCCTAAAGGGTCCCTCCTTAACTCCATGGGGCCCTCTTGCTCGCGCTTGCCTAGGTTGTGATGCCGCTAACATACTTAAGTGAGCTTTGTAGGTAACAATTATGTATGTTACTCAAGGAGCCAATCTCGCGACGGAGTAATATACATAATTGTTACCGTAACAAAGCGGAGTTTATTAGTTGTTTCCTTTTTGACGTGCGAATTCTGCGGCGCCGAGAGCTCCCATTAGCTGTGGGTCAATTGG
>NZ_JAFUSK010000046.1 GCF_017471675.1 Pseudobutyrivibrio sp.
AAGGTAGGGACTATCAATTAGTCTAGGTCCTATCACATCTGAACCATCAACATCCTTAATCATATCAACTGATAGCTTATCTACAATCCACTCATCTTCGTATGTATTATTAAAATAAACATCGGGATTAAATATATAGTTGTCTGCTTCCAATTCTCCAAAATAAATTTTCAGCATAATTCCTCCACTCATTCCACTACCTTAATAAAACTGCTTACGCAATAGAGCACCTGTCCGTTGTATTCTACCCTAGACCAGCCGTACTCGTTGTTTACGCCGGTGCGGACTGCTGTCTGGCCGTTATAGAGAGTTACTACTACAGCTGAATCGGCATCGGTGACACTTGGTTTACTGCGAAGGTTAACCATTTCCTTTGCAGTGATTGTTTCGTTAACATCGGTAAACTTTGTTTTGAAGCCTGGTGCCGCAGGAGCTGGTGCAGGCTCTGGTGCTGGAGCTGGAGTAGCCGCCTGGGCTGGTGCCGATGTATCTGTAGTTAAATAGCTTGATACAGCATAATAAGTAGCGCCATCTAACACTACTCTAGACCATCCGCTGTTGCTGACACCAGTTCTTGTTGCAACCTGCCCATTAAGAAGCGTAGTCTTAACCGTACTATCTGCTCCCTGGCTAGGCTTATCTCTAAGATTTGTCTTACTTTTAGCTGTAACAGCCTCGTTAACCTCAGTAAACTTCATCAGTGCTTCCACATCAGCAGTAGCCACTTCACGTCCTGATGTGTCCTTAGCACTTTCTGTACCATTATATCCAAAGTAAGCAATGTTAACATCTACCTTACCCTTGATTCCAGGAACATCTCCCTGATTAGAATACTGCCACATATCATACTTAAACCCAGCAGAAGGTCCATTTGCAACATTTGATGTATCCTGATTGTACCAAGCCATCCAAATCTTGTACTTAGAGCCTATGGTAGAAGTATTCCATTTGGTATCGTTTGCCATTTCATTTTTGGAAGCATAAAAGATGGGTGTGTACCCTTTATTATAAACTTCATTAAGAAATGCCATTGCAACCTTGCTTCTATCGTCCTTTGTAAGGTTGTACTGTCTACTCTTACTATTTTCAAATCCTTCGCAGTTATAACCCACAGGATATGTAATGGCATATTTGCTGATGTAATTTGCTACCCAATCAGCTTCTTCCACTGCCTCAGTGTTATTTACTGCTGTTGAGAAAAAGTAAGCGCCAACCTTAATGCCATTTTTCTCAGCTTCCTGCATATTGTATTTGGCATTAGTGTCTGCTTTGATTTCTCCAGTGACAGAATCTCTATAGCCTACGCGAACCATTGCAAAATTAATGCCTGTGCTTGCCACCTGAGCCCAATCTATTGTGCCCTGAAACTTAGAAACATCAATACCATAGGTAATGCTGGAATTCTCACCAACATTGCTGGCATTAACAATATCTACAACATTTACTTCAGCACCAGTTTCTTTTGTGGCAGTGCTTTCTGGGTCAGAGTCCTCAACAGAATCAGCAGCCCCTTCTTCATCAGGATAAACCACCTCTATCTTAGCATCGTCATCTTCCTTGGATGGTGTCTCCACAGTCTCTGCTACCAAGTCTGTCTCATCATTCTTAGAATGCACATTCTTAACTATAAACACTGTACCAATGATAAGTACTAATGCTAGCACGCCTGCAATAGATGCAAACATTATCCTTCTTTTTTGAAGCTCTCTCCTTCTTCTGGCTCTGCTTAAGCTATGAGACCTCTGGCTATTTAATTTTTCATAATCATTATTCATGTCGCTTATTCAAGTCCTTTTTATTCTTATTCTTCTTCGTACTCTTCCATAAGGTCTTCTACATTGTAAAGCTCGCCCTCTACCTTTTCTGTGTAGATATGACCGTCAAGATGATCAATCTCATGTAAAAGAGCACGAGCCATAAGGCCTTCACCTTCTACGATGTACTCTTCCATATCCTCATTAAGTGCCTTTACCTTGGCGTAATTAGGACGAGTAACCATACCTGTCTTACCTGGAACTGAAAGGCAGCCCTCGTTACCAGTCTGCTCTCCAGATGTTTCAAGAACCTCTGGGTTAATAAGCGTAACAGGACCTTCTCCTACATCGATAACACAAATGCGGCGAAGAACACCTACCTGAGGGGCAGCAAGTCCTACACCATCTGCATCATACATAGTCTCATACATATCCTCGATTAAGGTCTTAAGACGAGGTGTAAGCTCCTTTACAGGCTTACACACCTTAAGTAATACATCATCTTTTCCATATTCTCTAATTTCTAATAGTGCCATTTCATAAATCCTTTCATAAAAACTATATTGTTGAAATTGGGTCGAAGTCAAACCATGTGGTTGTACTTCGATACTCTTTTTGTTCAAGTAAGAATTTGTCGATTTCATCCTTAACCCTTACTAGTCTATCATAATCGTCAGCCTTTACATAGATGACTCTTCGATAAATATCCTTAAGCTTTCCTATGTAGGCATCCTCTGGACCCATAATAATGATTTCAGGATCTGTCTGCTTAATCACAGATGCTAAAATATCTGCCTGTGCAATAGCATCCCCTTGCTTTTCGCTGCTAACCTGTATTCCAAGGATATGTGAGCAAGGTGGATATTGAAGCAATCTTCTGTAAGCAAACTCCTGCTTGAAAAAGCTATCGTAATCCTGATTAGCTGATGTAACTACTGCGTAGTTTTCAGGCTGATATGTCTGTATAACAGCAATGCCAGGCTCCGTTCCTCTTCCTGCTCTCCCCACTGCCTGGGTAAGAAGCTGGAATGTTCGCTCACCACTGTGAAAATCTGATTCATTAAGTGATATATCTGCTGCTATTATACCAACAAGTGTTACATTAGCAAAGTCGTGGCCTTTAACAATCATCTGTGTTCCAATAAGAACATCTGCCTCATGGGCTGCAAATGCCGATAGGATTTCCTCATGGCCATTCTTGCCTGATGTGGTATCGGCATCCATTCTAAGAACCCTTGCCGTAGGAAATGCTTCCTTAACAATCTCCTCTAAGCGCTGAGTTCCAGCCTTAAAGCTTCCGATGTATTTGCTACCGCAGCTAGGACAAGTCTTGGCTGCCTTAGTGGTGTATCCACAGTAATGGCATTTCATTACCCCACCTGCATGCAGATGAAGTGCTACATCACAATGTGGGCATTTCAGTACATGACCACAGGCTCTGCAGGAAACAAAGCCCATCAGGCCTCGCCTATTCAAAAACAGCATTATCTGTTGATTCTTTGATAGCCTGTCTGCCATAAGCTCCTTTAGCCTGCGGCTAAGCATTGAACGATTTCCAGATTGAAGCTCAGCCCTAAGGTCTACTATTTCGCATTGTGCCATTTCCTGACCCATTGCCCTGTTATTAAGGGTGATAAGCTGATATTCACCTGAGACTGCCCTAGAATATGCCTCCAAGCTAGGAGTGGCTGAGCCTAATATAACAGTAGCTCCTGTAAGCGAAGCTCTGTACACCGCAGTTTCTCTGGCATGATATCTTGGGACCACCTCTGACTTGTAGCTAGGCTCATGTTCCTCATCTATAATAATAAGACCAAGATTAGTAAATGGAGTAAAAAGTGCCGAACGAGGCCCTACCATAATACTGATTTCTCCGGATTTAGCCCGCTCGAACTGGTCGAATCGCTCCCCAGGTGACATACGACTGTTCAGAATACTAACAGAATCTCCAAACCTGGTATAAAATCTCATAACAGTTTGATATGTAAGAGCAATCTCTGGAATAAGCACAATCACCTGCTTACCCTTATTTATCACATGCTCCATAACATCCATGTACACCTCTGTCTTACCAGAGCCTGTAACACCGTGAATAAGATATGTCTTGTGGCGGCCTGTATCAATATCTGCCTTTATCTGTTCTGCTGCTGCCTCCTGCTCCTCATTTAAAGTAACTCTGCCTCTGGTTGCATCTGCCTGCAAATGAGGATTTCTAAAGGTTCTAACAGAATCAATCTTAACTATTCCCTTTGCCTCTAAATCCCTAATGTTAGATGAGGGAATCTGTAGCTTTTTAGTGGCAAGCTCCCAGTCTAATACATCTACCTCAAGTAACTCCTTAAGTAGCCTTTCCTTGCCAACAGCATGCCTTTTATTAGTAAGTAGTTCGTTTAACTCAATCCTTGCCTGGTCTGTAGATACTGCAAGACTAATTTCCTTTTTAAGCTTCTCATTTTCCTTTTTCTTAATAGGAATAACAGTCTTAAGGGCCTGATTCATGGTGCTTCCATAATTGCGTTTAAGAAATGCAGCCAATGAAATAAGCTGAGATTCTATAGCGATACTGTCCTTAACAACCCGTGCAATCGGCTTTAGCTTTGTAACATCAAACTGAGGCTTATCATGTAGCCCCACCACATAACCTGTGATGGCACGATTGCCTGCGCCAAATGGGATAACCACCTGCACACCTTCATGTATTTCATCTTCCAGTTCAGGTGGAACAATATATTCAAATGTTTTATCTAATCTCTCATGAGATATGTCAATGATAATGTCTGCGTATTTCATGAAAAATATTTTATCATAAAAGGCTTTTATTTTAAATTCAATGTGGTACAATAAATTGATTTTGAAAACTAATTTCATAGGGAGGATAATCAATGCGACACCTAATGAGCCCTCTAGATTTTTCTAGGGAGGAATTAGAGCAGCTTATGGACCTGGCCGATGATATTAAAAATCATCCTGAGAATTACTCCGAAAAGTGCCACGGCAAAAAGCTTGCAACCTGTTTTTACGAACCAAGTACACGTACACGACTTTCTTTTGAAGCTGCCATGCTTAACCTTGGCGGTTCAGTTCTTGGTTTCTCTTCCGCTGATTCTTCATCAGCAGCTAAAGGCGAAAGTGTTTCCGACACCATTCGCGTCATTTCTTCTTACGCAGATATTTGCGCTATGCGTCATCCTAAAGAAGGCGCTCCACTTGTTGCATCGCAGCGTTCACGTATTCCAGTTATTAACGCCGGTGATGGCGGTCATCAACATCCCACTCAAACACTTACAGATTTATTTACTATCCGCTCTTTACGTGGTGAAATCAAAGACCTTACTATCGGACTTTGCGGCGATTTAAAGTTTGGCCGTACAGTTCACTCTTTGATTAATGCACTTGTGCGCTACCCTGGAATCAAATTCGTACTTATCTCTCCAGAGGAACTAAAGGTTCCAGAATACATCCGCGAGGATGTGTTGGAAAAGAATGGCTACGAATACAAGGAAGTGGATTCTTTGGATGATGTTATGAGCGAACTTGATATTCTTTACATGACACGTGTTCAGAGGGAACGCTTCTTCAACGAAGAAGACTACATCCGCTTAAAGGATTTCTTCATACTTACACCTGAAAAAATGCAACTTGCCAAAGAAGACATGATGGTTCTTCACCCACTACCTCGCGTCAACGAAATATCCGTGGACGTGGACGAAGATCCCCGCGCCATGTACTTCACCCAAGCCCAGTACGGCGTCTACATACGTATGGCGCTAATCCTAACACTATTAGAATTAGTATAAATAGCCTGTAGTAAACAATCATAAATGTTTCCGTAGGAGACATCAGTCGACGAAGGATTATTTATGATTGTGTACGTAACAGACGAGCCATATATCACAGTGTTCAAGTAGCCTGTAGTAGACAATAAAATATTTTCTGTAGGAGACATCAGTCGACGAAAGAATATATTTTATTGTCTGCGTAACAGGCGAGAGATAAACTTAGGAGGAAATGACATGCTTAATATAAGTGGAATACATGAAGGATTTGTGTTAGATCATATTAAAGCCGGCGAGTCTATGACTATTTATCGCGACCTGCATCTTGAAGACCTAGGCTGTGACTGCACAATTGCCATGATTATGAATGCAAAATCAAATAAAATGGGTCGCAAAGATATTATAAAAATAGAGTGTCCAATAGAGCGTGTAGATTTGGACATATTAGGATTTATCGACCATAACATCACCTGCAATATCATTAAGGATGATGCCATAGTTGAAAAAAGACAGCTAAAGCTGCCTAAAGAAATCAAAAATGTAATTAGCTGCAAAAATCCACGATGCATAAGCACCGTGGAACAAGAGCTAGATCAAATCTTCATCCTTACAGACGAAGAAAACGAAGTATATCGCTGTAAGTATTGCGAAGAGAAATATAGCGGTGTGAAATAATTACTCTTCGTTTAAATCCAACGATAATTCAAACCAGAATGTAGCGCCTTGACCTTGTTTTGATGAAACACCATACTTGGCGCCATGTAGTTCTAATACGTTTTTTACAATAGACAGTCCTAAGCCTGTGCCAGAGATGGCACGCTTGTGGGCTGTTTTGTCTTTGTAGTATCTATCCCAAACATAAGGAATATCTTCCTGCTTAACGCCATCACCTGTGTCCTTTACTTCTATCCTTAGGGTATCATCAATAACCTTTTGAATAACTGTAACCTTCTTGTCAGGTCCTGTGTAATTGATGGCATTATTAACAAGATTGTAAAGTACCTGATACATCTTTTGCTCATCCGCATATACGATAACCTCATCATCATACTGAAAATCGATAGTATACCCCTCTACCTCACGAAGCTTATTGTATCGTTCTAACACATGGCGGATGCTTTCGGTGATGTTGTACTCCTCCGGCTGAATGGTAATTGTACCAGCCTTTAGCTTGGAGATATCTAACATATCATTAACAAGTCCTGTAAGTCGCTCTGTCTCATCTATGATAACCTGCACATTTTCAGGAGTGTTCTCCCCTGGAATGTCACGCATAACTTCTGCATAACCTTTTATCATGGTAAGAGGAGTGCGCAAATCATGGGAAACATTTGCAATCAATTCCTTTTGGAAGCTATCTGTCTTACCAAGCTCTGTGGCAGTGTAGTTAAGAGTATCAGACAGCTCTGCCACCTCCATATAATCCCTAGAATTAAACTTAACAGAGTAATCTCCATCTGCCAGCTTCTTGGCTCCTTCGTTTATACGAATTATTGAATGAGACAGGCTTTTAGATAAAGTAGCAGCAAGAACGAATGCAATAACAATCATAATTGCAGATATGAATCTAAGCTGAACCTTTAATGTAGATACTGTTGCATCTACAGGGGTTAGCACAGAATTTACCATTATAACCTCTTCTAATCCATTGTTCTCAATAATGCGAACATAGATTACAGATTCTGCCATATCATTACCTATATTTTGTCTGAATCCCTCTTCACGCTTTTCTTCTGGTATGGTATATGCGATTTTACCAGCCGGCTTTTCAGGAACAGCTTCTTCTTGTGATTGGGCCTCATCATTTTCATCCCCACCAGCAGTATCGTCAGCATCATCTAAATTATCATTATCGCTTTCCTCGGTAGTATCAGTACCATTTTCTCCTTGTTCTGCTGGGTTATCTCCTATATTTTCAAAGGCATATCTTGCTCTTTCTACCTTCTTTTGCATTTCGCTGCCCTTGAATTCAATAACAGCCTCACCCCCATTTGCTACAGCCTGGTCATAGAACAAACCAAACATGAACTGAGGCAATGATGACATTTGAGAATTAGATATGTACTCAGCATTATAAAGTGGCACACCATTCTTATCTGTAATGTAAATGCCCAGATTATTGCTGGCCGCTATTTTTTCTATGTCATCATCAGGATTTTCAGATGTATAAAGAATGTTCTCCACATCCTTTAACACAACTTCCGTTTCCTGCCTTTTTATAATCTTGTAAAAATCATCAAGATAGACAATCTGAAAAAACCATAGTACTCCCAAAAGTACTATGGCAAAAACTAAGAATATAAAAAATGTCTTCCACTTTACACTAATTCGACTTTTTTTCAACTGCTTCCTCCAAATTAGGCTTCAAATCTATAACCAACACCGCGAAGTGTAACAAGAAGCTTGCGGTATTCACCAAGACTGTTTCTTAAAAGCTTAATATGAGTATCTAAGGTTCTGTCATCACCGTAGTAATCGTAACCCCACACCTCAGTAATAAGCTTCTCACGCTCTAATGCAATATTCTTGTTTCTTACCAGGTAGAATAAAAGCTCATATTCCTTAGGTGACATATCAACTCTCTTGCCATCAATAGAAACTGTTCTTGCAGTAAAGTTAATTTCAAGCCCCTCGTATCTGAAAATATCAGCACTAGTTTCTTCTGCTCTGGTTCTGCTAGTAACAACATTTACACGCATCATAAGCTCTTTTGGTGAAAAAGGCTTAACCACATAATCATCAACACCAGCCTCAAATCCATGTATTCTATCATACTCTTCACCTCTGGCAGAAAGCATGATAACAGGAATATCCTTAAGCTTCTTAATCTCGCTGCAAGCTGAAAAGCCATCAAGCTCTGGCATCATAACATCCATGATGATAACATCATAATCGCCATTTTCCTTAACCTTTGTAATTGCATCCATGCCATCGCAGGCCTCAGATACTTCGTAGCCTTCAAACTCACCGTATTTACGAATTATAGAACGAATCTTTTCCTCATCATCTACAACTAAAATCTTCTTCATATATACCTCCGTAAACGAAATTCTCCTGTAATATAATTTTGCACAAATATGTGAATTCTAAGTGATGCTTAGCTTACATTTTACTGAATATACTTCTTTTTTGCCTGATGAAGGAAATAAGAAAAAAGCACGTAGATTACAACAAATGCAATCAAAAATCCTGCATTTACAGCCTTTGAAACCACAAGCTTTCCTGTATCATTTAAAAGCCCCTGTATACCAAACAATATACAAAAACCACCGAATATAGCTGTCTTTGGCATTAATTCCTTAGACATAGCCTTAATATCCTTACATTTAAGAAGCTCATCTGAAGTGACAAGCATTGGATCAACCTCCCCCTTCTTATAGCCCTTAATACCAATGAAGAGAAGGTAAGCGCCCAAAATACCTATAATTACATCAAAAATAGTCATAAAACTCATGTCCATAACAAAATCCTCCAAATACTTTTCTAACATGAATAATTATACTCAAACTTCCATTTATTTTCCATATTAAGAAGATTGTTTCCCGCAAGAATGTTTTTCTTCAATTCAATAAATTTTAACATTATTATCTGATAAATACATTTGAATATTGCCTTTGTATATTGTATTATAAATCTATATAGGAGGATTCAGCGTATGAACATTTCAGGCAAAAAGATACTAGTGTGCGATGATTCTGTATTGGCAAGGAAACAATTGATGGATGCCGTCAAAGAAGTTTCCGAAGGAGCCGTATTTATAGAAGGAAAAAACGGTTCTGAAGCTGTTGATTTATATAAATCAGAAAAACCTGACTTAGTATTTATGGACATCGTTATGCCAGAGAAGGATGGCAATACTGCTCTATCTGAAATTAAAGAATTTGATAATGAAGCAGTCATAATAATTGTTTCTTCAGTTGGTACTCAGGACCAATTAAAAAAGGCTATTCAGCTTGGAGCAAAGGACTTTATCCAAAAGCCTTTTGAAAAGAACCAGATTCAAGAAATAATCGAACTTCGTCTTGGAGGAAAATAATTTATGTATACACAGTTCTTGGGCAATTATCTGCTTCAAAGAGGAATTGTAACTCAGGATCAGTTATTCGAAGCCATGTCCCGCTTATCACAAACTCATATCAAGCTTGGCACCATCGCTATCAAAGAAGGCCTTATGACTGCCAAGGAAGTGGACGAGTGTCTCTATGTACAATCTAGAGAAGATAAACGTTTTGGCGAAATAGCAATTGAACGAGGTTACCTTACAGAAGATCAGGTAAACGATTTGCTATCAATGCAAACTCCTGATTACATTCTTTTAGGACAGAATCTAGTTGAAGATGGTGTCTTCTCCTACGAAGATTTAGAGAGAATCCTTTTCGACTACAGAAATGATACAGAGCTTTACGACCTAAGCTTAGATGTAGAAAACCAGGATGCAATAGCTGCCATAATATCAAAATTCTTCCTGGTTGCAGAGATGCCTGTAGAGCCTACAAATGTAATGTACCTTGAGCTGATGTTTAACAGCTTGATTCGATTTGTTGGGGAAGATTTTTCTCCTCTCACGCCTATGGTACTTGATGAATATCCAATCACCTTTGGAGTGTCTCAGGCCATTTCCAGTGAAAGAGATTATGTAACCCACATAGACTGTGACAGAGAAACAGCCATTGCCTTTGCATCCAGATATGCCAACGAAGAATTTGCAGAGTTCGATGAATATGTCATTGCGGCCTTAGAAGATTTTCTAAACCTTCACAATGGACTCTTCATCGTCAACGTATCCAACGACACCTCCCAGACGATTTCACTTGCGCCACCTGAAATCACCATGGAAGGAGTCCTCAGTGGCCCTAACAAATGCGTAGACTTTCCGGTAGCCTACCCATTTGGAACTATACACTTGATAATATGCTTCTAGTACGACTTTAGTACGGCGACTAGGAAGTATTCCGGGCTCCCGGAAGCCATCTCCCATTGCAGCCAAGGGAACCTCCCTAAAGGGTCCCTCCTTAACTGCATGGGGCCCTCTTCCTCGCGCTTGCCTATGTTGAGAAGTCGCCTCATCAAATGAGACAAAAAATAAGCCAGTGATTGAATTGAATTCATCACTGGCTTTTGTACTTGGAGGCCGCTTAAATATATTACACATTAAGGAAGTGCTTTACTTCTGGGCACATGTCCTCTACTTCGATGACTGTGTCGTGGCGAACAGGAGCTTTACGGATTTCTTCAATGGCGCCAGGAACGGCAACCTTTGCGATTTCTGAAAGCTTGTCTACAAGTACAAAGTCTTCCTCTGATTCGTATGCTGAATCGATGGCGCCCATGACAGCTCTTGTAAACTTAAATGGGCTTGCAGTAGATGCAATAACAGTAGTCTTGTCATCTCCTGTTTCGTTCTTGTATTTATTATATACTGTGGATGCTACAGATGTATGTGTGTCGATTACATAACCTGTATCCTCGTATAGCTTCTTAATGGTATTTCCTGTCTCTTCCTCTGATGCATAATTTCCGTAAAAGCTATCAAGCTTAGCCTTCATATCAGCTGTAATCTCGTATTTGCCTGTAGTCTTAAGGCTTTCCATAAGCTCGCTATTTTTAGCAGCATCATCACCTGCAATGTGATAAATTAATCTCTCAAGATTGCTAGAGATAAGGATATCCATTGATGGAGAATTTGTAAGAATGAACTCTCTGTTCTTGTCGTACTCACCTGTTGTAAAGAAATCATAAAGAACCTTGTTCTCATTTGATGCGCAAACAAGCTTTTCGATTGGAAGTCCCATGTTCTTAGCGTAGTATGCTGCAAGGATGTTACCAAAGTTTCCAGTAGGAACTACTACGTTAATTGTTTCACCTTCTGTTACCTTTTCCTCTGATAAAAGCTTAGCATAAGCATATACGTAGTAAGCAATCTGTGGAACAAGACGTCCGATATTGATTGAGTTAGCTGATGAAAGCTGGAAGCCTGCCTTATCAAGCTCCTCTGCTAATGCCTTGTCATTGAACATCTTCTTAACACCAGTCTGAGCCTGATCAAAGTTCCCCTTGATTCCAACTACATGTGTGTTATCACCCTTCTGTGTAACCATCTGACGTTCCTGAATAGCGGATACACCATTCTTAGGATAAAATACAACAATTCGAGTACCTTCAACATCAGCAAAACCTGCAAGTGCAGCCTTACCAGTATCACCAGATGTAGCTGTAAGAATTACGATATCATTCTTAATATTATTTTTACGAGCGGAAGTAATCATAAGATGTGGCAGGATAGAAAGCGCCATATCCTTAAAAGCAATTGTTGCACCATGAAACAGCTCAAGATAATATGCCCCATCAGCGTATACCAAAGGTGCAATCTCTTCTGTGTCGAACTTGCTGTCGTATGCATTTTCAATACATTTCTTTAATTCGTCCTCTGTGAAATCTGTAAGGAAAAGCTTAAGTACCTCGTAAGCTACCTGCTGATAATTCATCTCAGAAAGCTCTTTAAGTGACTTATCAAGCTTTGGAATAGATGTAGGAACGAATAAACCTCCATCGTCAGCCAAGCCCTTTAAGATAGCCTGTGAAGCAGTAATCTCTGTTTTATTTGTATCTCTTGTACTTACGTAATTGATTCCCATTGATTCTTCCTCTCTATATTATTTTCTTTCCAAATACATTAACACACTAAAGCGCTAAAATCTAGTGAATATCTACACAATTTTGAAGAAATCTACTCAACAGCTTTCAGCGATTCTGTCATACTTATTTCTTCAAGCTTCTTTCCCATGAATAAATCGATAATAAAAGTAAATACTACCGTAAGTACAAAAGCTATAGTATAGCTAAGTATTGTAACTCTAACATCAAATGTAATTAAATCTACCACTATCTCACTCATAATAAACGCATGTAGAAGCTTTCCAAGGAATAGTCCAACTGCCGCTCCCATAATAGACAATATTATATTTTCTCTAAATACATAAGACCTTGTTTCTTCCTTATAAAAGCCCAATACTTTTACAGTAGCAATTTCTCTTACTCGTTCTGCTATATTGATATTGGTAAGATTGTAAACAACTACAGCCGATAGAGCCATAGCACAGCCGATTACCAAATACACAATGATATTTAGACTTTCCATCATATTGTCTACTCTATCAAGCATATCATCTGTGGCAGATACAACAGTCACCCTTTTATCGTTCATAAGCTTAGCCCCAACTCCGTGGGCATTCTCCCCTTCTTTTACATTTAGATATACATTTTTCTTTTCAGGAAGCTCACCTATTGTGTTTTCGTATCCCGTTTTAGTAAGGTACATGTAATTATATATGAAATTTTCGTTTATAGCAGCAACCTTAAACTTAGTTTTGGCCAGATTCTCAGAAGATATTGTTATTATATCTCCCACTTTTATATTATATCTATCACTTAAGCCCTGATTGACTATAGCTTCATCATCCTTTAAATCTGAAAAGCTAATATGCCTACCATTATCATCATGCATATCATAAAATTTATCTAAAGAAACATCATTATCATACACATTAAGATAGATATTCTTAGTGTACTTACCAGCTTTCATATCCACAGATGTATGATAATACAAAAGATAGTCTTCCTTAGAATATCCCATATTTTCCAGTAAGGATACATCTTCTTCCCCATTCTTTAATGTAATATCCACATCATACTTAGATATATTTGTAAACTGATTCACAGCAATATCAGCAATAGAATCATATATACCAAAGCCTGCCACAAGAAGTGCCGTACAGCCACCGATGCCAAGCACCATCATAAACAAACGTCCTTTATATCTAAATATATTTCTAAGGCTAACCTTCTTTAAAAACTTTAGCCTGTTCCAGAAAAATGTAATATACTCCAGAAAAATTCGCTTGCCTGCCTTAGGAGCCTTTGGGCGCATTAGAGAAGCTGCCATTTCCTGCATCTCATATCTGCATGAAAGAATAGTCACTCCCACCGAACATAATAAAGCAACTATAAAGCTGATTATCAGCATAGATGAACTAAAGTAGTAACTTATATCAGAAGTGTTGTACATCATCTGATAAGCAAACCAGATAGCCTTTGGGAAGGCAATTGTACCCGCAACAAATCCTATGGTTGCACCAATTAGAGAAGCACTTCCTGAATATGCCACAAACTTGCCCATAATACTTCCACTGCTATATCCTAAAGCCTTCAATACACCTATCTGGGTTCTTTGATCCTCTACCATTCTGTTCATAGTGGTCATACATACAAGTGCAGCTACCAGGAAAAAGAATATAGGAAATACATTTGCAATGGCACCTACTATTGTGGAATCACTTTCAAAACAAACATAACCTATATTTGAATCCCTGCCCATTAGATATGTACTGGCTTCTTCTATGTCATCTATTTTATCCCTTGCTTCTTCAATCTCCTTTTCGGCATCAGCTATCTTAGTGTTAAACTCATCTACTCCATCTTCATATTCAGCCTTCCCATCCTCATATTTTTCAAGGCCACTTTCATATTCTTTTCTTGCAGATTCTAAACCTGCTTGTAGTGTATAAAGATTGGCACTGTACTGTTGATAAGTAGCAACTAAAGTCTGATACTGAGTTTCATCATAGTATTCAGGAGACATTTGCTTAGCCTGCTCCATCTTGTTTATATTAGAAAGCATTTCATCTAATGCAGCTTTAAGCTCAGCTTCTTTATTTTCATATTCATTTATTTGAGTCTTTCCAGCATCCAGCTGCTTTTTTGCCTTATCCAAATCAGCCTTTGCCTTATCAAGCTCTTCACCTGTTTCTTCTCTTTTATCCTCAAGCTCTTTTTCAGCATCAGCTAATTCTTCTGTGGCATCGGCTATTATTCTTTCATACCTGTTTTCAGCAGCTGTATCTAAGGCTTTTTGTATACTATCCTCATTATTTTCTATCAAATCCTTATACTCATCTGAATAAAGAGGCAAATCACTATCCAGCTTAACATAACAATCCGTATAAACCTCTGAATCAAAACCACCCTCATTTATATAGATAAATCCATCTAACACTCCACTTCCAAGAGCTGTATTGCCACGTTCATACTGGATAAAAAGGGGAGATTTAACAAGACCTACTATTTTATACTCCTTGTATTTAAAATGGTCGCTATCTTCTTTTTCATTGCTGTTAGAAATAGTCACCATATTTCCAATAGAAGAACTATCAAACAGATAAGAATCTACAAGACATTCATTGTCAGCTGATGGCATATTTCCTTCAACAAGCTCTATTTTATTGATTTTAGTTGGAATACTGATGGCTTTAATGGCATGAGACGTTCCCTCATAATCTGCCAATACATCAAAAGAAATGGAAGGCTCTACAGCCAATGTCATTAAGTTAAGATGACAGGCGTAATCGCCTAAAACAAATGGCAGGAAAACATTTGCTTTTCCTGCCATTTCCTTTGTTTCTGAGCACGCAAATAAGGCAGACTTGCATCTACCGTAAGTTTTTTATTGCAGT
>NZ_JAFUSK010000047.1 GCF_017471675.1 Pseudobutyrivibrio sp.
CCTAGCGAGAAGGACACATCTTTATACATCAGACCATTCATGTTTGCTACAGAGGCTGCACTTGGCGTACACATGGCAAAATCATACAAATTTATGATTCTTTGTTGTCCAGTTGGAGCATATTATGCAACAGGTCTTGACCCAGTTAAGATTTTGGTAGAAAATGAATTAGTACGAGCAGTTGCAGGTGGCACTGGCTTTACAAAATGCGGTGGTAACTATGCTGGTTCTATCGCAGGACAGGTAAAGGCAGAAAAGATGGGATATTCACAGGTTCTTTGGTTAGACGGTAACGAGAGAAAGTACGTTGAAGAAGTAGGAACAATGAATATCATGTTCAAAATCGACGGAGAGATTTGGACAGCTCCAACAGTAGGAACAGTTCTTCCAGGTGTTACTAGAGATTCTATGATTCATCTTCTTAGAGACTGGGGTTACACTGTTAGAGAAGAGCGCCTTGCAATTGATGACCTTATGAAGGCTGGCCATGATGGTAAGCTTGAAGAGGTATTCGGTACAGGAACAGCAGCAGTTATCTCACCAGTTGGGGAACTCCGTTTCAAGGATGATGTTGTTGTAATAAATGGAGGTAAAACAGGCGAGCTTACCCAGAAGCTATACGATACTTTAACAGGCATCCAGTGGGGTAGACTCGAGGATAAATATGGATGGACACAAGTTATAGACTAAATTTGGATTTGGAAATCAATAGCGAGGACATGCAGTCGTTGCAGGATGCATTCTGCAAATCTAACGATATGTATGTAATGTGTATTGGCAAAACTCATGGACAAATCACATCCTTCTCAGGCAATAAGCCTGAGGAGGATTTTGTTGACCGTGAATTTCCTTCTGAACTCAGACGTGAAATAATTGATTCCTTTGTAGATGGCACTGCGGAGAATATCGTGGAGCGTTTTGGCAAAGAAGATTATTTCATGTATCGAGGAGTGGCAATCAGGGGAACAAACGGGGAATTCTTAGGCGTGTGGCTTTGCTTTGGAATCAATAAGGATTTGGTTCCAGAAGAATTACAGATGCCACAGGCTATCAGGCTTACAACGCTAGAAGCGTTTGACAAATCGATTCTACTTATCGAAACTCTTACCAAGTATTATTTTGCAGAAAAAATTAAGACTCAGGCTCTGAAAAAACAGCTTAATAGAGAGCGTGATGCAGAGCATGATATTAAGTACAAGCTTAAGAAGAACGAAATCATGACTGATATTCTCAGGTTTATGGAATCAGAAAATTCCTTCTCAAAGATTTCTGAGGATATTTTAAGAGATGCAGGCAAGTACTTAGAATGTACAAATTCTGCCCTGCTTCAGATTTCAGAGAACGACACCAGCGTAGATATGATTCTAGAGTGGTGTTCCAACGAGGAAGGTGCCCTTAAGGATAAGTTCCAGCAGATACCACGTATGGATTTACCGTTTATGAATGGTAAGCCATATACTATTTCTTCTGATGCAACTCTTCCAGAGGCATTCGAAATCTTCTTTATTAAATACGGAATTAAGGCGGCAATCTTTTTGCCAATTAATATAAATGACGCGGCTGCCATGTATCTATGCTTCTTCGTAATGGAGAATGATAGAAAGTGGAGCGTTGATGATTTGCGCTTTGCAAATGATATTAAGCGCATACTTCAAACAGTTCTTGTTAAGAAGATAACTACTAATTCACTGGCAAGCTCTTACAATGCCCTGGAGGTAATCCTTAAGAATGCAGGCTACGGAGTAGTTGTAGCTGACATTAATGAAAAGCATGTTCTTTACAAGAATGATACATTTAATCAGATGTTTGATAACGAGATAGACAAAACAGCCATTAAAGAGCTGGTGTTTGACGAAAAGTTTGTTAAACCAGAGTTAAATGGTTATTTTGCCAAGGGTTCCGGCAGATGGTTTGATATCTCAATCAACAGTATCACTTGGGTTGATGGTAGACCGGTTAGAATGATTACTTCCTACGATACTACTGACCTTAGGCTATACCAAAAGAAGGTGGAACAGCAGGCTAAGGTGGATTCCCTTACAGGCTTGTTTAATAGACAGACCTGCGAAAAGGATATTTCCCTTGAATACCATGTAGCCAAAAAGTTAGGGGAGAGATTCGCTCTTCTTATGATAGATTTGGATGATTTTGCAAATGTCAACAGTGGTATGGGCTACAAGGTTGGTGATGAATTGTTAGAATACGTAGCACATAGCATCAACGACATTTCCCAGATTAATGGCAAATGCTATCGTGTAGGTGGGGATGAATTTGTTGTTATTGTCACCCATGACAACATGTCCCATTTTGATTACATCATTAAGCGAATCACCAATCTTTTTGCTAATCCATGGACTCTTGAAGGGGTTGAGTACAATTGCTCAATGAGCATGGGTTGTGTAAAGGTGGACGAAGGGTTTGATGAAGCCGCAGATATTTTCACATGCTTAAATATCGCTGTTCACAGTGCCAAGAATAATGGCAAGAATAGATTAGAATATTATGATGACAAATCAAAGGCTATCAAAGAAGAAAAGGCTAAGCTGGAGCAGAGCCTAAGAGAAGCAGTAAGTGATAACTGCAGCCAGTTTGAGGTTTACTACCAGCCGATAATGGAATTTGTTAATGGTATTCCTCTTTGCCACGGGGCAGAAGCTTTGGTTAGATGGAACTCTAAGGAGTACGGTCTTGTAACTCCAGAGGGCTTTATATCTGAGGCTGAGAATCTTAGATTAATGGATTCAATAGGAAGCTTCGTAATAAGTGAAGCAATTAAAAGCTGCAAGCATTGGAACGATTTTGGCTTCCCTGAATATGGGGTAGGTATTAATCTTTCTTTATATCAGCTTGGTCAGAAGGATATATTAGAAACCATTAAGGCATTAATCAAAAAGACAGATATTAATCCAGCCAATATCACATTTGAGGTGACAGAGCCAGTATCCACAGAGGATGTTAGCTGGATGGTTAAAATCCTCACAGCTATTCGTGAATTAGGCTGCAAGATTGCCTTAGACGACTATGGCAAAGCTGGTTCTTCTTTAATGAATATACGTGTTATGCCAATAGATATTATTAAGATAGATAAGAGCCTTACGGCAGATATGGACACTGATAAATTCTCAGCGGCATTTATCAAAGCCATATCAGAGCTTGCAAAATCTGTCGACCTGACAGTTTGCGCTTCAGGGGTTGAGGTAGAAAAGCAGGTAGAGGAAATAACACAGTTTTCCGTTAACTTAGCACAGGGTTACTACTTCGATAGGCCATTATCCAAGGCTGAATTCGAAGATAAGTATTTATAAAGAAAGGTAAGGGAAATAATGTACACACTTGAGGACATCAGAAACACAGATTCAGAGGTGGCAGAGGCTATTGTAAAGGAATTCAATCGTCAGTCTGAGCACATCGAGCTTATTGCATCAGAAAACTGGGTATCACCAGCAGTTATGTCTGCTATGGGTTCAGTACTTACTAACAAGTATGCAGAAGGTTATCCAGGTAAGAGATACTATGGTGGCTGCGCAGAGGTAGATGTTATTGAAGAGCTTGCAATTAACCGTGCCAAGGAATTGTTTGGTGCTGAATATGTTAATGTTCAGCCACATTCAGGAGCACAGGCTAATATGGCAGTTCAGTTTGCAGTGCTTAAGCCTGGGGACACAGTAATGGGTATGAATCTTGACCACGGCGGACATCTTACACATGGTTCAAAGGCTAACTTCTCTGGAACTTATTTCAATATTGTTCCTTATGGTGTTAATGATAATGGCTTCATTGATTATGACGAGGTTGAAAGAATCGCAATTGAATGCAAGCCAAAGATGATTATCGCTGGTGCATCAGCATACTGCCGCAAGATTGATTTCAAGAGATTTAGAGAGATTTGCGACGAGGTAGGAGCAGTGCTTTTTGTTGATATGGCACACATCGCTGGTCTTGTTGCAGCAGGGGTTCACGAAAGCCCAGTGCCTTATGCTGATATTGTTACTACCACTACTCACAAGACACTTCGTGGTCCAAGAGGCGGTATGATTATGGCAACAGCTGAGGCTAACGAGAAATACAACTTTAACAAGGCTGTTTTCCCAGGTATCCAGGGTGGCCCTCTTATGCATGTTATTGCCGGCAAGGCTGTATGCTTCAAGGAGGCACTTGACCCAAGCTTCAAGGAATACGGAAAGCAGATTGTAAAGAATGCACAGGCACTTTGCAAGGGCTTACAGGATAGAGGAATCAAGATTGTTTCAGATGGAACAGATAACCATTTAATGCTTATCGATTTAACTCCATTTGAGCTTACAGGAAAGGAAATCGAAAAGCTTCTTGATGAGGCTCACATTACAGCTAACAAGAACACTATTCCAAATGATCCTAAGTCACCATTTGTTACATCAGGTATTCGTCTTGGTACTCCAGCAGCCACAACACGTGGCCTTAAGGAAGAGGACTTTGATAAGGTTGCAGAGGCAATCGCCATTGTTATCAAAGAAAAGGAAGCAGGTATTGAAAAGGCTCGCGCTATTATCAAGACCTTAACAGACAAGTATCCTCTTTCTGGCGGACAGGAATTTTAAAGACTATTTTTTGACTCCTACGAAAGTAGGAGTCTTTTTGTTTGCACTAATACAATAGTTGTATACACAATATATGGATTTAATATAGAATTCACAGTGATTATAGACACGTGAGTATTAAAGTTGGGGGAGACCTTATTTTATGCGACTTTGAGACGCCTTTGGGCATTGACAAAAATTTATCAGATAGAGTATATTATATTTAAAGGAAACTCTATTTTCAAGTTAGAGTTTACTAACATTATATCTCATTTTTAATTAGGGAGCAAATATGCTAGATTACAAAGTTATTGAGGTAAAGCAAAGCATCTTTGAGGATAACTATGCTGATGCCAAAAAGCTTAGAGCAGAGCTTAAGGAACAGAAGACATTCTTGGTAAATCTTATGTCAGCTCCAGGCTCAGGCAAGACTACCACATTATGCCAGACCATTTCCCGTCTTAAGGACGAAATGAAAATAGGCGTAATGGAGGCTGATATTGATTCTGATGTGGACGCTGCCACTATTACAGAGGCAGGCGCTCGTGCAATTCAGATACACACAGGAGGAATGTGTCATCTTGATGCAGATATGACACGCCAAGGCTTACATGAATTTGGCACTGAAGATTTAGACCTTGTCTTCCTGGAAAATGTTGGTAATTTAGTTTGCCCAGCGGAATTTGATACCGGTTCATCAAAGAACGCTATGATTCTCTCAGTTCCTGAGGGAGACGACAAACCACTTAAGTACCCACTGATGTTTTCAGTGTGTGATGTAGTGCTTATCAACAAATGCGACACACTTCCTGTGTTTAGCGAATTTTCAAAAGAGGCAGTAGTAAAGAGTATTCATGGTCTCAATCCAAACGCTAAGGTTATTTTTGTTTCTGCAAAAACTGGCGAAGGCTTTGACGAATGGATTGACTGGTTGAGGGACCAGGTTGCCATGTGGAATAATTAGTCTTTTTTGAGGAAGTAATAATTAATTAATAAGGGTTGTAAAAGGAGGAAACTTTATATGGGAATTGGACCAGATAATTTGGGCGATTTCTACCCTGATTGGGTAAACGACTTAAAGGATGAGGATATCCGTCCTGAGATTCTTGAACTTGGAAAACTTATCACAGACCGTGCAAAGATTAAGCTTGGTCTTCAGAAGGTTACAAAGTATGATCCAGAATATTGGGCAGTAGCTAACCTTGCACCTACAAAGGAAATTGCAGAGCTTGCACTTTCTATGGGCGGCATCAGAAAGCCTAAGACATTTAAGCAGCTTCTTGAAATCACAGGTCTTGATGAGAAGACTCTTGAGGAGAGACTTGAGAAGGCTAGCTGGACAGGACTTTTAGAGTGGAATTATGAGAACGATGCTCATGAGAAGCAGTGGGTACTTCCAATGTACGTTCCAGGATCAGCAGAGTTCTCTAATATGAATCAGGATTTTCTTAACGAGCATCCAGAGATGGGCCGTTTCTTTGAGAGAATGAGCCGTCTTCCACTTGAGGGACTTACACACATGGTACCACCAGGAGGCGCTGGTATTGGTATGCACGTTATCCCTGTAGAGGAAGCTATCTCCATGGAGCAGGAAGCAATCGGTGTAGAAAAGATTTCTCATTGGTTAGATAAATATGAAGGTCATTATGCAAAGTCACCATGTTCATGCCGTCTTTCTAGAAAGACATATGATGAGGGATGTGCAGATGATCCAGAGGGCTGGTGTATTGCTATGGGTGATATGGCCGACTATGTTGTTGAGACAAACAAGGGTGGCGTTTACATCACTCGTGAAGAAGCTCTTGAGATTTTCAAGCAGGCAGAGGATAACGGCTTCGTTCACCAGATCACAAATATCGATGGAGAGAACAAGATTTTCGCTATCTGTAACTGTAATGTAAATGTATGTTATGCGCTCAGAACATCACAGCTTTTCAACACTCCTAACATGTCACGTTCAGCTTATGTTGCTCATGTTACAGCTGAGGATTGTGTTGCTTGTGGTAAGTGTGTTGAGAACTGTCCAGCAGGTGCTGTTAAGCTTGGTCAGAAGCTTTGCACAGCTGATGGTAAGCAGGTAGAGTATCCAAAGCATGTACTTCCTACAGAGCGTAAGTGGTCTACTGACGAGTGGAACGATAACTACCGTGACACTAACAGAATCAACTGCTATGACACAGGTACAGCTCCATGTAAGACAGCTTGTCCTGCTCATATCGCTATCCAGGGTTACCTTCGTATGGCAGCTCAGGGACGTTACAAGGAAGCTCTTGCTCTTATCAAGCAGGATAATCCACTTCCAGCTATCTGCGGTCGTGTATGTAACAGACGTTGCGAGGCTGCTTGTACAAGAGGTACAGTTGATGAGGCTATCGCAATTGATGAGGTTAAGCGTTTCTTAGCAGAGATGGATCTCAAGGCTGAGACAAGATATATTCCTAAGAAGATTATTCCAAAGCAGGATGGCGAGTTCACAGAGAAGGTTGCAATTATCGGTGCAGGTCCTGCAGGTCTTTCATGTGCTTACTACTTAGCACTTAAGGGATACAGACCTACAATCTTCGAGAAGAGCAAGTATCCAGGTGGTATGCTTCGCTATGGTATTCCATCATTCGTACTTGAGAACAACGTTATCGACGCTGAAATCGAAATCATCAAGGAACTTGGTGTAGAGATTAAGTGTGGTGTTGAGGTTGGTAAGGACATCACTCTTGACGAGTTACGTGGTCAGGGCTACAAGGCGTTCTACGTAGCTATCGGTTGTCAGGGTGGTAACAAGCCGGGCGTACCAGGCGATGATGCTATCGGTACAGCTACAGCTGTTGATTTCTTACACGAATGCTCAGAGAACGAAGCTTACGATATCAAGGGTGACCTTGTTGTTATCGGTGGTGGTAACGTAGCTATCGACGTTGCTCGTTCTGCAAGACGTGTTGGCAATGAAAAGGTTTCTATGTTCTGTCTAGAGAGCAGAGACATCATGCCAGCTTCTCCAGAGGAAATCGAAATCGTAGAGGCTGAAGGCGTTGAGCTTAACTGCGGTTGGGGTCCTAAGGAAGTACTTGTTGATGAGGCAGGTGCTGTTAAGGGTATCGTTCTTAAGAAGTGTACTCGTGTTAAGGACGAAACAGGACGTTTCTCTCCACAGTACGATGAGAACGATACAATCACTGTAGAGTGTAAGCACGTTATCTTCTCAGTAGGACAGCGTAGCGTTTACGGAGATCTCTTCAAGGGTTCTAAGGTTGTTATCGACAGAGGCCCTAAGGCTGATGCTCTTACATACCAGACAGACGAGCCTGACATCTTCGTTGGTGGTGATATGTACACAGGTCCACGTTTTGCTATCGATGCTATCGCAGCAGGTCGTGAGGGTGCTATCTCAATTCACCGTTTCGTACAGCCACACAGCTCACTTACAATCGGACGTAACCGTCGTGACTTCATCGAGCTTGATAAGGAAAACCTTAAGATTGGTGATTACGATCACAGCCCACGTCAGATTCCTGGTGTTTCTAAAACAACAGTTGACGGTGAGCTTACATTCCGCGACAAGACTGTAGAGCTTACAGAGGAGCAGATTAAGGTTGAGACAGCAAGATGCTTAAAGTGTGGTGCTTCAGTTGTTGATGAGAATAAGTGTATCGGTTGTGGTGTATGTACAACTAAGTGCGAATTCGACGCAATCAAGCTTTACCGCGAGCATCCAGAGTGCTCTAAGATGACTCCATCTGAGGACAAGCTTAAGTACGTTCTTCCAAACGGCTTAAAGCAGCGCATCAAAGTTGCTTTTAAGCACAGATAAAAATTGTTATAATTAAGGTGCTACTAATATAGTAGCACCTTTTTTAGGCTTCTCCCTTAACAAGTGAGAAGCTGTCACCGCAGGTGACTGATGAGGGTTACACTAACATACTTAAAAATAATAGGCTTTACTTAGGAGACTTACATGAAAAACATTTATCTTTTTGCAAACGGATTTGGCGAGACAGTGAGAACTCTGATTATCGCATACCTAATTCTTACATTCGTATTTACGGTATATTCAATAGCAAGAATGTACTACATTGAGCATAAATCAAATAATGTGAAGACAGGAAGGGCCAGAGTTAAGTATCTTCAATATACAGGGCGATTCATACAAATGCCGGTGTATTCCATGGAAGAAATGGCAAAGGATAAACACAAGCGTGATGTTAGACTTATGTATTTCCCAGCAGATAATCCTAAGAGCAAGAAATTTGCAATGATACTTCCAGGTGGGGGATACGCACATCTCTGTACCAAGCAGGAGGGCTATCCTGTTGCAGCAGCTCTTAACAAAATGGGAATCAATGCCTTTGTATTAGAGTACAGTGCAGGTAGAGACTGCGAGCCATTTTCACCAATGACGGATCTTGGCATCGCATTAAAGCTTATTAGTGACAACCTTGATAAATTTAATGTGGTGATGGATGACTATGCACTTATTGGATTTTCAGCAGGCGGCAACTTGGCAGGAATTTTTGCCAGCCATAAATTTGGTTATCTTGATTATCAGCTTCCAAAGCCAGGCGCAATTATCTTAGGCTATCCATGGACTTGCGTTAACGATTGGCTACATCATCCATACTGGAATATTTGGATTGGACTTCTTGGCATTTGGCTTAGCAATAGAGGCAGCTTCTATATGTTTGGTCTGCGCCATATCAGAAAAGGCAGAGAGATGCTTGATGTTCAAAAATATATAGAAGCAGACTATCCACCCACATTTATGTATTCAGGCTCTTGGGATGTGCTTGTTCCAGCCAGCCGCCATGCAGATGTATTTGACGCAGCTCTTACTGAGCACGATGTAAAGCATGTATACGAAAAATACTTCGGCGTCCCACACGGCATCGGCCTCGGCCTCCACACCAAAGCCGAAGGCTGGCTAGACCGCGCTATAGAATTCTGGGAAGAAAACTAAAGCCTTCCCCCTTACAAAGGGGGAAGGTGTCACCGCAGGTGACGGATGAGGGTTCTCTACAATTCTATTCATCCTAGAACTAAATTCTAGCCTAAATTACCAACAACTCTACTACACATAGGTTTCTAAATCATCCTGCATCTTGTACCCTAAAGGTGTAACAATTGTAGCGTCAGGAGGTCACATGTTAGATTTGATCAAAATCGGTTCGTTTATATCTAATGTAAGGAAGGAACAAGGCTTAACCCAAAAGCAGCTAGCAGAACGGGTTGGTGTTAGTGACAAAGCAGTTTCTAGATGGGAGACAGGCAAAGGCCTGCCTGACACTAGCATTATGTCTGATCTTTGCGAAGCACTTGGTATAAATATAAATGAACTGTTATCTGGTGAGCGCCTGGACGCAGATACTTATAGTGGAAAGGCGGAGAAGATTATGGTTGATTTGGTAAAGGATGTTCAGAACAACAAAAAGGATAGGAAAATAGAAATATTAGGTTTGTTATTGGGTTGTTTGCTTTTGCTTGTGGGATTGTTTGGCATCATGGTAGTTGGTGGCGGAAGATTAGTTTATTACTTAGATGCCCCATCTCTAATTATGGTACTAGCAATTCAGCTAATTATAGAGGGAGCAGGTGGACAGCTACAGGGATTTATACAAGCATTCAAGCTTGTGTTTGGTAAAACTGATAATTCAGAAGCTGCCATAGCAGAAGCAGCATCTAAATCTGAATACGCTATTAAATTTGCAGAGAAGGCAGCAATCCTTGGAGGAGTTCTTTCTAGTATAATGGGTTTTGTCACTGTATTTGCTATAGTATTCCGCCAGAATTATGAAGTCCTTGGCCCTAATCTTGCAGTAGCAGTGCTATCACTTCTCTATGGGGTGCTGTTAGCCTTACTATTGATGCCAATTCAGGGCAGATTACATAAAATGTACTAGTATTATATTGTGGATTAGATAAAGCCCATATAATGGTGTAAATTCTAAAATTTATTAAAAAGAGCCAAGTGCTCATCTTTCAGTTAAAATTAA
>NZ_JAFUSK010000048.1 GCF_017471675.1 Pseudobutyrivibrio sp.
ATAAGTACACGGCGACGCTGCTTGTAAATAAGCTCTCTCTGCTCATTCATAACTGCATCATAATCAAGCAAGTTCTTACGAGCTGAGAAGTTGTTTTCCTCTATCTTCTTCTGTGCCTTTTCGATGGCATCAGAAAGCATCTTGTGTTTAATCTGCTCGCCCTCTGGAACGCCAAGAGAGTTGAACATTGTGATGAGACGGTCTGAACCGAAGAGTCTCATAAGGTCATCCTCAAGTGAGATGAAGAACTGTGACTCACCAACATCACCCTGACGACCTGAACGTCCACGGAGCTGGTTATCAATACGACGAGATTCATGACGCTCTGTACCGATAATCTTAAGACCACCTGCTGCACGTGCATCCTCGTCAAGCTTAATATCTGTACCACGACCAGCCATGTTAGTAGCGATTGTAACGGCACCGTGCTTACCTGCCTCTGCTACGATTTCAGCTTCCTTTTCGTGGAACTTGGCATTTAATACGTTGTGCTCGATTCCTTCGCGACGAAGCATCTTTGAAACGAGCTCTGAAATATCAATATCGATTGTACCAACAAGTACTGGCTGTCCTTTTTCGTGAGCCTTCTTAACTTCCTCAACAACTGCCTTGTACTTTTCAGCCTTTGTCTTGTATACGGCATCATCATGGTCGATACGCTGAACAGGCTTGTTAGTAGGAACAACTACTACGTCCATTCCATAGATATCACGGAATTCCTGCTCCTCTGTGAGAGCTGTACCAGTCATACCTGCCTTCTTATCGTATTTATTGAAGAAGCTCTGGAATGTGATGCTTGCAAGAGTCATAGACTCGCGCTTAACCTCAACATGCTCCTTTGCCTCGATAGCCTGATGTAAACCGTCTGAATAACGACGACCTGGCATGATACGACCTGTGAATGAATCAACAATCATAACCTGACCATCACTTACAACATAATCCTGATCCTTAAACATAAGGTTGTGAGCACGAAGTGCAAGGATGATGTTGTGCTGGATTTCAAGGTTCTCAGGATCAGCAAGGTTCTCGATGTGGAAGAACTGCTCAACCTTTGCAACACCTTCTGCTGTAAGATTAACCACCTTGTCCTTTTCGTCTACGATGAAATCGCCAGTCTCGTTACGCTCAACGCCCATGATGGCATCCATCTTTGTGAATTCTGGAAGGTCCTCGCCTCGCTTAAGCTGACGAGCAAGAACATCGCAAAGCTCATAAAGCTTTGTAGACTTACCAGACTGACCAGAAATGATAAGTGGTGTACGTGCCTCATCAATAAGAACTGAGTCAACCTCATCGATGATGCAGTAGTGAAGGCCTCTCTGAACAAGGTCCTTTTCGTAAACACACATATTATCACGGAGGTAATCAAAACCAAGCTCGTTGTTAGTGATATATGTGATATCACAGTTGTAAGCTGCCTGGCGCTCCTCCTTTGTCATATCGTTAAGAACAACGCCTACTGTAAGGCCTAAGAAACGGTGAACCTCACCCATCCACTCAGCATCACGCTTAGCAAGGTAATCGTTAACTGTAACGATGTGAACGCCCTTACCTTCAAGTGCGTTAAGGTATGCTGGAAGTGTAGAAACAAGTGTCTTACCTTCACCAGTACGCATCTCTGCGATACGTCCCTGATGGAGGATAATACCACCGATTAACTGAACACGGAAGTGCTCCATACCAAGGGCACGCTTACCTGCCTCACGGACAACTGCGTATGCCTCTGGCAAAATATCATCAAGTGTCTCTCCCTTTGAAAGACGCTCCTTAAACTCTGTAGTCTTTGCTCGAAGCTGTTCATCTGTAAGTGCCTGCATCTCAGGCCTTAACGCTTCTATTTTATCTACGATAGGCTTAATTCTTTTAAGCTCTCTATCGGAATGTGTACCAAATACTTTGTCAATAATACTCATTTTTTAATTCTCCTAACCTAGGGTCACCCCACAAACTCCTACTATTTTAACAGAAAAGTACATGCTTCACAACATTATTAACTGTAATTACACCCCGACAAAGTAAAGTAGATACTATTCACGGACAGGATTGTTTTTCAAATATGTGGATTTAGCATGCCCTGATTAGTGGTTTACAAAAATATATAGCTTTCCGTGGCGAAGCGGATTACGTCCATGGGCTTTAGCTTGTAGGGCTTGCGGTAGACCAGGGGGAGGCTGTTTAGGAAGCTTCCGTTGGTGCTGTTGGAGTCAGTGATGTAGTAGTCGTTGCCTTCCTTGGTGATTTTGGCGTGATTGCCGCTGACTGTTCTGGCGTGAATGATGGCATCATTAGCCTTGGCAGTGCCTATTCTGAATACGTCTTTGTTGATGATGAAATCGTCCTCGTTGCTGTTGCCGTCGTATACTAAGCGGCCTACAGGCTTGGCTTCGGATAAAAGCACGGTCTTTTCATCTATTTCGTAGTCTGGCTCGATTACAAAATCCTCACTCTGCTGCACCACCATATCATCCTCGAAATTCAACCTTCCAAATATTGCCTTAGTCTTATCTATTATCGTATTTACGATACCCTTTTTCTCCACACTTTCTACATCATAATAATCCGATATATACTCAGCTCCCAATGCATCCCCATCGTCCTCGGCGTCATATAATTCCTTAGTATCTTCTTCCTCATCCAGCGATACCTTTTCCACGTAGATTTCTGGCACCTCTTCACCCTCTGCCTGTAGGCATTCGATTATCTCACTAAGTGTGTAATCTCCCTTTTGGCAAAGATTGTAGGCATCGTAAATCTTCTTGGATTCTTCTCTGTTCCTCGTTAATAGCTTGGAGATAAAGTATTCCATGATACCCTTAAACTGCTGCTGCACAGAGCCATTGTTAACTGGCATATAACAAAGGCTGACCTTGCAATTATCCTTGGCTTTTTCCATAAAAATTGTTTCCTTATCAAGGATAAAATGCTCTTCATCTATAAGAAATCTGCTTGCCTCGTCAAGTGCCTGCTGCAGATTTACAACAAATCGGTATAGCAAATCCAGGGTCACATCATTTGATTCGATGTAATCAGATAGGTTTTCCTTTCTACTGATTTTATAGCTGATTTTCTTCGTTCCATCTATTTCAAAGCAAGTCATATCAAGGAGAGAATGAATCTCGTTATCCCTAATCATTTTATATTCGTAAGAGGCGGTATCAAGCTCCCCTTCTAGCACCATATAGCTTTCGTTGTGCTTTCTTTCGTATGTGATTTCCATATCTAATCAATAAGGGCGTGATATACACCCATTGCTCCTTCCTTTAACCTAAATGCGCTGACTGCATCAAATGTGCCGTCCCTTTGCCCTACATACTCTATGGTCATTTTGAAAAGCTCGTAGGCTAAGCCTATAGCAATTCCAAACAATATAAAGCAGAGGCTTATGATTATTGCAGCCTCCACTGTATAGCTTGCCTTTAACTTCATCCTATGCATCCTCCTAAGGTTTTGATAGTGTATAGAATTAAAAATGCCAGCAAAATGAATGGTACAAATGGCAATTCCTTATCCTTGCCATTATCGTATTTACGAATTAAAATCAGTCCTACAATCGCTGCCAAAACAGAGCTTAGCCAAAGCAATATAACAGTGTTCATAAAGCCTAAATATAGCCCTGTAACCATAACAAGCAGTGCATCTCCTCTTCCTATTTTTTCCTTGGATAAAATGCTGAAAATATACATAGCAACACCCACACCTACACCGCCTAAAATGCTTGTAAGCGAATACTTCGTATATACGATATCAAGGCATATTCCTATCACTGCAAATATCAACACCTCCATCACCTTAATATGCCTTGTTCTATAATCATCAAAAGCTGTAATGCCGTATAGGCATACAAGTCCAAATGCTTCCATATTTCTCCTTCTAACTATTAATGTCGCTCCCCTGCTGCACACTTGCTGCATGGGCGCATTGTATCCTTCACTTCCTCGTATAGCACCTTCTTAATGTTGTGCTTAATCTCCTTGCAGTTAATATCTCCGTGGTAAGCTGTGCCATAATCGGTAACATACAGCACCCCAGTAGGATGTTTACCTGGCTTACATTTTTCGCAAGGATAATATATTCCACCACCTACATTCCTCTTTCCAGATACTTCATCAGCTGATATTCTGTGAACGCTCGGATTAAGATATGTGCAGTAATAATTGCTGTGATATGCCTCTCCGTGGTCAGTGATATAGACATACCGTGAATCAGTGGTGTTTTCCGCTTTATCGTAGCCTACCCATTTCCTGCTTCTTGCTCTTTGGTTCACATCAAAGCTAAAATTGCCAAGGAGACCAACAGGAAATGTCATGGTATAGCTGGCCTTAACATCTATGTAGTTTCCTTCCACATTAGTGTCTAGCAGATTGATTCCGGCTACACCTAAATCGATATATCCTACCGGAACTTTCTCCTTGTATACTTCCACCGCTACAAGGCCTAAGGTAGCTGCTTCTAGCGCCCCCTCGGAAAGCTCCCCTCTTACCGTAGGCGAATCATTTGTAGTATTCACATCTTTATCGGATTCTCCCTTGTTTGCCACATTGCCTAATGTAACAGCCATGGTTCTGCTGGCATTATTGATAGCCCTTTGCATCCCCGATTCCACCTGCAGTACCCTGAACGTAAACATGCCAAACACCATAAGCGTAATAAAAAGAGGCATGATAATCGCTGCCTCTATGGTATAGCTGGCCTTTTTCAAGGAGGCATAAATAGGCATCTCTTTCGAAGGTATATTTTTTGGTAAGCCGACTTTTTTACAACATCTAATCAACTTAAACTTACAATTCAATTCGTCTAGTGCAAGTAGACGATTTTGGGGAAAATCGTTTTTACATAGAGACACCTATTTATACCTCCTTTCTAATAGGACATTTGGCTTTGTTTTGTTATTGTATATCCTTGAGTTTTACCACCATCAAGCAGTGATAAAAACATTTCATCTGCGGAATAATCCATAGTCACATCTGCATAAAACATCAGATTATCCATCTTGGTATTTTTATAATCCTCGGTAGAATTGAGGGCTGTTTCCATAACATCACAGGCTCTCATCCCCAAGGTCTTGTTGCTCTTTATGGCAAGAAACCCTATCAGATATTTCTCGTAGCTAATGCCACCTTTACACTGCTTCGCTTTTGCATTTACATTGATAAATGAAGATAAATGCAGCACGTCCGAGGTCCACTCATCTGCTGATTTCTTAAGAGACACCGTGCCGCCTGAAAGCAATAGCCTTACATCCAAGACACTTTCTATGTAGGCCCATGCTGCTATTACCGCAGCCTCAACCACAGGCTCAATTGCCGGATTAACACTACTAAGGGTAGCCGCCACTCCCCTGGCTTGCGATAGTAAAACACCACTATTACAAATAGTTGCATAGTTTGCCGCCTCTCTGATAAGAAGCAGTTCTCCAACAACTGCTGCAAGATTCTGACTATCTGATTCCTTGCCAGCTATAAGATGCTCCACCTCATACTTCATTCCATCATGCTTTTTATCCAAATCGTACCTGCTATAATTTGCCAGCACATAATCAATAAACAGCGCTTTATCTGCTATGCCACTTCCATTTGAAAGCTCTGCAGTGCCCTTATTCAGGCTTCGCTTAGATGGCAAGGCAGCCTTATCCCATTCCTTGTCAGACACAGCATTTGTCTCCACCACTGTTGATAAGAATCCCTTAGACAAGGCTTCCTTCATTACCTTAAAGGCATCCAAAGGATTGTCCTCTACCTCTTCAATTTCTGGATAATCAGCAGATGATGTATTTGGGTCATCGTCATTATCTGCGTTTGCTTTTTTCTCTTCTAATTCCCTCTTGGCATTTTCTAATGCGCTGGCGCCTTCACTAGCCTTGCTTTCCACTGATACCTTTTCTATGCCATTTATTGCATCGCTGTGCCCTTGTATCCCGTCGATAATCTGGGCAGCAATATCATCCTTTGCAGCCTTCACCCCAAGCATTACCACCGCTTCACCATTCCCATCTGTAAGCAGGGAATAGTGATTAATGGTGGCCCCTGCAGGATTTAATCTTGCAAAGTTACTTCCCTCTTCAATGTCTGCATTAAATTTAGCGTAATCAAGAAGCTTCTGCTGAAATATGGATGGGCCAGTAACATCTGTGCCATAACCCAGATCCAAAGCAAGGATTTTATAATTTGACCATAGATATGGATTGTACTCAGAGAAAGCACTTTCCACAGCCATATCTGTGAATTGCTGCCCGAAATCGTTAAGCTCGTAAAGCCTTATACACTCACTCATGGTAAATAACAAGGTCATTACTGCTGTAAGAATCAGCGCCACAAAAACTGTAAGGCTCGCCTTTAGCCTGCCAATCAATATACGCTCCTTGCCTTCTCATTAATCTGCCTAAAGATGCTGTTTACAAGGGATGTAAGCTGAGACTTAAAGATTAGAACAAGGCCGATTAATACAACCAAAATAAGAATCATCTCAACTGTTCCAATTCCATCCTCTTCCTCAATAAAATCAATTAATCTTTGCTTTAACATTAATAACTTAATTCCTAACATTTTTTACCTCTTTCTTTAAATATTCATTTGCATCAATGCTGGTACCACCAGTATTACGATTACTATAAATAGCATTCCGGCCATTGGAACAAGCAGCTTTGTTGATGCTTCTTGGCCTGCTCTCATAGCTCTTTGTTTTCTTAATTCAAAGGAGTACTGCTCTTCCTTTTGAAGACTGTCTAGCAAATCCTTGGACCCTTTTCTAAGATTTTGCGAAAGCAGCATAGCAAGCTTTCTGTATTCTTTGCTTTCGCTTTTCATACCAAGATCTTCAAGGGCTGCTATCTCGCCCATACCGTCTACCATCTTGCGATAGGTGAGGGCCATGTCTTCATAGCCAGGTCGGATTCCTGATACCTCTTTTTTGGCATTATATCTATGCACAATTCGCTCTAAGGCTTTCCTAAAGCTCATGCCTGCTGCAAGCAGTATCGACAGCTCACTTACTATCATTGGGTAATCCCGCTCCTTTTCTTCTAGGAGCTTCTTGCTAGCCTGTTTGGCATCTCTCTTTTGCCCTGCCACAAGTCCTGCTATAGCAGCTATTCCAAGAACTATCAGCTGCAGTCCTCTATAGTTCATCTTCTTTTGCCATTTCAAGCTAATGTCGCCTGCCTTTTTAGGTAGCTTTAGATAGTCCTTTGTTCTTGTTTTTTCATCTGCAAATGCCACTGCCTTATCTATGACATTCAGCTGACCTTCTACAGTGTCCATTGATGGGGGCAGCACCACTATATTAAAGCTGTAAAGCTCTGTTGCATCCTCGTACCTAAGCTCCGCAATTACATTTACTACCTCACCATCTTCTTTAAGCTCTTCATATATCAGCCTGCCATCGTTATTGATTAGGCCATATTTGTCAAACTTAAAATCCGCTACCACCAAACCATCGCAATAGCTGCTCTTAAAATTCAGGTCATACATAACCTTATCTGCTGATTTGTTCTTGCCAAGATATGTATCTTCCAGCTCTTTTATTGCAGAGTTAAAAAGCTTCCTTTGCTGCTTTTTAGTTAGGCCCTTTTCAGAAACCTCTACGGTGTAGGTGCTATCATTATCTTGAAATCTAAGATTTAGCTCTTAAGTTACCATGCCGCCACCTGCCTGATTTCTTGGGATTGCTCCATCAAAAAGAATCTTTGAATCTACATAATCGTATACAAGCAGACCTATTCCAAGTACCAGACATGCCACTAAGGTTTTTTTATACGTCGATTTCAATGATTCTCCTTCCCAGCATAATTAGCAGGCCATAAGCCACCAAGCATGCTGTCATTATTGCTACTCCCATAGCATTTTTATAAAGTGGTGCAATAAATGAGCTTGATGTAAGGCTTATATAGGCAAGTATCCCTAAGGGCATTACACACATTACCTTTAGCTCCAAGCGCTTTTCTGTGGTGATAGTTTCTATCTCCTGCTTTACACCTAGGTTCTCTTCTATTTTGATAGCTGTGTCTCTAATATTTTTGCCATAGTTTCCGCCACTTCGCTTAGCAAAAGATATTATTTCTGCCAGGCTTATGGCTTCATCTATATTTATAGCCCTGGCGAATTCTAAGAAGGCCTTTTCAAGCTGCATATTCACACCTATCTTTTGATTCATTATATGGACTAAAGGTAGCAGCATGGATTCCTCACTATATAGTCGCTTTAGCTCCACCTCAGATTGCATCAAAGCTTTTTCTAAGGAATAGCCGGTTTGAAGGCCTGCTACAATAAGCATCATGTATTCCTTAAATTCAAGCATTACGCTTACTTTTCTTTTGGCCTGCTTATCAGCCATGGCAAGCTTGTACCAAAATGGAATTACAATTACACCTACCAGCAAACCAAAAACAGACCTGTAGAATAAAAAGGCAATCACGGCAGTAAGACCCAAACCCTGCAAAATAATCAGCCAGCTTTTATCCTTTAGCTTTGCTAAGTCAAAAGACCACTTGCTGCTAATTTGTCTTTTCTTTTTAGGTCGCCTACTTTTTCCCATTGGCCTATTATCCTTCCATTTACTTCTTCCAGTTCCTTAAAACGATACAGTGGATTAAGCTTTATCTCATCCTGTTCAAGGTCTAGCACCTCTGTTATTTCTATGAGCTTTCTGCTTTTATCCCTAAGCCTACCAAGCTGCACGATTATATCTATTCCCGATGCAATCTGCTGCCTGATGGCACTTATTGGAATCTCTGCCCCCATAAGCACCATTGTTTCCAGTCTTGAAAGCATATCCTTACATGAATTACTATGTCCTGTGGACAAGCTTCCATCATGACCTGTATTAAAGGCCTGCAGCATCTCTAGTGCCTCGGCTCCACGGCATTCTCCAACTACGATTCTGTCGGGACGCATTCTTAATGAAGATTTCAGCAAATCCCTGATAGTGATTTCGTTATTACCCTCCAGATTGGCATTTCTTGCCTCCAGCCTAACAATGTTTTCAACATTCTTAAGCTGAAGCTCAGCCGAATCTTCTATAGTAATTACTCTTTCATCTGTTGGGATAAACTCACCTAATGCGTTGAGAAAGCTAGTCTTTCCACTTCCTGTTCCACCTGATACGAATATGTTATATCCGCTGATTACCAGCTTTTTTAGAAACTCGATTTGTTCATCACTAATAGAACCATAGGACTTTAATCGCTCCATGGTCATCTGCTCTTTTGGAAATTTTCTAATAGATAAAATGCTGTAATCAACTGCTGCCGGTGGCAACACAATATTTATTCTGGAACCATCACTTAGCCTGGTATCCACTATGGGATTTGATTCATTTACAATCTTGTTAGTGCTTGCAACAATGCTTTGTATTACATCGTTTAGCTTTTCCTCCGAAGAGAACTGCTCCTTTGATTTTTCCACCCGTCCATTCTTTTCTACAAAAATGTTCTTTGGTCCGTTTATCATAATCTCAGTAATCTCTTCATCCTTCAGTAAATCCTCTAGTACATCCAGCTTTCTAAGGGAATTAAACACATGTCCCTCTATCTTTTTTCTTTCTGATAAAGATATAGGCTGCATTTTTGCCAGCTCTATAATTTTGCTTCTAATTAGCTTTAGTATCTCTTCATCAGAAACATCT
The DNA here is from genome assembly GCF_017471675.1 of Pseudobutyrivibrio sp. GTDB lineage: Bacteria > Bacillota > Clostridia > Lachnospirales > Lachnospiraceae > Pseudobutyrivibrio. The sequence continues at coordinate 9,622 of NZ_JAFUSK010000048.1, forward strand.
ACAGATAAATCAATAGATTCCATTACTTCTTTACGTATTTTTTCTTCGAAATTAATCATATTAATTTGCACTTTGTCCGTTAACATTTATCAGCTTCTTCACAAACATCCCAAGATTCCCCTGTAACAGTTCCTCAATCTGATAACTATTATCAGACAGATTCTTTGCTGACATAGGCAGGATTACATTTTCAAGCTCAGATTCTACCCCAAGCCTGTCCATGTAGTTCATAAAAACTTCCTGCCCTTTTTTGAAATAATCACCAGGCTTTCCCAGGACATACAATCTATCCAGATTACCCACAATCCTGTTGAACCCGTTAATAGCCCTGCCAAACAAGATTACAATCACATCGTAATTCGCCACAGCTAACAGCGAAAACATTCTATCCCATGTATTAGCATCTATCTCAGCTATCTCGTTAGGGTTAAGAAATGGTTCGATGTAATCAAATCCCATAAAGCTATGCGCATATTCATCTATATCTAAATCAGCAGTATCTATTTCATAAAGAAGATCCATAAGATTTCTTTCACAGTGATTGCCTAGAAGACTAGGCAAAATAGAAATCTCCTCAAGGTCTAAAAAGAGAACCCTGCCCTGGCTTTTGTATGCCTGGCCAAGTGCCATAGCAAATGGCAACGATAGTTCGTGGGCGACTGGAGAATAGACGCCGATAAGCTTCGAGTTAGAACCAGATTTTTTCGTGCTACCACTGCATTTCTTTCTCAAAGGTGTGATTTCATCCAGAATGCAGTTTACTGCCTGATATTTATAGATGTGATTTTCTTTCTCATCATTTGCAGCTTCACTTAGAATGTATCTTTGCCCCAGATTTTTATTTGACATGAAATCAGATATTTCCTCAAACTCCTCCGTCATAATGGTAATGTCATAATTACCATCATCTGCAAAAAAGCTTTCTGTTGTGGTAAATATATGTATTCCAACATCCAATTCACTCATCAAATATGAAGCAAAGCGAAGTATGTAATCCTCGTTTAAATCACATAAAGCAATTTCCAAATCCTTCAATTTTTAATCCTCCATTATCTAATACTTTGGACCTGAAGAAAAAAGAACGCGGCCGTTATGTAGTATGAATAATGAAGATTTCTTTTCATTAAATGCCCTTCATATATACTGACTGCCACAACAGCAATAGCAGCAATCATCACAGAGGCAACCATCACATCCACTGTTGATTTAGCTCCGATAATAGTAGCCACAACTGAGAACAGCTTGATGTCACCTGAACCAATCTGCTTACCAAATAGATACAGCATAGATAAGCAAATGTAAGGCCATACAGCCTTTAATATGAAGTATGCAATGCCCATCATCCCATACTGCTGCAGGTTTACAAATATTCCCGCCAGATATCCCAGGATGATTAGCTGATTTGGAATTTTGTATTCCTTAGCATCAAATAAGGATGCTACGGTCAAAATGCTCCAGATCAAAAACGTGCTCGTTTCTTTCACCTCCGTTCCGAGTGACAAGTATAGGACCAGGGGGATAGATTCTCTATAACATTTCGGGCTATATTTTGTTTTGGACAATTTTCCTATTTTATTTTTTGTGAATATCTTCTAGCTGATGTCCTTTTGTCATCAAAGGCTTGTGTGAAAATGGCACAATGTAATTTATCCTTTTGCATTAAAAAAAGAGATTCCACTTAACAGGAATCTCTTTTCTGTAATCATTTATTAAATTTATGCCCAAAAGCCTCTGCTGCTTTGGTTACCTAATATGCTTTCGTTTAACGACCCCTTTCCATAAGTCATACCTGCAACTACTGACTGGGTGTTTTGCATTAATGGAGCTGAAGTATCCTCCTTTGCAAGCTGCTCAAATGCATCACCTAACTCATCCATTACCTTCTTTGCTTCTATCAAACCTTCTGAATTTGCCTTGTATATGGACTTTGATACATTTCGCTGTACGTAATCGTAAAGCGCGTACAGATTTCCACTTACCTTGTAATTAAAATTCAAATCCTTCTGGAGGTGGCCTACTACTGTAGCGCATTTCTTCAATGCTGCTATAGCCTCATCCACTTGGCCAGCTTCAAAATTATCTAGCGCATCGGTTTCATATTCCTCATATATATCATAAAGAATGGATATCAATCCTAGACCGTTGCTAGACGCTATTTTTAAGGTAAAAGCTGAAATCTTATCTTTGTTCATTTACTATACTCCTTATAAGGCAAATCTTCTCGCGACATGTAAACGAGCAGATGAAAATTTATTTTCATCTCGCAGTTTACTACTTTTGAAAATCTGCTCGCGAAATTTACTGCAGCAACTGCAATGCCAGCTGTGGTAATTCGTTGGCCTGAGCCAAAGCTGAAGTTCCTGCCTGCTCTAACACGTTGAGCTTAGTATACTCAACCATTGTTGTTGCCATATCTGCATCCTCTACACGAGAGATTGCTGCTGTCATATTCTCTTCTGTTGTATCAAGAGATTTGGTTGTATGGTCCAATCTGTTTTCGTATGCACCTAGCTGTGAGCGGACACCAGTTACATAGCTTAAAGCTATATCAAGAGAATTAAGTGCATCCTCTGGTCCATTCACTCTAGTTACATTCAAATCATCTATGTACATGAATTCTGTTGTAACTGCTGCAATTCTAACTTCCATATTCTGGTTCTTGTTAGCACCTACGTGAAGTGTCATGGAACCAATATCTGTTACGTTAAATACAATCTTGCCCTTATCCGCTGTTGCTGTATCTGTTGTCTCATCAAATCCAGCTTCTGCCAGGAAGGATAATTCAAATCCACCTACATCACTGATTGTAATGTGATTTCCATCTGCACTAGCTGTAGCCTGCGCACCAAACAATGACTTCGAACCGGCAGTGCCTTTTTCTACTAATGTAATCTCAGGATCTGTTCCAACCTTCTCGATTACAGGTGTCTTCTCATCCGGGAACATTGCTTCATCAAATCCCAATGCCCTTGCAAAAGCTACTGTAGAAAACTCTATTTTTAAGTTCGCATGTGCGCCATATTTGTATGACTCAATTGAAAAGCCCTCTCCATCCTTTGGATTAGAAATAACTGCTCCCGCTTCCTCGCATACATTTCTAAGTAATTCGTATACGCCTTCTCCAGAAGTCCCCTGTGTCAGTTGAACACCATGACCGTTAATTGTTATAGTGCCTGACATACCAAGACCTGTGCCGGATTCTGTTGAAAGAGTCGCACCATTTCCTAAATCGGTAACATCCACTTGCCATGTAGTCTGATTAATAAAATCCTTGAAATCAGTCAAACCTGTTGGTGTTGTTACTGATGTGGTAGTGGTTGTATTTGAGTATGTGTTTACTGAAGAACTATTGTATGATGCCCCGATTAAGGTATTCTTACCTGTAGTTCCACGTGTTGCTGCCTTGTTAATAGTAAGCTCATAAATACCAGCAGCTACAGACTTAGATGTCTGCATTCTGGTTGCATGCTCTCCATAGGTTCTATTATCAAGTGAGCCGTTAAGCAGATTGATATTGTTGAACTCTGTAGTCTCAGCAACTCTATCGATTTCCTCTAGCAGAGAATCGATTTCCTTTTGAATTGTCTTTCTTTCTGAAAGTGAATTGGTGCCGTTGGCTGCCTGAACAGAAAGCTCTCTCATTCTTTGAATCATATCTGTTACTTCATTGAGAGCACCTTCTGCTGTCTGAAGTACGGATATACCATCCGAACTGTTTGTTGATGCCTGTGACAATCCATCTATCTGAGATTGCATCTTACCTGCAATTGCAATACCAGATGGATCATCTGACGCATGATTAATACTAAATCCAGAACTTAACTTTTCCATTACATCTGCAAGGGAACTTTCAGTACCTAGAAGTTGATTGTTAGTAATCACCGCTGACATGTTGTTATTAATTCTCATATGCTGCCTCCTGATAAAAGCTAGTCAAGCATCCGTGCGGTGTATTTTTAGTTGTATAGGTCTTCCATGTCCTTACAACAATAATATCGGTTCTAGGGCTTCAAACTTAACCCGACCTTGCTAGAAAATTTCTGCCATAACATCGATGTAACCTCTAGCAATTTTGTACAGAGCCTGTGTTTGAATGGTGTCTTCTCTGGCCTTAGCCACATCTTCTGCCACAGCAATATTTCCTGCGTCCCAGTTGTAAATATCTGCTGCGCTAAGCCCCATAGATCTGGTAAATGAAAAGCTAAAGGCGTAGCCTGTGGAATCCTTCATGATGCCTGCAATGCGGTCGGCCTGCTCTTCAAATAGCTGTCGCATCTGGGCGGTCTCGCATTCTACTGATGCATTTACTTCACCTGCTTCATATCTGAAGGTGGTAGATATTGTGCCTGTAGATTGCAAGTAAAGTGCCATCTTAATAAGGCCTACTTCGCCGCTGCCACGAACTACTCTAAGGCTCATGGCTCCAGCCTCATCATTTATCATCATAGGAATGTGATAGGTTTCACCTGTGGCTGCCATTTGTTGCATTGCCCTGGTCTGCTGCACTACCAGCTTCATTCCGTCCATATCGATAGTACGGACATCCTCGGTTTCTATCATGGTCTTCATTACATTTTCAGCTAAATCACCTAAAGCCTCCTGTGCTTCAAGCATATCATCGGGATTGTGGCAGGCTTCTGAGAAACGTTCATAAGCCATGTTTATCAAATCCTCTATGCCCATCTCCTGCTGCCTTGCAGCCCTGCCATACAAATCCCTAATAACCTTGCCATTATCGCTGATGAGTGCTTCCACTGCTGCAATCATGTTTGCAGAATGTGGCACATTGTATTCATCTAAGATTGCCGCTACACTTTCATCGGCTTTTATTGCGGTCTTTAGCTGCTCAGTAACATACTGGTTGTAGGCGATTTCTGATTGCTCATCAAGTGTCTCTTCCATTGCTGTAGCGAATTCATCAGGATTCATTGAAAGGATTGCATCCTCTCCAAATACCTTCATCTTGGCAGGAGTCATTGCCTCCTTAGCATCGCGGCAACGGTCTGTTAGAAATACTTTTTCAATCTGTTCTGTGATAGAAAGGTCTGTCACCACCATCTCATTAAGCTGGCCGAATTTGTCACTTACTTCGTATTCGCGACCAGTGTGCTTTGCACTTCTTACAGCTGTCATAAGATTTCTGAGGGTAACTTCTGTACCCTGACTTATCAACGCACCGATAGCTGCGCCGTCGGACTTTTCCACTTGATGAAGTAACCTGTACACGCCGATGTAAGCATCACGCTCACTATCAGTTATATCTGCACTTCTCTCAGCCTTCCACAGGAATTTGGCAAAGCTTTCTTCATCCGATGTGCTTCCCATTTCTGCTTTGATTTCCTCTGCTTTTGCCTTCAGCTGCTCCATGGTCATATCCAGAGGATTGTCCCCACGCTTTATCATTTCAGCTACAACAGCTGGAGTCATGATTTTGAAGGTTCTGCTTACCATTTCTGTGGTGGCCTTCACTGTTGTTACAGATTCTGCTGTTATTTCCATTTGATTGTATGCAAGGGCGCGCACAGCCTTCCTACTTGATTCTGTTGCCTCTATATCAAGGTCTGCAAGTATGTCATCTACATTCCTAAATGCCTTTGTCATGCTGTCCCCAAGGTCACGGCGCACTTCTGTTCCAACTGCCTCGTAGGTCATTTCCATGCGGCTATATTCTGCTGTTACAGATACACTTACCTCATGGACATAAGAGAATGTCTCGGCATTGATGTTAGAAAATCTAGCAAGACCTGCTGCAGGTGATGCCTCTATTTCTGCCATCTCATTCATCACTTGAGTGAACAGCTTTACGTTATTATTAGTAGCCTCCTTATTCTCAGCCTTCATTAGTACCTGTAGAAGATTTGTCTCCTGCAGCTTAAGCTTATCTAGCAGATCAGACAGGTTGGTGGTATCCACATCTATACCATTTTTCATCATTGTAAATGTGGCCTCCACTGTCATGGTAAGCTGTATTTCAGTAAGCTGACGTTTGGCTGTTATGGTTGGCAAGTCGTTTACGTCCATCGCCATTACTTCTTCAAAGGTCTTCTTGGCTTGATCCATAAGAGAATAGCCAGGGAGCAGGTATGCATCTGTAGGCTCTTTGCCTTCAGCCATAATATCGCCTATCGCATTTACGATAGCTGCCTCAGCAGGCTTTTCATAATCCTGCAACTGAACCATGTATTCAAGATGTTCCTTTGTAATAGGAACATCTTGCTTAACCATGGTCGCCACAGTGGCTTTCAGCGCAGACTGAGTATGTTCACCTTCAACACTGTCTATAAGTGTATCCAGCTTATTACCTAAATTATCTAGTAAATCTACTATCACCTCATCAGCTTCCATGCCAGTTGCCTTATCGTTAACTGGAGCTGAATAGGTTGCATTATATATGTTTGTGATTGTAGGCTTTAAATCATTTTTTACAAGATATGCCTGTGTTTCAACTGGTAGCTTATCAGCAAGGCCTCTTGTCATTTCAACAGCCTGGGCAACCGAACCTGTCATGGCTTCGATTTCATCTGAGGATAGGCCCCCCATTTTGCTGATATCAGCGCCAGCCTTTGCAAGGTTCATCTTTATCTCATCTACTACAGTTATAAGGGTGTCCTCTGACATATCCATAGGATCATGTCCATCCTCGCGAACCTTTGCTGTGGCCTCTTCATCCCAGGCGTTTTCGATGTTTTTCACCTTTTCAACTGTAGACATGCCAAGAGCTGATGCCTCATTCACGTCATCCATGAAATCTTCATCAGTCATCTTTCCTTTATTATCATAAAAGGCATTATCCACTGATAATGTTCTAAGCTCTATGTTAATGTTTGCTTTGCTATCATCCTTGATACCGCTGGTACTTACGCCAAAACCTTGATTGTCTGTACCTTCTGTTTTAATGTAATCCGTTACCTTGAGTGCTTCAATTTGCATATAGTTCCTCCAGGGTATTTTTCGTTTACAATATGTATTTCGGATGAGATGGGAAAAATGTTAACTAAAAAAGGTCGGGGTTTTACAACCTCGACCTTTATTCTCTATTATGTTATGAGCAGTTAACACTGACTGCTACCTGCTTCGCAGGAGGTATAACTCCCTTGAAATTATCATAAATATTTTTCAAATCTGCTGTGGCAAAACTAGGGAAACAGACACACAATGTGTCAAAATCCATCCCACAACTACACATAGCCTCAACGGCTCTAACATCCTGCTCTTTCATACCGGTACCTCCCATTACATAACTCTAACCTTCTCCGCTGCTCGCGAAATTTTGGTTCGCTGTGAGATTTCTTGACAGAAATCTGCTCGCGAAATACAAAATATTGATTTAATATGCTATCTAGTATAACAAGATGTTGTGAAAATACAATGATTAATTTGTCAAATATATTTACAATTCTGTTCTACCATCCAGTGCCCTAAGCAGCGTTACCTCGTCGATATATTCCAGGTTTCCACCTACTGGCACGCCGGATGCTATGCGGCTTACCTTGATTCCTGTAGGCTTAATCAGCTTGCTGATGTAGGCGGCTGTGGTTTCGCCCTCTAATGATGAATTAGTAGCGATGATTACTTCCTCAGCATCCACCTGCTGCAACCTTACCATCAGCTCCTTTAGCTTGATGTCACCAGGTCCAATGCCTGCCATAGGTGAGATTGCACCGTGAAGTACATGATACACCCCATCAAATTTGCCTGTCTTTTCATAGGCTGCCAAATCCCTGGTGTCCTCCACAACCATAATGACATTGTGGTTACGCTTAGGATTAGCACATATTGGGCACAGCTCATCATCTGTGAGGGTAAAGCACTGCTTGCAGTATCTCACATTCTTCCTTGCTGTAACTATCGCATTGGCAAGGTCATTTACCTTGTCCTCATCCATACCTAAAATATGGAAAGCCAGCCTCTGGGCTGACTTGTTTCCAATGCTTGGCAAATCGCTTAGCTCCGCTATTAAGTTGCTAATTTCTTTGCTGTAATATTCCATCTATTAGAATCCTAGTCCACCTGGCATCTTTGGCATAGATGCTGCTGTAATCTCATCAATCTTGTGAAGTGCTTCGTTTGTTGCTGCCATAACAAGGTCTTCAAGCATTTCTACATCATCTGGGTCTACTGCCTCTGGGTCGATGTGTACCTTTGTGATTTCCTTTGCGCCTGTAGCTGTTACCTCTACAACACCGCCACCGGCTGTGCCTGTAACCTCTGTTTCCTCAAGCTTTGCCTGAGCCTCTTCCATCTGACGCTGCATACGCTGAGCCTGCTTCATAAGGTTAGCCATGTTAGCTCCACCCATTGCTCCGCCTGGAAATCCGCCTCTTCCTTTACCCATATCTTTAATCCTCCATTTTCTATCTGGTTAATGTTACGTAGACTATTCAGGGTCTACTTCTATTTCAATTCCTTTGCTAGCGAAGAAATCACGGATATCTGTCTTGGAATCCTGTGAGCTTACGCTGCCGGAATTAATCTCTACTTTAATCTTTACAGTCTTGTTTATCAGGGCTTCGATAGCCTTAGAAATCTCTTCGATGACCTCTGGTCTGTTTACGAAATCACCTGCCATGCGCTCGCTTCCCTGTGGCTGGTCGAATATAAGCACTAATTCCCCTAGCTCGTTAACTGTAATGGTAGTAACTTCTTTCAGGTACATCTTAATGTTTGGTGGTACCTTGCCTAGCACATTACCCCAGCTGGATGCCACCTGCTTTACCTCTTCTGGCACTGCTGCTGGAAGTGGCTCCTTCTTCACTGGTGCGGCACTTGTAGCTGGCGCCTGTCCTGCTATAGGTGGGGCCATTACCACTGACACACCCTTTTCTACCTTTTTCTCAAGGTTCGCCATTCTATTGTTAAGAGCGGAAATATCCTGCTCCATCTCTGGCTTGCACAGCTTGATAAGTGCAATCTCAATCAGAACTCGCTTACCGCTTGCATACTTAATATCATTAGAAAGTGCTGAGAGAACTTGAATATATCGCATCAAAATCTCTGTGTCAACCATCTTGGCTTCTTCTTTTAATAAAGCCAGATTATCAGAAGACATTTCAAGCACATCCTCCATATCATCTGAACTCTTTAGAAGCATCAGGTTTCTAAGATACCAGGTAAAATCTATTACAAACTGGTTCAGGTCACGACCCTGAGTAATTATCTCCTCTAAGATGCCGATGCACTGGGTAATTTCCCCATTAATGATATGGCGAAGCAATCTGGAGAACACCTCGGTATCGATTGCACCCAGCACCTTTAGCACATTATCATAAGTAAGAGTCTGGCCTATGTAAAACGCGATACACTGATCCAGCAGGCTTAGGCCATCACGCATAGAACCATCTGCCGCCTTGGCAATGTAGCGGATTGCCTTATCCTCTACCTCTACCCCTTCCTTATCCATCAGCTCCTTTAGACGGGCCGCTATAGTGTCGATGGAAATACGATGGAAATCGTACCTCTGGCATCGGCTAAGGATAGTGATTGGAATCTTGTGTACCTCTGTTGTAGCCAGAATAAACACAACATAAGAAGGTGGCTCCTCTAAGGTCTTAAGCAAGGCATTGAAGGCGCCGGTACTAAGCATGTGCACCTCGTCGATAATGTAAACCTTGTATTTACCTTCTGTAGGAGGATATGCCACCTCCTCTACTATCTGTCGGATGCTATCTACACCGTTGTTTGAGGCAGCATCCATTTCTATTACATTCATGGAATTGCCGGCTGTGATGGATTTGCACATGGCACATTCCATACATGGACAGCCGTCCACAGGATTCTCGCAGTTGATGGTGCGGGCAAGAATCTTTGCGATAGTTGTCTTACCGGTACCTCTGGTTCCTGTGAAAAGATATGCATGTCCTATACGGTCACTCTTTATCTGATTCTTTAAAGTTGTCACGATGTGGTCCTGGCCCTTAACATCCTCGAAGGTTTGTGGCCTGAACTTTCTATATAATGCCATATAAGACATAACAATTACCTACCCTTTTATTTATTAATCACCGAAGCTAATGCCGATTCGCTTAGCCTCTTCTATCATCTGGCAATCTGGCTCTACTACCTTTAGCTTGCCTGCCACCTTTTCAAGTGGGATTCGCTTAGTCTTGCCATCTACCATTGCAATCATGTTGCCGAAATCGCCCTCCATGATAGCTGCTGCAGCTGCAGAACCAAGACGTGTGCAAAGCACTCTATCGTATGGATCTGGGCTACCGCCTCGCTGCATGTGGCCTGGCACTGTAACACGTACCTCGATGCCTGTTTCCTTTTGGATTCTATCAGCGATTTCATAGGAAACAGATGGATACTTAGAAGTCTCAAGCTTCTTCTTGTAATCCTTCTTAGAAAGCTTAGCGTCTTCCTTGGAAATAGCACCCTCGGCAACCGCAAGAATAGTGAAGCCCTTGCCCTCTTCCGCACGATGATTGATAGCCTTAACTACCTTTTTGATATCGTATGGAATCTCAGGAAGCAGGATGATATCAGCACCAGATGCAACACCTGCATACAGTGTAAGCCAGCCTACCTTGTGTCCCATAACCTCTACGATGAACACGCGGCTATGTGATGATGCTGTAGTGTGAATGCAGTCGATGGTGTTACATGCAATATCAATAGCACTCTGGAAACCAAATGTTACATCTGTTCCAAAGATATCGTTATCGATTGTCTTTGGAAGATGGATGATGTTAAGGCCCTCTTCCCTAAGAAGATTAGCTGTCTTCTGTGTTCCGTTACCACCAAGGATAACCAGGCAGTTAAGATTCAGCTTGTAGTAGTTAGACTTCATAGCCTCTACCTTATCAAGGCCATTTTCATCAGGCTCACGCATGAGCTTGAATGGCTGACGGCTAGAGCCCAATATTGTGCCACCACGTGTAAGAATTCCTGAGAAATCCTGGCTGGTAAGAAGCCTGTAATCCCCATAAATCAGGCCCTTATAACCATTGAAGAAGCCGTAAACCTCCAGGTCCTTCACATTGGCTGCCAAGCCCTTAACAACACCACGCATAGCAGCGTTTAACGCCTGGCAGTCACCACCACTTGTAAGCATTCCGATTCTAAGCATAGTCCTTCTCCTTCCTGTAACCCCTTATTATTTTGTTCTTATCTTTGGTTCGCCTACTGCATTTCGATAACTCGGCGAACGTAATTGTATATTCTCTCTGTAGAAGCAATTCCAAGGCGCTCCTTTGGAGTATGAATATCGTAAAGCTCTGGACCGATTGATACTGCATCAAGTCCTGGTAGCTTAGATGCTAAAAGTCCGCACTCTACACCTGCGTGCATTGTCTCAACGATTGCATCCTCGCCTGTCATTTCTTTATATAAAGCTACAAGCTCATCTCTGAATGTAGATTCACGCTTGAACTCCCATGCTGGGTACTCGCCATGAGTAGATGTCTTGCAACCAAAGCCCTCTGCAATCATTCTTACCTTGCGCATAAGAGCGGCCTTTGCGCTATCTACTGAGCTTCTAAGTGAGAATGAGAACTTAAGCTCGTCCTCAAGTAAGTTAAGAATTCCTAAGTTTAATGAAGTCTCAACTAAGCCCTCGATATCGTGACTCATTGCCTGAACACCGTTTGGTAAAGAAAGAATTAACTCTACCATCTTTCTTGTATCTGCTGGGTTTACGCCATCAACTACTACATTGCCTTCAGACTTGATTTCGATTTTCATCTCTGGGTCTGTAACTGCGTATTCGTTCTTAATTGCGGCAGCCTCTGCCTCCATAGCCTTGATAGCTTCAGCGTTTGTAACCACCTTTGCTGTAGTTGCGCGTGGGATAGCATTATCCTTTGTACCACCTACATAATCTGCAAGGCAAACATCTGCTGTATCAGTACCTGCTGCAAGGATTCTGTTTACCATCTGTGTAGCATTAGCTCTACCCTTGATGATTTCTGTACCTGAGTGTCCACCTGTACAATCCTTAACTTCGATTGAAACAAGTGCGCCCTTAACTGATTCCTTCTTAAATGGGTACTCAATATCCATTCTGCATCCACCGGCACATCCGCTAAGGAAATGTCCCTCTTCCTCAGAATCAAGGTTAAGCATCTTGCGACCCTTAAGCATCGATACATCGATGCCTGCTGCACCTTCCATACCAACTTCCTCAGATACTGTGATGATTACCTCAAGACGTGGGTGCTTAAGTGTATCATCCTCTAAGATTGCAAGTGCCATTGCTACTGCGATTCCATCATCACCGCCAAGTGTTGTGCCCTTAGCTGTAACGAATCCATCAACTACCTCAAGATCAAGACCTTCTGTAAGCATGTCCTTCTTGCAATCTGGCTCCTGCTCAGCAACCATATCCATGTGGCCCTGAAGGATAAGTGGTGCAACACCTTCCATTCCCTCAGATGCTTCCTTAATCATGATTACGTTGTAAAGGTCATCTGTGTAATATTCAAGATTGTGTGCCTTTGCAAATTCTACAAGATATGCACTAATCTTTTCCTCGTGATAACTTGGGTGAGGGATACTACAAATCTCCTCGAAATAATGAAATACTCTTTCTGGCTGTAAACCTGCTAAAACTGCCATTTTTAAAATTACTTCCTTTCTATTTCTAACATCTATTCAGAATCTCCATTCGCAAAATCACAGTTTCACTGTTTTCCTTTTGCTCATGGAGAGTTCTCACCAAATTAATGCAACTATGATTTTTTATGCAAGCATAAAATCATAGTTACATTAACTTGGCTCTGAATAGATGCCATACTCGCAACCTATATTATAGGCTTCCATATCATCCACAAGCTCCCATTTCCACTCAGCCTTTTTATTAGCTGTAGTGTCCTTGGTCTTTAGGATTTTCTTATATAGCTTAATCTCGCCTGTACCATTGCCGCCATTCCACAGATTGTTATGGCGCTTCTCACCGTTTGGAGCCTCGTAATTAATCAGAAGCATATCCTCCTTATCACAGGTAATTTTCGCTTCAAGCTTGGCAAGAGGTGTCTCCTGGGTGATTTCCCATACTACCTGCTCGCCATCTGTATTGCAATTGAAATCTGTGCTGGTGAGAGTCCAAAAACGAGAGAAGTTAAACTCGTAAGGCTGACCCTCATACCAAAAAGCACCAAGAATAACATCGTCAAAGCTATGACCTGTTCTTACCTTAGGACGGCCACCGCCAATATCAAATGCACTGTTATCTAGCCACTTACCTGATATTTTACTCTTAATATGTGATGAAGCAAGCCATACCCATGGGGATGTGAAGTCCTTGCCCCAGTTCTTATCTGCGTAGCCATAGCAGCTATCTGGACTAACTTCATATTCTACACCATCTAGTATAACTGAGCCACTAAATAATGTCTTCATGCCCTCTGCATGCCAGAACATTTCAAATGCCTCTATCTCACGTGATGCCCAGCCTGCGCCGTAGCCCACGTTGAAAGCTATCTGCTTTTCGATGTTAAGGTCCCAAACCATCTTACCTGCCTGACACATCCACTCTGGATGAGCCTTTGCATCCGCCTCTGTCACCTCTACCTTACCAAGAGTACGGCTTTCTGAGCAGAAACAATCCTCTGCACTAATAAGAAATGGAACATCTTCCTTAATATTAACCTTGTTCCAGCCAAAGAAGCGATGCATCTGCTTAGCGCCTTCGCCCCAGCAGCCGACCTTCACCATCATGTAAGATGGCTTCACGCCCGATGCTTTATTCTCTGGCAGCTGGCCAAACACTGGCTCGTCCCCACCAAGCTCAGGATTAATAGTAAAAAACTCTATAAAGAAAGCCTTTTCCTCGCCCGTCTGTTTGTTATGACCGGTGAAGCTGTGCCACCACCAGTCATACCCCTCACTGGCAAGAGCTCCCTTTAGCATAAAATCATCTCTTGTTATATCCGAATGGTTAAAGCTATGCTCGATAAGCTTGTCCTTCACATCAAGCCCATCGATTTTTTCAAGTACTGTCTCCCCAATTTGACTAAGCTTCTCTTTCACCATAATTCTCACCCCATTTTCTCATAAAAATCTAATATAAATATACCATTATTTATAGGTAAATTCTATTCTGAAAGTAATATAAAAAAGCCGCTCTATAAAAGCAGCTTTTGTAATCTTTAATATCTCTTTATCTTGTCGTCCTCGTCTGTTGTTGATTTATCAATCAACCTAATCTCCACTTCATAGGAATAATCATCGTTTACTTTTACCATGACTCTATCGCCTACATGCTTGCCACGTATTGCAGCTCCTAGTGGTGATTCTATGGAAATTAGCCCTTTAAGTGAGTTACCTCGGATACTTGTAACGAGCTTATATGTTTCCTCACAATCGTCCTCTGGGATGTAGATTGTTACTGTGTTATTGATTCCTACTTCGTCATCGGCACTGCTATCATCTACTACTTCAGCAAACTTTAGCATCTTCTCCAAATAGCGAATACGGCTATCATTCATGTTCTTGGCGCGCTTTGCCTCATGGTACTCAAAATTCTCAGACAAATCTCCTTGAGCCCTTGTCTCTTTAACTTCATCTAGAAGCTTTGGGCGAAGCACCAGCTTACGCTCATCTATCTCTGCCTGAATCTTTTCTATATCACCCTTTGTAAGTCTCTCTCCCATTTGTGTTACCTCCGTTTCCAACTACTCTACCACAACTTCTGTCTTCCCTTTAGCCCAATCTGTAATTGCCCTTGCATCTGGAGCAAACAAATCTGCTGGAATATCCTGTGGGTCAAAAAATCTATGCTCAAGCACTTCGGAATCCTCATCTGAGATGGTTCCGTCATACTTATTTGTCTTAAAAATCACTGCAAGTGAATAGACAACATCCTGGTTTGGATATGTAATCATCCTATCATCACCTGAATACAGGCCAAACAGCTGAAGCTCCTTAACTTCTATACCAACCTCTTCCCTAAGCTCTCTTGCAGCAGCTTCCTTATATGTCTCCCCAAGCTCTAATGCCCCGCCTGGTACACACCACTGACCATTATCGCTTCGCTTTTGCAATAGCACCTGGCCCTTTTCATTTTCCACTAACACGCCACATCCTACAGTCATTATAGTATCGTGACCAATCACTTTTCGTAAATCGCCTATATAGTTCATAAATCTTCATTCCTCTTCTTTCATAGATTACCTATAAATTTTAATTCTTTTTTATGAAATTTCATACGTTATAATCATTATTTTATATGTACATGACTACTTATGTATAACTTTTTATTGACATTAATAATTACTACTGATATTATTAATTGGTCTTTTTTTCTTAATTTATCTTTTTCTTTTTAATTCCCACAAAAAGCATATTAATTTAAGGAGGGATACATATTAATTATTTAAAAGCGAAATATAATTCTATTGAAAATAAAATAGCAAATTTAGAAAAGCAAGTTGCCCAACTTCCAGATGGCGAACTACAATGTAGAACCAATGGAAAATACACGAAATATTATCAACGTATAAACAATAAAACTAATTATATTCCCATGAACAATATATCTTTGGCAAAGGATTTAGCAACTAAGAAGAAGCTTCAATTAGAATTAAAGCTTCTAAAAAACAAAGCCATGTACATTGACCTATTACTTAGCAATACGGCTGAGGCAGAGCTTTTACAATATAAATCAAATCCTAAAGTCTGCTCACTTCTTAATGATAATTCAAAAGCTATAAGCATTTCAGAATGGAGCAATGCGCCATATAATAAAAACCCAAACTATAAAGAGCAACTTACTTTTCCCTGCCCATCAGGTCAAATAGTACGATCTAAATCTGAAGTCTTTATAGATATGGTGCTTTCTTCAAACAATATTCCTTATAGATATGAATGTGAGCTTTTACTAAGTAATCATTGTTATTATCCAGATTTCACTTTTAAACATCCAATCACTGGCGAAATCTTTTATTGGGAGCACTTTGGCATAATGGACAATGAAGATTATGCCTTTGCAGCATTCAATAAGCTTAAACAGTACTATCATCATGGTCTCATACAAGGGAAAAATCTGATAACCACCTATGAATCTAAGGCCAAGCCTTTCAGCTATAAAGAAGCGGAAGCCGCTATTAGCTTTTTACTTATCTAAATAGGCCTGGTTACTTTCACATCTTACTGATAGCTCTGCTTAATTGGGCGCGATTTCTACACACCCCCACTACTTTCGTATTTAGCGCCCAACGTAACTTCAATTATTGCCATGTTTTGGGCGGATTCTTCGCGTAAAGTCACTGTTTACGTTATTCGCGCCCATGAAATCAACTATCAGTGTTATTTCATTGGGCGTGATATTGCTATAAAGCCCATATTTCCGTCGATGAGCGCCCAATCCACAAATCAACCTAATATCACCTTGGGCGCAATCTAGCCGCTATCCCCATGTTTTCGTTCCTATGCGCCCAATCCACACAAAAATAAGGCGCCGCAAACGCGGCGCCATGATTATACACTCCCGGCCATGCCAGGATTCTTTATTCTGTTGGCTTTTTGGCAGCACCATGTCGTTGCTGATACACCATAGTCAGCATATCCTGCTGATATTTGTCATCGTTGCTGAGGACCTTGAGTTTGTCTTTGACCTCATTCTTTCGGGCACGTAAGGTCTCAAGCTCTTTCATGAGCTGTGCTTCCTCATCCTCATACCTTTTCAATTGAATCTTTAAATCTTCAATATCACGTTTTGTATCAGCATCAAGCATAGTGTTACCTCCCAGCCACACGTAAGGCTAATTTCAGGAGAAGCCTTATCGTGTTTGATGAATCTCTTGTCTAACCAGCGCTTTCTTAAGCGCAACTTCCGCTCTTAGCACATCAAGACTGGCATCCTTTTGTGCTAAACGATTCTTAGCTCTTTCTTCAGCCTTTTTAGCTCGCTCTACATCTATCTCGTCTGGCCACTCAGCAATTTCGGCAAGCAATGTCACCTTATCTGGGAGAATCTCAGCGAGACCCGCATGTATAGCTGCTTTCTTCACACCATCAGCCTCTGTAATAGTACAGATACCTGGCGCGATTACTGTGGTAAGTGGTATATGCTTTGGCAGAACGCCAATCTCACCACAGGCAGTATTAAATTCAACCATTGTAGCTTCTCCCTCATAAAAGCTACGCTCTGGCGTGATGATTGATACCTTAAAGGTGTTATCTGCCATTTACGCCACCTCCTATTTGTTCTCGTTCATCTTGGCACGAACCTCGTCGATTGTACCAGCGTTAAGGAAGTAGCTCTCTGGGATGTCATCATGCTTTCCTTCAAGGATTTCCTTGAAGCCACGTACTGTCTCAGCAATTGGCACATACTTTCCTTCGAGACCGGTAAACTGACCAGCTACGAAGAATGGCTGTGACAAGAATCTCTGAATCTTACGAGCACGGTTAACTACAAGCTTATCCTCTTCTGAAAGTTCATCCATACCAAGGATTGCGATGATATCCTGTAATTCCTTATATTTCTGAAGAATCTCCTGTACACCACGGGCAACCTCGAAATGCTCCTGACCAACGATACGTGGATCAAGGATACGAGATGTAGAACCAAGTGGGTCTACCGCTGGATAAATACCAAGCTCGGCGATAGAACGCTCAAGTACTGTAGTAGCATCCAAGTGTGCGAATGTTGTAGCTGGAGCTGGGTCAGTTAAATCGTCGGCAGGCACGTAAACAGCCTGTACTGATGTAATTGAACCATTCTTTGTAGATGTGATTCGCTCCTGAAGAGCGCCCATCTCTGTCTGAAGTGTTGGCTGATAACCAACGGCTGAAGGCATACGACCAAGGAGGGCCGAAACCTCTGAACCAGCCTGAGTAAAACGGAAGATGTTATCGATGAAAAGAAGCACGTCCTTTCCACCCTTATCTCTGAAGTACTCAGCCATTGTAAGTCCAGTAAGACCAACTCTCATTCTGGCTCCAGGTGGCTCGTTCATCTGACCGAAAACCATGCAGGTTTTGTCGATAACGCCTGACTCCTTCATTTCGTAGTAAAGGTCATTACCTTCACGGGTACGCTCACCTACACCTGTGAATACTGAATATCCACCGTGCTCAGTAGCGATGTTGTGGATAAGCTCCTGAATAAGTACGGTTTTACCTACACCGGCACCACCGAACAAACCAATCTTTCCACCTTTCTGATATGGGCAAAGAAGGTCAACGACCTTAATACCTGTCTCAAGCATTTCTGTTGATGTTGCCTGCTCCTCAAACGCAGGTGCTTTCCTATGGATAGGCATCTTATCAACACCCTCAGGTGCTGGTTGCTCATCAATAGCTTCACCAAGTACGTTGAAAATACGACCAAGAGTAGCCTCACCAACAGGAACCGAAATTGGTGCTCCTGTAGCTACTACATCCATTCCACGTACTAATCCGTCTGTAGGACCCATGGCAATACAACGAACTGTATCGTCACCCAAATGCTGTGCAACCTCAACAACCAGTCTCTCGCCGTTATCTCTTGTGATTTCAAGAGCATCGTTGATTTCTGGAAGTGAATCCTCACCAAATTTTACGTCAAGTACCGCACCGATAATCTGAGTGATTTTACCAATATTATTTGCCATTTTTTCACTCCTATCTGCTTTTTTGTCAGCTCAATGCCTCTGCACCAGCGATAATCTCGGTCAATTCCTGAGTAATTGATCCCTGGCGGGCACGATTGTATTTTAATGATAGATCACTAATGATTTCCTCAGCATTATTTGTAGCTGAATCCATAGCCTGCATTCTGGCACCGTTTTCTGAGGCAACAGCCTCTACCAATGCACCGTATACAAGTGATGTGACATATTTAGGAATGATAAGCTCTAGTGCCTCTTCCTCGTTTGGCTCAAAATTCATAAGAGCCTCTGCGGAAGCGGACTTAGCCTTCTCAACATCTGCCTCATCAATCTCTGCTGGAAGCAACTTTATTAGCTTTGGAATCTGGCTAACTGTATTTTTGAAGTGTGTGTACACAAGATAAATCTGTCCAATTTCACCACTTGCATAATCAGTAAGGACATCGTTGCTGATAGCTATTGCATCGGCATAGGTTGGTGCCTCCATTACTGGGGAATAATCCTTAACCACTTCGTATCCCTTGTGGGCAAGGCTCTCACCACCCTTGTGTCCTATTACATACAGCTTTACATCAGAAGGATTCATTTGGCTTCCAGTAATCATCTTTACAATATTTGAATTGTAACCACCTGCAAGACCACGGTTAGATGTTATGACGATAACGCCAATCTTCTCTGAGCCATTGTCTCTCAGGTATTTGTTGTTTACTGTGCCAGCCTTTGCAAGCATTCCACAAATAGTGTTATACATTGCATTGAAGTAAGGTGTTGTCTGTTCTGCCTTACTTCTTGCCTTCTGAAGCTTTACTGTAGATACAAGCTTCATGGCCTTAGTGATCTGCTGAGTGCTACTAACACTCTGTTTTCTTCTTTTTATGTCTCTCATTGAGGCCATAACAGATCACCCTCCTTACTTGTAAGTCTTCTTACACTCCTCGATAGCCTTAATTAGCTTTTCTTCCATCTCACCTTCAAGCACCTTTGTTGTGCGGATGCTTTCTGGAATTTCTGGATACTTTGTATCAACCAAATCAAACAATGCCTTTTCGAATTTAAGGACATCGGCTGTTGGAATGTCAAGCAAGTACTTCTTTGTTGCTGCGTAGATAATCATAATCTGATACTCTACTGGCATTGGTGCGTACTGTGGCTGCTTTAACATCTCTTTGATACGCTCACCTTGTGCAAGCTTTTCAGCTGTATCAGCGTCAAGCTCTGAGCCGAACTGTGCAAAAGCTGCAAGCTCTCGGTACTGAGCAAGCTCTACACGGATAGGAGCTGCGATTTTCTTCATAGCCTTAATCTGAGCAGAACCACCTACACGGGATACTGAAAGACCTGCGTTAACGGCTGGTCTGAAACCTGCGTTGAAGGCTTCTGTCTCAAGATAAATCTGACCATCTGTGATTGAAATAACGTTTGTAGGGATGTATGCAGATACATCACCTGCCTGTGTCTCAATGATTGGTAATGCTGTAAGTGAGCCACCGCCCAGCTTATCAGACAATCTAGCCGCACGCTCAAGTAATCTTGAGTGGAGGTAGAATACATCACCAGGGTAAGCTTCACGTCCTGGTGGACGACGAAGAAGTAATGAGAGTGTACGGTATGCAGTAGCATGCTTACTTAGATCATCATAGATGATAAGTACGTCCTCACCATTCTCCATCCACTCCTCACCGATAGCGCAGCCAGAGTATGGAGCGATATACTGAAGTGGTGCAAGCTCTGATGCTGTAGCGGCAACTACTGTTGTCCAGCTCATAGCACCATATTCCTCTAATGTCTTAACAAGGGCTGCAACTGTTGATGCCTTCTGGCCAATTGCAACGTAAATACATTTTACGCCCTGTCCCTTCTGGTTAATGATTGTATCAATTGCGATAGCAGTCTTACCAGTCTGTCTATCACCGATAATAAGCTCACGCTGTCCACGTCCGATAGGAATCATGGAATCGATAGCCTTGATACCTGTCTGAAGTGGAGTATCTACGGATTTACGAGAGATAACGCCTGAAGCAACACGCTCGATAGGACGGAATTTTGTGCTATCAATAGGTCCCTTGCCATCAATAGGCTGGCCTAACGCGTTAACTACACGTCCAAGCATTGCGTCTCCAACTGGAACCTCAACAACACGACCAGTAGTCTTTACTGTATCGCCTTCATTGATGTTTTTATCGTTTCCTAAAAGAACGCAACCAACGTTGTCCTCCTCAAGGTTTAATACCATGCCGTATACTTCCCCAGGGAACTCTAGAAGTTCGCCCTGCATAGCATTCTGTAATCCGTGAATACGTGCAATTCCATCGGCAACCTGAATTACGGTTCCTACGTCCGAAACATCAAGCTGCGCTGCATAGCGTTTCATCTGCTCTTTAATAACCGAGCTAATCTCTTCTGGTTTTAAATTCATGGAGCGCATTCACCTACTTTCAATTGAATATTTGATAACTCGTGAGTTAATTTACTAATCTGAGTCTTGATAGAACTATCAACAACTCTATCCTTAATGCGAATTACCATACCCCCGAT
The DNA here is from genome assembly GCF_017471675.1 of Pseudobutyrivibrio sp. GTDB lineage: Bacteria > Bacillota > Clostridia > Lachnospirales > Lachnospiraceae > Pseudobutyrivibrio. The sequence continues at coordinate 30,690 of NZ_JAFUSK010000048.1, forward strand.
TAATTCAGGGTCTACCTTGTATGTCATTACAAATGAACCATAGTCGGTAGTTTGAAGCAAACGCTTCTCGACATCTGATTTCTGTGCTTCAGTAAGCTCTGTTGGTGTTGTAACAGTTGCCCTGCCGATTTTTTTGTAATCGTAAACCTTCTCAATGAAGTAATTAAGCACTGCCACCATATCCTTTGAGTGGTCTTTTTCCTCTAGCTGTCTTAAGAGGCCAACCAGTTCATCGCTTACTTTACCTTTGAATACATTGTCGATGATTTGAAGCTTTTCTTCTTTATTGATTTTTGGATGATTCATCATCTGAGAAAATCCGTCATTAGTCTCAAGGACTTCTATGACAGCCTCTGCCTCATTTAAAAAGTCATCGACCTTCCCTGATTCCACGGCTAGCTCAAACAATGCATCACCATATACGTTTGAGACTAATTTAGCCATGTGCTTTCACCCATTTCCTTAAGAGTTTGCTCTACTAAGGTGTTCTGAATAGTTGTGTCGATATTAGCAGCAACAACCTTGCTAGCCATAACAGCTGCAACTGATATCATTTCCTGCTTAACCTCATCAGCAACCTTCTTCTTCTCAAGCTCAGCCTCCTCGTTTGCACGAGCGATAATAGCTGCGGCTTCTTCCTTAGCGTCGCTAATAATTTTGGTTTCATTCTTCAAGGCCTTTTGTCTTGCTTCAGCCAGGATAGCATCTCTTTCTTTGTTGATATCCTTAAGCTTTGCCTCGTACTCGAGCCTTAGCTTTTCTGCCTCTTCCTTATCTTTCTTAGCATCTGCGATGTCCCTTGCAATGCCATCCTTTCTATCCTGCAAAAGCTTTCTTGCTGGATTGAAAAGCTTGTTTGACATTATAAGGAATAGGAAGAATACTGCTATGGCTAAAAGTACTACGTCGTTCACCAACTGAACGTCTAAGTCAAATAGTCTTTCCAACTTTTAGCCCCTCCTTTTTTATAATCTATCTTCCTGGTTCCGCTTAGCCAACTAAAGGCTGTACAAAGAGTAACAGAAGGGCAATAACAAGTCCGTAAAGACCTGTTGTCTCGGCAACGGCCTGACCAAGTAACATAGTAGACATAATCTGTCCCTGTGCTCCTGGGTTACGACCAACGGCTGCTGCACCGTGACCAGCTGCGATACCTTGTCCAATACCAGGACCAATACCAGCGATAACTGCAAGACCAGCACCGATTGCTGAACAAGCTTTAATTAAATCTGTACCTGAAATGTTCATAAGTTGTTTCCTCCTAAAAGTAATTTTGTTGTTGAATCAGCTGTTAGCTGTCTCCATAACTTTGAGCGATGTATGTCATTGTCAACATACAGAATACATAGGTCTGTATTGCACCAGAGAAAATATCAAAGTACACATGAAGTGCTGCAGGCCATACCAGGGCGAACTTTCCTAGCAATCCATATACAAGACCCATAATGATAGTTCCTGAAAGAACGTTTGCAAACAAACGTAGTGACATAGAAATTGGTACCGCAATGTCGGAAATGACATTGATAGGCATCCAAATTGGCAACCATGGTGGCAATGGAGAACACTTGTCAATCCAAATGTCCTTTGCACTCTGATGCCTAATCTTAACTACATGGATGCAAACAAAGGTAATTAATGCCAGCGCAAGTGTTGTACCGTAATCGGCTGTTGGTGGTCTTAGTCCAACCAAACCAGATAAGTTAGATACCAAGATGAAACAGAATATCGTACAAATCCAGTTTGCAAACACTGGTGCGTGCTTACCCATACTGCCTTCCACCATTCCATCTAAAAGTGAAACAATCAACTCTAAGATGCTTTGGAAGGTATCAGGAACTTCAGTGGCATGCTTTAGCTTATGGTTGGCTATTAAAGAGAAAATAACCAGCGAAAGCCAAACGATAAGAATACAGACATGAGATGTGGTAATCCAAACTTCCTGTCCAAATACTTCGTACTTGTACAGACCCTTAATCATGTCCACAGTATCGCTCGAGGCCAGTAAAATTCCTTCTGTCACACTTTCACCTCCTTCGTATTTAGTTCGTTGTTAATCCCCTCGGCTGTATTTAAATTGTTATTACCGAGAATTTTATTTAGCAAAGGCTGCGCATAAGCACTAACCTTGAGCCCTAAAATACCGATGAGTGCCGTAAACATGTTGCCAAGCTTAAACACCATCATAAGAATCATCACTGCACATACAATCAGATATCGCATCACCGATTTGAATGAAAGGTACTTTTCATGCCCTTCACCAATTCGCACTGATTCTTCGATTATCATGGCTATATGTATGGCCATAAATATTGCACAGCCGATTCCAAATACTAAACCTGTGGTATATCTGATTTTGTCTTTTACAAACCACACTCCCACAAGCTCTACTAATCCGCCGAATATAAGTATTCCTAAAACCAAGCCTGGCAAAGCTTGATTTAGTCTTTTCATCCAATTAATCATGCTTTTCCTTTGACTCGAATCGTTTTAAATATCCTCTTAGGTAACGGTACGCCCCATTACATGCTGCTACTACACCTATAAGGATTCCCCCTATAGTGAACCCCTTTGAACCAAAGTGATTAGTTAGCAAAACACCTATTACCGTACATAAGAGAATAGGTACTATTACATTTATTCCTAGCTGAAGCACCATTACCAGTGCACTTGCTACATCCTTACTTGCCTTTTTCTTGTCCCTCACTGCTTGCTCCTATCTGGTAAGTTTAATGTTATAGAGTAAATGATATTTCTCTACCAGTATGTTGATATTGATAAAACTCAACACCAGCTGCTCTTAGCATACGCTTTGATGCGATAACTGATGGTGTGTTCTCATATTTATCACTATCGTAGATGATAGTTTTGATGCCTGACTGAATGATAGCCTTGGCACATTCATTACATGGAAAAAGTGACACATACAGCTTTGAGCCTTCCAATGAACCGCCTCTATAATTGAGGATTGCATTTAGCTCGCTGTGTGTTGTATAGAAATATTTATTCTCCAGAGGGTCTCCTACTCTTGCCCAAGGAAACTCATCATCTGAACAACCATTTGGAAAACCATTGTAGCCCATAGATAGAATCTTATTATCCTGGCTAACAATACAAGCTCCAACCTGTGTGTTTGGGTCTTTAGATCTCATACCCGATAATACTGCTACGCCCATAAAGTATTCATCCCAGCTAATGTAATCAAGTCTCTTGTCACTCATGGTCTTGTCCTCCAATACGTATATAATTTATGCCGAAAGTACCCTCATTAACTTCTCTATTGATGCCTTTAAGACCTCGTAGCACAGACCGTATGTCTGTACCGAACCACCATAAGGATCCATGACTTCAAGCTCGTCCCCCACAAGCTCGTTTAGAAGTCTCACATTCTCCTCGGTGGCGTTTGCATATTCATTTAATATCTTTTGCCTCTGGCTTTCCTCCATTGTTATAACCAGGGTGTTTTCGGAAAAATCCGAATCCATCAACTGCTTTGAGGAATAATCCGTCAGCGTAATGCCATTACTGATAAGTATCGCTTCCGCCTTTTGATTAAGTGGCTCTGGAAACTGAACTATCAAGCCTCTGGCCTCACATATAATAGGCCTTGAGTGCTCAGTGGCGTGGAATATGGCTGTTGCCATAGGCGCCCTTGCAGTTCCGCTTCCGGAAGCAAATATCACTCTATTAATTTTTTCCATTCCATTATCTCCTGACTGCGGGCTGTGACTATACTTCTATTGTCTTTTGGCCTGCCGCCTTAAGCAATCTGTTCATAATCGCCTGCCCCATCTTAGGTGTTGCAAAGCTTTCTGAATAGATAACATCTACACCAATTTCATCAAACTGACGAAGGATATCGTATAGATTGTGAGCTATACTTCCCTCATCTGCTCTGTCTCCAATGACTAGCACCTGGCCATCTTTGTATCTGTCCGCTGATTCAGATGTAGCTATAATGCCTACCCTTTGACCTTTATCAAGTGCCTCTTTTGTCATTTGGTTGATTGTGGCTACAACAATATCCTCTTCCCCTGAGATTATTGTTAAATCGCCCTTTGGTGCATAGTGCTTATATCTCATGCCAGGCGCCTTTGGCCTAGCACCTGATGTGGTACCCTTATCATTGTAAACAATGCCTGGGTCCATTCTGACTTCTCCTACCACTTCACGCAGCATATCCATATTGATATATCCTGGGCGTAGGATTGTCACCACATCCTCTGTCAAATCTACTATTGTAGATTCAAGACCTATATCTACTGAACCACCATCTAATATAGCTTCTATCTTGCCAGATAAATCCTCGTATACATGGCTTGCCTTTGTAGGGCTTGGTCTGCCTGATGTATTAGCACTAGGGGCTGCAATCATGCATCCGCTTTCTTCTATAAGAGCTAGTGCCACTGGGTTGTTAGGCATTCTAACAGCCACTGTGTCAAGACCTCCTGTGGTTTCATAAGGGATTACTTCGTTCTTATTAACCACCATTGTAAGTGGACCTGGCCAAAATGCATCTGCAAGCTTCTTGGCATTGTCTGGCAAATCCTTTGAAATATCTTCTAACTGTGAAAACTTTGCAATATGCACTATAAGTGGGTTGTCCGATGGACGCCCCTTAGCCGCATATATCTTTTTTGATGCTTCTTTATCTGTGGCGTCTCCACCCAAACCATATACTGTCTCAGTTGGAAAGGCTACGAGCCCGCCGTTTCTTAGTATCTCTGATGCCTCTTTGATGTAATGCATGTTCATAGGCTCAGTCGATACATCCATAATCCTAGTAATCATACTCAAAATTATAACACTTTTGCTTTATAACACAAACCCTTTAAACCGTCTCAGAACCTAACAAACAGTGATTTTTCTGTGTCTTAGGTGGGATTACAAATTTATAAATATTTTGCAATCACGTTCCAAGCGCCTGTGTTATCAAATCCTTTCTTCCAGAATGCACCGCCGGCTAATCCATAATTATCCATAACTTTTAGCTTCTCCTCTAAGGAAGCTTCATCCTCTACCCACACCTTGTAAGTGGTGCCGTCCTTAACATATTCACCATAATACTGACCACTTGCATCATCCCATGCAGTGGAAACTCCATTTGTATTAAGATATGTCTGGACTGCGTCCATTCCGTACGCCTTGCTGGAAATGCTGCCATCCTCTGCAATGTTCCAAACTCTACAATAGAAAGGCATTCCAAGAACCACCTGCTCTGCTGGTACTTCTTCTAGGGTATCCTTAACCCCCTGCTCAACCCAGCCTATTGATGCAACTGAGCCTGCCTCTTCACTACCTGAGTAATGCTCATCATACCCCATGATTATTACATAATCTGCATATTTAGCCTGCTCTTTTCTGTTATAGCCTGCTGATGATGCAGTTGGTACGTAATTATCTACAGATAAAATGATATCATTTTTCTCACACTTTATTGATAGCTCCTTAACGAACTGAATGAAGCCATCTGAAGCTGCGCCTGGGAGCTGCTCTATATCAATATTAATTCCATCAAGACCGTAGGTTATGGCCTGAGCAATCAGGTTGTTTACCAGGGAATCTCTTGAGCTTGTTGTGTTTAACACTGTTGCAGTATCAACACTTTCATCCTCAAGATTGCTGATAAGTCCCCAAACCTGCACCCCTGCTGCATGGCAAGTGCTTACGTAGCTACTACTTGCAATAGATGCGATTCCGCCCTTGTTATCACTAAGATGGAACCATGTAGGTGAGATTACATTTACCTTGCCAGAATCTGCTAACACTGTTGCAATATCAGCGTTTGCAGCCTGTGCAGTCACCTGATGCCATAGTAATGATATTTCTTTTCCAGTAGAAATATGATTGTAGGTTCTCTCAGGAAGTGTAGCTTTCACCTTTTCTTCTTTTCCTGCCGCAATCTTATTATTTTTCATGTAGCCCATAACGCCCTTTTCAGACACTACAAAGCTCCATTTGCCTGTATCTCTAACTACTGTAATGGCCTCGCCCTTTTCAACATCCTCTAAGATTGGGCTCTTAGGGCCATTAAGAATTCTTATCTGTGTTTTGCCTTTAGCTTTAGCTGTTTGCTTCGCATAGCCTGCTTTTTCAATAAATACTCGGTCTGGCGATTCAAAATATTCATACTGAATATCTGTAAGAAGCTTCACGTAATCAGCCAGAATAAACACTGTATCATCACCTGCAATTACAATGTTGTTATCCATTGTATTGTTGGATTTATCGATTAGGTAAGCATTGCTTCCCAGATTTGCAGTATAAATCTCTGTATCTGTAGCATATCGAAGTGTTATTTCTGTAGGGTCATATACATACCCATCATCAAGATAATCCTTTACAAATCCAAGCTCTAAGTACACCTTGCCAGAATCTATCATGGCATATCCGTGTGCTACATCCTCAGTAGGCTCGATATATTCACTATTTAAAACAACAGCCGCCTGATTGTCATGTGTTAGTACAAATACATCTGTTAATGGGGCATGCTCTTTGGTAGGTGTATATTTCTTGATTGCATATATTCCTACTATAAACGCCGCCAATATTATCAGCAGTGCCGCTATATAAATATAGCCTCTAGGTACTCTATATCTCTTTTTTCTTTTTCTATTGTAATGTGTATTATGTCGATAGCTCATAAGCATCTCCCTTATATCTATATTCCGTTAAAGTATAACAAAACAGCGGTTTAAATTCCACTTTTTAGGTGATTTAGCGCAAATAAATAGAGGGCTTGCGCCCTCTAATATAACTTATACTATTATTTCACTTAAATTTGTCTTTTCCGTTATAAAATTCCTTTGACGATATTGGAATCTCCAATAAATACATTGCAGCTACAAAATCATTTCAACAATTGCGTTAAAATCTTCTTCTTTTAATTTAAAAGGATTTTCAATGAATGGCCTTGTTCGTATGGTACATCCTAATGAATTCCCGCTTGGTTTCGTATTGGTGTCGTTCTCATATGTATATATGAATTTTTCCTTTAAGCCATCTCCTTTCAATTTTTCAATCATCATTTCTACATCCTTGATGCACCATGGTTGCAAGGAGCCAATCATTATTTTCTTATCACATCGACACAAAACCTGATATGATTTTTTAGAATAATCAGCCACATCAATCACTATATGCCCATTCCAGCTATTAATCAGACTAACAGCCTCTTCCCCGTCACAAGCAAGCACGTAATTTACTTTCTTATAAGAAAATGCAATATGACCATCAAAGTTAATTTGCTTTTCACCTACAACTGGAAGTAACTGGCTATCTTCCGCAAGCTCTATATATAGAACATTCTGCTTTAACGCCGATTGCAAGAAATTTGCAATACATAGGCATATATGGGTTACACCCATCTTTCTTGATGCACCGATTACACCAATGACTTTTTTGTTTTTTATTATTTTTTGAATTTTGTTTGTTGACGTTTTCTGCCAATGTTTAAATTTAAAAATCCCTTTCATTTCGCAATAATTCCTGAATAATCCTTTCCTCTTCTTTTGCCAAACCATTAGCACTAACTGTTTGTGGATACATATAAATCTTCTTTTTAAGCTCCTTAGCCAGCTTAATACAAGCAAGCTTAGTACACATGTTACCTATCACATAAACAGACTTATCCCTTATCCATTCTGGATAGCTAACACTTATCCATGGAGCGCTACCTGTGACAATTATTACCCTGTCACAGCTCATTGCAAGATCATAATCTGTTCCACAATCAACTATGTATATACCTATAGGAGGCGTTATATTTTCAATCACATCCCCATAATTTAAGATGCCTTTAAAATTTTTGTGGTATAAAACTCCATCCTTTAGTCTAGCGCCATGTAGGTTTTTCAAAAGATTATGAACAGTATCACTCTTTTCATCCTTGTAGTACGCGTCTATTTTATTTTTGTTCAAGTACATACACATACTAATTGCGATTTTCGTGGTTCCAACAGATTTAGCTGCCCCGACCACTGCAATTCTTTTGCCAAGATACCTATTTTCCTCTTTTTTACTTTCTTTATTCCCCTGAATTTTTAGCAACTCATTTTTCAATACTGTTATAGATTTTATTCTAGTGTCTATATTTTCATCAGTAGCCTGACTTACAAGTTTTTTTATCTTAAAATCTTCCTTTACGTTACTATGTTTTTGCATAAATTCAATAATCTTGCCAACGCCATAAACATCGCATCTTTCATCTATAAATCCACCATTCAGTTGTTCTGGTGCAGCCCAATTTACTGTGCCTAAGGGGCGTGCCTTTGCTGCTTTAGACTTCCTTACTGAAATACCAAAATCTATAAGACGAACACTATCGTCCTGCAATATTACATGCTCAGGCTTCATATCGCGATAAATGATAGGATCATCATCGCAGGTATGCATTGCCTCTATAACATCGCATAGACTAATTGCGTATTTTAATAGCTTTTCTTTAGAGATTATTGTTTCTAGTAGATACTCACGCAGAGATTGACCCTCTACATATTCTTCAACCAGATAATACATCTCGTTTGTATCTTCTACAGTATAAATTGTGGGTATTTGGGATGATTTAATCCCATGTAAAAGATTTGCTTCGGATAGGATGCTGTATGCATCAGGATGGGCCCTGTGAATAGCCTTTAGAATCCTTAATGCTCCTATCTGTCTGTAATTGACAAGTAATACTGCTGTAGCTGCTGTTTCTTGCAGTATTTGAACTATATCGTACCTGTCTTCAATACCTTCAGGTATCATATTACATCAGCTCCTTCCTTTCGGAAAGGCATCTCGCAGATAAGTTTATATCACATATAAAATTATATTGCAACCCCTAATTTAAAAATAGATATTTTTCTGTAACGTAACGATTTTATAAAAATTTAATACTTTTATCACGATTTATATAGCTTCTTTCCTTTACATTCCGATATAATATATATATAATTCGAATAAGAAATTTGCTTAAGACGCATCTTATTTCGATTCGGGAGGTGATTTTTATGAAGATTGAAAGAATCAACGAGAACCAGATCAGATGCACTTTATCGAGAGAAGATTTAATCAGCCGTCACATCAAGCTATCCGAGCTTGCTTACGGCTCAGCCAAGGCCAGAGAGCTTTTTAGAGAGCTTATGGAACAGGCTGCATACCAGTACGGTTTCGAAGCAGAAGATATTCCGCTTATGATAGAAGCTATACCACTTTCATCAGAATCCATTGTACTTTTAGTTACAAAGGTTGAAAATCCTGATGAGTTGGACACTCGTTTCTCCAGATTTTCTGAGAGCGATGATGATTTCGACGATGACGATATGGATATTGTGGATACACCAGCTAAGCCATTCAACGAATCAGCTGCTGATGACATTCTTAATATCTTTAACAGCCTCATCGAAAAAGCTCAGGCCGCAATAGCAGCTTCCCCAGAGAAGGCTGCAAAGGAGGGCTTACCTGTAGACATTACTAAGATGTTTGTTTTTGACAACTTGGATGATGTTCTTAGATTATCAGGTATCCTGGCAACATTTTACACTGGTAAGAATTCTCTCTATAAGAGTCCATTTGATAACAAGTATTATTTAGTCGTTAGCAAATCTGAAGACTCAGCCGAGACTTACAATAAAGTTTGCAATATTCTATCTGAATATAGCAACCAGCAGAACTACGTAGTAGGCACAGACCAATATATGTCAGAGCACTACGAAATAATGGCTGAGGGCGATGCTGTACAAAAGCTCGCCGCAATTTAAATTTAAAAGAGCATAAAAAAATGGCCTGCATTCGCAGGTCATTTTTTTATGCTCTTGAATCTAAGAATGTATTAATCTCTTCTACAAGATCATCAGCATCGATACCGTGTACCATAGCTGCCTCCTCGATAGTCTCCATCTGAGATGATGGACATCCGAGACAGTGCATGCCGATATTAAGTAAAATAGGAGCTACATCAGCATCAATCTGAAGAAGCTCACCAATCATAGTTGCCTTTGATACTCTTGCCATTTCAAATACTTCCTTTCTTATTTGATTTCAATTGATAATAACATGGTTTTTGGTTTTTCGCAATTGAATTTAGATATTGTTTATACTCTTAATAAAATTTTTCAAAAATAACAAGTTTATTATCAACTAATTTGTGTACACAGTTTAAACCTGCGTTAGCCTAAATCAACAGAAGTTAGTCTTTGTGAACTGCCATAAGCCTTGATTTTACATGGTTTTTAAAAAATACAAAATTTGTCCTTGCTTTAGACACAATTTAGATGTATTATATTCTCATCAACTTGTAATTGATAATTTTTATTAATTAGTTTTTAAGGAGGAATTTTATTATGGCATACGTAATTTCTGATTCATGTGTATCATGTGGTACATGCGAGCCTGAGTGCCCAGTAGGCGCTATCTCTCAGGGAGATTCACAGTTCAACATCGATGCAGGTGCATGTGTTGATTGTGGTACTTGCGCAGGTGTTTGCCCAACAGGAGCTATCGCTCAGGGCTAATCATTAAGTAATAACTTAATCAAGAAAACCGGTTAAGAAGTGTTGCGTTGCAGCACTTCTTTTTTTGCGCATAAAAAAGCCTTCTCCCTATGGGAGAAGGTGGCTGCGAAGCAGACGGATGAGGGTCATTTGTAATTATCCCCTCATCAGTCACCTGCGGTGACAGCTTCTCCACCAGGGAGAAGCCTTATTCATGATTTGACTGACCGCTATGGTCTCTATTAGCAAATCTTGTGTATTCTGGTAACCAGGTAAGCTCGATTGTTCCGATAGGACCGTTACGTTGCTTAGCTACGATGATTTCAGATACGCCCTTAAGCTCGGTGTCGTGATTATAGTAATCATCACGGTAGATGAACATAACCACGTCCGCATCCTGCTCGATGGCTCCGGATTCACGAAGATCGGACATCATAGGACGATGGTCTGGACGCTGCTCTACGGCACGGGAAAGCTGCGACAGTGCAATAACTGGAACGTTCAGCTCTCTGGCAAGTCCCTTAAGAGAACGGGAAATCTCTGAGATTTCCTGCTGTCTACTTTCTGATTTACCATTACCTGACATCAACTGCAGGTAGTCGATGATGATAATGGAAAGACCGAATTCCATCTTGAATTTTCTACATTTACTACGAAGCTCACCAATTGATATACCTGGTGTATCATCGATGATAAGCTTTGAATTACCGATTTTACCAGCACCCTCGATAAGATTTTCCCAATCTGCTTCCTGCAGATTACCGGTACGAAGCTTCTGGGCATCTACTCTGGATTCCAAGGCAAATAGACGGTTAACCAGCTGCTCCTTTGACATTTCCAGTGAGAATATAGCTGCACACAAATGCTCATGAATGGTAATATGCTGTGCCAGGTTAAGAACGAAGGCTGTTTTACCCATTGATGGACGGGCCGCAATAAGAATAAGGTCTGATGGCTGCAAGCCTGCAGTCTGTCTATCCAAATCAATAAAGCCAGTTGGAATACCTGTTACCACGCCTCGCTGCTTAGACGCCTGCTCAATCTTTGCAATGGCATTCATAACAACCTGCTTGATTGGCACATAATCTGTGTTACCACGGTTCTGAACCAGAGCGAATATGTCATGCTCAGTCTGATTAAGGATGGTATCAACCTCTTCAGAACCTTCAAAGCACATGTTCTCGATATTTTGATTTACCTTAATGATATTTCTAAGCACTGCCTTATCCTTTACGATATTGGCATAGCTTTTTGCATTAACTGTTGTAGGAACACCTAAAACCAGCTCCTGGATAAATTCCAGTGAAGCAAATTCAGGTGGCACTCCCTTCTCCTTCAGCTTATTCTGCAGTGTTACCTCATCAACAGGCTCCCCCGCATTATATAGCTCAACGATTGCCTCAAAGAGCATTCCGTACTGCTGATGATAGAAATCATCCTTAATAAGGATTTCGGAACATTCTACAATAACATCCCTATCAACTATCATGGAACCAATAACAGACTGCTCTGCCTCCAAGGAGTTAGGCATTTGTCTTTTGATTACGTCTTCCATTAATTATTCCCCTAAATTATTATTGTTCTGACACGTGCACACGAAGTGTAGCAGTTACCTTAGGATGAAGCTTTACCTTTACCTCGTATGTGCCAAGGGCTCTGATTGGATCATCAAGAACGATTTTCTTCTTATCGATGTCCTTGCCATACTGCTTCTTTGCAGCCTCCGTGATTTCCTTAGTAGATACAGAGCCGAAGGTACGTCCACCCTCGCCTGTCTTGATTTTAGTCTCTACCTTCCACTCAGCAATTTCCTTTTCAAATGCAAGTGCTGCCTCATAATTCTCCTGTGCAACCTTTTTATCATGCTTATTCTGAAGCTTAAGGTCGTTAAGAGCTGCGTTTGTAGCCTCAACACCAAGCTTTTTCTTAAATAACATATTTCTAGCGTAGCCTTCGCTTACTTCTACTACCTCACCCTTCTTACCAAGTGATTTAACATCTGCAAGTAATATTACTTTCATAATTTGATTTCTCCTTCTTCTAGCATTTTATCTATTGTGGCCTCGAGGTCCTCGCGAACCTCTTCTATTGTCCTGTTTTGAATTTGGGCGCCGGCGATATTAACATGTCCACCGCCACCAAGGCGAGCCATGATGCTTTGAACATCTATCTCATCGATTGAACGTGAGCTTATGAATATCTTATCCATAAACTTAGTAAGTACAAAGGATGCCTTGATACCTACTATGTTAAGAAGCTCATTAGCTGCCTGCGCACCTACTACTGTTGGGCTTTCCAGGTTACCATCTGGCTCACATTCTGCGATAGCGAATGACTCTCTGTAAACCTGAGCATTTCTAACGATTTCCGCACGTGCCTTGTATGTTTCCATGTTCTCACGAAGCATCTTACGAACTCTGGTAACCTCTGCACCGTTTCTACGCAAGAATGCGGCTGCCTCAAATGTACGGACACCTGTCTTAGTCATAAAGTTGTTGGTATCTATAAGGATACCAGCATAAATACAATCAGCCTCTGTAGGGTTGATGTTGATTTTGTCTGCAAAATACTGTAAAACCTCGGCAATCATCTCACTGGCAGATGATGCGTATGGCTCTATATAAGAAAGAATTGGGTTCTCAATAACCTCTTCTACCTGTCTGTGGTGGTCGATTACAACGATGTTCTTATTCTTATATAGAAGATTTGGACACTCTACATAGCTTGGTCTATTGGTATCGACTACCATGATAAGAGTGTTATCGTTGCACAGATTTAAAGCCTGCTCGCTGGTGATAAACATATCATCAGGATACTCGCCCTTTTCTGTGAAGGACTCAACTACTGGCCTCATAGAGCTTGTAATGGTGTCGATTACGATGTTAACAGGCTTGCCAATCTCGCGGCCTGCGCAGTACACACCAACAGATGCACCTAAGCAATCTGCATCAGATAAGTTGTGCCCCATTACGATGATTCGTTCACGTGTCTCCATCAGCTCACGAAGAGCCTGAGCCTTAACACGAGCCTTAACACGTGTGGTACGCTCCACTTCCTTACCATGTGTTCCATAGTAAGATACGTTCTGGCCATTCTTCACTACTACCTGACATCCGCCACGGGCTAGAGCAAGGTCAATAGCCACATGTGCATACTGAGCCTTTTGTGTGTAGTTATCACTACCAAGACCAATTCCGATACTGATTGTTATTTCCTTATCATTACCCATCTTAATTGTGGTAATGTCCTCGACAATAGAAAACTTATCTTCTTTAAACTGCTTAAGATACTTTTTCTGGAAGAAGATTAGATATTTGTCCTTCTCAAGACGTCTTACGATGGCATTTCCCTCGCCAAAGTACTTGTTAATCTTTCTATCAAGCAGCGCCAAAAGCATTGAGCGCTTGGCATTTTCAACCTGCTCAAATACTTCGTCGTAATTATCTACATACAGAAGTGCCATAACCATTGACTGGTCGTTAATCTTGGCCTTAGTAGCCTGGATGTCTGTCTCATCAAATAGTATAACTGCCACAAGACCATCGGCATTGCCCTCTATATTCATAGGCATCCCACCGGAAAGTGGCTCTGTCATATCAAGGCGCTGCAAGCAGGCTAAGTACTTTCTATCATTGTATTCGATATGCATATCGAAGTTATCATCCTTAGCGTGGTCAATGCCCTCACGGGTGATTTCGGAAAAGATGCTGGTGATAGATTTGTTATAGGTCTTGCTCTTGTCTACAAGCTCGCTGAACTCATTATTCATCCAGATAATCCTGCCAGAGGCATCAAGAAGCACATAAGGCAGCCTGAAATTCTTGATAAGCTCCTTTTGCACGGTGCCATAATGCACAGCGTATTCAATTATAGTGTTTTTGAAAGATTTAAGATTAGCTCTGTAATATATGTAACAAATTATTCCATACAAAAAGACGAAAGAAGTCATGATGCTGGCTACCTTCGTGTCTACAAAGCTTACCACAATACATCCTATTAGAAAGATAATAAGCATGTATAAAGGAAATCTTAGATATCGATTTAGACGATTTCTATATTTTAAAGCTTCCATAAATTCAATTCTCCCAATAATTCCCTTTTCGACCATTTTGGTCAATTCTAAAAATCATTCTTTGGGTTGTATTATATCACACTATTTACTAATATATATACAATTTCTCTTTAAGTAGGTATATGTGCTCAATTTCTGCAAGCTCTTTTTGTGCATGTTTAACATAGGGTTGTCAAAATAACGAAAGGATTTTGTATTTTTTGGTTATTCTAACATTGTTCACAATTTATTCATTTTTTATAATCGTAGATAGTTAAAGGGAGATTCCCAATAAATAAAAAACAAGAGAGGATTTTTACAATGGCAGACATTCAATTAAAAAACATTAACAAGAAATATCCTAATGGCTTCCACGCTGTTAAGGATTTCAACCTTGACATTAAGGATCAGGAATTCATCATCTTCGTAGGCCCTTCTGGTTGTGGTAAGTCTACAACACTTCGTATGATCGCTGGTCTTGAAGAGATTTCAGACGGTGAGCTTCTCATCGATGGAAAGCTTATGAACGATGTAGAGCCTAAGGACAGAGATATCGCAATGGTATTCCAGAACTACGCTCTTTACCCACATATGACAGTTTACGATAACATGGCATTTGGTCTTAAGTTACGTAAGGTACCAAAGGATGAGATCGACAAGAAGGTACGTGAGGCAGCTAGAATCCTTGACCTTGAGAAGCTTCTTGACAGAAAGCCAAAGGCTCTTTCAGGTGGTCAGAGACAGCGTGTTGCTATGGGTCGTGCAATCGTTCGTAACCCTAAGGTATTCCTTATGGATGAGCCTCTTTCAAACCTTGATGCTAAGCTTCGTGTTCAGATGAGAACTGAGATTTCTAAGCTTCATGATTCACTTGGAGCAACAATGATTTACGTTACACATGATCAGACAGAGGCTATGACACTTGGTACAAGAATCGTTGTTATGAAGGACGGTGTTGTTCAGCAGATCGATACACCAGCTAACCTTTACCAGAAGCCATGCAACCTCTTCGTTGCTGGATTCATCGGATCACCTCAGATGAACTTCCTTGAGGGAACACTTAACGCTGATTGCTCAGCTATCCAGGTTAACGGTGCTAGCCTTCAGATTCCACCAGCAAAGACAAAGGCTCTTGCAGATGCTGGTTATGCTAACAAGTCTGTTATCCTTGGTATCCGTCCAGAAGATATCCATGATTCACAGATCTTCGTTGATACACAGTCTGCTTCAGTTATCGAAGCTAAGATTTCTGTATACGAGCTTCTTGGTGCAGAAGTTTACTTATACTTCGATTATGCTGGAACTCAGGTTACAGCAAGAGTTGACCCACGTACAACAGCTAGAGGTGGCGATACAGTTAAGTTTGCTCTTGATATGGAGAAGGCTCACTTCTTCGACAAGGATACAGAGCTTACAATTGCTAACTAATATTTATCTTTGTAAATTAAACTGGATGCACTTCGCATCCAGTTTTTTTATGCTATAATATGGCTATCTTTGCGAGGTAGGATCTATGAATATTGAAGATAAAAAGAACAAATTACTAGAACAGTTAAATAAAGCTACTGGAATCAATTTTTCTATTTCTGATTCCGATTTATCTGATGAAGAGACCGTTAACAAGCTTAAGGAAATGGTGGTACGCTTTAATGTGCTGGATTCAAAGAGTGCTTTCTACCGCTCATTTTTGACTAGAGAGCTTTCTTATTCTGATGCTGCAGCCTACATTCACCGCTTCCACATAGACGAAAACGCTGTTCGCATGGTGTTTTACTTAGAAAGCCAGACTGACTATACTAAGGAAGCTGTATCTCTGTTAAAGAGTCTTCTTCCTGATTCTCAGGATGCCTTGGTTCAGATTGATTCTAAGCACATTGCATTGATTGTACACTTTGAAAAGACGCCTGATTCCGAAGAGATTAATCAGTACTGTATGGAATTTTTGGATATGCTTGAATCCGAAGCCTTTATGTCTTTTAAGGTTTCCTATGATTTACCTATAAATAAGTTCACCGAGCTTCCTACTTCCTACAAGGATATAGTGCTTGCTATGCACATTGGCAATATCTTTAAGAGCTCGGACCACATATACTCATACAGTACTCTTGGTCTTGGTCGTTTGCTTTACAACATTCCCGCCGATGAAGTTGAGACATATTTAAACAACCATATCAATAGTGACCTTTTATCTAGTCTTGACGCGGAAACTTTGAACCTTTTAGAGGCATTTTTCGATAATGACTTATCTTTGGCCGAAACCAGCCGCAAGATGTTTATTCACCGCAATACTCTTATCTACCGCCTGGATAAATTCGCTGATTTGACTGGATATGATGTAAGAAAATTCTCAGATGCAATCACTGTAAAGCTCTCGCTCATGCTTTACAACTATATAAGAGCCACTAAATAGTGGCTCTTTTTTTATAATAAATACCATCTTTTTTTCACAGGATAATATTCCCCTGTGATCCAAAAATCTTTTAGATTCATTTTATTCCAATCCCTTTTTTTGAACTGGTTTTTGTATACTACATAACAGAGTTTGACTTGCTTTTCTTCTTTGGCTTTCAAATCAATATCTAGCCTGTACGTATCGGTTAGTTTCTGGATTTCTGCAGCGATTCCGTTAGCATATGTTAGATTCTCTATATACAAATCATATATGTAGACTACAGTGTTGGTATCGGATGTGTTTTTTATCGTGGCATTTACTTCTATAAGCCTAAAGTCCACGGTTCCATCTAAATCCTTTATGATACCTTTGCCAAACTCTTCTATTGCTTGTTCCTTATCTAGTATTTTTCCTCCATTTATTTTTAATGTGCAATCGTTCCATTTAGCCTCCTGCCCTAGGACCACGTCCTGATACTGAACCTGAGGATACTGTTTATTAACCCAAATGATTCTAAATACAACAGCAAGCATTATCAGTAGTCCGATTGCAAATTGAATTTTAGTGTAATTTTTCAAGACAGCCCTCTTTCATCTGATAGATTTCATTTGACAGAATCTCTAATTCCTCAAAATCATGGGATACTACAATTATCAGCGCTCCTTTATCTCGCTCCGTTTTAAGGATGTTCTGAAGTTTCATCACTGATTCATCGTCAAGACCATTTGTGGGCTCGTCTAAAAGGATGATGTCGGGATGCTCCATGATAGCTGCTGCAATCCCAAGTTTTTGACGCATTCCAAGAGAATACTGTCTATATCTTTTTTCCAGATCCCTTTCTAGTCCAACCTTAATAAGCGCTTCTTCAATATCCTTATCCGTTATTTTGTTTTTAATGGATGCTATAACCTTTAGATTATCGAAGGCTTTTAGGCCACCTGGAAACCCAGGATTTTCAATTAACACACCTATGCTTTCAGGGAAATCCATATCTTTGCCAATCACTTTTCCATCCACAATTATCCTGCCCTCATCAGTTTTGATTAAACCGCAAATGGCCTTTATGAGCATGGTCTTTCCCGAACCATTTTTACCTCTGATTCCGTAGATATTTCCCGATTCAAATTCCACGGAAATGTTTTTTAAAATTTCATTATTCTTTATTTTCTTACTTACATTTTGTACAGATATATTCATTCTAGTTATCCTCTTTTGCCCCTTGGATAATCCATAAAAAAATTGTGGTTATCGTAAATACGATAATTTCTACAAAGCAGGCAATTCCCTTTAGACCGTGTCCTGGGTTTAGCGCCATATTTAAAGAAATGCATTCCCACGCAAACAAATTGCTTATCGTTACAAGGGCATAATAAATACCATATGGCACTATTACTGCCAAGAAATAGTTCTCCATGCAATTGCAAAGTACAGCCGTAAATAAAGAAATCGTCCCAGCAAATATTCCGTCGAAAATAATATAGCCTATCGTATATACCATAGGATGAGAGTAGAAAAGTTTCGCTCCGATTTCATTTGCATAGGGACCTATCGCTACCAAAGAATCTGGATACAGCAGAGGCTTTACCATCATGGTCAAAATGAAATTTAGGGCGAGTGGAATTGCAATTACTAAAAATCCAATTGCAAAAATTCTAAACCCCAAAAGCATTGTATATCTGGCTTTTCCCATCCGGATTCTATATTGATAGAAGTACTTGTTTTTCTTAAGTATTCCGTATTCTATTCCTGTTGCAATTGATGCAAGCAATGGAAAAATCAAATAGAACCAGTAACTTTGAGAAAAGAATAATGTTCCGCCAAGCCAACTGATATATGCATTTTCAGGAATACCATAAGCAGGATTGTTCCACATAAGAACACCTTTTTCAAAATGCCAAAGAGCTATTCCTATTCCTATAGCTATGGACACAATAGAAATTTTATGTATGCTAATAAATTTTTTAAAATCCATTTTTACTAAGTTGTCTCCCTGTTATTTGCTCACTAATTAGTAACAGGATTCCCAAGATAATCAATCCGATTGTTAAACTAGTATTCTGCAGAATGGATGAGTTTTTAGCAATCATAGCCAGGTGACATGGCAGGATGAATTTGGTTGAAAAAATTCCTGACAGCATAATTCCTATATTGATTATAAATGCCACGGTTGATTGAATTTTCAATTCCATACACATCTGCAACATTCCAAATAACAGCGAATGGAGAATAAAAAATATTATCGTATATACGTATATCTTTGGCTCAAAATTGCCAAATCGGCTATTAATTATTTCAACATTATTTGGAATAATTATCATCAATTCTAGCCTATGTTCCATCAATTCAAAGAGGCCAATCAAAAGATAATATCCAATTGAAAGAGTGTAAAACCAACAAATCTTTCGCCACCACCACCTTCGGTAGGTGCCATACAAGATGATGTTTGCCTGGCGATTCTGTCGCTCTTCGTGAACAAAGCCACTTATTGTTAATAAATAGCTGAATTGTATTAGCATCCACTGGGTTGGAAGTTGCCTGTTTCGCTCAATTGAGCCACCATTCATGATTTTTATTCCATATAATATTTTTCCAAGATGATATGAAATTGTATTTGGAAATGCTGCACCTAGAGTTAAGCCTGATTTGTACAATATATATTGATTTATAAACAAAAAGATAATTGGTATAAACGCTATACATATAATCAACCATCTCTTTTTTATCCCGTATGTTATTTCATAAGATAGCAATTTTTTACCTCTATAAGTCTATTTGGGGCTCCAGTTTAACTAGGGCTACATGTTCTCTTCCCTGATCATATTCAATAGTAGCGGTGTTCTCCTCTACCAAGAAATAGAAAATATTTTCATTGTTAATGTAATATTCATCCTCTAATTGGAAGATAAAATCCTGATTAACAATATCTTCCCCTTCCTTTGGATAATCTACGAAAATGTCGTCGGATTCCCTCTTAGTTTCCGATAAATCATTGTAATATGTGCTTGAGACGATACTGCTATTCTGGATGCTTTGGCCTGTTACTTTATTTAAAACACCAGCTTTAAATCCACAAAAACCCATGATGTGATCCTTTCTATCCTTCACATGAATAGTTAGATTCACTATGTAATAGCATGACTTATCTGTAACCTTGCCATTTTCATCTTCATCTGGATAATAATCTGCCAAGTTTTCCCAGTCACCTTTTTGCTTTGTGATTCTAGAAGAGTTCACTGTTATCTCCATACCTTCTTTTTCAAAAGTATCCCCTTCTTTATAGACTTCGCAGCCTTTACCATATTCTTTTAAACATTCTGTATCTGAAACATTTAAAGGCTTTGTGTCTATCTGAATATTATCATCTTCTACCGAATCATTCTTGCAGCTAGTCAAAAGACTAGCCGCAAGCAATGCACCCACAAGAAGTTGCTTCATGCATTTCATTTTTTAGTATCTCCCACTAATATTGTCTGGACTCCATTTTCCTGATAAACGATGGGCTCTATTATCTTGTCCAACCGTGAAAATTGGATATACATTTCTAAATCTTCCATAAGCATTATTTGAAATATATCTATATGAACCAGCTGGCATAATTGCATAGCTTGATACAATATTTGATGTCATTGCATCAGCATTATTTCCATTAGTTCCACCAAACCATACAGAAAATTGATCTACACCTGCATTGCTCTTTACATAACTAGCAGTGTTATCATTTTTCGCTCTTGGAGCCTCAGGTGCAATGTCTGAACCATCAGCTATAAAAGAAAAATTAAACACTTTATCCGTGTGATTATTTGCCTTTACTAACATGCTTGTTTGCATGAATGTGCAGGCCAACATTAACCCTAAAATACCTGTTGAAATTAACTTTTTAACTTTCATAATCATTCATTCTCCTTTCAGTCTACCCTCTTCCATTCAGGGTCTATCCACTTGTTGTTTGATGCATCCCATCTTCTTATATATTTGACACCATCAACGTATTTTACCTTTATTACAATTTTGGTTACTTTTACTTCGTACTGTTTTGTGTACTCTGTGTCTGGTTTTTCAATATTTACTGGCAAACTAGTAGATAGAATTGTCATGCCAAGCATACAAGAAATGATGGTTTTCTTGAAAAACAAAATACTATTCCTCCTTCCATTATTTTTTATTGATTATCATTATAGTATATTCGTAATTATTGTCAACAAAAAAGTAAGAGAGATATTTTTCTCTTACTTCCGTTTCTTAAGTAATTATTCTATTTTTATTCCCGTATCTGTATAATACGAAAGTTCCTCTTCCGCCACATCTAGAATTACTTGTTCCTGACCCAAAATCGATTCTTTGTAAATCAATGAATAGGTTCCATCATCATTCTTTCTCAAATACGAATTAAAACCATCGATTGAAAGAACCTCACCTTCATAATCTCCCAAGTTTGCTTCAGTAGGTTCATAGTTTGCCTGAATAATAAAGCTGTAAGATATCATTACTATCGCTAATAGGCAAAATGAAATGACAAACTGATTAATAATTGATTTCTTTCTTTTTGCTGATGAGATAGCCTTAAATCGCTCATATAATTCTTCTGGATTACCATCTGCTAATGCAAGCATAAGCTCGTGTTCTATTTCGTTATGCCTTTTATATTCCTGCAAAATAGTTTCCAGATATTCGATTCGGTACTCCTGAGTATTGTTCTCAAGAACTCTCATATCACAGTTTAATTCTAAACTCTGATTGATATTCTTTTTTACAAACAGTACAACAGGATTCCACCAGTATATTTTGCAGATAATATTGATGAGATGTTTTATTAAAACATCATTGTTTCTAAGGTGCTCGTTTTCATGTTTTAGGATAATTTCTAATTCCCTGCTTGTGTAATTCTCATTTGGAATTGCAATTATTCTTTTAAAAATACCCATACAACAAGGCGCATCTATAAAGTTAATTCTTTTTATTTTGGTAGAGATAAATCGATTGTTTGTTACTTCAGTGAATTCGTCTGCTTCGATCTCTTCCCCAGAATACCAAAAGATATTGTGAATCCTTCTATATTTTTTTATATATTGAACTAGTTTTACTGCTGCAACAGCAAACCAAATAGCTATGATTAGATGGATAATTGTTACTGGATATCCAGATATTTTACACACTTCTGCTGACAAGAAATCGTTTACATAATTCCACACAGGTCCCCCGGAAATTGGTCGTGTATATCCTTCGAATTCCACAGGAAATAGCATTCTTAATAAACACAATGAGTATATTATTAAGAATACTTTTGGATTAACTTTATCGAATAGCTTGTCTTCTTTTCTAATCTTGTAAATCAAAATCATCATAATGCTAGATGTAACTGAAGCCTGCATTATGGAATTCACAGAAATGCAATTGAATAACATTAGTCTTCACCTTTTAGCTGCGATATAACCTCTTCTAACTTTTTGATTACCTGTTTGTTTTTGTCCTTTTGCTTTAAGCTATTTGCTCCAATAAATGATGCAGTCAATTCTGCAATAGCGCTGCTATCAAATCCCTTGTCCATCAGAAGACTTGAGTAGTATTCTTCCTTTGAAATAGTTGGGATAAGCTTTCTTGCATAAGTCTTGGCTGTCTTTTCAAAGCTGTCTATCTCCAAGTAGTTCTCTTCAGACAATGCCTGAACAATCTTATAAACTGTTACGTTACTCCAACCATCCTTTTGAAGCTCACTTGCCATTTCATTTGGAGTCATTGGCTCCTTTTTCTCCCACAAGAAATTCATCAAAGCTTCTTCACGTGGTTTTAATTCTCTTCTCTTTTCCATTGCACCCTCACAAATTTATTATTCTCAAAATCTGATATTCGTTATATTTATTATATATATATCAGTACAATAATACAATTATAAAAGCTCCCCGAAGGGAGCTATCATTTATGCTAATCGGCGAGCGCCATCTCCTATGTCTACTACATAGAACTCAGCGTCCAGATTATATTTTTCTTTGTAAGCCTTTCCTACGATTGACTTGAAGTTTTCTACGGCATCGTTTTCTACGATTGCTACTGTACAACCGCCGAAGCCGCCGCCTGTGATGCGGGCGCCGATGACACCTGGTACAGACCACTCTGTCTCAACAAGGAAATCTACTTCCTCGCATGATACTTCGTAATCATCGCGAAGTGAAATGTGGCTGGCATTCATAAGCTTTCCGAATGTAGCGATGTCGTTGTTGTTGAGGGCTTCTACTGCTTTGATTGTACGCTGGTTTTCAGCAACAGCATGCTTTGCTCTGCGGTAGTTAACCTCATCCTTGATAGCTGAGCCGTATTTTTCGAATTCCTCGTCTGTAAGCTCACCAAGCTCCTTGATACCACATACTGTCTGAAGATCAGCAAGTGCCTGAGCGCTCTCGTTTCTTCTATCATTATATGCACTGTCTACAAGTGAGTGCTTTACCTTAGAATTTGTGATAACAATCTTAGCTCCTTCAAGCTTTACGCTTGCATATTTATAGGATAAATCTGCACAGTCAAGGAAAATGGCGTGGTCTTTTTGTCCCATTGCTACCGCAAATTGGTCCATTATACCACAGTTACATCCATTGAAATTATTTTCTGAATACTGTCCGATAAGGGCTAAATCAATCATTGTCTTGTTAAGGCCAAACATATCGTTAAGCATAGTGCCTGTAAGCACCTCAAGAGATGCTGATGAAGAAAGGCCTGAACCGTTGGGAATATTGCCCCAAACTACCATTTCAAATCCTGATTTAATTTCTGCACCCTTCTCTATAAGAGCCCAAACAACACCAAGAGGATAGTTTGCCCAGTGATATTCGTCCTTGTTTGTAAGGTCATCAAGTGAGCTTTCGATTACTCCTACATTTTCGATATTGGCTGAGTAGAGTTTGATAACTCTGTCCTCACGCTTTCTTGCTACGGCGTATGTGCCGATTGTAAGGGCACATGGGAATACGTGGCCACCGTTGTAGTCGGTGTGCTCGCCGATAAGGTTTACGCGGCCTGGGGCGAAGTATGTGCGGATATCGCCTGAAGGGCCGAATTTTTCTTCGAATATAGTTTTTAATTCTTGTGCGTTCATTTAATTCTCCTTTTAGACACCTCATACGTATACCCTCATCAGTCAGCTGCGCTGACAGCTTCTCCCTAAAAAGGGAGAAGCCTTTGGGAAGGCTTTAGAGGTATATGTCGTGTTTGTTGTATTTTGCCATTGCGTTAAGTAATTTGTCGGAAGGTGTGAATATTACTTTGAAATCGTTGCCTTTTGCCTCGCTGTGAGCTACTAAAATGTAATCTTTTTGCTCTGAATCATGGGCGCTGCAATCGTAAGTCTTAAGCTGCACATGGTCGTATTTAAGTGATTCGTTTGTGCCAACTGCTGCAACCATCTTTACTTCGTTTGATTCAATATTAACAACCTTTTTTCTCTTTTCATTGTTAATAATCTTTGCGATTTCAAGGCTACCATTTGTATAGTCATATTCATATTCAATATTTTTGTTCGTATATAAGATTATCGTAAATATAGCCATAATAATGAGCAAAATCGCCATTATAATTGTCAAAATCCCTCTCGAATAAGTAACAGTAGCTACTAATAATAAAAATGTTACTACAGCAGCACCGGTTTTTTTTGTTTTATCCTGAGCTGTTTCAATTACCTTTACTGCCTCTTCTACGAATGTGTCATTTGTTTCAAACATAATTAACCCTCAACTTTCCTTCTAGTAATTAACATTGTATCTAAAAAATGTCGGCTACAACCTGCAGCCGACATTCATTATAACATATAAATAATGCCTTAAATACCCCTAAAACTAAAGGAAATCTCCATATCCTTGCTATTATCTAGCATGAATTCCGGATGGGTTTTAGAGCCCCATGTATCGTCTCCTGCAACACCCATCTGCTTGCCTATTCTCACATGTGTGAAATGTACTGGTGGCAGCTCTGTAGGGTGCATTGCCTCGTCTATTTCATGAACTGTGTAAGGAAGTGCCGAGAATCCGTTACATTCTGTTAAGAACAATATTCCATTGCCCCTTTCATCTGTAAGCTTTGCGTAGCGTACCTCCTCATGGTTTCCACATTCCTGAGGAACCAGGTATTTTGCCATATTATCAGCCACTTTATTTCTAAATATACCAAGCTTTGCATGGCATTTATCATTGTAGGTTTCCTCTGGTCCTCTTCCGTACCATTCAAGGTTTTCTAAGCTGCTATCAAGTGTTAGCGCCATTGAAAGCTCAGGCAATTCTCCGATTTCAGCCGAAGCAGGAAGCTTCAATGTACAATCTACTAATCCATCGGCATGAACTATATATGTAACCTGACACTTGCCAGCTGGCTTTGTGGCCAGATGATATGTGTATACCACCTTTACTCTGTCTTCTGATACCTCAACCAAAGGAATCTCATTAATGCCATCATCCATGCGATTTGTAGCTAAATACTTGCTTGCAAGCTTCCACTGACCAGCTCTAAATGGCAGTTGATTAGCCAAATCGTTTTCTGTCATTGGACGCCAGAAGTTTGGCATTACAAAGCGCTTAAGAAGCTCCTTGCCATGGTATTTATAAGAGCTTAAGCCCTTCACGCCTACAAATAGGACTTCAAAATCATCCCCCTTTACCCCCAGGTTATGGAAGCCTTGGGTTACTGTAAGCTTCTGCGCTGGTCCTCGCTCAAAGATAAATCGGCCTACTGTAGTCTGGCCAAATGCCACCTCATGGCCTGCTCTTGCCCAAAGATTGTCCTCTTTTAACAAGAATGAAAGTGTAACAATATACTCATCATCCTTTGGTAAATCCAGCTCCAGGGCATACTCTGTAGTAGTAAGCGGTGGACAATCGATTGTAAGCTCTTCCTCAGCTATTAAATCTCCAAGCCGCTCCACTGTAAGTAGCGCTGTGTATTCATTTGTATTTGTAAACAGATTTCTGTTTTCAATGATAGCTTTGCCGCCATCAAAAGTGATTTTGATGTTTTGGTAATCGTATTTTACCTCCTGCATCTTTGGGCTAGGCTCTCTATTCTTGCTATAACAAATACCATCGCCAGAAAAGCTACCATCATTTGGCCTATCGTCGAAATCACCGCCGTAGCCTTCAAATTCTACTCCTCTGTTATCCTTGATGGTGATAGCCTGGTCTATATAATCCCAGATAAATCCACCCTGGAACAATGGCTCCTCATAAGCCAGCTCCGTATATTTGCTCATTGCACCACAGCTGTTTCCCATGGCATGCATGTATTCACAGTTGATGTAAGGCTTATCCTTATGGTCCTTTAGCCATTCCTTAATAGCCTTCACTGGTGCGTACATTGTGGATTCCATATCGGAAAGATCCACACGTCTATCGTTAAATACTCCCTCATAATGCACAAGTCTTGTGCTATCCCACTCATGGAATTTATCCTGCATGCGCCTTAGGTTGCTTCCGCCGTAGCTTTCATTTCCTAAAGACCAGATAAGTATACATGGATGATTCTTGTCACGTTCAAACATGCTATGGGCTCTATCCACTACATTATCTGCAAACTCTGGCCTGTCACCTGGCACCGCATAGCTATCATCCTTAAGCTTCATAATCTGAATAGGCGTCTGCCAAGTACCGTGGGTCTCCAAGTTAGTCTCATCGATTACATATAATCCAAAAATATCGCACAATCTGTAGAAGTATGTTTGGTTTGGATAATGACTGGTTCGGATTGCATTGATATTGTTCTTTTTGATAGTGATAATATCCTTTAGGATATCCTCCTCTGAAAGAACTCGACCTGTTGATGAAGAAAATTCATGGCGGTTAACACCCTTAAACACAATGCGCCTTCCATTAATGTGCATCATGCCATCCTTCATCTCGAACCTTCTAAAGCCAACCTTTTCTTTGATAACCTCTGCAATTCTTCCTGTTTCACCAAAGACATTTAACTGCAAATCGAATAGATAAGGCTTTTCTGCACTCCACAGCTTTGGCTCCCTCACATGTACTTCCATGTGATTCATGCCCTCTTCTACAGCAAGCTTATTAAGGATATCTGTATCGTCATCTGAAAGTGTCATCTGAACCATGCCACTTCCAATCACATCCATATCGATAACAAGGGTTGCATCCTTGTAATCATCATCAAGAAGTGTCTGGATTCGCAAGTCTCTAATATGAGTCTTTGGCACTGTGTACAGGTAAACCTCTCTGAAGATTCCCGAGAATCTAAAGAAATCCTGGTCTTCACACCAGCTACCTGATGTCCATTTGAACACCTGCACTGCCAGCTTGTTCTCTCCATCCTTTATGAAAGGTGTCAGGTCAAACTCGCTAGGTGTAAAAGAATCCTCGCTATAGCCAACATATTCACCGTTGAGCCAAATTGCGAAGCCGCTTTCCACACCCTGGAATGAGATGTACACAGGTCCCTCCTTCATAAAAGAAGGGACTGTGAAATACTTTACGTAATTTCCAACAGGATTCTCCTTGGTAGGAATCTCACCTGGCTCTAGCGCCTCATGTCCATCCCAAGGATACTGGGTGTTCACATACATTATCTTATCGTAGCCTTCAAGCTGAATATGGGCAGGAACCTTTATATCATCAAAGCTTTTGCAATCTCTGTCTAATCTATAAAAGTCCTTGTCGCAAACCTCATAATTCTTGGCAAATTCAAACTTCCAGGTGCCATTTAAGGAATACTTGAAGCTTGATTTCTCCCCATAGGCATAGGCTTCGCTATCGTAATACTCATGGTCTGAGTGAGCCTTTAATCTATTTTGTTCAAATACTTTTGGGTCCTTTACAATTTCATAATCGAAATTTTTCATGTTATTTTACCGATCCTGTAATTCCTTCTGCAAACTGCTTCTGAAGTACGAAGAATACTATCATTGTAGGAAGTGAGCAGAATAATACGCCTAGCATTGTCATACCGTAATCTACTGTGTAACCGCTTGAAATGTTTGCAATGAACATTGGCATTGTCTGAGCTCGGTTGTCGCTCATTACTACCTTTGGCCACATATATGCGTTCCAAGCGTTCATAAATGTAATAACTGCTGCTGCTGCATAGATTGATTTTTGAACAGGTACGTACATCTTGAAGAAGATTTTCCATTCTGAAAGTCCATCTATTCTGGCAGCTTCCATGATGTCAGGTGGGAAATTACGAGAATTCTGTCTGAACATCATAATCATAAATGGTGTTGAAATACCAGGAAGGATGAAAGCCCATACTGTGTTAAGGAGCTTTGCCTTAGAAACAAGTCCATACAAAGGAACCATTGTTGCTACTGCTGGTACCATCATTGCAAGAAGAAGGATTCCAAATAATCTGTCCTTGCCCTTGTCGTGGTATAGCTCAAATCCATATCCTGCTATTGAACATACAAAAAGTGTAACGATTGTCTGCACAATTGAATAAAGGAATGAATTTCCCATACTGCTCCAAAGTGTGCCCTGTACTGCATTTTTCAGGTTCGCAAAGTTTACCATCAACTGATTGCCAAATGCTATTGAACCTCTTGCCACGTTAAGTGACGAGTTTGTTGCTGCTGCAATCATCCAGTATAATGGAAATACTGATATGAATGAGCAGATAATCAAAAATATGTATGTAGGAATCAGTCTGCGCTGAATCATTGATCTGTTTTTCTTCTTAGTCACGTGTATCACCTACTTTCAAATTGATAAATGCCAGGATTGCAACCATGATAAATACAATAAATGACATTGCTGATGTGTAACCAAAGTTACCAACACCCTGTCCAAATGCCTGGTTGTAAATGTAGTGTGACATTGTGATTGTCTGGTTTGCAGGACCACCACTTGTTAAGTTTACTGACTCATCAAAGAGCTGTAATGTACCGTTGATTGACATGATTGCTGTCATTACGATTGTTGGCTTAAGAAGTGGCACTGTAATATACCAGAAGGTCTTCCATCCGTTTGCGCCGTCAATCTTGGCTGCCTCATATACTGAATACTCAATATTCTGAAGACCAGCTAAGTAGAACACCATGTTGTAGCATGTCCATCTCCAGATAAGAGCGATGATGATGATTGCTCTAGCTGTTGATGCTGTACCGAGGAAGTTAATGTTTTCACTGATTATGCCTATCTTAAGTAAGATTGAATTGATAAGGCCCTGTGTTGCAAACATTGACTTAAAAATTAATGAATATGATACAAGAGATGTTGCACATGGTAAGAATATACATGTTCTGAACAATCCCTTGAACTTAAGGTCCTTATTGTTAAGAAGCTGCGCTAATAAGATAGCGAAGATTAACATGATAGGAACCTCTACTATTAAATAAAGGAATGTATTCTTCATTGATGTTTTGAAAATTACATCCTGTAGCATTCGAGAGTAATTGTAAGTTAGTGGGTCAGCAAACTTAATGTTGATGCCCTTTCCTGTTTTAAATGATGTGATAAAAGCCTGTATGATTGGATAAAAGCTCATTATGAAAATTAAAATTGTTGCTGGTGTAAGGAACAACCAGCCAGCTGCCAATTGCTTTTTTGCAAGTGTCATTCCCTTTTTCTTCTTCTCCACGATGTCTACCCTTTCTTTTAAAAATGGGAAGTGGGCTAGCCACTTCCCATGATTATACATTATACTTTCTGATTAAAGTCCCATTTCAAATCTAAGATTTGTTTCAGCTTCCTCTAAAGCTGCATCTGGCTCATAACCATTCTGAAGTACATTGATAAGAGCTGTTGCAAGAGCTGTTCTTGCCTGATAGTGATAATCTGACTGCTCTACTGTTGCAACGTTCTGTGTGTACTCTACGATGTCAGCGTAGATTGCCTGGCCGTTGAAGAAATCAACACCCTGCTGATATACATCTGACTCTGCAGCTGCTGCACATGTTCCGATAACACCACCGTTAAGAAGTGCCTCATCATATGTGATTGACTGTCCGTCTTCTGCTGAACGTCCACCAAATGTGTAAGCTAAGAAGTCCTTAGCAAGGTCTGTCTTCTTGCAGTTAGCTGTGATGTAAAGTGAAGAACCACCATTTGAAGCGTATCCTGGCTTACCTGTAAGTGTTGGAGCTGGAACGATTTCCCACTTACCTGAGTTATCTGTAACTTGCTTCATTGTTGGGATAATCCAGTTACCATTGAATACACCAGCTACCATATCGCCCTGGATTGCCTGATCTGTATAATCAGACCAATCGTTAGCAAGGTAAAGAACATTGTCCTGAGCAAGTGTTACAAGTGTGTTGAATACCTTAACAAGTGTTTCGTTCTCTGTGAAGTATGGCTCGCCATCCTTGAACTGTGAAACGCCTTCTTCCTGAAGCATCATATAGAATAAGTCGTTTCCATCACCGTCCATGCAAAGGAGATACTTTCCTGTTGCAGCGTATACATCCTTACCAATCTTGTCGAACTCATCCCATGTGATTCCTGTTACATCATCAATTGTGTAACCAGCCTGCTCAAGAAGGTCTGTTCTGTAAGCGAAAATTGCTGTACCTGCATCTACAGGGAAACCGTAATGTGTTCCATCAACTGTAGAGTATGAAAGCTTTTCAGCGCCAAGTCCATCCCAATCGCAATCTGCTCCGTCAGCTGACTGCCATGCATCTGGATAGTTTGTAACGTACTGCTGGAAATAGTGATCCTGGAAAAGTACGATATCTGGTAATGTGCTATAGTCACCAGCTTCTGCTGCAAGTGTTACTGCCTGCTCAACATCTGAAGACTGTGACTGTGTGATAACCTCAAGCTTGAAATCTGGATTAACTTCCTGATAATCCTTCTCAGCTGCCTTAAGAGCTGGGATATTGAAGTTTTCGTCCCAAGCGTAAACTGTTAATGTGTTCTCATCATCTGATTGAACTGCTTCTGTAGCAGCTGAATCTGTTGTTGCATCTTGTGATGCGTTGTCTGTTGTTGCTGTGTCAGCACTGCTTCCGCAAGCTACCATTGATGCAGCCATTGTGCCTACAAGCATGAGTGAAAGTAACTTTCTCTTCATTCTCCATTCTCCTTATTTGTAAAAATTTGCGGACACATATTGTGCAACATGCACAATAATTATTATTATATCCGCCCCTCATATGGTCATAATACTAGTTTTGCGCAACAGTTAGGTCTATATATTTGCGCTTTAAATGTGCAAATTCGACTATTTGGGATTGTTGAATAATTGTTTTTTTACGAAAATTTGTTGAAATTATGAAGAAAGGATAGTGATTTGCTAAAGCAAATCACCATCCTTTCTTAGCACTTATTTGATAATTCTTTTTTGATATTCCTAAAGTATTTTCTTCTTTTTTCCACTGATAAGGAGTCTTTCCCGTCAGCTTTTTGAAGTTACGGTTAAAGGTTGATGGTGTCTGATAACCAACTCTAAAGCCTACCTCTTCCATAGCGTAGTCTTTATTTTGTATGATTTCACAGGCCTTATCAATTCGAACCATATTCAAATAATCAAGCGGCTTCATGCTCATACTCTCTTCAAATATGCGCCTGAAATGACTTTCAGAAAGGCCACATTCATAGGCCACATCAGACATTTTTATATCTTCAGCAAAATGCTCTGAGATATAGTTAACACTTCTTTCGATATAGCTGTTTAATCTCTTTTCCTCCAGGGTAAGCGAAGAGCTCATATCCTCGTTAATCCTTAGAAGCTCTACTACAAAAGCCCTTAAATACCCTTTAACAGCCTCCTTGTAATAAGGCTTTGTCTCCCTGTATTCCTCAATAATGTTGCGGATAATAGAAGTCATCACCTTATTTTGATTCCACTGGATAACATATCCATGATTGTTAAGTCTCTTTATCACTTCCTCAGGCAACATTCGCTTAAACTGCATTTCATTCCTGATGAAACTATCAATATCTATGTACAGGTATTCCCACTTGCAAATACCCTGATTGTAGCTCTTGGTCTCATGGGGAATATTCTCTGGAATTATGGTAATCAGCCCACCCTTATATGGCACGTTGGCCTCCTCAATAGTGAGCTGCCCGTTACCCCAATAGCAATAGCCAATCTCCATATAATTATGAAAATGAAGAAGATTTTCCTGCTCGGCTCCGTAGCTTCTAACCCATGATTCGCCAAGTAGCGCCATAACATAGTGGCCATCTGGTATCTCGTAGTATCTATACTCTATCTGTTTTTTCTGTTTTGCCATAACTTTACCTAGTGTCTGCGATCCTTACTATTCTGATAATACTCTGCTTTGTCATTATACATTAGCTGGTCGGCATAATTAACAAGTTCCTCTATATTCTCGGGATTATACTGCCATATTGCACCTATTGCCATAGGAATCTTTTTGCTTTTTTTCCTAAGCTTTTCAGATAATGCCGCAAAATGCTCTTGCTCAATCTGAGGAACAACAGCTATAAATTCGTCCCCGCCTATCCTGTAACAGTATTTTTTCTTGAATACTGAGCCTATAGCATTTGCAACATCTTTGATAAGATTATCTCCCGCATCATGTCCTTTTGTATCATTAACCTCTTTCAAGCCATTGATATCAACAAAGCAGATTCCTACAGGTAATTTCATGCCATCTAGCATTCTAAGAGTCGATGAAAATGCCTGTCTGTTGCCCAAATCCGTGAGCACATCATGAGTACTCATGTACATCATTTCTTTTGCCATATTATTATTTCTAAGCTCTTCAGAAATGAAAATAGCAACAGATTCCATTACCTCTCTTAGGTTAATATCTAAATTAGGTGTATAGTTATCAACTATTAAGTAACCTATAATGTCTTTTTTATCATTCAATGTAGCTATCGCATAACGAGATATGTTACCGGATAAAATCTCGTCATATATTGCCTTATTTAAATCCTTGATGATTGAAGCATCTTCTATGATGACGATATTGTTACCCTCTAGCTGCTTATTCCACATTGTAAAAATGTCGAATTGGTCAAATACTTTCTTAGATGGCAAGCCCCTGCCGCTTTGTCTATCCATCCATTCATACATTTCCCCAGGCTCACCTCTTTTGGCCTCAAGTATGTATACTCTATCAGCCTTTAAGACAGTTCCTAAGACCTTAAGCGCTGCTTTTACCCCTTTTTTGAAATCATTAGATGACAACAGCTTGGCACATTCGATAATTACGTTGTTTGATTTGCTAATAATCTCTCTTGTCTCTTCTTTTCTCTTTTCTGCTGTAACATCATGTATGATATAAGCGCAATAGCCCTTTTTATATACAGGCACTGCCCAGAACTCAAACCATTTGTTGAACTGAGTATTAAATGTCCTGTTAATTACAGACTGACGCATAAAGGCCGCCTGGTAGCTAAGTCTAATCCAATCCTCATCCCTATTTGAAACTGTAGAATAATATGTTGCCCCATTTAATTCCGCTGTGGATTTACCAACCAAGGATGCATATTTTTCATTTACAAACAAAAACTGCATATCCCTAACTGTTCCAAATGGGTCTGTTATAACTTTAAAAATACAGCAGGCATCTGGCAATTCTTTCAGCATTTGCAAAATGGCTGTTTCGGAATAATCTACTGTATCAACATTATTGTGGTCTATATTTTTCTCTGGCAACTCAATTAACCTCCCCATTTTTATAACATTCTCCTATGTATAATATATTATTTAAAGCCCGAAAAAACAAGACATTCAAGCCTTTCCTTAAGAAATAATCATAGCTCTCACAAAACCTGCCAGGCCATAATCCCTCTTGCCACTTCCCATACCTACTTTTTCGATTTTAAACTCCTTAGGAAGCTTATCATCTGTTCTAAGTGCTGCTACAGCTGCTGCACCTGTTGGGGTTACAAGCTCGCCCTTTACATCTATTATCTCCAGGCTGATTTTGTGGTCGGCCACTATGTTTGTTACAGCTGGAACTGGCACCGGAAGGATACCGTGCTGACATCTGACTGTGCCGTGACCCTCGTATAGCTTTGGCACGATTACCTTATCTACCCCCAGATTATCTATACAAACAGCGATTGATATTACATCCACAATAGAATCTACCGCTCCCACCTCATGGAAATGAACCTCCTCCACTGGCAAGCCATGGGCTTTTGATTCAGCTTCTGCAAGGATTTCAAAGATACGCTTGGCTACCTTTCTTGCATTATCAGTCATCTTAGCATTATCAATGATTGCAGTGATTTCTTTCATCCCCCTGTGAACATGATGGTGATGATGTTCTTGATGATGCTGGCTTTCTTGATTTTCGTGATTATGGTGATGGTCGTGATGATGGTCATGTTCCCCATCATGGCTATGTGTGTGACCATACAAATATTCCATATCGTGGTCGTGTCCATCATGCTCTTCATCCAGGATTACATCAAAATCCTGGCAATCTAACCCTGAGCGCTTCACTCTGCTGTATTTTATCTTAAACCCCTCAGCCTCAACTGTATCTAGCACTGCATCAAGCACCTTTGTATCGGCCCCCAAATCTATCAGCGCTCCCACAGTCATGTCACCGCTAATTCCTGAATTACATTCTAAATAAAGAGTTTTTCCCATCCATATTCTCCTAAGCTTTCAAATTGATTACCTAATAAATATTATGTTTTAAATATATCTAAAATTTCAATTTTGCACAATAGAAATCCATAAATAAAAGGCTGATTTCTCAGCCTTTTACTCTTCATCAATATTAATTTGTATACTTAAATCAATAGGTGTCGATTTAAGTTTATCTTTATTAATATTCCTCTGGGCTTCGTGAAGAATCTCCCTAATCTTTTCCAGGTCTTCATAAGCATCATCAGATGAATAAGGTTTGCTTTCATCTTCAAAATTAAAATCCATATTCCACCTCTTTCGTGTGTATGGCTAGTCTAACATATCATTTTGAAGAATTAATGAAGCAATTAGGAATATTCAATTAACATCCTACTCCTCTTTGAAAAGCTTTAAGGAATCAAGCAAGCCTATTAACGGCGTTTCTCCATCAAAGGATTTAACATAACCATGGAGTGATTTTGCCTTTTGCATAAGGTTTTTAGAATGGGTCCACACAAAAATATTTGAGCGACCTTTACCATTTTTCGCCTCCTGAATCAGGTTGGCTGCCGCACTGTTTCCGTCAAAAGCTACCACCATTGATGGTCTGCGTTCAAATATCTCGTAGTTAATGCTCTTGTATATTGCCATTCCCTCTGTTTCGATTGACACTCTCACCTTCACGCCTGCATCCTTAAGCTTTTCAGCTTCTTTTTGGGTGATCAACGCCGGCACGAAGGAATAGATTCTAAATCCCTTGGTATTATTATCAATCAGGTATCTTTCGTAACCAGAAAGCTTGTGTCCAACTACAAAGCACACTTCATCAGGGCTAAGATAATCCATTAGGTTATCCAGCTGCTCCTTTGCATTTGCGCTGATTTTGGTAGTTCTGCTTTCTGTGTTAAAGCTTCCACCAAGCAACACTACAGGCAATCGATCCCAGGTTATTTCCTCTATCTGTTCCTTTAATTCTGTGTTGGCATTTAGCTTGGCCTTGGTGCTACCTATGGTTTTTGATATTTTTACAGCCTGCATCTTTTCAAGCAAGACTTCTTCCATATCCCTATCCCCAAGAAGCTTGGCAAATGCAGCCTTCTTGGTAGAGTATGCCACCTGACTTTCCTCTATGATATTTTTTTCAGCCTCTCGCATTAGCTTTAGCTCATCATCTGTAAGGCCAAGCATCTTTGCAAGGGACAGCTGCTCGTCTATAGAATTTGTTCCGTATAATGCAGCGCCATCAGTTCCCTGTACGCATCGGATTCCTTGCTTAAGATACTGCTTAAGAGGGTGATTCTCCAGGGTATTTAGGTTATTAAGGCGTACATTACTTGTAATCTGAAATTCCAGCACAACATTGCAATCCTTTAGCTCCTTAAGAGCTTCCTTGCCCTTTTTTGATGTAGGACTATAGGTGTAAAGACCATGTCCTAGTCGCATTCTTGGCATTTTTTGACCTGGCTCTAATGATTCCTTTACACAGGAGATGGAATGAGCAATATTGTCCTTTTGGCTATCGTTTTCTCCAGCGTGTACTCTTATTACAAAGCTAGGGTCCGCCTTTGCAATCTTTACTATCTCTTTAAATGCTGGCTTTAGTGTGATAATATCGTTTATTTCCTCACCTACAAAATCGCAGCCTGCTACATAAGGATCCAAGGCTGTGGCCTTGAGTACTTCTAAGTTCTGCTCAAGGTAATTGGCTGGGGTCACCGCATCCTTTACAATTGTAAGAGGGATTCGACGCATAGCCGCCAAAAATCTTATCATTACCCCTGTTTCGTTATAGATATGAGGCATTACCTCATGGACCTGTCTTAGCATTTCTATGGATTCGTATTTCTTTACAAGGGTGGTGTCGCTTATCTCAGCATAGTAAACTCCCTGCTTTTTGTAGCTTCTAGCAATCCATAGGAGCTTATCCTGGAAAATAGTGTTATTAGAATAAGCAGGATTTTCCTTATCACTAAGCATTTGGCGAAGTGTAAGGCGCACATCCTCATCCGGTATAGAATCCACCTTTGATAAATCTATCTTCTCCTCGCTCTCCTTGCCCTTACAGAACACGTATCTGTACAGGTAAACCTTTTCAAGATTAGTGAAAACTGCCTGCCCATCCTTGATTACAGCCAGGGAATTTCTGATTTTGACTATGTTCATCTCTGCATTATCCAGATTGTTAAGAATCAAATCAGCAAAGTTAATAAATGTGTTGTCATTGATTCTTCTATCCAGATATTTGCCCTTTAAATCAGATGAAACAAATTGTCTGGCTACCTTCTCTCGCTGAGCATTTACAAGCTCCCACTGTTTATCTGTAAGCTCCAGCTCAAGCTTCTTCACATAATATAAGGGATATCTAATCTGATGTGCTATGCCTAGTGCAATCAAAATATCTCCTGTCAGATTACCATTCATGTGGGTGTGCAAATCTGCCCTAAACTTAAAATCCTTTCTGATAAAGGTCTTGAATATAGTCTTATCCGCCTGCAGCTTAAAATCCTTTGTCTGGCTCATAAGTGTCTTTGCAATGGCAGGAATGGTTGCCTTTACATCTACTCTGCCGTCAGGATATATGCTTGCAATCTCTGTATCAGCCAGACTAAAGATATAGCTTTCCTGATTATTTCCATCTATGAAGCATGGAATCTCACCCTTGATAACAAGCATTCCATCCTCAGCCTTTGACAATGGCAGATTGCAAGTCTTGGCAAGATTGCGAATCAGATTACCAGTGCTATGATTAGGGGTGGTTAATATGTAGTAGATTCTATCCAAATCTTTGTATAGATTTACGATGATATCTTTTTCGTTATCCAGGAAAAAACAGGTTAAATATGTCATTTCTACTCCTTAAATTTAATGCC
This sequence comes from Pseudobutyrivibrio sp., assembly GCF_017471675.1. Taxonomy (GTDB): domain Bacteria; phylum Bacillota; class Clostridia; order Lachnospirales; family Lachnospiraceae; genus Pseudobutyrivibrio. Next base: position 67,959 of record NZ_JAFUSK010000048.1, read on the forward strand.
GATTTACTTTTCATATAGTCTAACTGAATTTATCCTAATAATAAAGTAAAATTACGTCTTATTTGTGGTTTTTTACATCAAGTAGTTAATGAACATTCTTTGAATTTTATCCATTTATTTTTCTTTGTTGTTATAATAAATAATAGTCTAATTCTTTTTTTCTCAAGACGGGGGGTAACATGAACGATTTTATTGGAAAACGTTTGAAAATGAAGCGTAGAATCCTTATTGTAGACGACGAAGAAATCAATGTAATGATGCTTTCAAAAATCCTCAAGGATGAATATGAGGTTTTTACTGCATCAAATGGAAATGAAGCACTGGATATTCTTAAGCAAGAGAACGGGCTAATATCTCTGATTCTTCTTGATTTAATCATGCCTGTTATGGACGGATACGAATTCTTCAACGTTATCAGTCAATGCTCTGAATATAAAAATATTCCTATTATTTGTCTCACTTCTGAAAAGGATGCTGAGGTAGAAATTCTTAATATGGGTATGGCTGATTTTATCCCTAAGCCTTTTGAAAATCCGGCAGTTATTCTTGCTAGAATATCAAGAGTCATCCAGCTATTCGAAGGCTCAGACATCATTAAGGCTACTCAGTTTGATGATTTGACTAATCTGTATAACATTGAATATTTCTGCGAATATGCCTCCCTTTATGATAAGTATTATCCTCATTGTTCTAAGGATTTAATCGCCATTAGCTTTAATCGTTTCTATGTTGTTAATGCTGTGCATGGCAGAGCTTATTCCGATAAAATCTTAGTTTTAATTGGAAATGCCATTAAAGATTACGTGGATAAAAATGCTGGTGTAGCATGTAGATATTTAAATAATTTATTCTATGTGTATATAAAAAGCGGTAATCACGCTGATGGTCTGCTGGAAAAAATTAATACCGCTCTTTACGATTTTGCTGAGGATTCTACTTATCGTATTAAAATTGGCGTTTTCAGGTCTGATGAATCAAATTCCTATGAGTTCAGCAAAAAGATGGATTACGCCTTACTTGCATGTAACAGCATCAATGATTCATATAGCACTCAGATTGCCTACTATGATGAATCCATCCGTGAAAAAGAAAATTTTGAAGAGAAGTTGATTTGCGATTTGGACAAAGCCATAGAGCAACGACAATTTAAGGTATACTATCAGCCTAAATTTTCCGTACAATCCACTGCCCCTCATCTATGCAGTGCTGAGGCTCTTATCAGATGGGAGCATCCGGAATTTGGCATGATAAATCCAGGAAAATTCATACCTCTGTTTGAAAAGAACGGTATGATTACAAAGCTTGACCATTATGTCTGGGTTGAGGCCGCAAATCAGGTTGCCCAATGGAAAAAGACTTATAATTGCAGTCTTCCTGTGTCTGTTAATGTATCAAGAATTGATATGTTAGATGAAAACCTTTGCCACGACCTGCTTTCCATCGTAAAAGAGGCTGGTATCGATATTAAAGATTTTTACCTGGAAGTTACCGAATCTGCATACACCAATGATAAAACAGATGTCTTAAATGTCGTAGATACTCTTAGAAAAGAGGGTTTTTACATTGAAATGGACGATTTTGGCACTGGATATTCGTCTTTGAACATGTTAACTGAATTACAGTTTGATGTGCTTAAGCTAGACATGGAATTTGTTAGAAACATACACAAGGATGAAAAAGCACTTCGTCTTGTTGAGTTTATCATCGATATTGCAAAGTACTTAAATGTAATGGTTATCGCGGAAGGCGTAGAACACGAAGAACAGTACAATATACTAAAACAATTAGGTTGCGATGTTGTGCAGGGTTATTATTTCTCTAAACCCGTTGATAATAACAGGTTTGAAGATATAATTAAAAAAAATGCCACTTAGTTGGCATTTTTTTATATCTTATCTATCATTCTTATCTGCAAGAAGCAAAGCCAAAATATGAGATGCCTGTGGGAATTCGCCAGATGCTATCATTTCATCAATTTCTTCTCTGGTATGCAAATGCACATTCAAAAACTCTGTCTCATCTAGGCTTTGACCACTTACTTTTCTACAATTCTTAGCTACAAATATGTTGGCGTAGTTATCAGCCATTGTGGCATTTGAAGGAACTGATAGTAGGAATTTCCAATCATCGCTTTCATAGCCTGTTTCTTCCATCAGCTCACGCTTTGCTGCTGCAAGGGCATCCTCTGCGCTATCTTTATCTAGACGGCTGCCATATTCCTTGCCATCACATCTTTCTATTCCGCCGGCGCAAAATTCTGTTGTTACTCGCTTTATGCCATGACGATATTGTCTTACGCAGATATAATTACCTGCCTCATCTGTTGCCACAATAACAACATAATCCCTACGACTATAGCTGTAATATGGCTCAAATTCCCTTCCATCTGGAAATCTGTATCTACTTTTTCTAAAATCTATCCATTCATCATTAACTATATGTTCGCAAGAAACCTCTTCCCACTCAAGCTTTTCATTTTCAATCATCTATCTGTCTCCTATACTTTTAAATAAAAAACTCTAAGTGAAATACTTAGAGTCTTTCATAATTGCGGTATTATCCAATTTTATTTGCAAAGCTCTGCAACAATCATGTTGATTGCTTTACCATCGGCCTTGCCCTTAAGTGCTGGCATAACTTCCTTCATGATAGCGCCCTTGTTCTTTGTTGCAATTACTTCAGCAAAATTCTCGTTAAGGAATGCTCTGATTTCATCATCTGACATCATTGCTGGTGCGTATTCCTTAATAACATCATATCTGAACTGGTACTCTTCCTTAAGGTCAGTTCTTTCAGCTGGGCATGTATCTAGCTGCTCCTTAGCTGTCTTAAGGGACTTAAGTATTACCTGATCTACTAATTCATCTGCAATATTATCTCTGGTTCCTGCATCAATTGCTGCCTTTTTTACATCTGATACAAGAGAAGATATTGCATCCTTTCTTGCCTTATCTCGTGCCTTCATTGCGGCAACCATATCTTTTTGTAATGTTTCAAACTGCATTATTATCCCCTTCTTTCTTTTGTTATCTGGTTCATATTTTACCACATTCGATAAAACATGCACTCAATTTATAATTTCTAGCGAATCCTTTTCAACATGACACTGCAAGAATAGAACCTCTACACCTGCATCTTTTGCTTCCTTAAGGGCGATTCCAAATTCAGGATGAGTGTCGATATTAGGGCGAACCTCTGTAACACCATCAACTTGAATAACGAAGCCTATCATAGCTTTATACCCAAGTGTTGTGGCCTTTGCCAGCTCCCTAAGGTGCTTTACTCCACGCTCGGTTGGGGCATCTGGAAAATATCCTATGCCGTCCTTTATAAGGGTGCAGCCCTTTACCTCTAATAGATACTGGTCCTCGCCCTTTTTCATATAAAAATCAATCCTGGAATCCCCGTATTTATACTCGGGGCAGATATAATCGTAATCCTGCTTTTCAAGCCATCCCTTCACCACTGCATTTGGCGCATGAGAATCTATATTTATTATTCCAATTGGCGTTTCTACGGCTATTAGGTCATAAGGTGTCTTTCGCTCTGGATTTGTTGCTTTTTCAAGGTATACCGTCCTTCCTGGTAAAAGTAACTCCCTGCATCTTCCTGTGTTTTTAACATGTACGGTTAGTTGCTCTCCATCAAGCTCCACCTGTGCAATGAAGCGATTTGGCCTGGATATAAATTTAGCTTCTACAATATTTTTATATTTCATAGGGCTATTAATCCTCGCCTAAAAGTGTAACTATCCTTGGTTCATAACCTACTGCAGGAAGAAATACATCGAAGATATCTTGTGTTGTTATCCTTAGGCTAGATGTGTTTACACAAGGATGACAGCCTATAAACTGGCTGTTTTTAACATCCTCATCTATCAGAAGCTGAACCTTGTGATCCTTGTCATTCATAAGCCCCATCACACTTACTGAACCTGGTTCGATATCGAGATATTTCAACATATCCTCTGGCTCAGCAAATGATAGTCTTGCAGAATTGATTTGTTTTGATAATTCCTTGGTCTTAAATTTTTTGTCTCCTGGCATCATCAACAGGTAAAAGTTTGTCTTTTGTCTGTTGCATAAAAACAGGTTCTTGCATATTAATGCACCTAGGGATTTGTCTATTTCGGCACAAATCTCCATTGTATCTGCAGGTGCATGGTCTATTCGCTTATATTCTATTCCAAGCTTATCCAAGTAATCGTACACTCTGATTTCTCTATCTAAACGTCCTTTTGTGTCCGCTGGTCTTCCTGTTTGTAATTCTGTCACAGTTATTTCCTCACTTTTCTAGCATCTATTTTCCATCAGGGAAGCTTGTAAATGCGCCTCTTTCTAGTTCAGGATAACCGATAGTTTCCTTAGCTGCTGCAAATGCCTTAATCATAAAGGACATATTTCTAGCCAGATTTCTCATGGTCTGCAGGCCTTCCAAATCCTTTTTCACATCTTCTGCTGAAAAACCATGAACCTGATTCCAGTAGGTGCTAGAAGCTACAGGCATACTGCTGATTGTAAAATACTTATTAAGCACATCAAAGCTGGCTGTATTGCCACCTCTACGGCAACTAACCACTGCTGCACCCACCTTCATGTGCTTGCTAAATGAAGTACTGTAGAACAATCTATCTAAAAATGAAAGCAGATTTCCGTTAGGAGAACCATAGTATACAGGGCTTCCCACAACTAACCCATCCGCCTCCTCAAACTTAGGAGCCACCTCATTTACCAAATCATCAAAGACACACTTTCCCTTGCTCTCACAAGTTCCACATGCTATGCAGCCCCTGATGTCCTTATTTCCAACCTGGATAATCTCTGTCTCTATCCCCTCTTTTTCAAAAACACTAACCATCTCATCTAGGGCTGTAGCAGTACATCCATGAGTGTGTGGACTGCCATTTAATAATAAAACCTTTGCCATTTTGCCAATCTCCTTTTACTTTTCTTTTATATTAATACTTGATGATTACAACTAATATGCCAGATTTAACACTTTTTTATAAATGATAAAGTATCCTGTTTATTTTCTGCCAAAATAGCCTCATTTAGTTCTTAAAATCCCATTATCATCTATTTCTACGTTAACAGATATATTTTCTAGCCTATCATACAACTTTCGTTGATTTTCTTTATCATCTACATATACTGTCCTGCAGTTCGTTTGCAACGCAGGTATGATTATCACATCCATGTTATCTTCATTATCGTTCCCATAACAATGAAGTGTTACAAGCATTGAATCTAGCGTCTTTTCGTTGAACCAATAGTTTCCAAGACTGTAGATAATAGGTACATCCTTATAATATTCAAATCCTTGAAGGCAATGGGTATGTGCACCGATTATTGCATCCGCACCTGCATCTATGTATTCATGGGCCGTTTGAGGTTGAACAGATTCTAACTCTGTAGAATATTCTGTGCCCCAATGAGGCAATGCCACCACAATATCAGCATTTGCATCTGCTTCTTTAATCTCCTCATCAAAAAGAGTGGTGTCATAGCACCTAAGTATGCCTGGCTCTGTATCAGTTGCCTGTGGTGTCATCTTATTTTTCTCAGCCCTTGAGGCTGCTACAAAAGCTATAGTCTTACCTTGAATCTCCATATAGATAGGCTTGCTAGCTTCTTCTAGGTTATGACCTGCGCCTACATAAGGTATTTCTGCCTTATCAAGGGTATCCATAGTATCAATCAAGGCTTCTTTCCCGTAATCATATACGTGATTATTGGCAAGACCAACTATATCTACTCCAAGCAATTTCAAATTCTCCACCCTATCTGGATTTGCCCTGAATGTGTAGGCCTTTCCTGGCAACGGTTGTCCACGGTCACTGTAGGTGAACTCATTGTTTATCCACATTATATCCGCCTGCTGCATGAAGTTTATCAACTCTGGTGAGATACAATCTATTATCCCATTTTCGCAGGTATTAAGGTACTGTGTTGTGGCCCAGTTTTCATCAAAATTGATATCGCCAGCAAAACACAAGGTGAAATCATAAGCGCCATTATCTTCAACCGTAGCTTCCTTCGCTTGAGCCTTTGGTATATCTTCCTCATGCTGGATCTGTGTTTCTTCAAGTGCTGATTCTTTTATGCCGCAGGCTTGGAATGTAAGACATGCGAGTATGAGTATAGATAGTTTCTTTTTCATAATATTATTCATCCTTTATTAAAAGAAAAGGACTCTGGTTTTCCTAATAGTTGATACCTCAAGTCTTCAAACGTATCCTTCAATGGTGCAATTTTTCCTGCTCTTACATTCTTAGGTATAGTGACCTGTCCTTTTGACATTACCTTTGTATTACTTATAAATGATTTGCTTGCCATATTTACACCTCATTGTAGATAAAACCTTCTTCTATGATAACTTCATATTTCATCACAAGCAATCCATTTTTATACCTTGTAATCTAGCCTTCAACAGGAGGCAAAAAATCTGAACAACGAAAAACAGAGCTAACATCACACTATGTGCAATGCCGCTCTGTAAAAGTCAAACTTTTTCTTTGTGCTTTTATTTTACTCATGAGTATACCAACTGTCAACCACCAATTTCAAAAAATCAAAGGTACCCTTAAGCATCGGATTGTTCTTATAATAATCATTATTTTTAAACGCCCTAGTAAGTACATCATGAAGCCCCTTGCTCTCCTTCTCATGCACACCCTCGCTTGTCACAATCTCTTTGTGCATATAAAGGAGAGTTACAATTTGCTGAATTCTAGCATTACTCATTCGATTCTTTCTAAAGTTTGTATTCATTCCCTTTATACTCATCAGCGCATTTGTTACACCCGCATTGGTATCATGGCTCGCTGTCCTTGCCTTCAAGTCATTAAGAATACAGTTACTATGAGCAGAAGCATTTCGTATTTCTTTACAGGTTAATAATCTGTAAAAGTTATTCTTCATATTTTTATCTGCAAATCGGTTAGCGCAAAAGCTATAGAATGAAATAAGGCGACCAAATGGTATAACCTCAAGAAAAGCCCAGATTGGAAACGCTCCATCATACTTATCGATTATATCTCCACAATATACATTGCCTCTATTACGATCTATCTCGCCATCATAAATTGCCTTTTGATTTGCACCTAAAGAGTCTAAATAATCTTGTACTATTTGATAGCCGTCCTCAGAATGTTCTTCCACTTTCCTTAACAACTGCAATTTAGTATTATGTTCAATATCCAACGCCATTGGAACTATCATATATCTTAATTGCATATCTATAACAGCAATATCTACTAAATATGCAAAATCTAAATCTATGTATTTTCCCCTCTTCTCGCCATCAGGATGCTTAGTATAATTTTTTCTGTAGGATGTAAGCTTAAAATAATTATTGTGCTCAGTCAAATAATGATATGCGCTTTCTTCACCCATTATTTCAAATCTAACGCCTTTATCCTTTAAATGTTGAATCTGTTCGTCAACAGAGAGTATTGGTTTTAATTTATCCATAACAATTCAATCCTTGATGTTTCTTTTTATACTTCGATTTATAGAATATCACAAGCGAAACCACTTTTGAATCTTGAATCTGATGTATGCCTTTGATAAACCGATTTGTCCTTTTAACTTCTTTATAATACATAGTGGTTCAATGTATGAACCGACAACAAAAGGTTGTCGCTATGACAACCTTTAAATAAAAAAGCACTACTATCATGAATAGTAATGCTCTATTATATCAATTTACATTTCTAAAAAAGTAGCTACGCTTATAATTCTTGGATCTTCAACCGCTGCTTCTAAAAAATCCTTATCGCCTGTCAAAAATAAGTCCGCATGCGCATTTAGTGCTGCTCTAAGTATTGGTCTATCCTTAACATCTCGTATTTTTAATTCTGCTGCATTCATTTTTTTTGGATTTTTGACAAATTTTATCGACTGTAAAGCAACATACAAAAACGCCTCTAGTTCCACTAATCTATCTGGAAATTTTTCTTGAAACTTTCTATGAAGTTCATCAACAACATAGTCACAAGTTATAGGTTGATATGGATAAGTTAGTGCCTTTCTCAATGCCAAAGCTACTGTACCATTAGGAAATAACGCTGCTGAAATAAAAATGTTTGTATCGATCATCACTTTCACTCAGCATTTTCCTCCCTTCGTGATGCAGTAATCCAGTTTGCAACATCGTCCTCAGATAATAATCCCGCCTTTGAAGCTTCACCCTTCATTTGCTCTTGGAACCTTTTTAACGCATATACGGCCGAATTAACAACTTTAACTTCATTTCCTTCAACTATAAATGTCACCCTATCTCCAGTCTCAATGCCCAACGCTGCTCTTACATTCTTAGGTATAGTGACCTGCCCTTTCGACATTACCTTTGCGTCATTTACAAATAATGTGCTTGCCATATTAACACCTCCTTTAAAAAGTAGGGAAATCCTACTTTTATTATAACTTGATATTAGGTTACTTACAATCTATTTTTTTAATAGCTTTATTCTCTAAAGAAAGTGCTTCTGCAGATGCTCCTGTGTCATATTGTTTTGCTTTCTTTATGCTTTAATTCTTTCTTCAAATGTCTGTGTATTCAAATATTCCTGTAGCATGGAATACTTTATTTTTATCTCCATATATTAATTTTCCTTGGGTCATTATGTGAAGCTCCTTATTCATTCTGTTAATAGTCTTCAATGATATTATATGAAAAAACTTAATACCTTCATTGAATCTGTAGTATAAGAACATATAATGCTAATTTGCTCTATCCTATTTAACTACTTTTTATACCACTTCTTTGATAATATTATAAATTTCTCTTCCACTATCTCTTCCAAATACATGCATAGAATCTGAATACATTTTCTTCTTCTGAACTTTATCATGTATAGATACAAACGATATAATTTCATCTACAAGATTTTCATAATCTGTATCACCAAACGCATATTTTATTTTTTTGCAAAGTCTCTCTTTTTCCTGATATTTGGCATACTCTTCTTCTATGTTTAATAATGCCATTTTTGAATCTACAAGGTCTTTTCGCTTACTATCATCAGGATCATTCATAACAGAAATTGCAGCTTCAATTGTAGGAGCTTTAACAATAATCATGCCATCTGATTTGTATTTTATGTTTACAAAATCCACAACTGCCTTAAAGCCTTTGTCGTTACTAATAATGGCAATATGTCTTTCTCCTTGCTCGGCTAGTATTCCTGCCTGTACTGATATATAAAAATCTAATGCATTCTTTCCAGGAGCTTGTAACTTATATGCCCTCCATTTGCAGCCACTTTGCTCAATTAAGGTTACGTCGCCCTTCCTGATACTTTTACATGTTCCAGAATAAAATATTATCAAAGTATCCTTATCATTCACATACTCTAAGCCCTTAAGTCCATTATGATTTGTTACATTTTCATAATCTACTAATATCGTCATTTCTTCCTCCTAGATAACATAGCTTGTCAACGCTTACTATTTTGAAGGATATCTATGTCCATATATAACGACTGCTACATCATTTAAAGTCATTTAAAGCAATTTAACCAATCCAAAACCGCTTAATTACGCATATTTGCGCTAGAAAATTGTCTATGCTATTGGTTACGATTGGTTAAATATTTTATTTTAAAATCCAATTAGCCAATCGCTTATTGTCTGAATCTGCCATTATTAATTCCTCATTTGCAAATGCATGTAGCATGTTCTTAATCTTAGATTCCTTTTGCCCATCTGTAAGGCCTTCTGGTAATTTATCCCATAAAAGGTTCTTAATATCCTTTTTCTTTGCCTTTTTCTACTGCTTTAAATATTCGATAATCATATCCTTGTAATATTGATCATCAAAGCCTTTCTGCTTTATATACTCTGATTCCTGCTCTGTACTCTTTGCAACTATGGCAGAAATGTATAGGTTTCCTGTAGTTGTACTTGACGCCATCATCATAATCTAGCTCAACTCTTGCAAGTGCCAAGTTTCCAAACTTTTCATCATAATCTCAACACTCTTTAAGCTTCTTCTTAATCATTATTATTCACGAAATATTCCTTCCAGAATCAGATTTATTCCCACTTTATCCCCCACATCCGTATATCAAATGTGGGGGATAAAGTGGGGGATAAAATTATTTATAGATTACCTACATCTCCACATTAGAGTCTATCTGAACTCACTAATAGGGCAAATAAAAAGACCAGACTCTTTCGAATCTGGTCTTGTAAGTACTTATTAATCCTGTACGTATGGCATAATTGCCACAAACCTTACATCATACTACCTCATTCCCCATTATCAGTAATTATCGGGTATAATTGGTAATTCTCTCAAATACAACCAAGGTATTATCAGTAATTATTCAGAAAGAAAAAGCGGTCAAAAGTAGGTCTTTTCTATTCTGATAGGTCTATAAGGAGGCCTCTTCTTAGAATTCCTTCCACTTTGCAGATAAGTTCTGCATTGCCTCCTGTTTTTTAGTTCCGGTGGCTTCGGCATAGACATCCATTGTAGTCCTGAAGTTCTTATGCCCCATAACCGCCTGAATTACTTTCACATTTGTCTCGTTTTCACAGAATCTTGTACAAAAGGTATGTCTCAGATAATGCACTGAGAAGTTTGGTAACAACAACGGCTCTCTCTTCTCTTTAGCCGCCTTTACTTCCTCTTCCATATTATATGAAGTAACTATTCTCTTGATTGCTGAATTGAGATTCTGTTCGCAAAGGACATCTCCGTTTGCATTCTTGAAGATAAAACCACTCA